>PHBH01000054.1 GCA_002840535.1 Deltaproteobacteria bacterium HGW-Deltaproteobacteria-15 | reverse complement strand
CTCCTGTCTCAGTGACAGGGTAATGCTACTGACAAATTCACTCGGCAGTTAATACTGACGTTTTCATTCGGCTATCACACGTCCTGCAGGTCCACCTTGACAATTCACGACCTTCCGGGTATTTGTATTCCATGACTCCAGGCCCTGCGAAAGCCGGGCTTGCTTTTTTTCTCGGGAGTTTTGAGAGGTGAAAATACCTTTGAAGGTTTGATCACGCCGGTCCGGCAGCACTCGATTGAAAGCCCTCCCATCAGGTGGAAGGCTTTTTTCAACTATTGTGGAACCAGTCCCCAAGGGGAATGGGTTCTCCTTCAACTGCTTAAAGGAAAAGCACAGGACAAGAAGATGAAGATCGGATTGATCGGTTTACAGGGTTCGGGGAAGACAACAGTTTTCAATGCGCTGACACGCTCAGAAGCGTCGACTGCCCATTCGGGCGGCAAGTCAGAGCCGAATGTGGCGGTGGTGAAGGTGCTGGATGAGCGGGTGGACCGGCTTGCAGAGATTTACGTCCCCAAGAAAACCGTCTATGCCACCGTCGAATTCGTGGACTTTGGCGGGATCAGTATCGGGGGCTCAAGGGAGAGTGCTTCGGCAGCTGCATCCATGGCGACGATGAGAAATATGGACGCACTGGCACTGGTGGCGCGCAATTTTCAGGGTGCAATGGGAGAAGATCCTGTACCGCTTGAGGACGTTCGCGTGGTCGGCGACGAGTTGCTGATTTCGGATATGATCGTTGCAGAAAACCGGTTGGAGCGAATTGAGAAGGGTTACAGCCGGGGCCAACGAACGGACACTCTCGTGAAGGAGGAAAAAATTCTTCGGAGCATCATCGCCCACTTGAACGAGAATCGCCCAATTCGTGAAATGGAATTGACACAGCAGGAGGAAAAGCTGATCCGAGGTTTCCAATTTCTCACGAACAAACCCCTTATGGTCATCGTGAACTCCGATGAAGATCGTTTTGGGAAGAGCGGCAACTTGCTCAGTGAGATGCCGAAGGGATGCAGGGCCATCGAGTTCGCCGGAAAATTCGAAATGGAACTGAGTCGACTGGATGAGGAAGAAGCCGCCCTCTTCATGGAGGACATGGGGATCACGGATTCGGCTTACAGCCGTTTGACCAAGCTTGCCTATGAGACCCTAGGATATATCAGTTTCTTCACCGTCGGATCGGATGAGGTCAGGGCCTGGAATCTTCGCAAGGGAGATACTGCCCTGGACGCAGCCGCTACAATCCATTCGGATCTCGCTCGGGGGTTCATCCGGGCAGAATGTTTCCGATACGATGACCTGATCCAATTCGGGTCCGAGAAAGGGATCCGTGAGAAAGGGCTTTTCCGCCTGGAAGGGAAAGATTACGAGGTCAAGGATGGAGACATACTGAGCATCCGCTTCAACGTTTAGTATCGGGTCTCTGAAGTGCATTGAGTAAACCCTAACGTTTTATTCGATGGATTGTTCGAAGATCCTGCGCGCCCCTGCGAAGAGATGGACGCTTCTCAGCAACCTTCCAGGTGTCAGGGCATTGACACCCACCGCCCGCTCAGTCCAAGATATGGTCCCCCCGCAATTCCTCATTTTTTCAAGTGGCTTTAGTTGTTATTCTTTTTATCTCACCATGCCTGGCATGGAAGGTGCATTCAACATTTCACCAGAGCCGGGGAAGACCCGCAGGGCAGGTTCCCCGGCGGACCATTATCCGCTGGTATGATCAAACAAGGAGGCTTGAGAGATGCTCCAATTTTTGAAGGAAATGCGGCTTGGCAGGAAGATAGGGATGGGTTTTGGACTGATCGTAGTCATGGCGGCGATTCTAGGCTTCGTCGGGTGGAACGGAGTAGAAAAGATACACACCTACATGTCCGAGTATGCATTATGGGTTGAAATAAACTCGGTCATTACCGAGGAGGTGAATCAGAATGCATTGAAGTTGTCATCAGCCATCGAGACCTACACCTCAAGCCCTCACGACGCGAACAGAGACGGACTGAAGCAGGCCCTGGATAATACCCGAAAGGGTTTCGACAATTGGGCGGCACTCATCAAAGATCTTCCTAAGTTGCAGGAAGTCCTCTCCAGGATGAAAGAGGATCTCTCAGGCGTGGATTCCGCGTTTGCCTCTTACCAGAAGGCGCTGGCCACCAACAATATGGCGAAATTCGCCGAGATGGAAAGTGACCTCAAGAAATCGGTTACCCCTTTGACGGCAAACCTGGAAAAGGCGGTCAACGATCTGATAAGACCTGCAAAAGAAGAGAGGGTCCTCGCGGCCGCGGCAGTGCAGAATCAGGTGGCGCTCGTCTCTCTTCTCCTGGGCGGCGGGGTTGTCGCAATCGGGCTATTGCTCTCAATTTTTATTGTGAGGGCCGTTACAAAGCCACTGAACCATGCTATCTCAGAAATTTTCGAGGGGGCCGAACAGGTTTCTTCGGCAGCATCGCAGGTAGCAGCCGCCAGCCAGAACGTAGCAGAGGGATCGTCAAAGCAGGCGGGTTCTATAGAGGATACGTCTTCTTCCCTGGAGGAGATGTCCGCTATGACAAGGCAGAACGCAAACAATGCGGCCCAGGCGGACGGACTCATGAAAGAGGCAAACCGCGCGGCGGAAGAAGCGAGTCACTCGATGAACGATCTGACCAGGTCCATGTCCGAGATATCGAAGGCGAGTCAGGAGACATCCAAGATAGTGAAGACCATAGACGAGATCGCCTTCCAGACCAACCTCCTGGCGCTGAATGCTGCAGTCGAGGCTGCCCGGGCGGGCGAGGCCGGGGCAGGTTTCGCGGTGGTGGCCGGAGAAGTCAGGAATCTGGCGCTCCGCGCAGCCGATGCAGCGAGGAACACGACCCAGATGATCGAGGGGACCGTCAAGAACGTGAATGAAGGCGCCCGACTCGTGAGCAAGACGAACGAGGCCTTCACCTCAGTAGCGGGTGGCGTGGTCAAGGCAGGACAGTTGATTGCCGAGATCGCAGCCGCGTCCAACGAACAGTCGCAGGGAATCGAGCAGGTAAACAAAGCGGTCGGGGAGATGGACACGGTTGTCCAGCAGATTGCGGCTAGCGCGGAGGAGTCCGCTTCAGCCTCTGAGGAGATGAGCGGCCAGGCGGAACAGATGAAAGGCATGCTTTCCGCTCTGGTGGCCCTTATCAAGGGCTCAAACAGAGGCGGGAGGCCACAAAAGGCAGCCGCCCCCAGGCCAAAAGATCCACCTTCGAAGATCATGACCAAGGAAAGAAAGAGCTCGGCAAAGTCGCTTGTACCCGTTGCATCCAAAGTGGTCACGCCGGAGGAGGTAATCCCACTGGCGGAAGGAGAATTCAAGGACTTCTGATCTGCCCCCGAGCGGTTCTTTCCGGCACTTTTGTCCGGAGTCATGAATTCGTCTACAAACGCTTTCGTCTCTCCCCTTCCACCCCCGCCTGTGGCGGGATCTTCGACAAGAGGGGGGAGGGATCGAGTATCTCAAGGATTCCTCCTCCCCGCTTCTAATTCTTCCTGTTCATCAACTCCATGCAAACACGAACGCCTTCCATGGATCATTGACCCTGTAGTCGGGGGGCAGTGGGTCAAAGGGAAAAAATGGCCTTGGGAGCTAGAGTTGGTTTATAGTGGAAAGCAACCTGAGATACGACCGACGGCAAAGATGGTTTTTCCTCTCCCCAGGTCGTCCTAGTCCGGAGAGAAAATAACCCTTGAAAGGAGGAAAGCAGAGATGAGCGGGAGCATAGCGGAACTTTTATCAACCCTGAATGAAAAAGATACTTTGGATCTGGTGAAGCGAAGGCTGAATGAAGGTGCGGATCCCCTGGCCATCCTGGACGAGGCCAGGGAGGGAATGAAGATCGTTGGCGACAGGTTCTCAAAAGGAACCTACTTCATCCCTGAGCTGATATTCTCCGGTGAGATCCTCAAGCAGGTAGCGGCCCTGGTCACACCTCATCTCAAAAAAGGGATCGGTGAGCAGGGCAAACGGCGAGAAAAGATCGTCGTGGGTACCGTGGCAGGGGATATTCATGACATCGGAAAGGATATGGTGGTTTTCATGCTGGACATCAGCGGATATGATGTCCTGGATCTGGGCATCGACGTGCCAAAGCAGAAGTTCGTGGATGCCGTAAAGGAAACTGGGAGCAAAGTCGTAGGCTTGAGCGGATTCCTGACCCTGGCCTTCGACTCCATGAAGGAGACAATCGATTCGATCAAGCAGGCCGGCTTGAAGGTGAAAGTCATGATCGGCGGCGGGCAGATCGACGAGCAGGTCATGAAATATACTGGCGCGGATGGTTACGGCAGAGACGCCATGGAAGCGGTGAAACTGGCGAACCAATGGTATGGAGGCTGATATGGAGAAAAAATGGCAAGAGATGAGCAAGGAGGAAAGGCTCGAGGCCCGATTCGAGAAATGGTCCGCAGGCCCTGGACTTGATTTCAAGAATCCCGAGAGCAAGGCCAAATACCAGAAGAGTATCGCCCGCCTGAAAGATGCGGTTCAGTTGAAGAAGACTCCTGACAGGGTTCCCATCCTCCCTTGGGCGACCTTCATGCCGCCTGTGCTCGGGGGGATAAATCCCAAAGAGGCCATGTATGACGCAGACAAGCTGAACTCGGCCATGATGAAGTACTTGACCGAGTACGATCCCGATTACTATGGCTCTGCGGTCATTATCGCCCACGGACCCGCACTGGAGGTTTTGGATTTCAAGCTCTATAAGTGGCCCGGCTTCAACCTGCCGGACCAATATGTGTACCAGTGCATGGAAGATGAATACATGACCGCAGCCGACTACCAGCATTTTATTGACGATCCTACGGACTTCTTTTTGAGGGTTTATCTGTCCCGGATCGCCGGCGGTCTCGCTCCCATGAAGATGATCGCGCCCCTTTACAACACCATCGAACTGCCGCCCCTTGCCCTCTGGCTGTTGACACTCGGCATCCCCGACGTGCAGGAGGCCATGAAGAAGCTTTTGGAGGCGGGCCGCCTGAGCTTCGAGTTCGCAATGAAAATCGGGGCATTCGACAAGGAGGCCCAGGAAAAGGGATTTGTCCAGTTCACGGGAGGATTCAGCAAGGCGCCCTATGACTTTCTGGCCGACACCATGAGGGGCACCCGTCCCATGATGGCCGATCTCTACAGGAGCCCCGACCTCGTATTGAAGGCCATCGAGCGGATGACTCCCATAGCGATCAAGACCGGACTCGGCGGGCCTGAGGCATCCGGAAACCCCATCGTGTTCATACCCCTGCACAAAGGAGCCGACGGCTGGATGTCGGATGAGCAGTTCCGGAAATTCTACTGGCCCTCCTTGAAGGAACTCATCATGACTTTGATCGGTGAGGGGTGCGTACCCTTCCTCTTTGCCGAGGGCGGATTCAATACCCGTCTCGAATATCTGAACGAGTTGCCCAGGGGGCATTGCATATGGCTTTTCGACCAGACCGATATGGCAAAGGCTAAGGAGGTCGTCGGAAAAACCACCTGTATCGCCGGAAACGTCCCAATTTCCAAGATCATGACAGGGACCCCGGAGGACATCCGGGAGGTTTGCAAAAGGCTCATCGACACAGCCGGAAAAGGCGGCGGCTATATCATGTCCATGGGATGCGCGGCCGACGAAGGCAAACCGGATACCGTGCACGCCATGATAGATTTCACCAAAGAGTACGGGGTGTACAAATAGTCTCCGCGACGCTGCGTATCATGGACCTTTGCGATGCGAGGCACCGACTGTAGGAGCGAGCTCCTGCTCGCGATTCCTCCGAATGAATCGCTACCGGGAGGTTGCTCCTGCAAAGTCGGACTATGAAAGGGGAGAAGATTACCCCTTGCCCGTGAACCAAGGCAATGAGATAGCCGTGTCAATTGTGGGTAAGGACTGATTGTCAGTTTGGTTAACCTGCAACCCTCAACATTCAACCCACCACTTTGGATCTCTCGGTATGGAGGGACGACATCACGCAAGGCTCATGGGTGCGGCAAAAAAGAAAATAATCGCCTGTGCCGCGGTCCTGGAGGAGATGCTTCCCGTGCTTCCTCCGGAGGTAACCTATAGTGCGCTCGACATGGGGCTTCACTCCAGACCGGAGAACCTGAAACGCGCCCTTCAGAAGGCCATTGACCAGTCGGCCCTGGAAGCGGATGTTCTCATCCTGGGGTACGGTCTTTGCTCAAAGGGAGCGGTGGGGCTGAGGGCGCCGGAGACTGCGACCCTCATCATCCCCAGGGTCCATGACTGCATTGCAATTCTTCTCGGTTCCCATGAATCCTATCTGCAGGAGATGATCAAGGAAAAGGGAACCTATTTCCTGTCCAAGGGATTTGTCGAAGCGGGAGGCACCCCTCTGGATGAATACCGCCAGTCTGTGGAGCGCTTTGGCAGGAAGGCCGCCGACCGCATCATGAAAGCGATGTTCTGTCATTATAAGCGGCTCCTGTTCATTAATACAGGCCACGAAGAGATCGCCAGGTACACCGACCATGCCAAAGCGGCGGCCAGGCAGCTGGGCTTAATATACCAAGAGGCAAAGGGATCCAGAGCACTGATGACCAAAATGGTCCATGGTCCCTGGGACGAGGAATTCATCCTCATAGAGCCCGGCAAGACCATAAAGCTGGATAGATTCCTGCGCTGACTCTTCTCTCGCCGGGATGCATGGCGCTTTCCTTCGTGTCCTTCGTGGTGAGCACGAAGAATGAATTCTTTAATCCTGGATCCTGAATCCTGGATCTTGCATCCGGTTTGGCTACCGCCCAAGAAACTATTGCCTACAGCGCCTCCCTGGTAAACAGGCCGCAGCTGCTGGTAAAGGAGATCAGCTTTGAAAGCTTCTCCCTGGCCTGACCGCTGTCAACAGCATGCGCCGCCTTTTCCAATCCCCCGGAAAAATCCTCTTCCACACCGGCTGCGATGAAGGCGGCTGCGGCGTTCAGGAGAACAATTTCTCGTGCGGCCCCTTTCCGGCCTTCCAGGACTTCCTTTACAATCCGGGCGTTTTCCTCGGCTGTCCCTCCCCTGATCTCTTCGGGATTCGCCCTCTGCAACCCGACCTGCTCCGGTGTAATCGTGAACTCCCTGATTTCTCCTTCCTTCAGACGACAGATCCTTGTGGGGCCACAGATGCTGATTTCATCGAACGTGCCTTCGCCATACACCACAAAAGCCTGCCTGCTCCCAAGCCTCTTCAGGACACGGGCCATCTTGGAGGTCAGCTCCGGCGCATACACCCCCAATATCTGGACACTTGCCCCGGCAGGGTTGGTTAACGGGCCCAGGAGGTTGAACAGGGTGCGAATTCCGATCTCCCGGCGCTGGGCTGCAGGATACTGGATAGAGCTGTAAAAAAGCGGCGCATAAAGAAATCCGATGCCGACCTCCCGGATGCACCGTTCGAGGCTCGCGAGATTGAGATCGAGCTTGATCCCCAACGCCTCAAGCACATCCGCGCTTCCACAATGGCTGGAAACCGCCCGTTGGCCGTGTTTTGCCACTTTGATTCCCGCGCCTGCGACCACAAATGCCGTTGCCGTGGAAACATTGAAGGTACAGGTTCCGTCTCCCCCTGTGCCGCAGGTATCGACGATCGTCTCGTCATCCAGATTGATTTCATCCCGATCCATGTTGACAAGATGATTGCCGATGTCGATCCTTCTCATCCTTGACTTGAGCGCCAGGGCTGCCCCGGAAATCTCTTCTACGGTCTCTCCCTTCATCCTGAGGGCCGTGAGAAGAGACCCGATCTGGGACCCGGTGGCCCTGCCGGAGAGAATCTCATCCATAACCATTCTCATTTCGTCTTCGCAAAGGTCCGCGCCCCTCACCACTTTGACAATAGCTTCCTTGATCATTGTATGACCTCCTTTTTTCAAGTACCTAAACGCGTTGGGAAACCCCTTCAGCCCCCTCCCCTGACCCCTCCCGCCAAGGGAGGGGAAATGCCTGTGACTTAAATAGTTGCCCCCCTCTTATCGAAGATCCCGCCACAGGCGGGTATAGGGAGGTCAGGTGGGGGTGAGACGCGCCGCTAGACAGAAAGGCCGTGAGTCTGATTCGACCCACGGCCTCCTGCATGAAAATGAAAAACCGCGGGTCGCCTGGAGCGAGCCCACGGTTTTTTCTATCTTACAGCGCTATGCCTGTTTCAGTGGACCCATCTCCTCAGAGGACGGGCCACCACCAGCGGCAAAGCACGACATTACAATGCAACTCCCTTGTTGTTTCCATACTTAGCCTTATAGATCTCCCTCCTCACCCTGTCAAGGGCTTATCCTCCGGGTACATAGTTTAAAACGATCCTATCACTTTCTCTCATTCGACCATTTTCCTGTCATTCGACCGGAGGGAGAAATCTTTCTCGGGCTGTTTAAGATTTCTCAGAAAGACACCGAAAGTGAGGCTCCACCGGCAGAGCTGGTGGCCTCAGGTGGCCCCCCCGAGGGGCTCAGGCTCCTGCGATGGAATACGTATCTCATGTTGCGAAGCCTGACGAAACGAATTCTGGATTCCCGCCTGCGCGGGAATGACACATCGATAGTATGTTCCGTCGTTCCCGCGAAGGCGGGAACCCAGGTTTGACTCCTGGTTCCCCTATCACTAACACTGCTTCCCCCGGATCGGCAGAACCTACCCGGGTCCTCCACCAAGCTTTAAAGGCCATGGTGCGGGAACGGTTATATGACGTCCTTGTCGCTCTCCTCGATCACCCTGTCGATCTCGGCCCTTAACTGAGGGGGAAGACCGGGAATATCCACATTCAGGAACCCTCGGACGATGGTTGATGTAGCTTCCTCTTCGCCGAGGCCCCTGGACATGAGATAATTGATCTCTTCCTGCGCGATCTTGCCCACGGCCGCCTCGTGGGACATCTCCACACCGTCCACTCGCCCTTCCAGTTCGGGAATGGCATGAATGAGGCCCCCATTGAGCAAGAGTCCTTTGCATTCCAGATGGGCCTTCACACCCGGAACTTCTCCAATCAGGTGACCTCTGGCAATGATCTTTCCCCCGTTGCTGATAGTGCGGGCCACGATCTCCGCCTTTGTCCCGTCTTCCCTCAGAAAGATCCTTCCCCCCAGGTCATACTCGGCGCCGGGACTGCCGCTGACAATACTGTAGAACCTGGCCACGGCGTCCTTCCCCACAAGATGACATGTCGGGTACATCTGAATGGATCGAACGGGTTTCATGCAGACGTAGTTGTTCAGAAAGAGGCCTCCTTCTTCCACTTGTGCCACGGAGCGGGGGCGCACCAGCATGTCCTCAGCCCAGTTATGAATCATGGTGAAGCTCAGCTTGGCGTTTTTCTTCACGAAGAATTCCGAGATCCCCACATGAATGCCCCTTTTCATATGCGGTGAGGTGGAACAGCCGGTGATGATATGGAGCTCGGAGCCTTCCTCGGCGATAATCAGATTGTGCACGTTCTGCTGGAGACCTTCTTTGTCCAGGTAAAGACAGGCCTGCACAGGGTAAATGGATTTGCTCCCTGGAAGGGCCCGGATCACGTAACCGTCATGCAGGTTCAGTTCTACGGCTGCCGTGAATTTGTCCATGTCCACCGGCACCAGCTTCCAGTAGTACTCCTTCACCCACTCCTGCTTCAGCGCCTCACGAATCGGTAGCACCTGGATGCCTTCCTGGGCGCTGTGACAGTGAATGACGGAGGTATCCTTTTGAAAAAAGGTGCCTGCCCGCTCTTTCTGGTTCACATCCAGCCCCGCCATAATGAGCCGCTTCTGTTCCGCGTTGGGAAGCTCGCACAGATCCTCATCCGCCAGGTAGGAGTGTATCACCGGGGCGATATCGAAGCCGGAGAGATCGATGTCCGTTCCTATGGCAGGCTTCTTGTCCACAGCATTCAGCGCTCGCTTTCTCAGTTCCTCTAAGCCAGGCATCGCACGCACTCCTCGTATCCGGATTGGCTGATGCAGGTCAGGATCTCTGCCGGGTTGCTCACACAACTCAGCACGCCGTTGTAGAGAACCTGTCCTTTATCGGCAGCCACGTAGTCAAGTATGTATCCCGTATGGGTGATGATCAGTCCCATTTTCGTCCGTTCCATTTTCTTCTGCATCTTGGATTTGTCGTTACGTACAAAGCTCATGTCTTTCTGGAGCAGGGATGCAATCGTCTTGCCCACCAGATGGATGTTCTCCATGTCCACACCGGACTCGGGCTCGTCAAAGAGCATCAGGTCCGGCTGCTGGGACATGAGCTGAAGCAGCTCCGATCTCTTGATCTCCCCTCCCGAGAAACCTGCATTCACGTCGCGATCGAGGAACTCCTTGAAATTGACCCGCTCGGCAAGCGCTTCCTCGTCAATCCCCTCCCTTGCGCAGATTTTTACCATCTGCCTGGTCTTCAGGCCGTTGATGGTGGGTGGGCGCTGGTAGGACATGCCTATGCCGAGTTTCGCCCGCTCGTTGATGGGAGCGTGGGTGATGTCTTTGCCCTTGAATACGATCCTCCCCCCCGCGACCTTGTACTGAGGGTAACCCATGATGGTCATCAGAAGAGATGTCTTGCCGGAGCCATTGGGGCCGAACAGGACATGGGTTTCCCCCGGTTTGATCTCCAGGTCGATGTGTTGCAGGATAACCTTGTCCGCAAGCTCCACTCTGAGATCTTCGATTTGCAGCATGTTTTCTTCCTTTTTGTTAAGAAGTCCTTCTTCCCATCTTCTGATCTTCTCGCCTTGTCGTTCTTCCTTCTTCCCTTCTCGTCATCTCAACTTCTCTGTTGAAGGATGCCAAGTCAGGAAGCGGCACACTTCTTTCCGCCTACTGCTTACTGCCTACGCTAGACCCTACTTCAGGTACGGTCCCCATTGGGCAGCCGTCTTTTTGATATATCCCGGAGATACCCCTTTTACGATCCGGTTGTGACCCGGCAGGAGCACATCCACATCCAGTTCCCCAAGGCGCTGGAGAGAGTCCATGAGCGCCTTTGCCTCGGCGCCGTGAAGGTCGAACCGGCCGATGGAGAAGTCCGCATAAACCGTATCTCCGGGAATAAGGATCTTTTCGGGTCTGTAATACAGGGCGATGCAGCCTGCAGAATGGCCGGGTATGTGGAAGACCTCCCAGGACATGCCGCCCAGCTCCAGCGTTTCACCGCCCTGCAGCTTCCTGTCAACCTTGAACTTGAAATCGCCGGGCTTCAAACCGTACTGCATCTGGCACATGCCTTTGAACATGTCCATTCCATAGACCGTTCTCTCATCACCCTCTTCCAGAGGCGCGGCCTCTTTCTCATGCACCCACAATTCGAGCCAGTCCATCTGCCTTCTTATTTCGTTCAGACACCCGATGTGATCAAGATGGGTGTGGGTCATGATCACCCTTTTGATCTCCTCCTTGCGGATGCCCATTTTCTCAAGTGATTGGAGCTTGTACCCTCCCTTGCCCATGAGCCCTGCATCCACAATGGAGTAGTCGCCGGGGTTTCCGATCACGTAGACATGGGAGTCAGGAATGAATTCGTCCTGGCCGGGAATAAAAAAAACGCCTTTCGTCACTTCAGGCATGAACGCCTCCTGCAATCAAGAAAGATTGAATTTTTTATCATAAACCATTTCGGGTGCTTTGCGCAAGAGTGAGACAGGATCGTCATTATGGATCGAATACTGCCCTAACCAACAAAAATATGGTAATGTTGATGATCCCGTGTACACCATTCACCAAACAGGGGAACTGTGGAAGATCTGAAGGAACATACGAGAGAACTTGAATCAGGAACCGCCCCCGAAGAACCTGCCTCTGCCATTTTGTTGAAGGCTAAAGGGGCGCTCAAGACACTCAGGGAAATCATGATCGGCCTGACGGTCCACGAGATGAGCCTGGAGGTCAGAAAGGAAAAAGGCCATCTCAATCACCTGTTCATGCTGATTGTATTTGGAGACATGGTGGGAATGCCCATTCTCCCGCCTTATTACTCCATGAGGCTTCTGCCCTACATCGTCCCCAGCATCAACCGATGGAAGAGGAGTCTTCTGCGGCAAAGGGATCTGACGGATCTGGCCAACTTCGACATTTAGCAGAGCCCGGCCGCGGAGCCAAATGGGCGGCAAGTCTGACATTCGGTAAGCTTTTTTGATGTGCCTATGGCGAAGCAGTACGAAGAAAATAAGAGGTTCCTGCTTAAGGAGGGCGTCCAAATGGATAAAGAGCAAATGGCAAAAATCATACAGACAAGGCTCGGGCTGGACGATGCCGAATTTCAGATAGTCAAACAGACCCCCAAGTTTCAGAGGCTCTTCGAGAACGTAGCGAAAGGCGGCCGTTATCATCTGGTGGCGGAAGTTGTGGAATCGAAGGGCTGCCACTCGGGACATATAAAGGGACAGAAGCTGATATTCGACTCCTCAGGAAATCTGCTCACAAAGGAGTGTCCTGAGCGTATCTGCGCATTCCTGATGCCTAACCTCACCGTTATGATCAATGCCTTTTTCGAGAATCTCATGAACGGCAGAGATCCGAACGAGGTGATGTTCAACCGGACCGGATGCTACGATGTGGGCCCGGCCTGCGGGGGATGGGGGCACGTGACCCTGGAGATGCGCGCCGAGAGGCGTTAGGAACTTGTTTTTTCAGGAGATAGAAGTATGGAAGATCATCTGGAGCAGGACGGCATGCATTATGAGGGGATGTGTATCCGGCCGCCGAGCGAGGCCTACAGCATTCTCCTTCAGGTGACGCTGGGATGCTCCCATAATAAATGCACTTTTTGCGGCACCTACAAAGACAAGCGCTTCACCATCAAGGATGACAAGATCATCCTGGGAGACATCCTGTTCGCTTCGAAATACATGAAAAGGCAGGACAAGGTCTTCCTCATGGATGGCGATGCGCTCATCATTCCACAAAAGAGGCTGATGTGGATACTTGATAGAATCAAGGAGCACCTTCCCTGGGTAAAAAGGGTCGGCGCCTATGCCAATGCAAAAAGCATCAAGATGAAGAGTCTCGAAGAGATGATCGCGCTGAAGAAGAACGGCCTCGGTATTCTTTTCTACGGCGTGGAAACAGGGGACGACGAACTGAGGACAAGGATTCACAAGGGATCCGATTCAGAGACCTGCATCGCAATGGGGAGAAAAGTCAAGGAAGCAGGGATCAAGTTGTCGGTGACCGTGCTCCTGGGGATCGCAGGAAGAGCAAAATCTCTTCAGCACGCCAGGGCAACAGGCCGCCTGCTCAGTGCGATGGATCCGGATTTTGTAGGCGCCCTCACGGTCATGCTCATTCCGGGAACCCCGCTCCATGAAGAATTCCGCAATGGGGAGTTCGATTTGCCCGACGAGCGGGAACTTCTCATGGAGCTCAGAGAGATGATCGCTGCCACGAACCTCACTCGGGGGCTTTTCTATTCCAATCACGCTTCTAACTACCTGCCCGTCAAAGCGAGGCTTCCGAACGGCAAGCAGGACGCCCTCGACTTTATCGACCGTGCCTTGAAGGGGGAGGTGGGACTCAGGCCTGAGTGGATGAGAGCCCTCTGATGGACGATCTTATCGTCAGAAAACCCGTCCGCCGTTTCTTTGAATCCGGTGAAGCGAAGGACCTGGATGACGAGGTTGTCGCCGAGTTCCGGCTCCACATGCACCTGGACGGGGAGCCCTTTCTGCAGGCCACGCTTTCACCGGATCTCCTCGAAGAGTTCGTGGTGGGGTTTCTCAGAACAAGAGGTCTCATTGAAGGAATCGAGGATCTTTCCTCCCTTGAAATCTTCGGTGACAAGGCCCTTGCCGTTCGCACCCCTAAGTTCAAAGGAAAGTTCCCCACACTCAGCCTGCTGGAATCCACAGGCACCAGGAATGTCCTGCCTGAAGAAGTTCTCTTCTCGAAGATACCGGAATCCGATTTTCGCGTTTCAGCCGGTTCCATAATACGCGGCGTTCGCAAGCTCTCGGAGATGCCGCTGTACACGAGCACCGGAGGCACCCACTGCGCCATTCTCTTTGGCCCAACCGGAGATCTTCTTGCATCAGCCGAAGACATTGGAAGGCACAATGCCGTGGACAAGGTTATCGGCAGGGCTATGATCAAGGGTGTGGATTTCAGCAGATCGTGGCTGGCCGTGAGCGGAAGGCTTCCCGCCGACATGGTTTTCAAGCCGGCCCTGTTGGGTATTCCGCTGATTGCCTCTGTTTCGGCCCCCACCACGGAAGGCGTTGAAATGGGGGCGAGCTCGGGGGTTTCCGTGGTAGGTTTTACACGGGGCGGCCGCATGAACTGCTACACCGTCCCGGAGCGAATCGTTCCCGGCTAGAAATGATCGCGAGCAGGAGCTCACTCCCACAGACCGCTTATCGGCGCTCCCCCCACTGAAAAGAGTTCCCTCCTCATCCGACATACTTGCGCTTCGGGTCTCCGAAACATATTATTTCTAGAGTTCACCGACAGGAGAGAGGAATGAAAAGAGAAAACGTTTTCAGCCTGTGGACGCTCATCGCGTGCCTGATCATCATCGGCGCACTGGTTACGACCTTCTATTTCGCTGCCCTTTATGCCTTTCAGGGGATTTCTCAGTACCTGGCCCCCCTGTCGGCAGAAGCGCAAAAGCTCCCCAAGGAAGCCTCTGATCTCATAGCGGGCCTCGATACATTCATCAGGCAAACCCGGCATTTCCTCATACCGTCCGTTTTCGGACTCGGCGCCATTGCAGCCTTGATCCTCTGGTCTCTCATCCAATTCTCCGGCCGGCGCGCCATAAAGCAAGCATCCGTTCTTCCAGCCACGGGAGGAAAAAAAGAGGAACCGAAGAAGAAGCAGACCGGGGCGGAAACGTTTTCTCCCCCCTCCCCCTCTCCCGCCATACAAATGCTCTCCATCCTGCAGCGCCAGGGGCGCTTCATCGATTTCCTGCAGGAAGATCTCGGGATGTACAGCGATGAGCAGGTGGGTGCGGCAGTCAGGAATGTCCACCAGGGCTGCAAGGAAGCGCTTTCGCAGCATGTGGAGCTGAAGCCGGTCTTGGAGCATGAAGAGGGCGCCCAGATCACCATTCAGCCCGGTTTTGATCTGCACTCCATCCGGTTGAGCGGAAATGTAGCCGGAGACCCACCTTTCAAGGGCGTTCTGCGCCACCACGGCTGGCGCGTTGTACGTGTGGATCTTCCGAGACAGGTCCGCGATCAGGAGAAGGATTGGGTGTTGATGCCTGCTGAGGTGGAGGTGTGATGAATGGTGTTGAAAGAACCCAAGTACATCATCGGAATTGATTTAGGAACGACCAACTCGGTCCTTGCCTACACCGGGACAGAGGCTGCTGAGGGAGAAGAACCTCGGATCTCGGTCTTTCCCGCTCTCCAGATCGTGGAGCCTGGAGAAGCCAAACCCCAGGACCTGCTCCCTTCTTTTCTCTTCCTGCCCTCCTCTCATGACGTCCCGGAGGGAAGCCTTTCCCTTCCCTGGAGCCGGGGAAATGCCGATTTGGCCGTGGGAGAGTTCGCAAGAAAAAGAGGCGCCGAGCTGCCGTTCCGACTTGTCTCCTCCGCCAAGTCATGGCTTTGTCACACCGGGGTGGACAGGAGCCGTCCCATCCTGCCGTGGGACAGTCCGCCTGAAGTGAAACGCATATCCCCTTTGCAGGCGTCCTCCCTGTTCCTGGAGCATTTTCGAAACGCCTGGAACCACGAAATGGCTGCGGATGACTCTGAAGCGAGGCTGGAGAACCAGGAGATCTACCTGACCGTGCCGGCGTCGTTCGACGCTGTTGCGCGAGAACTGACCGCCGAGGCTGCGCGATCGGCCGGATTTCTGAACCTGACCCTGCTTGAAGAGCCGCAGGCGGCCTTCTATGCGTGGATCGAATCGCAGGCTGAGAAATGGAGAAAGGCAATCAAGGTCGGACAGTCGATCCTCGTCTGCGACATAGGAGGGGGGACTACGGATTTCAGCCTGATCCAGGTGTCTGAGGAAGACGGTGAGCTCGTTCTAAAGCGCGTTGCCGTGGGCGATCACATTCTGCTGGGCGGTGACAACATGGACATTGCCCTGGCATACACCCTTCGAGGGAAGCTTGCGGCAAAGGGAACCAAACTCGACAACTGGCAATTCAGGGGATTGTGGCAAAGCTGCCGCCTGGCCAAGGAACGGCTTCTGAACAATCCGGGGCTGGAAGAAGAGCCCGTGGTCATCCTCGGAAGAGGTTCCTCTCTTATAGCACGGACAATACGGACCGAGCTCACAAGAAAGGAAATCGAGACCGCAATATTGGAGGGGTTTTTTCCGAAAACCGAAATCACTGAATATCCCAGGGAACAGACCAGGGTCGGCATGCGCGAAATGGGTCTTCCCTACGAAGCGGATCCCGCCATCACGCGCCACCTGGCTCGCTTTCTGAATCGTCAGGTGCTGGAGAACGGCAGAGAAACCGCAGTGGCCTTCCCCACAACCGTTCTTTTCAACGGCGGTGTCATGAAGTCGGCGCTTCTGAGGGAGCGGTTGCTCCAGGTGCTCCGGAACTGGCAGGACCAGGGGAACGTTGTCGAGCTTCCTTCAGTGGACCTCGACCTCGGAGTTGCCAGAGGGGCTGCTTACTACGGATTGGCCCGGCGCGGCCGCGGGGTCAGAGTGCGTGGGGGCGCAGCCCGCTCCTACTACATTGGAGTCGAGACCGCCATGCCCTCTGTGCCGGGTGTGCCCACGCCCATGAAGGCCTTGTGCGTAGTCCCTTTCGGCATGGAGGAAGGCACGGAGGCCGAGCTCCGCGGAAGGGAATTCGGACTTGTCACCGGCGAGCATGCCCAGTTTCATCTTTTCGGTTCGACCGTCCGCAAGGAAGACCGCGCAGGAGAAGTGATAGAGGACTGGAGCGATGAAATCGAGCCGGTGACCGTCATGGAAACGCTGCTTCCGGCCACAGAGGTGGAGGGAGAAGAAAAGGTGGTACCGGTCTGGCTGAAAAGCATCATGACGGAGGTGGGGACACTGGAGCTCTGGTGCGTTTCACGGGATGAGGAACGCAAATGGAAACTGGAGTTCAATTTGAGAGAGCAGGAGAAGAAACAGGGATAATCACGAGATGATTGCCACGGCCTCTCGGACGGATCTGACGGATCTGACGGATCGGACCGATCAGTCAGAGAGGCCGTGGCAGGCTTTCTGAGGCAACAAGATGAACCAACTTGAAAAACCAGAGACTCCTTACCACTTCATCATCGGCATCGACCTTGGCACCACGAACTCCGCTGTGGCCTATGTCCGGCTCACACAGGGTGGTCTACCCTCGGAAGATCGTACGGTCCGGTTCATGAAAATACCTCAGTTGGTGGCTGCAGGGGAAATCGACCGGCGGCCGGTTCTCCCTTCCTTTCTCTACATCCCCGGCTCCTATGACCTTCCTCCGGAGAGCATGGCGCTTCCCTGGGATCCCGAGAGAAAAGATGTGGTGGGGGAATTTGCACGGGAACAGGGTGCTCTCGTGCCCGGGCGCCTTGTTTCTTCGGCCAAGTCCTGGCTGGCCCACGGGGGTGTGGACCGCACCTCGCCAATCCTTCCCTGGGGGGAGGCTTCTGTTGAAAAGAAAATCTCCCCTGTGGAAGCCAGCGCGCGCTATCTGCTCCATATGAGGGAGTCCTGGAATTACAGCATTGCTAAAGGCCGTGAGGAATACGCGCTGGAAAACCAGCTTGTCGTCATCACGGTTCCTGCTTCTTTCGATGAGGTTGCAAGAGAATTGACCGTCAGTGCGGCAAGGCAGGCCGGGATCGGCCGTTTTGTGCTGCTGGAGGAACCCCTGGCCGCCTTTTATGCCTGGATTTCGAGACATGAGTCCGACTGGCAGAGTTCCATGAAGGCGGGGCAAATCATACTCGTGTGCGACGTTGGGGGCGGAACTACGGATTTCACCATTGTGGCAGTGCGCGAAGGTGAGATGGGTCTTCGTTTCGACCGCCTTGCAGTCGGGGATCATCTCATTCTGGGCGGAGACAACATGGACCACGCCCTGGGAAGATTCCTGGAAAAGAGGCTCATGGGACAGCCGGGAAAACTGGATACGAGAAGATGGCGACAGTTGTCTCACCAGTGCCGCAAGGCCAAGGAAGTCCTGTTGAACGACCAGGCGCGGGAGCGTTCTCTGGACATCACGATCATGGGATCCGGCGGGAAACTGATCGGATCGACGCTAAAGACCACCGTCACCAGGGATGAAGTCCGGGAGTTGGTGATGGACGGTTTTTTCCCGATGGTTTCGATTGATGAGGTCCCCCAGGGAGAACGCCGCAGGGGATTGACGGAATGGGGCCTTCCCTATGCACAGGACCCTGCAGTCACCAGGCACATGTCCGACTTCTGGAAAAGGTTTCATGATCTGCTTCAGAAGGAAACCGGTAGAGATGGTCCGGTCCCGGATTACCTCCTCTTTAACGGCGGCGCTCTCGGCCCTGCCCCCATTCGGAAGCGGCTGAGAGAGGTGGTCAAGGGATGGTTTCAGGATATCGCAGGACCGGATTGGGCTCCAAAAGCGTTGGACAACCCTCATCCGGAACTCGCTGTTGCCATAGGAGCGGCTTACTATGGCCTCGTACGGGCCGGTGAAGGAATTCGAATCGGGGCCGGGAGTCCCAGGTCTTATTATGTGGAAGTGGTCGCAGGGGATAAGAAGAGCCGGGAAGACAGCCGGGCGGCAGTGTGCCTGGTACCGCGCGGATCCGAGGAGGGGTTCGAAACACAGCTGCTGAATCCGGCTTTCGAGGTTCTTGCAAATCAACCTGTTTCATTCCAGCTCTTCAGCTCCAGCACCCGGCTGGGCGATCGATTGGGAGATGTCGTTGAGCTGAATGAGGAGGAAATCAGCATCATTCCTCCTATTCGCACTGTACTGCGCTATGGGAAAAAGGCCGGCGCCGTCAGCCTTCCTGTTCAGCTTGCCGTGCGGCTGACAGAGGTAGGCACCCTGGAAGTCTGGTGCGAGTCCAGACAAACACCGCATCGGTGGCGGCTTCAGTTCGATGTCCGCCAGGAAGTCGACTCCTCCCCTGCATCCGATCTTCCGGGGGAGACCCTGGAACAGGCCGTCGTCGAAAAGGCAAGGGACAAGATCCGATCCGCTTTGGGGGGAGGAACCCCGGGCGCAAGGGTCCCGCCGGAATCCATAACCAAGGATCTGGAAGAGATCCTGGACACGCGAAAGGAAAAATGGTCCATCCCGCTCGCCCGGAAACTGGCGGATGCGCTTCTGGATTCGCAGGAAGGGCGGAAATTTTCCCAACAGCACGAGGAGCGGTGGTTCAATCTGCTCGGGTTCTGCCTGAGACCCGGTTTCGGCGATCCCGCTGACGAATGGAGAATGAACGAGGTCTGGAAGATCTACCTTCGCGGAATGCAGTGGCCCAACAGGGTCTCGTGCCGGGTGGAATTCTGGATTTTCCTTCGCCGGGTTGCCGGGGGTCTCACTGCGGGAAGACAACTTCAGATCTACAGGGAAGTCTCTCCCGCTCTCCAAACGCCAGGGACAAAAAAGAGCTCCGGTAGGATTGCGCTCCCCAGCCGCTTGAACCGTCAGGAGGAAACAGAGATATGGATGGCGCTCGCCAACTGCGAACGGCTTTCCGTAGAAGACAAGATCTCGTTGGGTCGCCTGCTCCTTCAGAAGATGCGGAAAAGCGCAAGACCGCAGGAATATTGGGCGCTCAGCCGTTTTGGGACAAGAGTCCCTCTGTACGGTCCGTTGAACAGGGTCATACCCGGTCAGGAGGCCTCTTCCTGGATTCGAACCCTGTTCTCTCTCCATCTCCCCCCAAAGGAGGCCGTGGGGCAAGCGCTTGTCCAACTCGCCAGGTTGACGGGGGATCGTGAGCGCGATGTGCCCGAAGAGGATCGTCAAAAGGTCGCATCTTTCATTGAGAACCTCCAGCGCTTCACCCACCTGCAGCAAATCCTGATGAACAGGGAACCCGTCCTGACGCAGCAGGAAAAGGAATGGATGTTCGGGGAAGCGCTGCCCTCGGGTCTTGTGCTCTCTGAATGATGAACAAGCCGCCGGTTGCAGTCCCATCTCGTCCTACCCTTTCTCTCCCTCCAAATGAACGACACCAGGATTAAATTCGAAATCCGAAGCACGAAATCCGAAACAAATTCGAATGACAGAAAAAGCAATGCCCAAAACAAAACCCATTCGGTCGAGAATGATAGCCAGAGGTTGAGGGTTAAGGAATGCCTGTTAAATCAGGGTTTTCTTGAACTCGCCTTACAGATGCTTATCTTACGGATGCTTATTGATTAAGAAGAGACGAGGTGTGTCATGCCCGTTTATGAATACAAATGCAAAGAATGCGGCCACACCTTTGAACGGCTGCAGTTCCGAGGAGAGGAAGAGTCCAGGTGCCCCCGGTGCAAGGGAGGGGTTATCCGGCTCCTGTCGCCTTTCTCCATCGAGATACCGGACGCAATATGTGGACGGCTCCCCAAAGGAGAAGCAAGAGAGTATTGCACGGAATGCAGGCAGGGTGGCGGCGGTTGTCCTTCGGTCGCCTGATGTAAATTCGCTGTCCTATTCTGATTGTGCCAACCTTCGTGCTCTCGTGTTCTTCGTGGTGAGACAGGGTCTTTTCTACCGACTTTTTTGCCACTAAGGACACGAAGACCACCAAGAAATGGGCTTCAAGGAAGGCAAATGCGCGACTGGAACGTAGTGGTGACCGTCCGCGAAAAGGGCTTCGTCCTGGCTTGTAAGCTGCTGGAGGAGTTCGGGCGCATTGAGAAAACAGGGTACTTCAACGTGCTGGTCATGAGGGTGGAGAATGTGGGGGAGTTTCTGGAGCGACTCCAGAGGGATATTTCCGAAAATCCATCCATCATGAACTTTCTGGCGCGGGTAATCCCGGTCAGCGAGGTTTTTGACTTCCGGACCCCCGAGGAGTTCGAGAGCAAAGCAGGGAAAGCTGCGCTCCCATGGGCGCCGAAGCTGGCAGGCAAGAGCTTCCATGTGCGTATCCATCGGCGAGGTTTCAAGGGTAGGCTTTCGAGCATGGAGGAGGAGCGGCTGATAGCCGACATCCTCCTGGAGGCCCTCAACAAGGCGGGTACGCCCGGGCGAATCGCCTTCAAAAATCCGGATGCCGTGCTGGATGTCGAAATCCTGGGGCAAGAGGCCGGGCTCTCCCTGTGGCAGCGGGAAGAGTTGGAGCGATATCCTTTCCTGCGGCCGGCCTGAGTGTACGAATGCTGTAAATTCATCTCTGAGACAATACACCCGAACCTGCTCTTTTGCTCCTCATTGACACACTGGCCTGTTTTCACTTATATTCCATTACGGAAGAGCGAATTTGCAGACTGCTCATCCTTCCTCCGATTCTTCCCTGCATCTCGTTCATATACCGATTACTGCTGTATGCCTCGGCTTCCGACAACATGGGAAGAGCCGGACAATACACTCTTGATCGTGAAGGAAGCGTTCCGCTTCCTGAAAAGGAGACTCCATGAGGGAGCTGGAAAGACTTATCGACAGGATTATCCAACGGGTGAACATCAATCTCCGGGAACTCGAGTTTGACGTTAACCCTTACACTCGGAGCCAGGTCCAACTGGGGAAGCTCGGCAAGTTCTATGCGTTCTACGGGATCACTCCTCACCACCCCCTGAATTTTCATTTCAGCCGTTCAAGTCTTGCAGGAAGCTATTTTTTGGGCAAATGCAGGGTGGACAACTGCATCCTCTACAAGAGCGACGTCCGGGGGGACGAGCTCAAAGGGAAAGGGGAATACGTGAAGGGGCTGGACTATGAAATTCCCCTTGTCGATGATGAGATCATCCGGATCAAGGACAGTCTCCTGATCAAGACCCTGGTTCACAACTATTCACACGATCCCGAGAACCTGGAGGAGTTCCTCATTCAGAACACCGCCTCCCTTCACTATGCCAACATCCACGGGTCCCCTACTGAGGGGTGTTTCATGGGACCCTTCAGCACTGTGGACCTTACCACAATTCATGATTGCGTCATCGGCGCCTTCGCCTATGTTCAGGCAGGAGAGCTGGCCCACCACCGGATAGACCCCGGGACAGTCTGGCTCCGCTATGGGGATGAGTTCGACTTCTTATATCGTTTTTCAAAAGAGATGATCCCACGATATATCAGGCACGAACCCGGAGAAGCTCCCCAGGGAATCTTCATGGATTTTGTCGAGAGTCGGAAGGAGGATTTCCAGGGTATCTACAATCTGGTTCATCACAAGTCCTCCATCTTCGTACCGGAAGGTGCTGCGCTGGATCGATATGCGGTGGTCAAAGGAGAGACCCGCATTGGAAAGAACGTGCTTGTTGCGCAGAGGGCTTACCTGGAGGATGCGGATCTGGGCAAAGGTTCCAATGCCCAGGAAAACTGCTACATCATCAACTCCCACCTGGAGGGATACAACGTGACCGCCCATGGCGCCAAGGTCTGCAATGCCACCCTGGGAACCAAGGTCTTTGTAGGGTTCAACTCCTTCTTGAGGGGAAGGCCTGAAAGTCCGCTTACAATCGAAGAGGGAAGCATCGTGATGCCTCATACCGTTGTGGACCTGGATGAACCGCTGGTTGTTCCCTCCACCCACCTCATCTGGGGATACATTCGAAACCGGGAAGACTTGAAGACGCACACGATCTCCCTGGAAGATCTTGCCAGGATCAACGGCGAATTCGCTCTCGGCGCCATGCGATTCAAGGGGAACGGGGGCATCTTTGCCGATACGTTTGAGGCCCGGATCGAACACATCCTGGATGCAAACGGCGCACATTTCGACGGCACCCGAAACCGCGGTCATGCCCAGCGAAACCAGAATATTTCCTTCAACACAATCCAGCCCTATCCTGAGGGAGAACTGGAAGGCATCTACCCCACCATCGAGATTAGACCGTAAATTAGAAGAAGTAAGCAGTGAGCAGTAAGCAGTAAGCAGAAGGGCAAGTCATACCTGGGTGCGTGCTTACTACTTGCCCTTTAGGGTTAATGACTTATTTCAGGGAAGACCGGACGCCTTCCCAACGCAAGGGCGAGGTCCTCATCTCTGGAAGGTCCTTCTTTTGATTTTTGGAGGTACAGGGTAATGGCGCCCTCATCATAGTTCAATCGATAGGTCTGTTCAGCTTGCCCTACATTCTCCTTTTTTGCCGATTCCTCAGCACCGGGAAGCCTCTTTTCTACCCTGTATTTTTTGATAGAGCACATCTCATGTTCGAAGGCGATCTTGGGTGGGGCAACGACCTGAAGCCGCGAGTAGTCCATGCTTCGGAGAAAGCGAATCGACTGATCGAAGTCCCATCCTGGATCGAGTTGACCATTGTTGGGAATGTCTTTTTTTCTATAAAGCCGATTCTGCATTGGGCTTTTGTAAATGCGCTGCATGTTGTCGGCCTGGGGTATGCCGCTAAACCCGAAATCGAGAAACCTTTCCCACCATTGTTCGAATAGACCGATCCCGACTCTTATACTGCGCATCATCACCGACAATGCCGTGTCGGTGTCCAGGACGGCAAAAGTCTTGTTGCAAAGGATGTTCCCTGAATCGATGCTCTCGTTTACGAGGTGCCACGTTACCCCATGCTGCGTCTCCCCGTTGTACACAATCCAACGGGGGATGCTTTGGCCATGCCCCGGATAGGAGGGAAGCACTGCGTTATGGAAGTTTACGATTCGCAGATTTTCCTTTCGGACTATGTTGGCGGGGAAGAGAAAATTGTTGTTAATGCTCAGAATGACGGTTGGAACCTCCAGATCGTTCAGGTAAGCAGCGGCTTCCTTGGCCCTCGTTTTTTCAAAAACGACACTGTTCCGTGAACATAGACCTTCAAGGGATGAAAAGGGGCTCTCTTCGGTTTCCAGGATGAAGTTCACCTTCACCTGGTGATTCAGAAGAATCTGGGCGCAATCTGCAGGCATCTTGCCAAAGCCCATTATACCGATATTGGGGTATCCCATAGGTCATCTCGCTTTCTCCCGCTCCACATCAGTTCTACACGTGAAGAAGTGCTGTCAGAATTTCCAAAGCCCGTACGATTATGTAGTCGAAGTCTTACCTCTCCTACGTAGGTCCTTACAACCCCGTCGGCAATAGGCGGATATATGCATTTTTCGAGCGAGGTGGGAGTAAGGGGTGACACGGAATTAGGGACAACTCGCTACGTTCGCTAGTTGCTGTACTCGTACTCGGAGGCTGGGGACCTCGCTCCTGCAGACAGCTTTATCGTAGCGCAGCGAAGATCCCGTGTGTCGTATCGCGGGACTGCCTACTGCTGACTACTCTTCCTTCAGCACCTCCATCAGCATCTTCTCCAGTTTGTCCTCGGCGTGCTCGTCCGCATAACGAGGTCGTTCGACATCCGGGTAAAGGCTGTAAAGACCCTTCATGATCACTTCGGCGTGGGGAGGACAGCCGGGCAGGTGTTTTCCCGCCTCGGCATGGTGCTGCTGGCATATGCCTAAGAAGACATTCGTCTCGTCCGGACTCGGCTCCACCTCCGTCTCTGGTCCCAGGAAAACACTCACTCTCTTCTCGAACGGCCGATCTATCAGGTTGATCCCCGGGTGTTTCGGATCCGGCCTTCTGAGCTTCTTGAGAACATAGTGTAGATAACCGCGGCAACCCCCACAGGCGCCGCCGTCATAAACCAGAAACCTCTTCCCGCCGCTCACATCGACCTCCGCCTCCTTGAAGGTCTCCGTTACCTCTTCTATGGAGGCGCCGAGGACCTGGATCTTCTCCGGCTCGACCGGCCCCAGTCCCTGCATATAGGCGAACAGGATAGGAGGGGAAAGCAGAGGATCGAATCCCATAATCCTCGCGGTCGTTGCGTCGACTGCCACAGGATTGGTTCCGCCGATCAGCAGGTTCATGGTCTTCGGCGTTCCATAGACCGGCCCGAAGTTTTCCTGGGCCGTGAGGCCGTCCACGATCACCAGTTTCGGCTTCACGAGGTGGTGGATGTTGATGAGATTCTGCCACAGTCCGAAAAAATGGCTCATGTATTTTTCAAGGGGAGCGATAGCGCCCTGCAGGTTCTTGATGCTCAAGGAAACCAGGGCCGCAAAATGGGTCTTCATGACCGGAACGCTGATGATGACATCCGCTTGCTCCAGGGTGAGGGGGATCTCCCGGGAGAGCATCCTCTTCCCGTTGGGGACCGTTTTTCTAATCAGACCGTCCGCGTTCAGGTCCACGAGCGAAACCCTTTTGGGATCCATTTCCTTCAAACGGTCGTAGCCGTAATGCTCAAAGAGCTTTCCCGTCTCGGCCCGGTTGATGGATGCGCCTTCGGCAACCGTCACCTTGCCTGCGACGGGAAGCAGGATCTCCAGCAGGGCTCTGACAAGCCTCACGTCCGTCACGACACCGCCGTGGTATTTGCCTTCCCTGAACCCGTGGTCCGCCACCACATTGGGCTTGATGACCACGTTCTGCCCCTGTTTTACAAATCTCTCCAGCCCGCCGAGGGAATCGATGAGGTTCATGAGGGAACCCTTGAGTTCTTCGGGGCTTCTTGTGGGCGGGACTTTTTCAATGATCACCTTCTCCGAATTCGGGTAGCTCTTGGCAGGCGGTTTGCCCTTAACTTTCCGAAGATATACTGCAATGCTCAAATCCATCTTCACGAGTCCGGATCCATCCCTGGTGAAGCGCCGGGTTGGTCGAAAGCCGTACTTGAGCATCCAGCGATATTTTCCCATATCCTTCTGGAGGAGCTCTGCGGAGACGAGGCTTTCCTGCCCGATGACCGCGTCCATTATGGCCTCTTTAAGCCCTGCCTCATCCTTTTGAACGATGAGTTCCTCGATGGCGCTGCTCTCCGGCTTGTACACCACCCATCCAGCCGGCGTGGATCCTCTTCTTGCCTCGTACAGAACGACCCCGGCCTCGCTCTCCCACTGCCGCAGTTTGCGTTCCGCATAACTTCCACCACCATCAACAGATCGGTAATAATCAATAAGACGCTTTGCAAAATCCTTTGAAAAAGATCCCTTAGCCAATATGACGGACTGAGTCATAGCTCCTCCAGATAAATTCCTTAGCCAACGCTTCTCGGCCTCCACTCTTCAGCCGGATGGCCAGCCGGTCGGAAATAATCTAGAAGTTTAAGGATTTTTAAACCTAGTGTCAACGGTGCTTCATTCCAGGCAGCTTCCGCTCACTACGGCCAGTAAAGATCCGGCTCCAGAGGGGCCGGCTTTGGAATAACCCTGGAAGGGATAACTCTAAAATCCGAAGCACGAAATCCGAAATCCGAAACAGTATTAAGAGAGAAGCAGGAGCAAGCCTGGTAAAGCTTGAAATTCAGGGGCATCTGTACTACTGAGCTGAAGTCAGAATCCACGAACATCCGCCACAGGAGCGAAAGCGAATGCGAAAAGAGTGCAAACCGTCTGGCTATTCCTCAAAAGCGGGGGGCAGTTTGATCCTCACCTTTGTATCCCTGTTTTCCCTGGCCATGCTGAACGGGTGCGGGACTCTCCCGAACGGCCGGGGCTGGGGGCAGGACGCAACATTTGCCCCTGGTTGGAATCGCGTGGGAAAAGCCGCAGTCAAGGCGGCCCTTTCCTATGAAACGTGGGTACCCCTTGCCGGAGCCTTGGTTCTGCAGGTTGACGACCTGGATGAGCGTCTCTCGGACTGGGCCACGGATGAGACACCCGTCTTCGGAAAACAGGAGGACGCGGATCGCTGGAGCAGTTACCTGCGGGATGCATCCGCGGCTGCGTATCTCGCAACAGCCCTCGCCACACCCAGCGGGGACGAACCGGGCGAATGGGCCGCCTCAAAGGCGAAGGGACTTGCAGTGGGTCTGGCGGCATGGGGCGCCACCGCAGGCTCGACCACGGTCCTCAAGAAGACCACCGGCAGAACAAGGCCAAACGGAGAGGACGACAGGAGCCTGCCCTCCGGACATGCCTCCACAACAGGTTCGTTCACCACCCTTGCGAGGCGCAATGTGAACTCGCTCTCATGGTCTTCTCTGGGAAAGACCTCTGCGAATGTGGGCCTCCTGGGGTTGGCAGCAGGGACCGCATGGGCCAGGGTGGAGTCTGAGGAGCATTATCCATCAGATGTTCTTGTGGGATATGCCTTGGGCCACTTTTTCAGCAGTTTCATCCAGGACGCATTCCTTGGGCTCGACATGAAGTCCGGACCTTTCTTCAGTGTGGAGCCTTCCAAGAATGGAGTGATGGTCGGTCTCCACTGGGCCTTTTGAACCACTCTCTATAGTCGTAAACCCGGCAAATGGAGGTGATCCGATGAGCAAAATAAACGCAAACAACATTCAGATTGAGTATGAAACCTTCGGGAACCCCTCTTCGCCACCCCTGTTGCTCATCATCGGCCTGGGCGGCCAGTTGATTTTTTGGGACGAGAGCTTTTGCAGGAAACTTGCAGAGGCAGGACTGTACGTGATCCGGTTCGACAACCGGGACGCCGGGCTTTCAACCAAGATGGACCAGATGGGCACACCGGACTTGATGGATGTGATCGGAAAACTGTTGGCCGGCCAGAAGGTCGCTCCACCCTACACCATCGAGGATATGGCCGCAGACGCTGTCGGCCTGCTCGATGGGCTCGGCATTGAAAAGGCCCACATCTGTGGAATGTCCATGGGGGGCATGATTGCCCAGGCCCTTGCAATCGGCTACCCTCGGCGCGTGTTGAGCCTGACCTCGATCTACAGCACCACAGGGAACCCGGCTCTACCGCGGCCGAAGCCCGAGGTGATGGGGCTCCTGCTTTCTCCTCTCCCGAATGGTCGTGAACCGGCGATCGAGTTCAACCTCAATATCTTCAGGGCCATAACAGGGCCCCGGCTCGGGTTGAATGAAAAATGGGCCCGCAACTTGATGGGCGTGGCGTACGATCGCAACTTCTGCCCTCAGGGGGAGGCCAGACAACTTGTCGCGATAATGACCCAAGCCGACAGGAGGACCGGGTTAAGAGGTCTGAAAGTGCCTACCCTTGTCATTCACGGCGATGCCGATCCTCTGGTCCCGATGGAGGCGGGGAAGGATACTGCCGAAGCCGTACCGGGCGCCAGGCTGAAGATCATCGACGGCATGGGTCACGACCTCCCCCACGGTGAGATCTGGGCACAGATCGCCAATGACATCATCGCTCACACGCTCTCCTGAGCGACCTGTCACAACCGGAGCATATCCCCTAAACGGCAAAGGACAAGCGTCCCGGTGTTTTGCCGGAGCCATAAGGCTGTTCGGCCATGACTGCTTTGTCGTCTCGCGGAGAACTTAAACCGGTCCGTAGTAACGGAGCCCGACTGATCAGCGAACCCTTGATCCATTCCAGCGCCGCCCCTTGGACAGGATCCCATGTTCCGCTCAGTGGAGGAGAGTAGCTCAAATCGAGGTCTATCATCGCATCCACGCTCATCTCTGCGGAAATGGCGGTGGCAAACAAGTCGATGCGCTTGGAAACCCCGGCATAGTAGTGCCCGACGATCTGTGCGCCCAGCAGTTGATGACTCCTTCGATCTGCGGTGATTCGAATGCGCAGTGGGGTTGCTCCAGGGCACTTAGCGTCATGGTCCAACGCTTCCATCTCCGCTGTTATCGGATCGAACCCCGCTTCCCGGGCCTCGCTATCCCTCAAGCCGGTGCGGGCGACCACCATGTCGAAGATCCTGACCGACTGTGTTCCCAGAGTTCCGATAAACTGGGCGCGGCCCCCGGCCGCATTTTCTCCGGCCACACGGCCCTGCTTGTGTGCCGTGGCGCCCAGGGGAAGATAGACGTTTCTCTTGAGGAGACGATGCCAGGTTTCCACACAGTCCCCGGCTGCGTACACTTCGTTCACACCGGTCTCCATGGCCCGGTTCACAGGGATGGCGCCCTGAATTCCGACGGGGATTCCTGCTGCCCTGGCGAGATCGTTGCCGGGCCCGCTTCCGGTTGCCAGAAGAACCAGGTCACCCCGGATCGTTACATTCTGTGCGGTTCTCAAGAAGAGACTTCCTTGCTGTTCTTCAATAGCGGTCACCTCGACCTGGTCAACCAGCTTGACACCGTTTCTGCCGAGTTCGGACCGGACAATCTCCTGAAACCGCTGATCGACGGTCTTCAGCACCTTTCCCGACCGCACGAGGATTGTCACGGACAGACCTCTCCGAGTCAGCGCATCAGCCATTTCTATTCCAACGGAACCCGCTCCGATGATGATTGCAGACTTTGGATGACATCTTGCGATGTAGCGCTCCATGGCAAGGGCATCATCCATAGACCGAAGGAGAAAGACCCCCTGAAGATCTGTTCCTGGAGGATGGGGTGCTGATGCTGCACCGGCTGCAAGGATGAGCCGGTCGTATGGGAGCAGCCGTGTTCGGCCGCTCCTGTCTCTGAATTCAACGGTCTTGGCTCCGAGATCGATGTGCCTGGCCCGGTGTTCGAGGAGAAGCCGGATCCCCATCTTCTCGATCTCCTCCCCGCTCCGATGCGCAAGAGTACCCCATTCGACCGGTTCTCCGCTCAGGTGAAAGGGCAGCCCGCAAATATTGAAGCTCGGATATCTATCCGCCACAACAATGGTGATTCCGGCAATAGGATAAACTTCCCTTGCGCGCAAGGCAGCACTTATCCCTGCGTCGCTTCCGCCGACGATCAGGATTCGCTTCAAATCGATTACCCCCTCAAGGAATTTTGTAACGAGCGGCAGATTTTGATAATTGAGTTCCACGTGGTTTCGTAATGAACAGAGCAAAGGACATGCCATTACCGGGTTGCAGTAAATGTCCTAAAAATTAGATACATACCCATGCCAGACAGGGAGGAACGGCAACGCGTGAAGGGTTTCTCATACAGCAGGATGAGTCGAAAAACAGCACATTTTCCTGATTCGCCTGAGATTACAGCACCTATCTGGTGTAGGGTTTTTCATTCAAAAGCTTGCCGCGGCGTGAGGTCGGGCCGCCTGCAATTTCACAATGCGGTAAATCTTTTAATCTGCGCTGCTCCGCCTCTTCCGGATGCCCGGTCATGCGGCACGCGCGGTTCAGCGACCCCCACACTTCAATCACTTCTACTTCATGCGCCCAAGCACTGAAGCGGCAGACAATTGGGCTCGGAAGGCTTGTGTGAAAAACACAGGACTTGGTGGAATATTCCCACCCGATAGTGGTAAAAAGACATCGACAAAGAGGGATGCCAAGACAGGTTTTGGCTCAAAAACAGGACAGAGGTCCAAGGAGGACGAGCATGAAGAACGGCCACTGGATGACCGCAAAAGAGATATTGAGGGTGAATGGTTTTAAATGGCCGAACAAGATCGGCATCAAGGATCTGTACAAGGCCTACACCTTTAAGCAGTGGGATGAGCGGGCGTGCAGGCTTGCGAATGCACTTGCCGGCATGGGCATGAAGAAAGGCGACAGGATAGCCGTTCTTGCCTACAACTGCGTGGAGTGGATGGAGATCTACGCCGCCGCCGCAAAGGGGGGATTCATCTGTGTGCCCATCATGTTCAGGCTTTCCCAGGGGGAAATGGAGTACAACATCAGCCATAGCGAAGCGAGGGTCTTCATTGTGCAGGGTGGAAAGGATCCCGGAAGCGGGAAAGAATATCCGTGGGTAGACCAGGTCAACAAAATGAGGGAGAATCTTCCCACGGTCGAGAAGTATGTCTCGTTCGCCGTGGATAACCCCCGTTACGAGGGCTTTGTCTCGTATGAAGATGCCATAGCGGCGGCGAGTACGGAGGAACCGGCAACGGAAGTGGCGGCCGATGACATCTGGGTCATCATGTACACCGGCGGGACCACGGGGAAGCCCAAAGGGGTGATGAAGAGCCACGCATCCATGTTCGCCCAGTATCTGATCATGATCTACGACCACGTGTTCTCTTTCGACGACTGTACGCTCCTGGTCATGCCCTGCTGCCACATCAATTCGCTCAACTACTCTTTTGTCAACACCTGGGTGGGCGGAACGGTCATGGTTTACAATATGGCAAGCTTCGATCCGGAAGACCTGCTCAGGACCTTCTCGGAACACCGGATCACTTTCACCTCCCTTGTGCCGACCCACTACATCATGATGCTTGCGCTTCCGGAGAAGGTGAAGGAGAAATATGATCTTACCTCGGTCAAGAAACTCCTTATCTCCTCCGCCCCGGCGCGAAGGGATACGAAGCTCGGCATCCTCAAGATGTTCCCCAACTCGAAGCTGGATGAAGCCTACGGCTCCACAGAGGCTGGAATCGTGACCATCCTGAAGCCGGATGAGCAACTCGAGAAACTTGGCTCCTGCGGGCGTGAGGTCATGGGTACCGACTTGATAAGGCTCTATGACGAGCGGGGAAAGCTCATTACCGAACCGAACGTGGTCGGCGAACTCTATTCAAGAAGCCCCATGCTGTTCGAAGGATACTGGAGAGAGCCGGAAAAAACGGCAGCGGCCATGAAGGATGGATATTTCAGCGCGGGCGACATGGCTTACAAGGATGAAGAGGGATATGTGTTTCTCGTTGACAGAAAGGCAAACATGATCATTTCCGGCGGTGAGAACATCTTTCCATCCGAGGTGGAAAACGTGGTGGGGGGCCACCCGAAGGTCAAAGACGTCGCAGTCATCGGTGTGCCGCACGAAAAGTGGGGCGAGCAGGTAACGGCGGTGGTAGTGCTCCATGAAGGAGTGCGTGCAACCGCTGAAGAAATATCCGGTTACTGCAAAGGAAAGATCGCCGGCTACAAGGTCCCCAAGAATATTGTCTTTATCCGTGACGAGGAGATGCCGAGATCCGGCGCAAACAAGATACTCCACAGAGTGCTGAGAGAGAAATACGGCATGTGGAAGGACCACCAGTAGTGGCTCTTGCCACCCTCTCCTGTTCCTCTCCCATCCAGGGGGAGGAACCCTGGAAAACGATACCTCCATCCTCTTTTCGGAGATCCCCCCAAGAGGGGGGGACGGGAAGAAAAACCGATTCTGGATTCCCGCCTGCGCGGGAATGACGCAGCGGGTAATCCCGTCGTTCCCGTCGGATCAAGTGAGGGATAAACTGCGGCGGAACCCAGTTTCGTAGGATGGGTAGAGCGAAGCGAAACCCATCAGCGCAATGGTGGCGATTCTCGTTTGCGACTCCTGATCCCCGACTGCAGCGTGCTCAGAACCTGATTGAATGCCGTTCAACTAGTTGCGCCCCCTGGAAGATATCGCACAATATCATACAACATACTGCTATTACGGGAATTATTCTGACAAACCCGGGCTCTTGGCCAGTAAGCAAAAACACTTGACATCTTTCCTGAAACTCATAAAATGAATCATCTTCAATTCTGAATCACCTTGGATGGTCGCTGAAGCAGATGAAGGATATTCTCAGTCGGACAAGCCAGGCCATGTCCAGGCGCCGGGTTACCGGATAGGAGGTTGAGATGTCGTACACTTTAAAAATTTGGCCCGACTTCAAGAATTACCAGAGTTCCTGTTACAGGAACTACGCACATGGTACCGAAGGCATTCGCTGCATGGGCTCCACCTGGAGTCCGCTGGCACCCCTCAAAGGGTTGGGCGAGGACGTATACCTGATCGGCGGCGAGCCGCACGCGGCCTCGACGGCCGGAACATTCCCCGAAGAGGCCCGCGAGGATATTGCGGCCGCTGAAATTGCCGGCCTGGGCTATCACTCGTGCAGTTACCTGAAGCTGTTCGTAGGGGAGGTGGTCCGCGACAAGATAGGGATCACCGACGGAACCATCAAGGAAGGGTACACGAGACCAACCCTGATCTGGACCACCCATTTGTGCAACCTCCATTCAAAATGGTACCAGGAGGTCTCGAGACGTCTGGGCGGCATACCCATGTACCCCATAGACATGATCGGGGGCGGGGATGCGGAGAAGGATGCGAAAAAAGTCAAATACGTGTGCGACCAGATGGAGGAAGGGATCCGCTGGCTGGAGAGGGTGACCGGCAGGGCCTTTTCGGATGAGTTGTTTTTCAAAGCAACCAGAAACGAGATCAAGGTGCTGGTTCTGTGGGGCAACATCTGTGCGATGAACATGCATGCCCCGGCGCCATTGGACGAGCGCCGACTGATCGCCCTGTTCCCGCCGGCCATGGTGGACAGGACAACGGATGAGGCGGTGCGGATCTATGAAGCGCTGTACAAGGAAGTGCAGCACATGGTCGAAACCGGGCAGAGCGTGGTCGATCATCAACGCTACAGGATCGTTTATTTCGGACTTGCCCACACCTACGGCCATCCGGAAATCGCGAGGATCCTCAGGGACGCCGGAGCCGAGATTGTGGCCTCGGTCTACACATTCGGGACGGCCGGCAATTTCAGGGGATTCGAAAACGGGAAATGGTCCTGGCAGCCCATCGACCCCGCATGGGTGGACGGGCTGGATTTTTCCACCAGAAGAGATGCCCTGGAGGCGCTCGTCAAAATTGTCCTGGGATGGCCTACCTGGCAAGGCGTGAGGTCCTACTGGGCGCTGGAACAGATGGCCAGGGCCATGGTAGCGGAGTACAAGGCCGACGGTCTCTTGCTGGCGCCTACCCGCAGCTGCGAAACGGATTTCAGAAACGGCTACATCGCCATACAACGCATCTTCAAGAACGAAATCCCGACCGTGGAATACGACACCGAAACCGTGGATGTCCGGAAAATGGATTTGCCCGGTTCCAAAAGGAAGACGGAGTTGTTCGTGCATCTGATGGAAGCGCGAAAGAAAGGAGGTGCGTGAGAGGTGATGAAGAAGGGATCTGAAGCAACAATCGAAAAGTTTCGCCGGATCACGGAAGACACCCACGCATACGCCAAGTCCCTCAAGGCAAAAGGGCGGCTTGTGGCCGGATACATGTGCACTCATGTTCCCGAGGAAATTCTCTACGCAGCGGGAATAGTACCGGTGAGAGTTCTTAGCTCCCATGTCTCGCAGGGAATGACGAGGAGCTACATTCATGAAACCTATTGCTCATTTTCACACGACTGCGCGTACCAGGGACTGCAGCACAGTTATGACTACCTGGACCTGCTCGTCCACAGCAGCAGCTGCATCCATATGGCCGAGGCGTTTAATGTCTGGGTGAGGTTCGCCGGGTTCGAGAAAAAAAGCTTCCTCATACCGTTCCCCCATATCATCCATGCAAAGGCGGCCGGCGGGTTCATGAAGGATTCTTTTCAAGACTTCAAGACCTTCGTCGAGCAGTTTACGAAGAAGACGATCACCGAGGATGAGATCGAAAAGGCGATCAAGACGTATAACCGCACCAGGAGGCTGCTGAAGCGGCTCTGGGAATTCCTGAAGCGCGACAAGCCGCCCATCACGGGAGCGGATGTTGCGACCGTGACCCTGGCTTCCCAGGTAATGGATAAGCAGGAATGCAATCGGATGCTGGATCGACTGATCAAGCAGCTGGAATCCGAGCCCGGCAAAGAGCCGGGGGTGAGGCTGATGGTCACGGGAGGGGCGTGTGACGACCTGCGGATCTTCGAGTTGGTTGAAGGTCTGAACTACCCCACAACCCTCGTCTTTGTCGATTCCTGCACAGCGGCCAGGTACTTCTGGTTCGAGGTGCCGGAGGACAGACCCGACAAGCTTGAGGCGATCGCCGAGGGACTCATCAGCAGGATCCCCTGCCCTGCAAAGGACACTGTCCCGGGCACCGGGGAGAAAAAGAGGTTCCGGTTCGTCCAGCAGTTCATCCAGGACTTCAAGCCGGATGGAGTGCTCTTTCTCTACCAGAGATTCTGCAGCCCTCAGTCGATGGACATTATCGCTCTGAAACCGATCGTGAGCATGATGGGGATCCCGTACACGGAGCTCGAGCTGGATACAACCGTGCCGACTGTTCAGTTCGGGACCCAGTTGGAGGCTCTTGTAGAAATCATAAGGCAGGTGGCGCCATGAATAAGGAAAAACTCTTGGCCGGACTGGATGCCGGCCATATTCAAACAAAGGCCGTGATCATGAGAGGGGGAGAAATCCTCGGGTACTGCACGGCCCCGACAAGATTCGATGTGGTCGCCGCGGCTCAAAAAGCCCTCCACGATGCATCGGAGAGTGCCGGAGTCGCATTCAAGGAAGTGGGCGGAATCGTGGCTACCGGAATCTTCAAGGACTTGGTTCAGGTACCGCCGATGAATGTCCTTGGGACGGTGCCGGAATATGTGGCGGATGCCAAGGGGGCCTTTTTCCTCAATAAGAATTCCAGAACCGTGATCGACATCGGCGGGAACATTCACAAAGCGATCTCGTTCGATCACAACGGAGATGTCCGGGATGTGATCCAGAACGACAAGTGCGCTGACGGCGTGGGCATCTTTTACACCAACATGGCCAAGGCGCTGGGAGTCAGTGAAAAGGAGCTTTCCGAACTGGCGCTTCGTTCCACCGAAGACCTGTCCGTCGGCGTTCAATGCTCCCTCTCCGCCGAATCGGACGCCATCGACCTCATGTGCCGAGGGAAGGACATCGCAGAGGTGGCGGGTGCGATCTCGAGATATGTCGTGGAACGCGTTGCCGACATGTGCACCGTTATGAATCTCACAAAAGAGGTCGTGGTAGCCGGAGGATTAGCCAAATCACCGGCGCTGATCGAGCATCTTGCGAGTCTGCTGAAACAAGAGCTGATCGTGTTGGACCTTCCGGAGTATGTGGGTGCAGTCGGTGCGGCGATGAGCAATGGGGGTGGAGAATGAGCGAACACGCTTCAATCAACGAAGAGCTGGATTGGAAGAAGGCGGGACGGATCGTAGCCGGCATAGACAGCGGCGCGTTGAATTCCAAAGCCCTGATACTGCTGGATGGAAAACCGTACGCGTTTTCTCAGGTCAGGAATCGGACGGTCAAAGAATCCGCCGTCAAGGCGGTCAATGTGCTTCTGGATAAGTGCCGTATGAAGTTGAAAGACATTCAGTATGTGGTGGCGACGGGCTGCGGGAGGATGCAGGTCCCGTTTGCCTCTCAAACGGCAACGGACGTGGTCTGCGGCGCGGCCGGGGCGGTGCGCATCTGGGGCCCCTCCGTTCGTACGGTGCTGGATGCGGGCGGTCAAAGCTGCAAGGTAATTCACTGCACCGACAAAGGCCGGGCCACCGCGTTTCTCTGGAACGACAAGTGCGCTGCGGGCATCGGGCGCTCGATGGAGGTGTTCGCCGATCTGGTCGGGAAGGAAGTGACGGAGATCGGGACCATTGCCCTGCAGTCGGACAAATTCCCGAAGGTCAGTGATTTTTGCGCGGTGTATGCCCAGTCCGAGATTCTCGATTTCGTGCGGAACAAGGTGCCGGTGGAACAGGCCATCGCCGCCTACCACTATGGTATGGCCAAGAGGATCAGCACACTGGTTGCCCGGGCAGGCGTGAAGAAGGATTTTGTCATCATCGGAGGACTCGCCAAGAACCCGGGCATCACGGAATGGGTGGAAAAGCTGGTGAAGGTAAACAGACTGTCGCCCAAGCCCGAATGGGATCCGACATACACCACGGCGCTGGGCGCAGCCCTATTTGCGGATTCATTCTACAGGCGGCAACAATCCGGCACGCACTGATATAATTGTTGGCTTCGTTACATGTCAAAGAAGATCATCAGGAGAGAGTCCATCATCCAGGCGGCTATTGAAGTCTTCAGCAAGAAAGACTTCAAAAGTGCAAGCATTTCTGAAATCGCCGAAAAGGCCGGCGTTGCCGACGGCACCATCTATCAGTATTTCAGGAATAAGGAAGACCTCTTTTTCTCCATCCCCATAGAGAAAACGAACGAATTCCGAAGCCAGCTCGAACTGCATCTCGAGGGGATCTCGGGAGCCCTGAACAAGATCCGGAAATTCGTATGGTACTTTCTCTACTTTTTCAAGACGAACCCCGGGTATGGGCGAATACTGATGCTCGAGATGCGGGTGAGCAGGAGTTTTGTCAAGACGGAAACGTACGGTTTTCTCAAGCAGTCGGTCGGCCAGGTTCTGGATGTCATCATTGAAGGACAGAAAGAAGGCGTCATTCGCCGGGATACGGACATCTACATCCTGCGGCATCTTGTCCTGGGAACCCTCGAGCATATGGTATCCCGCTGGCTGCTTAAAGGAGGGAAGTACGATCTCCTCGAACGTCATCAAGAGGTCAGCCGAATCATAATCGACGGGCTGAAAGCAGCCTAGCAGGTTGCTTGACACCGCATTTCAAGTTTTCCGGGTAACGAAATGGATGACAGAGGCTGCTGGAACCCCATTCTCGAGACGCTTCCTCTCGAGAAACTCTTCGATCTCCAACTCAGGAAATTCAAGAACATCCTTCACTGGTCCTATGCGCATTCCCCCTTCTACCGCAGGCTCTACAAAGAGGCAGGCTTCGAGCCCGGGGATGTGAGGACCCTGGACGACGTCCGGCTCGTCCCCAAAGTCGAAAAGAGCATGCTGAGGGATACCCAGCAGCGGGACCCCTTCCCTTACGGCGACATCCTCGCAGTGGACCTCGAAGATGTCACGGTATTTCGTCAGACGAGCGGCACGACCGGAACCCCCGTCTACCACGCCTGCACCTGGCGGGACTGGGAGATTTATACGGAGTGCTGGGCCTACATTCTCTATGCCCAGGGCTACAGGGCGACCGACAGGGTGTTCGTGCCTTTCGGCTACAATATCTTCGTCGCGTTCTGGGGCGGACATTATGCCGCGGAAAAGATCGGGTGCGAGGTGATCCCCGGCGGCGTTCTCGATACGGCTGCCAGGGTGCTCAAGATGCAGGAGTTGAAATGTACGGCCCTCATGGCCACCCCCACCTATGTTCTGGGGATGGCTGAAACAGCCAGGAACAAGCTCGGAATGGACGTGGCCAGGGATCTGCAGGTGCGAAAGATCACGTGCGCGGGGGAGCCCGGCGCCAGCGTCCCCGCAACCAAGAAGAGGATGGAAGAGGCCTGGGGGGCAAAGGTGTACGATCACATCGGGGCCACCGAGTGGGGGGCCTGGAGCTATGAGTGTCAGGCTCAGCCAGGCGGCCTGCATGTGAACGATGCCTTTTTCCTCATCGAGATCGAGGATCTCGAAACCGGGAAACCCGTCACGGAGCCTGGCAAAGAAGGGAAGATGATCATCACGGCCCTGGATCAGCAGACAAAACCCTGCATACGATTCGACTCCAAGGACGTTATCCGGTGGGCCGGCAGGAGCTGCGAATGCGGGAGGACCTTCCGGCTCATTGACGGCGGCGTCATCGGGCGCGCCGACGACATCACCAAGGTCAAGGGGGTTCTACTGGCACCCACGGCAATCGAAGAGGTGGTCCGAAGCATCCGTGAACTGGGTGACGAGTATGAGGTGGCTGTGAGCAAGAAAGGGGAAACCGACGACATCCTCTTGAAGGTGGAGGTGCGTCCCGGGTGCGAGGGGGAGCAGAGCCGGATACTCACCCGGTTGAAGGATCAGCTTCGACTCAAGACGAACCTGGGGTACCGTATCGAGGTGCATCCTTTCGGATCCCTGCCCAAGTATGAGCTGAAGGCGAAGCGCTTCAAGGACCTGCGGAAAAAGGGGGCATGAATGCAGACATGGAATATTCCCGAATTGGACGAACGGATCCGGAAGATGCGGATTCTTGCCGAGGAGATCAAGGAAATGGGAAAGGGAATTCAGGCGGTCGAGAAAAACGCGGACCGGATCCTGGCAAGCATCAGCGTCCTGGAGCTGAACATCAGCGACGCCAAACCTTATCTCTGATCGACTCGGCTCAAAGAAGGTTCACCGCAGAGACGCGGAGTGAAGGGTTTTTTCCTTTGCCGGAGAGATGCCGGCAAAGGAAAAGAGCGCTTGCTCTAGCGCCCGGGTCCAAAGCGATCTCCTTGCCGGAAGTCGCCTTTCTTTTGACTCGCAGTCGTCTCTCCCGCGCAAATACACGGGACGGACCGCCTGCAAGTCAAAAACAAAGATCCTCTGCGAACTCTGTGCCTCTAGCGAAGCGGGCGGTGAATTATCCTTTTCTTTCACGGCCCATGACCCCATCTGCAAAAACTTGGAATGAATACGTCTCCGTATTTATGAAATGACCCACTAGTTCTGGCCCTTCCTCGAATAGTTCCCGATTCATCCTTCCACCGACCCGGGCGTCAAAGCAAGCGGTTGTGTCAAATGGAAAAACGCTTTAGAATGGAGCGCGATCTTCGCCTTTAGGAAAACCGGCGAAGAAGTTAATCCACAAAAGGGCAGCAATGATCAGGATACCGTCGCAGTCGTGCCTCTTCATCCTGCGGTTATCGCCTGAAGGGCGTATCGCCGCGGCCGGCGCCGTGTTGCGCAGGCTGACGCATTGGGCTCTGCTTGCCGGGGTCCTGGGAATTCTGCTCTTCGGTTCGGCTTGCCGGCAAGAGATATCCGGCGCCGCAAGTTCGACAAAGACGGCCGAAAAGACCATCGAAAACAAAGGTTCGGACACCCTCGTCAATCTCGCGCTGGCCTGGGCCGAGGAGTACATGCGGGAACATCCCGAAGTGCGCATCTCCGTCACCGGTGGCGGCTCAGGCACGGGCATCGCCTCATTGATGAACGGTACAGCGGACATTGCCAACGCTTCGCGTGACATGAAGGCCGAAGAGATCCGGGAGGCCAAGGCAAATGGGATCACACCCATGGAATTCGTGGTGGCGCGCGACGCCATCGCGGTTGTGGTGAATCCTTCAAACCCGGTGAGCAGACTGACCATACAGCAGATATCCGATATTTATACGGGCAAAATCGCCAACTGGCGGGAATTGGGAGGAGAAAACCGGCCCATTGTCCTGCTCTCCCGGGAATCGAATTCCGGAACGTATGTCTATGTCCTGGAGAACGTCATCCGCATGGGCGACCCCAGGAGCAAGCTGCTTTTCTCCCCGGACACGCTCCTGATGCCCTCATCGGAGGGAATCAGCACAGAGGTGCGGCAGAATCCGAACGCCATCGGCTATGACGGGCTTGGCTATGTAACACCCGATCAGAAAGTGCTGGCAGTGGCGAGAGATGCCGGAAGGCCTTACGTGCTGCCGTCGATCGCCACCGTAAACGACGGATCGTACCCCATCTCCCGCCCCCTTTACATGTACACCGCCGGTGAACCGGGCGGGCAGGTAAAGAGTTTTCTGGACTGGTTGCTGGGGCCGGGACAGAAACAGGTAACCAGATTGGGCTTTGTGCCCTTGCATTGAGGAGTCTTGGGGATGTTTGCTCGAAAGCAGGCTGAAGCGGCCCAGGGTGACTGGCGGGAGTTCGTCATCGAAGCGCTCATCCGGGTGCTGGGCTTTTCAACCATCGGCTTTGTGCTCCTCATCTTCCTTTTCCTCCTTCGAGAAGGCATTCCGGTTTTCTACGAGGTTCCGCTTTCCAACCTCTTTGGGACCCGCTGGTACCCGACTTTCGATCTGTTCGGAACCATGCCGCTGCTCCTGGGCTCAGCCCTGGTCACCGTGACCGCCATCCTCATTGCACTGCCCCTGGGTGTCGCCACCGCGGTCTTCGTTCGCGAGGTGGCGCCGGAGTGGGCCCGAGAGATCCTGAAACCGATGATCGAGGTCCTGGCGGGTATCCCCTCGGTGGTTCTCGGTTTTTTCGGCATGCAGGTGGTCGCGCCGCTGATCCGCGAAACGCTTGGGGCCCCCACGGGTCTTACCGTGTTCACGGGCGCCCTGATTCTGGCCTACATGGCGCTTCCCACCATCATCAGCGTGGCCGAAGACGCCCTGGACGCAGTGCCGAAAAGCTTTCGTGATGCCGGGCTGGCCATGGGGGCGACGCAATGGCAGACGATCTGGCGGGTGGTGGTGCCGGCCGCCCGTTCCGGCATCACCACCGCGGTGATGCTGGGCATGGGGCGCGCCATCGGTGAAACCATGGCAGTCATGATGGTTACGGGCAATGCCGCCCGCATGCCGCTCAGCCTGGATTCGCTGCTCAGGCCCGCACGCACCATGACCGCCACCATCGCCGCGGAAATGGGCGAGGTGGCCAGCGGGAGCATCCATTACCATGCCCTTTTCGGCATTGGGATCATTCTCTTTCTGCTCACATTTCTGATCAACCTGGTGGCCGCGTCCACCATTTTCAAGAAACAGCGGCGTGGAGGGTTGCGCTGATGAATCGAACCTGGGTGCAGCGGCTTGGCTTTGCCTTGTTGGGCGCCATCACCCTGGCAGTGGTGGCGCCTATTCTGGTCCTGATCGGGATTATCGTGGTTGAAGGCATGGGCGCCATCTCCTGGGAATTCATCACGGCCATGCCTTTTGACGGGATGAAACAGGGCGGCATTTTTCCGGCCATTGTCGGCACCCTCCTGCTCACGCTGGGAACCGCCCTGGTCGCAATCCCCATAGGGATCGGAGGAACCATCTATCTCGCCGAGTACGCCCGAGATACCTGGATGACCCGGTCGATCCGGCTGGCCATCGTGAATCTGGCGGCGATTCCATCCATTGTCTACGGGCTGTTCGGGCTGGGGATGTTCGTACTGTTTCTCGAGATGGGCACATCCATTCTGGCCGGGGCTCTGACCCTTGCCATCATGACCCTGCCGGTGATCATCAGCACGGCGGAAGAAGCCTTGCGCGCCGTGCCCACGGAGTTTCGAACCGTAAGCGCCAGCCTTGGAGGGACGCGCTGGCAGGGGATCCGCTACGTCATCCTGCCGCAGGCTTTGCCGGGCATCATCACCGGCGTGATCCTCGGCCTGCTTCGGGCAGCCGGAGAGACGGCGCCCATTTTGTTCACTGTGGCGGCCTTTTTCCTGCCGAGACTGCCGCAGTCGCCATTCGATCAGACCATGGCCCTCCCTTACCATCTCTATGTCGTGAGCACCCAGGTGCCGGGCATGCCCCTCAGCATTCAGCACGGCACTGCGCTGGTGCTGCTCGCACTGGTGCTGTCCATGAACCTTGTGGCGACCGTCATTCGCAGCTACTTCCGGCGGAGAAGACAGTGGTAGACCCGAAGATCCGCATCGATAACGTGAGCTATGCCTATGGCGAGAACTGGATATTGCGGAACGTGGCGCTCGACATTGCCGCCAACAGCGTTACGGTGCTCTTCGGCCCGGCAGGGGGAGGCAAAACAACCCTGCTTCGCCTCATCAATCGTCTGAACGATCTGGTGGACGGCACGCAAATGAAGGGTCGGATCCTCCTGGACGGCCGGGACATCTACGGCTCAAACACCCACGTTGCCGGACTGCGACGGAAAGTGGGCATGGTGTTCGCCCTGCCTCTCCCGCTGCCGGGAACCGTTCGGGAGAACGTTTTGTACGGTCCCAAACTGGCGGGGACAAGCGACGAGACGCGCTTGGCCGAGATCCTGGAACGGAGCCTCACCCAGGCTGCGATCTGGGAAGAGGTCAAGGATCGGCTGGACGATCAGGCCATGGCTCTTTCCGGCGGGCAGCAACAGCGTCTGTGCATCGCCCGGAGTCTGGCCCTTGAACCGGATGTATTGCTCCTGGATGAGCCCACCTCGGGTCTTGACCCGATTTCGACCCGGAAGGTGGAAGATTCCATGTTCGAGCTGAAAAAGCAGTACACGATCATCATCGTGCCCCATAGCATACAGCAGGCTGCTCGCGTAGCCGATCAGGCCGCCTTTTTTCTCATGGGCGAGCTTGTTGAACACGGACCCGGCAAGGAACTCTTCACCCGTCCTCATGACAAGAGAACAGAAGATTATGTCACCGGCCGTTTTGGCTAGCAGGTTGCTGAAAAGCGCCCATCTGCGGCGTTGCCCTCGTCCTTCGTCGTTGCGACGTACTGATAGTACGCCTCACTCCTCAGGATGTCGGGCGCCTTGCATCTGGGCATTTTTGAGCAACCTGCAAACAAGGACTTTTCAGCACTCTTAAGGCATGAGCACATGGCAAAATTCCTGGTGGAGCATCTCGACTTCTATTACGGCAGCCACCTGGCTCTATCCGATATATCCCTCTCCATTTCAGGGCGCCAGATAACCGCGCTCATCGGTCCTTCGGGGTGCGGCAAGTCCACCTTCCTCCGTTGCCTGAACCGCATGAACGATACGATCCGTGGCACACGGGTGAGCGGGAAGGTGCTGCTGGACGGCATGGATATCTATGACCGAAGCATGAATGTGGTGGAGTTACGAAAGCGCGTTGGGATGGTCTTTCAACGTCCCAATTGTTTTCCGCAATCGGTCTTCGACAACGTGGCTTTCGGCCCCCGGGTGCTCGGAACGGGAAGCCGCCTGGGATTGGATCGTGTTGTGGAAGAAAGCCTCCGCGGCGCATCCCTCTGGGATGAAGTAAAGGATAAGCTCGATCAGGAGGCGCTCAGTCTCTCCCTGGGGCAGCAGCAGCGGCTGTGCATTGCCCGGACCATCGCGGTCAAACCCGAAGTGATTCTCATGGACGAGCCTTGTTCGGCACTCGATCCCATAGCCACACTGCAGATCGAGGACCTGATGCGATCGCTCAAGGCCGAGTACACCATCGTCATTGTGACACATAACATGCAACAGGCTGCCCGGGTGTCGGATTTCACCGGTTTCTTCTGGATGGGTGAACTGGTGGAAGCCGGCGTGACGAAAGATATCTTCACCATACCTCGGCAGAAATTGACGGAAGACTATATCACCGGGCGGGCCGGGTAAACGCCACATCCTTTAGCCGCAACACCTTAAAACGGTGAAGGGTTCCTCATCAACTCTATGTTTCATAGAGCGAAAGTGTTACCTTTAGCCAACGGAGGTACAGATCGGACAATGCCAAGAAAAGCATTCGATGGGGAATTGCAGGGCGTGGAAGAGAGACTCCGGGCTCTGGGACGGATGGTGGAGGAGGCACTGGTGGCGGCAGTGGACGCCCTGCAAAGACGGGACATGGTAACGGCAAGGCGCATCATCGAAGCGGATCGCGCCGTGAATGCTGTTCGCTTTGCCATTGAACACGAGACGCTCGTGGTGATCGCCACCCAACAGCCCATGGCGGTGGATTTGCGGACCCTGGCCGCTGTGCTCGAGATCGCCTCGGAACTGGAACGCATCGGCGATTACGCCAAGGGCATCGCCAAAATTGCCGTCCTGATGGGGGAGGAACCCTTTGTCAAACCCCTGATCGATATTCCACGCATGGCCGAAGAGGCTCGCAACATGCTTCACAAGGCGCTCCAGGCCTTCTTTGAACGGGATGTGGATCTGGCCAGAGAGATCCCCATGGAAGATGACAAGATGGATGCCCTTTATGATAAGGTCTACCGGGATCTCACCGCCTATATTATCGCCGATCCCCGCCTGGTCGATCGGGCCACCTATCTGATCTGGGTGGCCCATAACCTGGAACGGGCCGCCGACCGCGTTGTGAACATCTGCGAGCGGGTGATCTTCACTGTGACCGGAGAGATCATAGAGTTTGACGCGGAAGTGGCATAGGACGTAGCCGAATGAGGAATGGGAGGGAAGGCTTTGCCCTTGACACCCGGGATCCAAAACCCATAAAGTCTGGATGAAGCGGGTTCTCCTGTCGATGGCCTTCCTCCGCGAACGGCGGCCCAGGTCATCCCATGCAAAAAAGCTCGAATGGTGCTTCCACATGAATGAACAGTATGCGGAGATGATGCGGACGTTTCCCCTGTTCAAGGGATTCACCCCCCAAGGCGCTCAGACGCTCCTGGGTTACGGCGAAGTCAAGGAGTACTCCAAAGGGGACGTGCTGCTCAAGGAAGGGGACAGCCCAACTTTCGTCCTGGTCGTTCTCACGGGTAGAATGCAGATCTACGTCGAGCGCGAGGGACGCGAGATGGTGCTGAATGAGACCGGACCCGGTACCATTCTGGGGGAGCTGGCTGTGCTGGCCTGCATCCCTCGGTCATCTTCAGTGCGTGCCAGCGAGAAGTCGGCAGTCCTGCACTGGAGCGCCAAGGCTTTTCGTGACCTACTCCTCTGGGACCCTTTCCTGTCTGAGCGGATCCTCCGCGAGTCGATCCGGAACCTCATCGGCAAGGAGAAGTCCCTGATCGACTCCCTGATCTGCCCGGCGTCTCCTCACGAAAAATGAACCGCCCGGAAGAAACTTCCAAAACGGTAACATAAGTTCACCATCAATTACCCCGTGAGCCGCAGTCGAATTCCATGTGGGTACCCGGTCTTCCAATTAAACCAATAACCGAATGGACGTCCCTCTCGCATCATTTTTCGTTAATTGCTCCGTATCGCTCATCCTCCGGTAGCTTGCTCGTATTAGACTTCATCGCCTGTAGTTGTTCCGGTAAAAGTAAAGCAAGAATTTGCGGCTGAGCGATGCCGCAAATAAGGCTCTTTGAAATTCGG
>PHBH01000053.1 GCA_002840535.1 Deltaproteobacteria bacterium HGW-Deltaproteobacteria-15 | reverse complement strand
GACCAACACCGCCTGCTATGCCTGGGCACTGATTCCCAACCATTTTCACCTTCTTCTCAGAACTGGGACGGATCCCCTGTCTTCTGTATTGAAAAGGCTTCTCACCGGTTATGCGGTGGGTTTCAACATGCGGCATAACCGGCAGGGGCATCTTTTCCAGAATCGCTATAAGTCAATCTTATGCCAGGAGGAGCCGTACCTGTTGGAGCTGGTTCGCTATATTCACCTGAATCCTCTGCGTGCGGGATTGGTGAAGACGTATGAGAGGCTGTGCAGTTATCCATATTGTGGACAGAGCGTTATTCTGGGGAAGAGGAAAAGGGAGTGGCAGGATGCTGATTATGTGCTGGGGCTTTTTGATAACCGGGTCGGTACGGCTCGGCGCATGTACCGAAATTTTGTGAAGCAGGGAATCGAGAAAGGGAATCGACCCGAGTTGGTCGGGGGAGGATTGTTGCGCAGTCAGGGAGGATGGGCCGGCGTCAAAGCGCTCAGGGAATCGGGAGACTACCAGAAAGGAGATGAGCGGATCTTGGGGGATGGATCTTTTGTTCAGCAGGTATTATCAGAGACTGAAGAGCGTCTTGAACGAAGATACCGCCTCCGCACCAGTGGGTATGATTTTGATCGAATCGTGGAAAGGGTTTCAGAACTCGTTGGCATAACGCCGGAAGAGGTGATGAAGCAGGGCAAGATACGTGGACCTCTCCGAGGAAGGGCGCGATCTCTGCTATGTTATTGGGCATCAACGGAGATAGGGGTCAAGCAAGGCCGTCTCGCTGAAATTCTCAAAGTCACACAGCCTGCCATCAGCATGGCAGTGAGAAGGGGCGCAGAGCTCGTTAAAGAAGAAAATTTGTCTGTGGAAAGGTGACTACTTATTAGCTGATGTACGTCCCCTATATGCCTCCCGTGCATTTGGAAGGGGCTAGAAGACCAAAAGAAATATCATCGAGGGGTTCGATGACCGAAATTTTCCAGAATGCAGGGATACTCTTCATCGGCTTCTTCGCCCTGGTCATGCTGCTACTTGGGGTGATCTTGATCAGCCTCGGCCTGTTCACCCTGCAGCGCCACAAGGCAGCGGCCCGCTGGCCTCAGGTGCCGGGAGTCATCGAGGTCAGTGAGGTCACTGCCAAGCGCCACTTCGAGAACAATCTGATGTACCAGCCGGTGATCCGCTACCGGTACGGCGCCCCCGGCGGCCCATATACCGGAGAGAAGATTGCCAACACCGGCAAACTATACGCCAAGGAAAAGGAGGCGCGGAAGATTACCACCAGGTACTCCGTCGGCAGCATGGTGATGGTCCGCTACAACCCCGTCGATCCCTCCGAGGCGGTGCTCGAACGGGGTGCTTTCGGCGGCATCTGGCTAGTGTGTTTTGGCCTGCTCTGCTGGACCGTCCCAGTGGCATCCGGCATCGCAGCGGAGTTCCCCTGGCAGATTATGGCCGCCATCTTCGCCGGCCTGGTCCTCGTCCTCACGGTGTTGATGCTGAAAAGTGGTTCCAGCCTCGCGAGGGCGCGCAGCCGAGGCCTTCTGCCGCCGACGGGGAGTTGTAGCGACGCCGACGTGATGGCGTTGATGGCCCGTGGTGAAAAGCGGATTGCCTTCCGCCTCTACCGTGAACTCCACGGCGGCGATCTGAAGGAAGCGCGGGAGGCGGCTGAACGCTTGCACCACGACGCCCGGTCGCATACCCCTGCAACGTAACCGCGCCCAACCAGACGTTCCACCGGATTCGCTTCGCTCCTCGGTGAACTCGGCGTTCGGAACGGGCATGGAGTGCCATCTCAGAGGTTGGGAGGCGAATCGGAGAGCGCCAGCATCCTACATAGCGCGCTAAACTTCTGCCTTGACAGTGGACCTGTTTAAGGACTATATTTGGTCTTATCCCAGATGGAGGTACTACCATGAAACTTTTCAGCCAGATTAAGCCCATAAGTTACCTGAAGGCCCATGCGGCTGAAATCGTGAGAGAGCTTGGGGAAAAGCGGGAGCCGCTTGTCATCACCCAGAACGGCGAGGCCAAAGTCGTCATACAGGACATTGGAAGCTATGAGCAGACTCAGGAGACGATGGCTCTCCTGAAAATCCTAGCGCTCGGAACCCGCCAGATCGAGGAAGGCAAGGTGCAGCCCGCTAAGGATGTGATCAAGCGGTTGCGCGTGCGGCAGGAGGGCCACTGATGCCCTTCGCCGTTTTGCTGACCAATGACGCAGCACGGGATCTCGAAGAGCTTCACGACTACATCTCTGTACACGATGCCGCTCAAGAGGCAGATCACGTTTTAGAGCAGATCGAGAAGGTTTTCTCAAGCCTGTCAGAATTTCCCGAGCGGGGTGCGTATCCCAGGGAACTGCTGGCTCTGGGAATTCGTGAATTTCGGGAAGTCTTCTTCAAACCTTACCGTATCATCTCCCGTGCCATCGATAAGACCGTTTACGTCATGTTGATCGCCGATGGACGCCGTGACATGCAGTCATTGCTGCAGCAGCGGCTATTGAGAGCGTAGTACGGCTTGACAGTAGCAAGTGGACGCATGACCTGATTATGGGGACCTGCCCGATCAGACGAGGTAACCTGTGTCCTTAGCAGGAAGGTGGACGAATCTGATCTACAAGGTAGCGACCGGAAGCTGGAAGGCGAAGCTCGTTTTTGCTCCAATCCTTGGCGCCTCCTACGCCGGGCTAATTGTCGTCCTTTTTCTGTTGTCCCGTGTAGTCGACCGGTGGCTGAGTCTTCCAAAAGCATTCAGCTACCCTGGGAGTTTCGCCATAGGGTTCTTCCTAATTGCAATCGGTCTTGCCCTTTATTGCCTTTCGGCCGCCCAGTTCTTACGAGTTCGCGGTACACCGGTTCCCTTCAGCCCTCCTCCCAAACTCGTTACAACCGGTTTATACAGATTCGCTCGCAACCCCATGATCACCGGCCTTTTCATGCAATTCTTCGGCATTGGTATCGCTCTAGGTTCTCTGTCTCTGATATTCGTCTTTACTCCCCTATTCATCGCGATCAATGTGTGGGAATTGAAAAAGGTTGAGGAACCCGAATTGGAAAGACGTCTTGGAGAAGCGTACGTGAAATACAAAAAGGAGGTGCCTATGTTCTTCCCCTTCAGAAAAACGCGACAGTGAGGGAGCAGGTGGAGGGGAACAAAGGAGACAGCATCATGAGCAATAAGCAAGCAATTGCATCCACAAACCGTCTACTCATAAAGATCCGTCCTTCCAGTACACTTCAGGCTGCGGAGTCCAGGGTGAATCTGCGGCCGCTCTACAACACGCCCCGGGCAAAGGCGGCACTTCTCGGCATCGGCGCCGAGCCCCAATGGTTTCTTGCGGATCTACCCGGTGGGCCGGCCAACCCCTGGGACCTTGCACATAGCCGCGTCGCCGAACAGCTCGGAGTTTCCGAGTCTGATGTCATTTTCATTGAACCGGACATCATCCATAACATCTTCCCGGATCCACATGCGAGGGAGGCCGACCAGACTTTTGCTGTGGGAGAAGAATGCGTATGCCACCTCCAGGACGGCGAGCATGGCAAGGCGTGCGGCCCCGATGTTTTCGCATGGCATCTCGGCGAAGAGTATACGCAACTCGACAAGGCAAGGAGCGCCGTGCAATTCACGGATCCGCGGACCCGAATTGCACACCTCGACACGGGCTATTATCCCAAACATTGCACATCTCCCGAGCATGTTCTACGCCATCTCGAAAGAAATTTCGTCAATGGCGACCACGATCCTAACAGCTCCGAAGATCCCGACAATTGGCGCCTTTTGCTCGACAATTCGGGTCACGGAACCGGGACTATCAGCATTCTTGCCGGTGGTAAAGTCCCGGATTTCGGCGACGCGTGTCTCGGCGGCGCACCCGGAGCGGACATTTTGCCGTTGCGCATTTCAGACTCAGTCGTCCTCCTGAACACCAGTTCTTTCGCCTGGGCACTCGACTACGCCGTTTCGCACCATTGCGATGTGGTGACGATGAGCATGGGGGGGTTGCCTACTCAAGTGTGGCGCGAGGCCGTTGACAACGCTTATCTCAGCGGCCTTTGCATTGTCGCTGCCGCCGGCAACAATGCAAACGGTCTGCCGACACGCCATATCGTCTACCCTGCGCATTACGGCCGCGTCATCGCCGTCTGTGGTGTCATGGCAAACCACCAGCCCTATGCAGGCCTGAAAGGTCTTACCACACTGGAGGGCAACTACGGCCCGGACAGCAGAATGGCGGCGGCTCTGGCTTCCTACACGCCTAATATCCCATGGGCGTGTTTCGGATGCGACAAGACTGTTCGCCTGAATGGAGAAGGCACGTCGGCAGCGACTCCGCAAGTAGCGGCAGCGGTTTCGCTTTGGTTCGAAAAGTATAAAAACGAGCTGCCTCGGGATTGGCAAAGGATCGAGGCCGTTCGCAATGCCCTTTTCACGACCGCCAAAAGCAGGAACGTCGATCCTCAGCGACTCGGCAACGGCATCCTGCAGGCGTTCTCCGCCCTCAATGTAAAACCCGTTTTGGGCCTCAAACAGACTAAGGCAGACAACGATTCATTCGCCTTTCTCCGCGTCATCACGGGGCTTGGGATAATGCGGCCTACGCCCCGCGAACAGATGTACAACCTTGAGATCGCTCAACGCTGGATGCTCAACCCTGCACTGCAGGAGATCGTACCCGACCCCGATGCAACCGAGCGGCTGGACGAGATGGCGCTGAAGAAGTTCATGGAAGTGATCATTGAGGATGAAGGCATATCTGTCACGCTGCGCAAACACGTCGCAGCACGCTACCCGGTGGCCGCTCGCGGCCCGGTCCCGCAAATCGGAATTGCAAAGCCGGATGCCCAGGATGAGGGCGCGTTCCACAGGCCTGAGCCGAAGGTGATCAACCCCCCTTACCGCCGCGTTCGTGTCTATGCCGTCGACCCGAGCCTTTCGACTCGACTCGAAACCGCCGGCATCAACGAGGCGACACTCAAGATTCGCTGGGAAAAGCTGGAGAAGGGACCTGTCGGAGAGTACCTTGAAGTTAAAGACACGGATGATGCGGGGAAGACCTATTTACCTGTTGACCTCGATGATCCCCGCATGCTTGCACAGGACGGCTGGGCGCCTTCGGAGGGAAATCCGCAGTTTCATCAGCAGATGGTCTATGCCGTTTCCATGAAAACCATCGAGCACTTCGAACACGCATTGGGCCGCCCGGTGCTCTGGCGTCCAAAGGGGAATCCCGAAGATCCCAACGACGACAGCGGTTTCGTAAGGCAACTGACCGTGCGCCCGCACGCCTTCAGACAGGCCAACGCTTACTACAGTCCAGAGAAGGTTGCGCTTCTGTTCGGCTATTTCGACGCCTCCGCAGATGACCCCGGGGCTTACATGCCCGGCAGCCGCGTCTTCTCGTGCCTGTCACACGATATCATCGCCCATGAGACCACACACGCAATTCTCGACGGCATGCACCGTCGCTTCAACGAGCCGACCAATCCGGATGTGCTCGCCCTTCATGAGGCTTTTGCAGACATTATCGCCCTTATGCAGCACTTTACCATCCCTGAAATCCTCGAATGTGAGATCAATCGTACACGCGGGGACATGGAAGCCGAGTCTATCCTCGGCAGTCTCGCCATTCAGTTCGGTCGCGCAACGGGCGGGCGCGGCGCCTTGCGGGATGCCATCGGCAGCAATAAGGGCGGCGTTTGGAAAAGGTTTGCGCCAGATCCGGCGGAGTATCAGAAGCGCCTGACGCCGCATGCAAGGGGGGCCGTGCTCGTGGCTGCGGTTTTCGATGCCTTCATCGCCATCTATAAGGAACGAACCGCCGATCTGCTCCGCATCTATACAGGCGGTACCGGCGTGTTGACGCATGGCGCAATCCATCCGGACCTGGCCCGCAGGCTCGCCGATGAGGCAGTGAAATCGGCAAAGCATGTTCTCAATATATGCATCCGCGCTCTTGACTACCTTCCGCCCGTTGACGTGACTTTTTTTGAATACCTCCGCGCCCTCATCACCGCTGATTTCGATTTGGTCGCCGACGACCGCCATAACTACCGCGTCGCATTCGTTGAAGCTTTTCGCCGTCGCGGCATTTATCCTGTGAACATCGATGCCCCGTCATCGGATACCCTTCGTACCCTTGCGGTGGATACGCTGCGTTGGGAGGGGTTCGAGTGGTCAAAAAGGGGGGCGCAGAACAATATGAAGCAGTATGAGTTCATCATCAAAGGGTTGAAACGGTTCGCGGACGCATGCTTATACGTTAAGAACCGCCGAGAGCTGTTCAAAAAGACTTATCATCAGCGGATTGTCCTGCATGATCAACTCAAGAAGGTTTTTGCGGCTGTGCCCTCGTTTGCCGGCGAGTTGGGCCTCGATCCCGCGCAGAAATTCGATGTCCACGAGCTTCGCCACGCAATGCGTGTCAGTCCCGATGGAAAACAAGTCCCTCAGATCATTGTCGCCCTGACGCAGTCAAGAACGATCATGAAGGACCGGGAAAACGGCACACCGGAATACCTATTCACCGGCGGCGCAACCCTGGTGGTGGACTTGTCGGTTCCGGCGGTCAGGTACCGCATTTTCAAAAATATCAATAGCAACAGTCGTCAGACACGGACGGCAGACTTCATCCGCGAAGCCACCGCTGATCCCCTGCGTGCGCTCTTCTTTACTGCGGGGCAGAACGAACCTTTCGCAGCCCTTCATGCACTGGCAGATGACGGCTGCTAAAAAGAAGTACTACAACAGATGACCGCGAGCGACCCGGCGCGGAATTCCCCCAAAGTCCGGCGGTAATCCGGTGGTTGCCCCGGGGTTACGGCAAGGGGGCGTGCGGTGCGCAGCGGCGCCATCCGGGGCGCCATGCTCCGCGCGGTTATGGTTAAACGTTGGCAGAATGGAATCTGGGGATCCTCACAATGGAAAGGGAAATCCCCAGCAAAGGCCTGCAGCGGATTGCCTCCGCGCCTGGCGCTTCGGAATGCGGTTACGGCTGCCATTGGCCGAAAACAAAGCAAATGTTGTTGTGAATGAGCCGGAGTTTGGAATGCGATACTCATGATTTATAACTTGATCAAGGAGACTGAAATGAAGCGGTTACTTTTATTGGTGATGTTTGTCGCATTGGCTAGCGGTTGTGCAACGACCCAGATGATCAAGCCGGAAAAACCCCCGGAACTTGGCGCGAAATCGAACACTGCACAATTGGTGATTGTGCGTGATACTTTCTTTGGAGGAGCCATCGTTTTTTGGAATTATCTGGACGGAAAATTTATAGGTGAAACGATGGGTAAAACTTACTTCGTCACGAACGTTCACCTGGCGAGCATTATGTCGTTTCTGCAACTGAAAATACTGGTGTAGCACATCTGGATTTTCAAGCAGGCAAACACTACTTCTTGAGGCAGGGAGTTGCCATGGGAATGTGGCGCGCAAGAACTTCCGGATTTTCTCCAATTCCTGCCGAGGAAGCGAAAAAAGTAATCCAAGATTGCACCTATTTGCAATTGGATAGCACTAAAACCTTCCCTGATATGGAACCGGCTCTTTACCAAAAGGCTATAGAGGAGTACAAAGCGGGGATTAAGGAAAACCGTGAAGGCTATAAAGAGTTGCTTGAATACCAGGGTGAGTGACCCGGTAGTTAGACGCGCCCCGGGCTGCCAATACTGGATGCGCTTGGATATGAGTTCCGCCAGGGCGCTGCCTCCCCGGTTTTCCGTCTGAGGAAGACCCATGAATAACGCTGATATGGCGAGAGTGCTGATCATCGGATCCGGAATTGGAGGATTGAGCGTCGGCATTATTTTGGCCAAACTTGGGTTTGATGTCACGGTGGTCGAAAAAAACAGGCAGCCCGGCGGGATGCTGCGCAGCTATGTGCGCCAGGGCGTGCATTGTAACGTCGGCCTGCATTATATGGGGGCGCTCGATGAGGGGCAGGTTCTGCGCCGGTGCTTTGATTATCTGGGGATCACGGCCGATTTGCCCCTCATGCGCATGGGAGGGGATGGCCCCGTCGATCGTTATCTGTTTGACGATGACAGTCTAGGGGTCGATTCGTTTGATGTGCCGGTCGGATTCGAGACCTACGAAGCCAATTTGCGAACCGCCTTTCCTGACCAGCACCGGCAAATCGATGGTTTGATGGCAATGCTGCGCCGCAGTGGTTGCCAGTTTGATCAACTGGATTTTCTTTATTCTGAGAAGCCTGCGGAATACTGGTTTGAAGAGGCTGAGCCGCTCGGCGGTGTTTTCGAGCGGCTGGGCTGCAGTCCAGGGTTACGAGCGGTCTTCGGCGTGCCCTCGGTCTTGATCGGTGTGCCGCCGGCAGTCTGTCCGCAATTTTATCATACCATGGCCCTGGCCAGTTATCTGTTTTCCGCCTGGCGTCTGGCCAGCAACGGCACCCATATGGCCGATGTGTGCGCCCGGCGTCTGGCATCTCTTGGCGGGCAGATACGCACTGGCGACGCGGTCGCCCGGATACGGACAACGGACGGCAGTGTGCGGGGCGTCACCCTGGCATCGGGGGATATCATCGACGCCGATCTGGTCATCGGCGCCATCCATCCCAAGCAGATTGTGGGACTGCTTGCGCCCGAGAGCCTCAAACCCTCTTATCGACGGCGCATCGCGGCGCTGACCGATACCGGCGGCATGGCGGCGGTTCATGCCCTGGTGCCTGCCGATCGCCACCCGGCCATCGCCCACAATCTGTTTGCCATCCAGACTGATGCTGCCGGCGATACGCGCGACCTGATCTATGTGCAACTGCGCTCCAGTGAGCGTCCGGATCAGAACCTGCTCTCCTTGATCACTTCCGGCCATGAAACCCTTTGGGATCGTTGGCAGCAGACCATCAGCGGCCGGAGGGGTGACGAATATCTCCAGACGAAAATGGACTTTGCCCACCGCCTGATCGCACAGGCGGAAAAAATTACCGGTCCTCTCAGCGGGGTGCGTCTGCTCGATGTCTCCACCCCACTGACTATCAGGGATTGGGTTAACAGCCCCAATGGGTCGGCTTACGGGGTCATGCGGTCTACCCGGCAACTGTCGGCTGCCCTCTTGAACCGCACTTCGTTGCGGGGTCTGTTCCTGGCCGGCCAGAGCGTCATGGCCCCAGGTGTTCTGGGCACCATTATCGGCTCGCTGGCAACAGTGCAGTTTATCGTCGGCCCTGAACGGTTCAGGAAGGAGGTAAGGATTTAGGGGCCATTCTGCCGGGATGTTTTGGCTCTGGAAATACACTTCCGGCATTATATACGCGGCTGTGTCCGGCACATCACGCATCGGGGAGGGGAGCCGGGAACTGGAGGAACCTTCTGCGTCCATGAGGGCTTTTGGGGTATCTCAAGTCCCTTTTGGCCGGCGGATGTTTTCCTGATCATCATCGAAATCGTTCGTGAGTAAAGACTTGGGGGAGGGGAATGAAAGAAGAAATAGCAATGGCTCAGAAGACGTTTGACGTGGTCATCGACTTTTTTGTCCGGTACTCTTTCCAGGTTATCGGGGCCATAGCCGTCCTTATCATTGGATGGATCGTTGCACGGTTAGCGGCCGGGTTTCTGCTCGAACTGCTGGAGAAAAGGAAGGTTGATGTCACCCTGTCCAAATTTGCCGTCAGCACGGTCAAACTGATCATTATTGGTTTCGCCGTCCTTGTATCCCTCAATAACTTCGGAGTCACGATTGCGCCCTTCATAGCAGCATTGGCGGCTATGGCTTTCGGCGCCAGCTTTGCGATCCAGGGTCCCATCGCAAACTACGGGGCGGGTTTGGTGATCATCCTGACCCGGCCTTTCAAGGTGGGGAACACCGTTACCGCAGCGGGAGTCAGTGGGGTGGTTGAGGAGATAAAGCTGGGAGCCACCATTCTTTCCGACGAGGATGGAGTGAGGATCACCATACCCAATAAGCACATCGTTGGGGAGATCCTTCACAATTCGGATAAACAGAGGATTGTGGAGGAGGTGGTGGGTATCAGCTACCACTGTGAGCCGGAGCATGCCATAAAGATCATCAGGGAAACACTTTTGGAAATTGAACAAGTGTTCAAGGAACCCCCACCTCAGGTGGGTATCCAGAAATTCGGTGATTGGTCAATAGAAGTCGGTTTCCGCTATTGGGTTGCGAGCAGGAAGTATTTCCAGACGCTCTACGAGGTAAATCTGGCGGTATACAAAAATTTGAAACAAGGGGGCGTGGAAATCCCCTTCCCGCAAAGAGAAGTCCGTGTCATTTCGGAGACGGCAGAAACTCGCTCGATTAAAGCAGCTTAGTAAAGCCTCCGCTGTTCGCCCGTTAGGAAGCAGTTGAAAAAGTTGGTGAGATTCATATCGCCCGATGAAGGACTCCTTCCCGAATTTGGCCGGTGAACCACTTACAAGGGATCCGTGATGGAGTTGTGGGAAACAATAGAACCCTATCTGATCAACCTCTTTCCGGTGGCAATCGGGATAGCAGCGGTGTTTACGTGGCGCCGAGGAAAAAGGGCCAGGGAAAGGTGGCGGATATTTGCTGAAAAGCACGGATTCCAATTTGCACCTCCAAGTCCACCGAGTTTCTTCTCCAAGATGGCGGCAGTCGCCTTTCAAAATCCAGGAGTTGTCAGCGGGGAACTCGATGGTTTAGCGTTCCGACTTTGCGTGGAAGTTCGTGGGGCCAGTAAGAGCCGTCGCTTCTTTACCGTCATGTCTGTTGAGATCCCTGAGATCCCTGCCGGTCTCAAGGTTTTTCATCAGAATGCGTTCCTCCAGCTGACCAAACTTTTTGGAGCCCAGGATGTCACAACAGGCTATCACGATTTCGATAGTGCCTTTGTGGTGAAAGGGAACAATCCAGCGGAGGTCTTGACATGGCTGGATGAGTCAAGAAGAAGCGCACTCCTGAGGGTGCTTGGTGAACATCCGAACATGGATATTCGCGAAGACCGCCTGGAATTCAAGCGTGAAAAGATAATAGAGAGTGAGGAGGTTCTGGAGAAAGCTTTGGATGGGCTCAGAGCACTGGCACCTTATATGAATTCTCATCGATAAGAACAGGTCGCTGCTACTACCAGCCGCGGTTCAGCAATGCGCTCGCGACACTTTGCTGTTTATTCCGCACGTGGAAAAAAGGAGAGTCATGAGGCGACAATGGAAAGGAGTGCTGCTTCTTGTGTGGTGTGCAGTGTGCCTTACGCTTTTCGGTTGCGCAGTTCCCCAGCTTCTGCCACAGAAAGACTTGCCGCCCTCTGAAAGAATTGGTCCGACGGGTGGACGTGTTGTGCTTGTGGCATCACGCAGCAGCGAATTCAAGAGGACGCTGGTTGAGAAACTCGTTGAAGCGGTAGTCTCCTCAGGTATGGCTCAAAAGACGGTGGGTGTGGGTGATTTGAAAGAGATCGACCCATCCGGGTACGACGTTATAGTTGTGATCAGCACTTGCCTTGCATGGGGGTTGGACCGGGATGTTCAGACGTTCTTGAACCGACAAGAGAAACATGCAAACATCATCCTTGTGACGACCTCCGGGGATGGAGGCTGGCTGCCGGACAGGAACGGTCGTGACTTCGATGCTGTCTCGTCGGCTTCGAAGATGAACTCCGTGGATGCTGTTGTCAGAGATGTCCTGACAAGGATTGCTGCACGGTTGCACAATCCGGGACCGATCAGCCGGTGAACTCGCCGTGGGAGTGACGGACTCTTACAGAACGCAGAGAGAGTTGGTACGTATGAAAAGACTTTATAAGCATCTTACGAGGAGTCTGATTGCAGGAATCGTTGCCATACTGCCTGTCGGGGGCTTGATCATCACGGTCGGCTACCTGGAGTCAACGATTTCCAGTTCAGGGCTGTCAAAAATGGACTTCTATTTCCCTGGGTTCGGGCTATTGGCAGCAATCCTCCTCATTTACCTGATCGGGTTAGGGGTCACCACTTTCGTCGGCAAGTGGATATGGAAAAAGATCGATACGTTACTGGATAAACTTCCTGCTTTGGGTCGTTTATACGGAACCCTGAAACAGATACTGGGCTATGGTTCGGGAGAAAGCGCCATATTCTACGAGGCGGTATTGGTCCCGAGCAGGGATATGCAATCAGAGGAGCTCGGATTGGTCACAAACAGAATTTACGATGAAAATGGGGATATGAAGCTGGTCATTTTTGTGCCCGGCGCTCCCAATCCGACATCAGGTCGTTTGCTGATGATGGACAAAGAGACTGTCAAGCCATTGGGAATGCCGGTCAACGATGTCTTGAAGGCTTTGGTCTCAATGGGCAAGACTGAAATAGATCTGAGAGGAGAAACTCCAGATCGTACCCGGCCTTACCCTGTTGCAGGGAAGACGGGATGACAAGCAGTTATCAACGTCCTCACAGACGACGAACACTTTGATCCTGTATCAGGGGGCACCCCTGACAGACTTTTCCCTTGCGAAATCAGGAAGGCCCTGTGAAAAGGCTGTTTATCATAAAAAGTGGTACGACATTCGCGGGTACGGCCCGACGATGGGGGGACTTTGACTCCTGGACCCTCAACGGGCTCCAACTCAGCCGGGGCGAGGTTGACATAGTGGACGTGGAAGGGGACGGCCGGTTGCCGAACATTGAAGACTGCCGGGGTGTTGTGGTGACCGGGTCTCACGCGAATGTGACGGATGCTCTCCCATGGTCCATGGCTATGGCGGACTGGATCCCATCGCTGATAGAAGCGAATATCCCCTTTCTGGGGATTTGCTACGGACATCAACTCCTCGCGCATGCGCTGGGCGGCCGTGTCGGCTTCCATCCGGGTGGAAAGGAAGTCGGGACTGTGGATGTTCACCTGCTTCCCGAAAGCTTGACCGATCCGCTTTTCGGATCTCTTCCATCGCCATTCCAGGCTCACACAACGCATTCACAGACGGTGCTCTCACTACCCAAAGGTGCAGTTCGGCTGGCTTGGAATTCCTTTGAGCCCAACCATGCCTTCAGAATCGGTTCGTGCGCCTGGGGTGTGCAGTTCCATCCGGAATATGACAAGAACATCATGGAATCGTATGTCGTGGAGCAGGCGAAAGAACTGGAGGCGGCAGGGCGTGATGTCGCTGAGCTTCTGCGAACTATCAGGGACACGCCGGTGGCAGTCAGCATTCTGAGCCGATTTGCTCTGTTGTCAGCAAAGTCTGGATAATCATGAAGACATCTTTGGATGAGAAAGGTTTTACGCTCCGGGAGGCAACGGAGAGCGATATAGCCAAACTGTCCATCCATCACCGGAAGATGTTCGAAGAGATATGGGGGAAGAAAGGTCAGTGCATAGACAACTCCACAGGGAACGAACTCGAGCAGGAATACTCGCGAAAGTTGAGAGCAGAATTGCCGGGAGGTTCCTGCAAATCATGGCTGATTGAAAAGGATGGCCAGGTGGCCGCGAGTGGAGCGATCACGATCGTGAGTTTCGTCCCTACTCCAACTGATCTCTCTTCAAGAGTGGCCTACCTGCATTCGGTCTATACGGAACCCGGGATGCGTGGCAACAGGTTCTCCGGAGTTATTGTTAAAGCAGCACTTGCCTATTGCAGGACAAATGGAATCAAGCGGGTCATTCTGAACGCAAGCGAGGCAGGGAGACCGATTTACGAAAGAATCGGATTTTGTTCGTATCCGGAGATGATGCGGTTTTTTGTCGAATAAGGGACGTGAGGTTGAGGGAGAAATAAATATGGCGGACAGCCTTCTCGGTTTTGAAGAGTATAAGACCCTTGTTGAACAAGCTCCAATCATGGTATGGCGCTCGGGTGCAAATGCAGAGTGCAATTATTTCAATGAAAGATGGCTGGCTTTTACGGGGCGCTCGATGGAGCAGGAGTACGGCAACGGGTGGGCGGAGGGGGTTCACCCTGAGGATTACCAGAAGTGCCTGAAAATCTATTTGGGCGCCTTTGGAAAGAGAGAAATATTCGAGATGGAGTACCGCCTTCGCCGGCACGACGGTATCTATCGCTGGATATTTGATCGCGGCGTACCCTTTCTCAACTCGCAAGGCGGCTTCGCAGGTTACATTGGGAGTTGTATCGACGTGACCGAGAAGGTGGAAGCGCAGGAAACGTTGCAGAAGGCCCAGATGGCCGAGATGAACAAATTGAGAGGTCTCCTGCCGATCTGCGCTTCGTGCAAAAGAGTCCGTGATGACAAAGGGTATTGGAGTATGATTGAAGTATATATCAGGGAGCACTCCGAAGCGGAGTTCAGTCACGGGATCTGCCCCACATGTGCGAAGGAGTTGTACCCGGACATCTATAAAGAGCTATACCCTGATTGATAGAGGGTGCAACCACCGTCTTGCAGCATCCGTTTTATGAATGGCTCAAGCCGAAGGTGCAGCATGGCGCTGGACCATCCTGGCAACATCGCCTTCCGGGTGAAATGACTGTCGCCGATGAAGCGTGGGGGTCTGCTCATTCTGCCTCCAAATATTCGCCCACGTGATACAAATCTGTAATGTTACAACTCGTCACTTGTTACATATTCCTGAAAAGGGATTAAAGATTTTCTTCACTGCTATCTCATCATAACATACCCGATTTTCCCCCTGATGCCCTTCTGGCATATTTAATGCAGATTTTTCTCTTAAAACCTTTTGGGAGAATGGGAGGAAGATCTTATGAAGAAAATGATCATCGTTTTGGCTGTGATTGGTCTGCTTGCAGGGTTCGCACATGCCTCGGACAAGGATGCCGCGAAAGCGTTGGTCGAGGAAGCGGTAACCTATGTGAACTCGCAAGGAAAAGACAAGGCGCTGGCGGAGATCAGTAAAGCGAAGGGTGCTTTTGACAAGGGTGAGTTATATGTATTTGCCTACGACCTTGACGCCAGAGTGATCGCCCATCCGAAGAACCCGAAGCTGATCGGCAAGAATTTGGCGGAAGTCCCCGATAATGACGGTAAGCTTTTCCGGAAAGAGATCGTGGAGATTGCAAAAACAAAAGGGACCGGCTGGGTGGATTACAAGTACATGAATCCGGAAACGAAGAAGCCCGAACCGAAAACCACCTATCTGCAGAAAGTGGGCGATATCATTGTCTGCTGCGGGACCTACAAGTAAACCTCTAGCGCATGGAAGCATGGAAAGCCTTCGGCCGTAGGAGGGAAACATGATCCGGTATCTTTTGAATATGAAGATGCAGTACAAGTTGTTGCTGGCGCCGCTCGTTGCGATTGCCTTCCTCTCCATCCTTGGGGTGGTCTCCTACCGCGGGCTTCAGGATCAACAAGCCACCATCAGCGATATTTTCGAGAACCGGTTCAGGATGTATCAGGACAGCGCCAGGATCATGAGCAACATCAAAGGCGTTCACGCAAACATCTATAACGTGCTCAATCTTTCGTCGATCGATGCGGAGCAGAAGTTGATCGATGAATTGGGAAGGCAGCAGCTTGGGGCGCTCGATGGGACGCTGAATCTGATGAAGAGCGTAATGGGGAGGAATCTGAGCGCAGAGGAAAACAAGTTCTACCAGTCTTCTTTGCAGCAGTTGATGGAATACCGGGATGCGGCTTTCAAAACCATCGATATGGCTTCTGCGGACTACAACCTTGCCACGACCATGATGAAGCCCGCAGTCGAGAAATTCCGGGTTCTCAGCAGCAATATGGAAGAGCTGATGAAACTGGAAAACGAACTCTGCGGCCAAAGGCACAATTCTTCGATTGAAAATTTTAACCGCACGCTGACGATTTTCATCGCCGTGCTGGTCACGGCGATCCTGCTTTCGCTCCTGACGAGCATTTCAATGACACGCCTTCTGCTGTCTATGATCCGCAAAACGGTCAGCGTGGTGGAAGCAATAGCCGAGGGCGATCTGCGCAGAACCCTGGATATCAGGGCTGGCGATGAGATCGGGCAGCTGGCCCGATCCGTCGATACGATGCGGGTGAGGATGGAGCAGGCCGTGGGCAAGTCCATGTCGATCTCTGCAAGTGTGGCCGAGTCCTCCACAGAGCAGGCGGCTTCACTGGAAGAGACCACCTCTTCTCTGATCGAGACCGCATCGAACACCCGGCATAACGCCCAAAACACGATGGAAGCGAATCAGTTGATGGCTTCCGGAAAGAAGGCGACGGAGCAGGCGAATGCATCGATGGCGGATCTGACGAAATCTATGAAAGACATTACCGATGCCAGCGTTCAGGCGCAAAAGATCGTCAAAAGCATAGACGAGATCGCTTTCCAGACGAACCTTCTCGCCCTTAATGCCGCGGTTGAGGCTGCCAGAGCCGGTGAGGCGGGAGCCGGCTTCGCGGTGGTCGCCGGTGAGGTCCGGAACCTTGCCATGCGGGCGACGGAAGCGGCGAAAGGGACAACCACCCTCATCGAGGACATCATCAAAAAGGTCAAGCTGGGGGAGACCTTGGTCACGAGCACCAGCGATTCGTTTCGGGAGGTCCACGACACGTCCAATCAGGTCGCCGACCTTGTGAAGAGAATCGCCACGGCTTCGAAGGAGCAGTCAGAGGGAATCGAGGAGATAGAAAAGGCGCTCAAGGAGATGAACGTCGTGACCCAGCGAAATGCATCGCTTTCGGACGAGTTGTCATCCGCGATGTCGATCTTCAAAATAGGCGATGAATTCAGAGAAGACCAAGTGTCTTGAACTGGTGGAAGACCGGACGAGGTTCTACCGCACTATCAAGGATGCTATTTGACCCCCGCGACCCCCTGGGCAATGTTGTAGCAGAAATCCCCCATCTTCTCAAAGACCGCGAGCATGTCGACCAGGATGAGCCCGGGATCCACAGAACAGATCCCGCACTGCAGACGGCCAAGGTGGTTGGTCTTCATCTCTTCCCGCATACTGTCGATCAGGACCTCCATTTCGAGCGCTCTGTGCATGACCCCTTTGTCCTCGCTGCGGATCGCCTCCACCACCAGATCCAGAAATTCTTTTACCTTCTGAGAAATGGCATCATAATCATGGAGACCCTCCTCGGAAAAAGACAGCTTTTCCTCGATAAGGTCTTCGATGAGATGCGCAATATGCTCAATCCCGTCTCCAATCCTCTCCAGGTTGTTCACCATGCGCATCAGGGAGACGACCTCCCTGGACTCCTCGTCCATGATGGAGCCCTGCATGACCCTGACGAGAAACTGAGTGATCTCCTTCTGGAGGTTATCCAGGGCATCCTCTCTTTTCCTCCAGAGGGCCAGCTTTTTTGTCTGCCTCTGTTTGAGGGAGCCGATCACATCCTGGTACATCAACTGGACGGTCTGCCCCATTCTCAGAATCTCGGCCCTGGCCTGGGCGAGCGCAACAGACGGGGTATCGATGTATTTGAAATCAATGTACTTGATGTGATAGAGCTCGTCGAGCCCTGCTTCCTCTTTATTTATGGGGGTCAGCCATATTGCCGCCTTCACGAGCAGAGGGAGCATGAGCAGGAAAAAGAGGGCGTTGATTACGTTGAAGAGCGTATGGGAATTTGCGAGGTACCGCGCGATATTCGGTCTTTGGCCCGCGCTGAGGAGGTCCGGGGGGCCGATCTCCATCAAACCTGACGTGAGCCAGACCACCAGATCGGTGAAGTAGGGAAAAAGGATCACCATTATGGCGACGCCGATCACGTTGAAAAGCGTGTGGGCCCTTGCCGTCCTGTGGGCATTGAGGTTCGCCCCCACGCTGGCAAGCTCCGCAGTGATGGTCGTGCCGATATTGTCCCCCAGGATAAGGGCCACGCCGGTCCTGAAATCCAGGAGACCCTGGCTTGCCAGTGCCATGGTAATCCCCACGACCGCACTGGAACTCTGCAGAACCATGGTAAGAACCGTTCCGGCCAGGACGCAAAGAATGATATTCCCGAGGTGATCCGCCGTGAACCCGGTGAAAATGGAGATGAAGTCGGAATCCCCGCTCAAGGGCGCAAACCCCGCCTTCATCAGGGTGAGGCCGTAGAAGACGAAACCGAATCCCATAAGCGCGTCGCCTATGTAGCTCCATCGGCGGCGGCCGGTAAAATAGCGCATCAGAAAGCCTGCGGCGATCGCCGGAAGGGCATAAGACTCGATGTTGAAGGCAATGAGCTGGGCTGTAACGGTTGTTCCCACGTTTGCGCCCAGGACCACGCCGATGGCCTGCGTAAAGGTCATGAGACCCGCGTTCACGAAGCCTACCAGCATCACAGTGGTTGCGCTCGAACTCTGGATAACGCTGGTCACGACGGTTCCGATCCCGCAGCCTACGAACCGGTTGTTGGACACGAGACCGAGGAACTGGCGCATCCTTTTCCCTGCAATCTTCTGAAGTCCCTCTGACATGATCTTCATGCCGAAGAGGAATACAGCCAATCCACCGAAGACTTGAAAAATCGAACTCATTTGACTCCTGTTCTGCCGGGAGAAGTTGTCTTTTAAATCCCTCGATGCATGCGGCAAGGGAAATGCCGGCTTGTTGCGGGGGATCTTACCGAAACGGAAGTATGACTTCCAGAAAAAGTTACGCTGAGTTGCGCGGATTGACGAGTATCGAATAATTTGCACCGGGAGCCGGCCCGCAAAGCGCCGGGGTATATTTACTGAACGACTCGGCGGGAACCCGATAACACCTTTGTCTTGACCCGTAAGGACCAAGTTCTCTATACTCCACGCCCACGGAATACGGAGAGCAGAAAAGAGTTTGCATTTATCTCGCAGAGCCCACAGAGCGGGTTGGTACTCGATCGACGGCAGAACCGAAATGCCGCTTATAGCTTTTGCCCCGAAGGGTGAAGTTTGTCCTGTTTTTTTTGAAAAAAAACAGGACAAGTTGGCATTCTCCAGAACTCTGTGCCCTCAAGCGAAGCGGGCGAGAGACGCTCTTTCCTGTGTGAAACAAGCAAATAATTATGTGCTCCCCTCAATAACTTGGAACCAGGGGGCTTTTCGAAGATGAGACAAATCGACTTTGTTGATATCGAAGGCATTAAGGTCGGACACGCGCAGAATTTAGAGGCAGCAACCGGGTGCACCGTGCTTATCAGTGAAGAAGGGGCAACGGTCGGAGTGGACGTGAGAGGAGGCGCTCCCGGAACAAGAGAAACCGATCTATTGAATCCGGTTAATCTGGTGGAGAAGGCCCACGCGATCCTACTGGCAGGGGGGAGCGCATTCGGGTTGGATGCGGCCGCAGGAGTCATGCAATATCTTGAGGAGAACGGCATCGGCTTTGATGTTCTGGTCACCCGCGTTCCCATTGTCTGCGGCGCGGTGCTGTTCGATCTGACAATCGGTGATTACAGGGTCAGGCCGGATAAGGAAATGGGGTATAAGGCCTGTATGAATGCCGGTACCGGGGGCAGTCAAGGATGTCTGGGGGCGGGCACAGGGGCTACCGTCGGCAAGATTCTGGGGATGAGTCGGGCCATGAAAAGCGGCCTGGGTTGTTACGCCCTGCAGGTTGAATCCCTGAAGGTTGGTGCGCTGGTTGCGGTAAACTGCCTGGGAGATGTGGTGGATCCTCTTACCGGGAAGAGACTGGCCGGCCCGCTCAATGCGGACATGCAGACCCTGGACGACACCGAGGAGATTATGATCAGGTCCTGTTTTGACAAAAAGAGTCTTTTCAACAGCAATACCACGATCGGCGTCGTAGCCACCAATGCGGCGTTTACCAAGGCACAAGCCACAAAGCTGGCATCCATGGCGCAAAACGGATATGCCAGGACCATGAGGCCTGCTCATTCCATGTACGATGGTGACACGATTTTTGCCATGTCCGTTGGAAACATTGCAGCAGATCTCAGCGTGGTGGGCCTTCTTGCGGCAAGAGTCATGGAGAGGGCCGTGATCGCAGCGGTTGAGAATGCCACATCTCTATGCGGGCTGCGGAGTCGGGCTGATCTGAAATCTTAAGCTCATGATTCTTACATCGTCTTTATGGTCAGGACCACCGAACCGCCGAATCCGACCTCACGCTCAAGTTCGACCACCTTTTCGCCGATCTTCAGTTTCGGCCTGCCGATCTCTCCCACCCGGAAGACAAGACGTGTGAAAGGCCTTGAGATTCCTGTGACCCTGAAGGGACCGCCTGTTTGAAAAAGTTCATCCAGGTCTTCGGTCTTTGAAAGCGGCGGTTCAAACCCGCGCGGATCTGCATAGGTCACCTCGGTAAGAACCAGTTTTCCATCCCTCGCAACAAGGACCTCGGTGACCATGAGGCGGAACATGGAGTTTTGCCAAGTGTAAACGACCTGTTCGCCTTCGTTCAACTGCTCGAGCGCAATCTCCCTCCCGGTCGACCCATCTGTCAGGTGCAGCCATGCATGCGGCCTGACCACCGGGCTGTGGCAGGCCGCAATGAGGACCGGGAGGAAGATCCAAAGAACGTTCAGAATGGTGTTTCTGAACCGCATACTATTTCAACGCGCCCTTTTCCTTGAAAAACTTCACCGCACCAGGATGCAGGTACTTGATCGCATCAGGGGTGATCTGGGAAATCGAGCGCTCGGGGGTCAGCTTTGTGGCGCCCTTCCAGACAGAGGCTATCTCCTGTGTGCTGTCGAAGATAGCCTTGACGATCTGATAAACCCTGTCCTGAGGAAAGCTCTCCAGGGCATTCAGCACCGCGGTGATGGCGAGGGTGTCTACATCTTTTTCAAGGGAGTAAGAGCCCTTCGCGAAAGCTGTCTTGTGGAAGACCCCGGGGTTGGCCTTCATGATCTTGTCGGCCGTTTCCCCGCCCAGGGGAAGGAGCACCATCTTCAGTCCGGGGGCGGTGGAGAGATCGATGATGGAGGAGGTTGGAACAGCGCCGCTCCAGAAGAAGGCGTCGATCTTTCCATCCTTCAACGCGGATACGGATTCCCCGGCGCCGAGTTTCTCGCGCTTGAAATCCTTGTTCCAGTCGATCCCCATGGCCTTCAGCACATAGTCGGCCTGTTCCTCGGTCCCGCTGTTAGGCGCGCCTGTGCAGACTCGCTTTCCCTTGAGGTCCATGATGGATTGAATTCCGGTTCCTTCCTTGGTCACCACATGCAGGGGCTGCTCGTAAAACCCGAGCACAATACGGACCGGCTGCTTCTTTCCAAGCGCCTCGATTTTTCCATCATTGGCCCATACGGCGTGATAGTCATAGGCAAAGGCCATTCCCGCCTTGCCGGCGCAAAGAAGTTTGAGGTTGTCGATGGCAGCGGTCGTCACTTCGGCCGTAGCCTCGGTGTTCGGCACCTTTTGTCCGATAACACCGCCGATTGCGCCTCCCAGGGGATACCAGACACCCCCCGTGCCGCCCGTGACAATGCTGAAGGAGAGCTTATCCTTTGTCTGGCCGCTTGCTGATGCAAAGGGGAGAGCGAGGCAGATCAGAACAACAACAGCGAAGACTCCAAATCGATTGCGCATGGTGTAACCTCCTTGAGATGGTTATGAGTAGTGCCGCTCCGACGAGTAAGAATCCGACCCCGCAGGGGCCGGCTTTGATGCACCCCGAAGGGTGAAGTTTGTGGCGCTTTTGTCACCGGAATATTGGAATGTTGGAATAGTGGAATATTGGGAAGCAATCACATTCCATGTTTCAACCGGCAACGGAAGAGTCCTGGGCGCGGCGACGGCGCACCCTGAACAGAATCCGGACGACCACGAGGATCCCGATTACAACAGGCAGAATCCCCAGGATAGATAGCCCGACAGGAAGAAAAGCCATGATCACCGCTGCCGCTATCAGCAAAGTTCTTTCGATCAAAGAGAGGTGACCGCCCAGGAATCCTACCACACCCACGGAGAGAAAGAACAGCGAACCGGCGCCATTTAAAAAAGCCAGGATGAATCCCTCCAGGGTCGCTCCTATAATCAGCAGATTCGCACCCAGAAGGCTGGATGAAAAAAGAAATGGGACCAGAAACGCGGGCAGCGAGTACTTCCATGAATGCATCATGGCGCCGAAGGGATTGCCGCCTGTGACCGCGGCAGCAGCCGAGGGAGACAGCCCCACGGGCGGGGAAACCTCTGAGAGAACGGCAAAGTAGAACGCCAGCATGTGGGCCACGTGATCCGGCACGCCCACTTTCACCAGGGCGGGCGCCACCATGACGACCGTCATGATGTAGGTTGCCGTGATGGGAAGGCTCAGGCCTACAACCATGGAGGCCACCAGGGCAAGGAACAGGGCAGGGATGGTGTAGCCGCCGCTCAGGGACATGATAAGGCTGGAGATCTTCAGCCCCAGTCCTGTAAGAGAAAATGTCCCGACGATCATACCGGCAGCCGCGAGAAGCGCCGCCACCGGGAGCATATTGGCAGCCCCTTCCATGGCGGCAAAGATGATCTTTCGCGGCGTGAGCCATTCCTTTCTATCCCTGCTGATGAAGCTGGTGATCACCGTGGTGACGATTGCCCAGATAGCGGAAGAGGCGGGCGAGCGGCCGATGCCAAGGAGCGCCACGAGCACAATCAGCGAAATCAGATGATGGCCTCGGGTGCGCATGACCATCCACGCTGTTTTTCCCGTGGCGTCGGGGGGGGCGAAACGGTACTTTCTCGCCTCCATCTCCACCACGAAAAAGGTGCCGAGATAATAGAGGAGGGTGGGGGCGATGACCATGATCACCACATCCCAGAAAGCAACATCCAGAAACTGCATGATCAGGAATGCAGCCGCACCCATCAGCGGAGGTGAGATGACCGCGCCGATCCCGCCCGCGGCAATCAGGCCTGCAGCCATATTGGGGGTGTAACCCGCTTTCTTGAGGATGGGCCACATGACCGGGGACACGGACATGGTGGTCGCGACCCCGCTGCCCTGGGGCCCTCCCAGGAGCGCCGTGGTGATGACCGCCCCCCGGCCTGCGCTGGAGGAGGAGCGCCCCATGATCGCGAGGGAAAGCTCCATCCAGAAGGCGCCTGCCCCGGCCGCGTCCATGAACGTTCCGTACACGACAAAGAGGGTCACAAAGGAGACGCTCACGGAGAGCGGCACCCCGAAGATCCCCTCCAGGGTCATGTACATATGCCCCACGATTCTGTCCAGGTCATATCCCTTATGTGCCAAGGGGCCGGGAAAATAATTCCCGAAATAGGAATAGAGAAGGAATCCGATGAGCACGTACGTGAAGGTGTTCCCCACCACGCGCCGGGAGATCTCCACCAGGAGGATAATGGCGGCCACCCCCATGAAGAAATCCGCGGGATCGGGAAGGGTGGAGCGGCGGATGAACTTGTCCATGTCCCAGAGGGCAAAGACGATGGTCGCGACGCCCAGGGCAGCCAGGAATACGTCCAGCCCTCTTCCCCAGGTTCCCGCCTTCTTGAAGGAGGGGTGGACCAGAAAGACCAGCGCAAAGACGAAGCCCATGTGGACCATTCGAAAGAGATAGGTTTCCACGGGCATGACAGCGCCGTAAAGAGACCAGGCCACGAAGGCCAGGAGGAGGAGGGCAATGACGGATTTCAGGTATCTCATGGTCTCTCCGCTGGTAGCATAAGGCGAAAATATATAAGGGCCGCCGGTTTGAGTCAATATAAAGAAAGAGTAAGCAGTAAACAGTAGGCAGTCAGCAGTCAGCGGAAACGAGTGTACCGGGGACTCGAGCCTGGTCATGGAGCAATCCGGGCGATCCTACCCCAGTCTCCGTTCCTCGTCCCCCGTTCCCGTCTTTTGCCCCTCAGTCCTCAGTCCTGTCATTCCCCCGGACCTCGTTCCTCGTCCCTCATTCCTGTTTAGTTGTGACTTCGACTGTTATCGATTATGCTCCTTGAAACCTTCTTGGATGGGAGTCAACCTATGATAAACGTCGATGCGGTCTTTCGCTCCAGACGCAGCAACGTGCTTGCCCGCAGGGGAATGGTGGCCACAAGCCAGCCCCTGGCTGCACAGGCCGGTCTCGAAATCCTGATGCAGGGCGGCAATGCCGCGGACGCGGCCGTTGCCACGGCCGCCATGCTGAACGTCGTGGAGCCCATATCCACTGGAATCGGAGGGGATTGCTTCGCCCTCTATTACGACGGCAGGTCACGTAAGATCACGGCTCTCAACGGATCCGGACGGTCGCCGGCGGGCGCAACGATCGATGCGGTGAAACGGCTCGGCTACACCAGGATGCCGATCTTCACGGGGATTTCGGTATCCGTGCCCGGGACGGTTGCCGGATGGAGCGATCTCCTGGAGAGACACGGCCGCATGACTTTGGGCGATGTGTTGAAGCCCGCCATATGGACTGCGGAGAACGGCTATCCTGTAAGTGAACTGATCGCCAACGCGTGGAAGGCGCAGGAAAAGAAACTGCGTCGCGACCCCGACTGGCATAGCGGAGACCGGGACAACGGCCCGCCGCAGCCGAGCGGATACGAACTGCTTTTGGAAGGCCGTGCGCCCCGGGCGGGCGAGATCATGCGCATTCCAACCCTTGCGGCAACGCTTCGCTCCATTTCCGAGGAGGGGAACCGTTACATCTATGAAGGGGAATTCGCGCGAAAGCTCAGCGACCATGTACAACGCTATGGGGGCTGGATAACCCCTTCGGATATGGCAGCGCACACTTCCACGTGGGACGAGCCGATCTTTGCAGATTACAGGGGGATACGTCTTTACGAGTGCCCTCCGAACGGGCAGGGGCTCGCGGCCGTGATTGCCCTCAACCTGGCTGCGGGGTTCGAACTCGGTTCCATGCCGGCGGCAGACAGGGTCCACATCATGATCGAGTGCATGCGGCTGGGTTTTGCCGATGCCCGGCAATGGGTATGCGATCCGCGGGTCGTTGACATTCCCCTGGAGCAACTCGTTTCCACCGCATACGCGGACAAGCGGCGTCATCTGATCGATCCTTTGCGTGCAATGCGCAGAGCGCCCCACGGCACCCCTGTGCAGGGCTCGGACACCGTGTATCTATGCACGGCCGATGAAGAGGGGAATGCATGCAGTTTCATCAACAGCCTCTACCTGGGGACAGGCAGCGGTCTCGTGGTTCCGGGGACCGGGGTGAGCCTTCAGAACCGGGCCAGCATGTTCACGCTGGATCGGGAACACCCGAATGGCCTGGCTCCGAATAAACGCCCTTATCAAACCATAATCCCCGCAATGAGCGTTTACGGAAAGGGCAAGTTTGAGGGGCTGCTTCATGGCTCTTTCGGGGTCATGGGGGCCTACATGCAGCCCCAGGCCCATTTTCAGGTTCTTGTAAACATGGTGGACCTTGGCATGGCGCCGCAGCAGGCCCTGGATGCGCCCCGCTGGTGCCTGGCCGATCCGAATGCAGGTTTGGGTGCTTCCGAGGACGGCGGAGAGGTTCAAACGGAAGAAGGGTGGGATCGAGCCCTGTTGTCCGATCTGGAGCGGAGGGGTCATCGTCTTGCGGCCGTGGATGGTTTCCGGCGCAGTCTTTTTGGCGGCGGGCAGATCATCCTGCGCAATCCGGCAACCGGAGTGCTCATAGGGGGAAGCGACCCGCGCAAAGACGGCTGCGCCGTTGGGTGGTAACAGAAAGAGCGTCTCTCGCCCGCTTCTCCAGAGCACGCAGAGGCTCGGAGAGGTTCTACCGATCCGGTGTGAAATCATGGTCTGAAAATCCGAATCTCGAATATCGAAATTCGAAACAAAGGAATTCAAATTCGAATTTTCAAATGACAGAAACGAAGATACCTGAAAAATGCAAGTACGGTAGTTTTGGTCATTTGGATTTTAGTTATTTGAACTTGTTTCGTATCTCGTGCTTCGGATTTCGGATTTACTCATATCCCTTCGCATGAGCCCCCCTCGGGGGGCTACCTGAGGGCCGCGCGCCTGTCCCGTGAAGCGGGGCTCTGCGGGTGGAGACTCACTCTCAGCGCCTCTGTGTGCTCTGTGAGAGGCAGTCTTTCAGTTTATTTTGCTTAGCGCCTGATCAAGGTCTTCTCTCAGATCCTCGAAGTCCTCACACCCTACCGAGAACCTGATCAATTCATCCGAGATGCCGACCCGTGCCCGTTCCTCAAGAGGAATCGCCGCATGGGTCATGGATGCCGGATGTTCGATCAGGGATTCGATGCCCCCCAGCGATACGGCCCTGGTGATCAGCTGCAGTCCGTTCAAAAAGGTCATCCCGCCACGTAGACCGTTTACAACCCCGAATGAAATCATGGCGCCAAAACCGTCCATCTGCTTTCGGGCGATTTCGTGCTGGGGATGATCGGCCGTTCCCGGATACCTCACCCATGCCACCTTGGGATGGTCTTTCAGAAACTCTGCGAGCCTCATGGCATTCTCCTGCGATCTTTCCATTCTGACGCCGAGTGTGCGCACGCCACGTAGGATCAGCCATGCCTGAAGAGGATCCATGACCCCCCCGAAGAGGTTCACGGTTTTCCTTATCCTCTTGTAGATCTCTTGAGAAGCGGAGACAATCATTCCGCCGATGACATCGCTGTGCCCGTTCAGATACTTGGTCAGGCTGTGGATGACGATGTCCGCACCGTGATCGAGCGGGCGCTGCAAGTAGGGTCCGGCCATGGTGTTATCCACAACGAGCAGTGCGCCGTGGCGGTGTGCGATTTCCGCCGTACCCTTGATATCGGTGATACTCAGCGTGGGGTTGGAAGGGGTTTCGATGAAAACAAGGCGTGTGTTTTCCCGCTGCGCAGCCTCGGTCTTTCTGAGATCCGAGGTATCCACGAAAGTGGAATGCACGCCGAACCGGGAAAGGTGAGTTTCAAGCACGATCCTTGATGGGCCATAGACGACCTCGGATTCCACGATATGCTCGTTTTGTCCGAGAAGGCTGAGGTAGACAGAGGTGGTCGCCGCCATTCCCGAAGCTGTGGCAATACCAGCGAAGCCGTTTTCGAGCTGGTTGACAGTCTGCTCGAGAGCGTTCACCGTAGGATTGCCCATCCGGGTGTAGAGATAACCGGGTTTCGCGCCGGAAAAGCGCTCCGCCCCTTCTTCGGCGCTTGGAAAGGAGAAGGTGGAGGATTCAAAAATGGGGATGGAGACTTCTCCGTGTATGGTTTTGTCCAACGCAGCATGGATCGCCCTGGTCGATTTGCCCCTGGGTCGGGGTGAATCCTCTTTCCGAGCCATTCTCGTCTCCCACAGATGAATCTCAAATTTCAAATTTCAAATCTCAAGTCTCTCCCCCAGATGAATCTCAAATCTCAAATTTCAAATCTCTCCCCCAGATGAATCTCAAATCTCAAATTTCAAATCTCAAATCTCTCCCACAGATGAATCTCAAATCTCAAATCTCAAATTTCAAATCTCTCCCACAGATGAATCTCAAATCTCAAATTTCAAATCTCAAATCTCTCCCACAGATGAATCTCAAATCTCAAATTTCAAATCTCAAATCTCTTGCCTGTGAGAGGAAGCACCTTGTCGATCTTGAAAGAGACCAGAAAGAGGGGGCCTCTCTCTTCCCTGGTTTCCCTGAGTTCGTTGTGATCCCTCCTGCGCATCTCATAAAGGCGGTCCGTGTCCTGCTCTTCAGCCGTTTTGGTGAGAAACAGTCTCACGCCTTTATATCCTCCGGATCCTTCTTCCATGAACAGGTATGCTGCATGGGGGTTGGATTGGAGATTTGCGTGCGTGAGCCGGTCGCGCATGATGAAGGCGACGTTCTCTTCATCGAGGACTTTCGGCCTTGAATAAACCGCCGCGTCCACCCTGCCCTCGGAATCGGCTGTCGCCAGGACTCCGCGACCTTTTGCGTTTTCAAAATATTCGTTCAGATCCATATCGCGCTCCGAAAAGTAGTTTGTCTGGAATATAATCACCATTGCGAAAATTTCCCGCTCCCGGGGTCAATGCCGGGAACCGAAGTGCTGGACAGGATTACAGGATAGACATGATCAGAGCCGGAGGTCGGGCAGCCGGCTTGCAGCTGAACGGCTATTCTGAACCAGTCTGAAAATTCGCTTTACGCCTGTGATGGCCCCGAAAGACCTATCAGCCTTTTCGGATGAAGGATGTCGGCGTACTTGATCTTCCGGATAACAGTCTGTAAGGTGATTTCAACTCAACGAATCCGGAGGAAATACGAGATGGCCGCCTTATCCGATGAACTGAAGATCGGCAGCATGCGTCTTCGCAACAGGATTGCTCTTCCGCCGTTAACCACGAATTGTGCCGACAAGGATGGGAAGGTTACGGAATCGATCCTGCGATTTTATGGGGACCGGTCCAAACACCTAGGGCTCGTCATTGTGGAGGCGACGGCTGTTCGAGCGGACGGCCGCATCGTTCCCGGAAGCCTGGGGCTCTGGGACGACGGGCAGGTGGACGGCATGTCACGTTTGGCCGCTGCCATCAGGGAGAAGGGGGCGGTTCCGGTCGTCCAGTTAAACCATGCGGGCGCCAGGTGCACGCCGCGCGGCGGAGAAATGCAGGGGGCCTCGCCGTCCGGGGTAAGGTTCAGACCGGATGTTGACCCCTTTGCCATGAGCATTGCACAGATCGAAGAGGTCGCGGTTTCCTTTGCGGAAGCGGCCGGCCGCGCAGTCGCTGCTGGTTTTGAAGGGGTTGAGATTCACGGGGCCCATTTTTACCTGATAAGCCAGTTCCTCTCTCCTCTCACGAATACGCGAAACGATCGGTATGGCGGCGATGCACGGGCACGGGCGACCTCTGCCCTCGAGGTGCTGCAGAAAGTGCGGCGGAAGGTCGGCTCGAAGCCCGCACTCCTCTTTCGAATCAATGCTGTCGAAAACGTGGAAGGGGGGCAAACCCTGGAAGATGCAGTCACGGCAGGACGGCTTCTCGCCGAAAATGGTGCTGACTGCATCCATGTCTCCCTGGTCACGGGGGCTTCCTGGAAGGAAGAAAACGGGAAACGCTTCCTTGTCGCCGCATCGGCCCTGCCAAAGAACGCCCCGGCCGGCGCCAATGTCTCCCTGGCCGCGAAAATGCGAAAAGAGACCGGCCTGCCCGTCATCTCAGTAGGCAAATTAGGAGAAGGAAGCGCAGCCGCGGACGCGGTCGCGGATGGTAGTGTGGATATGGTCGCTATCGGCAGGCAGATGATCGCGGATCCGGATGCAGCAGGAAAGCTTCTCGCGGGAGAGGTGGAAGATATTATTGCCTGCAAGCAGTGCATGAATTGTTTTGCATCGCTTGGCAAGGGACCTGTTACGTGCAAGGTGAATGAAGAGATGGGGAAATAAAAGAGTAAGCAGTAAGCAGTGAGCAGTAGGCAGTGAGCAGTAAGCAGAGGGAGAAGAGGAAGAGAAGCGGAAATGAGGATGAACGTCGAGCATCGAACGTCGAACGTCCAACATCGAATGAGTAAGCAGTGGGCAGTGAGCAGAAAAAGCAGAGGCAGAGAAGAGAGCAAGAACTGATTGATGGGTTTCCCCCGGCCTAAGGCCTGCCGGGGTCTAGCCATCGTACGCACTGGCTTCCCGCCTCCGCGGGAATGACATATCAAGGGTCCGTCGTTCCATCAAGCGGGAAACCTGGCTGCTTCCTGGCTGCTTACTGCTTACTGCTCACTGCTTACTTCCTATTGCGTGGCCGTGCGCGAGCTCATAACGTTTGTCCATGTAATAGAGAATCGGGACAGCGGCCCTGGAAAGGAAAAGCGATGCCACTTCCCCCGCCATGAGGGAGATGGCAAGCCCCTGGAAGATCGGGTCGAAGAGGATGACCATGGCAGCCACCACAACGGCCGCGGCGGTCAGCATCATGGGACGGAACCGGACCGCGCCTGCGTCCACCACTGCCTCGTGAAGAGGCATCCCCTGGGCGATCCGCAGCTCGATGAAATCGACAAGGATTATGGAGTTTCGCACCACGATTCCGGCCCCTGCAATGAAGCCGATCATGGATGTGGCCGTGAAGAACGCGCCCAGGAGTCCATGGGCGGGCAGGATTCCTATAAGCGAAAAAGGGATGGCGGCCATGATCACGAGTGGCGTGCTGAGGGATTGAAACCACCCCACCACGAGGATAAAGATCAGCACCAGCACGACGGCGAATGCGATTCCCAGATCTCGAAACACCTCATAGGTGATGTGCCATTCCCCGTCCCACTTCATGGCGTAGCGCTGATCGGTCCGCGGGATGCGCGAGGTGTGCTGCTCGATCCGGTATCCCTCCGGAAGAGAGATCTGGTCGATCTTTTTCTGCATCTCGAGAATGGCATAGACCGGGCTCTCCTTGACGCCGGCCACGTCCCCGACGACATAGACTACGGGCATCAGGTTCTTGTGATAGATGCTTCTGTCCATAGGGATCTTTCCGGCAGAGACCAGATCTGAAAGGGCCACCAGTCTTCCGTCCGCGGACAGCATCTTCATGGAAGTCATCTGCCGGATCCCGGACCTGTCCTCCAGGGGCAGCCGGATGACGATAGGGACGTCTTCCTTTTCCCTTGGGTCGTGGAGGAGCCCGACCTTCTCCCCTTTGAGGGCCATCCGAACGGTGTTGTCGATCTGGGCCGCGCTTATTCCGTGCAGGGCCGCCTTTTCCTTATCCACCGCGATCTCGAACCAGTCCTGTGCCTTTTCCATGTATCGGTCCACGTCTACCACGCCCTCGGTCTCCTCGAAGATCCTTTCCACCTTGAGCGCGATTTCCCGCTGCCGGTCATAGTCCGGTCCGTAAATCTCGGCTACCAGGGTGGAAAGAACGGGCGGTCCGGGGGGGACTTCCGCAATTTTCACGCGAGCGCCATGGCGGTCAGCTATCTTCTTGAGAGGCGGTCGGACCCGCTTTGCAATCTCATGGCTCTGGACCTTGCGGCTCCCCTTCTCCACCAGGTTTACCTGGATGTCGGCCACATTCGGACCCTGGCGCAGGAAGTAGTGCCGCACCAGACCGTTGAAGTTCATGGGGGAGGCGGTGCCGGCATAGATCTGAAAATTCGTTACCTCATTGACCGTCCTCAGGTAATTCCCCATTTCCAGGGCCACGTTGGCCGTGCTCTCGAGTGTGGCGGTCTCAGGCATGTCGATGATGACCTGGAATTCGCTCTTGTTGTCAAAGGGAAGCATCTTCACCTTGACCCATCCGACCATGACGAGCACGAAAGAGGCAAGGAGCATGAGCACCACCGCTGCCAGAAAAGCCCACCGCAAGGGCGGTCTGGAGATCAGGGGGTCCATGAGACGCCGGTAAAGCCTGATGCTCCAGTCGTCCTTTTCGCTATGATCATGGCCGGCGGCGCCGGCCCTCCGCCTGAGAAGATGCATGGAAGCCCAGGGAGTGACGATGAATGCCACCAGCAGAGAAAACAGCATGGCGAAGGTGGCGCCCACCGGGATGGGCCTCATATAGGGCCCCATCAGCCCTCCCACAAAGGCCATGGGAAGGATGGCGGCGATTACCGTCAGTGTTGCGAGGATGGTGGGATTGCCGACCTCGTCCACTGCCTCGATCGCCACTTCCCGAAACGGCTTGTCCCTGTTTTCAGGAAGGCGATAATGGCGGACCACGTTCTCCACGACCACGATGGCATCGTCAACAAGAATACCGATAGAGAAGATCAGGGCAAAGAGGGTGATGCGGTTCAGGGTGTATCCGTAGAGGGAGAATACGGCGAGGGTAAGGGCAAGGGTGACCGGTATGGCAAGCGCCACCACGCCCGCCTCCCTTCTGCCGAGTGTGATCCAGATAAGCACGGTGACGGAGAAGACGGCAATGAACATGTGAAGCAGAAGTTCATCCGACTTCTCCTTGGCCGTTTCCCCGTAGTGGCGGGTGACCGTGACATGGATGTTGCCGGGAATGATCCTTCCCCGCATGTTTTCGACCTTCCGGAGGACCTCTTCTGCGATGGTAATCGCATTCGTTCCCTTTCTCTTGGCGACCGAAAGGGTGACTGCAGGGTAGATCGGCCTGGCCGAGCCCATCCCTTCGGGAGGTTTTTCGCCGGCCGCCGGCCCCATTCCGAGAAATACGTACTGGTTCGGTTCCTCGGGTCCATCATCGATTGCGGCCACGTCGGCCAGGTACACGGGACGGCCTCCATGGACGCCGACGACGACGCGGGCCACGTCTTCCGCAGTTCGCAGAAACCCTGATGTGTGTAAAACGATTTCGCCGTCCTGAGAGGGGTAGCTGCCGCTCTTGGATTCCTGGTTGGCAGCGCCGAGCATCCGGGAGACGGCGGCATGATCCAGGTGAAATGCGGCCAGGCGGACAGGGTCCGGGCGGATCTCCACCTGCCGCCGGTACCCGCCGATGAGTGTGGTAAGAGAGACATCGTCCTCGCGTTTGACCGCATTTTCCACTTCCGCAGCCACACGCCGCAGCATGTAATGGTCAGTCTCTTCCCCCCAGAAAGTCAGCGCAAGGATGGGCACATCGTCGATGTAGCGCGGCTTCACCAGGGGCGGGCTCACGCCCTCGGGAATCCTGTCGAAATTGGCCAGAAGTTTTGACTGAAGCCGTACAATGGACTCCTCCTCGTCCTCACCGACGTAAAACCGCACAATTGCCATGGACATGCCGCTGCTGGAGGTGCTGTAGATATACTCCACCCCGGGTATCTCCCAGAGGAGCTTCTCCATTGGGCTTGTAACCCGCTCCTCCACCTCTTTTGCAGACGCCCCGGGCATGGACACGAAAACATCGATCATGGGTACGATGATCTGGGGTTCCTCTTCCCTGGGAAGAACGTAAACGGCGCCTGCTCCAAGCAGGATGGATGCCACGATGATGAGAGGGGTCAGCTTGGATTCTATAAAGAACCGGGCGATCTTGCCGGCTGTTCCAACCGACCGGCTCATGGTCCGGCCTCCACGCGCGCCCCGTCGGCGAGCCGGGGGTCCGGTCGGGCAACATAACGGTCGCCTGTCCGGAGACCGGAAAGGACCTCGACCCGGTCCTGGTATTTCCGACCCAGCCTGACCAGGTGAAAGCGGGCAGACCCCTCCGGATCGACCACATAGAGAGCGGTGAGCTGCCCCTGGTAAATGACGGCCTCCGCGGGAATCAGGATCTTGGAGACCTCACCCAGAGGGATCCTGACCCGGGCGAACATGCCGCTCTTCAGGGGAAGTTGTTGCGGCAGGGCGACTTTGATCAGAAACGAACGGGTGCGCTGATCTGCGGTTGGAACAATGGTCCGGACGGTCCCCTCAATGGTTTCGCTGCCCAGGGACGGAACGGAAACCTTGACCTTCTGACCGATCTGCACACTTTCAAGGTGTGTTTCCGGAAGCACCATGTCCACGCGGTACTCCTCGAGGGTATCCATGGTCAGAAGGGGTGTTCCGGGGGAGGCGAGATCTCCGACTTCTACCTGTTTTCCCGTGATGATCCCGTTATAAGGCGCTGAGACCACGGCATCCTTACGCGTGACCTTGGCCGATGAAAGGGCTGCTTCCACCCGCCTGACCTGTGCCGCCGCTGTTTCCACCATGGCCTGGGCTCGGGCTGCGCCGGACTTTGCCTGCATATAGCGGGCCTCTACTTCATCGAACTCCTGCGGGCTTACCGAGTCCTCCTTCTTAAGATTGAGATAGCGCTCATAGGTGGTGCGGGCCAGCCGTTCCTCGGAAACAGCCGCATCTTTAAAGGAAAGGGCCGCAGCGAGCCCCTTTTTCGCCTCACCGAGACCAGCCTCTGCCTGAAGCAGACCTGCTTCCACCTGACGAGGATCGATGATCACGAGAATCTGTCCCGCCTTCACTTCATCCCCTTCACGGACCTCTATCTTTTCAACCGTGCCCATCAGCTTGCTGGAGAGCTGAATGGTGGACCCGGCCTGAATTGTTCCAACGGCCTCGTATATGACGGGCTCCTTCGTCAGTTGTGCGGTCTCGACGGCAACATTGTGAACCACAGGTGATGAATCAGCTGCACTTCCCGGCTCGATCTTTTCCCCGCAGCCGGACGGGATGAGAAGGAAGAACAGCAAGGCGCATAGCGCATAGCGCATAGCGAAAAAAGAAGAGAAGGTGAGAAGGTGCATCGTGTATCTTGAATCCTGCATTACCGGATCCCTTCCTCCGTTTTTCCTGCGGCGAGGTTGAGTTGCGCGAGTGCAAGCTTGTGATCATAAAGAGAGCGCAGGTGAAGCGTTCTCGCCTGCTGCAGGGCCAACTCCGCATCGAGCAGGTTTACGATAGTGAAGAGCCCGCTCTCGTAACGATTCCGAACAATCCGCAAACCCTCTTCGGCCTGAGAGACCGCAGCTTCTGCAACCTGAATTCGTTCAAAACTGCTCATTGCCTGAAAATAGGCCCTTCTCGTCTCCACGCCTATGAAAAGCTCCATCTGCTTCAGCGCGGCCTTTACCTGATGGAGGGTCGCAACCGCCTCGCGAACCTTGGCCTGGAGACCCAGACCGCTGAACAGGTTGGCGCGGAGCACAACACCCACAGTGTAATTGTTCGCGGTCCGATCGTATTCCTCAGAGTCTATTTCATAGTTGCTGGTGAAAAACAGGCCTGGAAGATGGGCCATTTTCGCTTTCTTCACTTCCTGCTCCGCCGTGATTTCGCGTAAACGCATCTCCCTGAGATCCGGCCGGTTTCGTAAGGCTTCCTGAATCCACTTTTCCAGTTCGTCAGGGGGCTTGAGTCCCTTTTGTTCAAACGGTGCCGGGTGGAGAACCTCATCCAACGAAATGCCCATGGCCGCGTTGAGCGAGGCCATTGAAACCTCGACAAGACTACGTGCGTTCAGCCGCTCCTGTTCCAGCTCGGAAATTCTCACTTCAGCGCGCAGAAGGTCGCTCTTCACCGCGAGTCCGGTCTTGACCCGGGCTTGGATGATATTTCGATTTGCCTTTGCCGACTCGATGCTCTGGCGTATGACCTCCATTTGATCCTGCGCCAGCAACACTCCTATATAGGCGGCTATCACGGATGTGATCACTTCCTGGCGCACCCGGTCTGCGGAGAGGGAAGCGGATTCATGCCCCAGTCTGGCCTGATCCACGCCGATCCGTATCTGTCCTGCATCATAAATGGGGATACTCAGGGACAGGACGCTCGCGAAATTATCTATCGTTGAAGGATCGTTCAACCTCGCCGGATCGAAATCCTGCATCGTGATCTGTTCCTGGTTGAGCCTGGTCGAAAAGGCCAGCGCGGGGTTGTTGGTGCGCATGAAGGTTTCGCTGAAGTCAATGCGAGGATAGAGACCTGAACGGGCTTGTGTGATTTTCGCTGCCGATGCGTCCACTTGGAAGAGTGACGCGGAAATCCTCGGGTTTTTGTCAAGAGCAGTCCTGATTGCCTCTTCAAGGGTGAGTGAGGATTTGCTCGGCCCCTTTTCCGCGGCAGCCCCCTGGTGAACGAAGACGACATGAACCAAGAGAATAAAGAGACCTATAGAGGCGAGGGCGGGGAAACGGGGACGAAGAGTATTCCCGGGACAGAGAGAAGCGAAGGACATGACAATCACCAAAGCCTAGCGTTCCGATAGTGTTTTGCAGTCGCAAGTCCGGAAAAGTACAAGAGATCATTCCAATGTCCCATAAATATATGAAGGCACTGCGTCCTGTCAATCGACACTGCTACCCGGCGGAGATGGCGATGCTCCGGCGAACTGGATCAAATACAGAAAAGGGCCTATTAAGCCAGGCTGAGGAGTGAGGTATGAAGACTGAGAGGGTGGGGAAAAAGGTCGGAGGGGCTATACCGCCAGGGAGGAGGATCAACAGATGTCAAAGGAGATTTCGCGGGAGATCGTCTCACAAGACACATGGCCGGAGTTGCGGTGGGAAGCATGGAAAGACACCTGCACGACCATGCATCGGTGGATGCAGATTGCCGGCAAGATCCGGCTCAAACTGGCTCCGATGGTCAATCACTGGTGGCAGGTTCCCCTGTACGTAACCGCGCGGGGTCTCACCACCTCGGCAATCCCCTTTCAATCCAACATTTTCCAGATCGATTTCGATTTTCTGTCACACCTCATGCGTATCCTCACGGACCACGGGGGCGATCGTGCGGTCAAACTCTCATCGCGTACTGTGGCCGACTTCTATGGAGAGTCCATGGAAGCGCTGAAATCCCTGGGGATCGAAGTGAGGATCTGGACCACCCCTGTGGAGGTGGAAGATCGCACACCTTTTCATAAGGACATGAGACATGCCGCCTATGACCCGGGGTATGCAAACCGCTTCTGGAAGGGCCTGGCACAGGTCGACAGAGTGATGAAGCAGTTCCGGTCTCGATTCCTCGGCAAGGCGAGCCCTGTGCATTTCTTCTGGGGCGCCTTTGACCATGCCGTGACCCGCTTTTCCGGCCGCCGTGCGCCGGAACACCCGGGTGTCCCCAATGTGGGCCGATCAGTCATGGTTGAAGCTTATTCGCATGAGGTCAGCAGTTGCGGGTTCTGGCCGGGTGCCGGGCTGGGCATGCCAGCCTTTTACGCTTACGCCTATCCCGAGCCTCCTGGTTTCAGGGATCACGCAGTTCAACCTTCCGAAGCCTATTATCATGACGGTCTCCACGAATTCATCCTGCCCTATGATGCGGTTCGCGACTCCCGGTCACCGGATGAGAAGCTTCTTTCGTTTTTTCAAACCACCTATGAGGCTGCTGCGGAGCCCGGAAATTGGGACAGAGCTACGCTGGAGCGCGATTACAGGAGGGAGGGGCCGGAAAAGGGAGTATCGTTTCCACCGGGGCCGGGGTGATTTGCCATGAGGGATTTCCGCGTCTCTTACGCGGCCGGGGCTTGCATCGATGGGAGAACAAAGGAAACGCAGATCCCTTCCGGGGATTGAGATGCATTGATGGTGCCGCCCTGCTTTTCGATCACCTTCTTTGCTATGGCCAGACCGAGACCTGTTCCTTTGGGTGCGGTTCCCTCAATCCTGTAAAAGGGGTCGAAAATCCTTTCCAGCTGTTCCCTGGAAAGGGTTCTGGTGGTGGAGTTGGTCAGTGCAAATCGAAGAGAGGTTTTCTCAAAGCCTAACCGCACAGCCACTGTTCCTTTTTCCGGTGTATATTTGCAGCCGTTTTCAAAAAGATTGTTCAGGACCGTGGCCATTGCCTCCCTGTCCGCACAGAAGGGACCGTTGAAGTCTATTGCGGTCTCCGTCCGGATGGACTTCTGCTCCATCATCGGTTTGAATCGATCCATTAAATCCTGAACCATGGCAGCAGGATCGAGGATCTCCGGCTTCAAGGCGGCCTCATGGATGTCCAGTTTGGAAAGGGTAAGGAGTTGCCCGATCATTCGATCCATCTCCTCAACATCTTCATGGATATCCTTCAGATGATTCTCTGTGGACCGGGAATCCCCTCTCATGAATTTCTCCTGCAACAGTTCTCCGGCCACACGAATCCGCGCGAGAGGGCTGCGGAGCTGGTGCGAGACATTGGCCGTCAGCGCCTTTCCACCCCGTATCATGCCCTCCAGCCTATCCGCCATGCTGTTAAAGGCCCGGCCGAGTTCGCCGATCTCATCATTTGAGCGGATGGGCGCCCTGTGGGAGAGATCTCCCTCTGCAATTCTGATGGCGGAGCGCCTGAGCTCCTTCAAAGGTTTTGTGATGAGCCTTGAGACGGGCATAACCAGGATCGCAATCACCAGGCCGATCAGGACGAGGCCCCACACAAAGCTCTTGTCGTGGGAAGAGGTCGGCCACTGTTTTTCAAAGAGTATATGCAGCTGACCACTCTCGGCGGGATTTACCTGGACTGGAAGGGCCGCGTAAAGACCGGAGAGACGGTGGGATTTATGCGGATAAAACCTGACTCCGCCCAAACCTATGGGTCGCCCCTGTGTGAACTTCTCGATGATCTGCTCCGGCACGGCGCCGTCAAACGATTGTGCCAGGACCTCCCCCCCCGGGGAGGACAACCATACCTTGGCATCAAAGAGATCCCCGAAACGGTGAATAAAGCGGTTAAGGGATTCATTCCGCGAAATAGGCGCTTCCGGTTCCGCTTGGATCTTCTCGCGGATGATCTCCTCGATCGTATCTTTTACAAGTACGACCTTTGCAGCATTGAGGCGTTCGGCCCATTCTTTCGCCGGCCGTCCGGCATAGATCAGGAAAAGCCCGAAGATGAGCACCTCGGTGACGATGAGAACAGCGAGGAAGGAGAGAAAAATCTTGAGATAGACTTTGCCCGGTTTCATTGCGTTTCCACAAACATGTAACCCGTGCCCCAAATGGTCTTTATGTGCTTGGGGGTTTTCGGATCAGCCTCCAGTTTCAACCGCAATTTGCTGATGTGGACGTCGATGCTGCGATCAAAGGCCATAAAATCCTTTCCCTGTGCGAGATCCATGAGCTGATCGCGCGTAAGTACGCGGTTGGGGCGTTCCATAAGAACTTTCAGAATCTTGAACTCGGTCGTGGAAAGATCCACCTCTTTTTCTCCGATCAGGACCGTTTGCCTGGCCTTGTTCAGCACGATCCCGCCCGCCTTCAATTGGATGTCTTCGCCTGTGAGGCCGCGTCTGCCGTCGAAGTCCATTCTTCGGAGGATCGCCTTTATCCTGGCAAGCAATTCTCTCGGGTTGAAGGGCTTAGGCAGATAGTCGTCCGCCCCGAGCTCCAGACCGACGATCCTGTCCGCATCCTCTCCTTTGGCCGTGAGCATGAGAACAGGGATCGTAGACTCCCCCCGAATCTCCTTCAGCACCTCCAGGCCGTTCTTGCCGGGCAGCATGACATCCAGGATTACCACGTCCGGCGAATCGGCTCGAATGGTAGTCAGGGCCGAAGAGCCGTCCTCGAGGGCAAAAACCTGGAAACCATATCCTTCCAGGTACTCCTTGAGGAGCTTTCGGAGTTTCTCGTCGTCGTCGACAAGTAGAACCTTTTCACTCATGGATGTCATCCCTATTTACAGAGTTTTACCTTTGGATCACAATTCTTCACAATTTCAAGCGGTAAACCCGCACAGGTCTGGCAATATTCTTGAGCTCTCTTTCACCCATGAATTCAAACGCGAAGGGCACCTTGTTCTCAATCTGGTCGAATACGGTACCGGAGATGCAGATGCCTCCTGGATCGGCAATCTTCTCGAGTCTTGCCGCTACGTTGACCCCATCCCCATATATCCGTTGCTGATCGAGAACCACATCACCAAGGTTGATTCCTATTCGAAAGGGCATCTTTCGTAAATCGGGAAGGGCTGCGTTCTTGGAGCGGAGCGTCTCCTGAATTTTCACTGCGCATCTCACAGCCACAACCACGCTGTCGAATTCAGCGAGGAGATTATCCCCGGGCGAGTCTACAACATTTCCTCCATGCTCTCCTACACATGCTGTCAGAAGTTCTCTGTACTCATTCAGCACCTGAATAGTCTCCAGCTCATTCTCGCCCATGAGTCTGCTGAACCCCTTTGCGTCGGCGCTGAGAATGGCCTTCAGTTTACGGTTCAGGTCGGTTTCTGCGAACCCTTTTCTTGCCGGCTCCGCCAGGGAGGGCGAATGCGGTCGCCTCCGGATTACCGCCTTGATTCGGGCGAGCAATTCCCTTGGATTGAAAGGTTTCGGGATGTAGTCGTCCGCACCCATTTCCAGGCCCACGATTCGGTCGGAATCCTCTCCTTTGGCCGTGAGCATAATGACCGGCGTGTCTCCGGCTGCGCGGACCTCTCTCAGCAATTCGAGACCGTCCCGGAATGGAAGCATCAGATCAAGGAGCACGACCTCGGGTTCCTGTTCTCTCAGGTTTTCCATGAGAAATCGGCCGTCCGGCACGGCGTGAACACTGAATCCGTACTCTTCAAGGTACTCCTTGACCAGCTTTCTCAGTTTCTCGTCATCATCGATGATCAGGACCCTCTTTTCCATGACACCCTCACCCTACAGTCTTTTACATTCCTTTTGAACACTTTTACAATTGCAAAAAACATCCTTTACATCCTCCTGTTACGCTATGGGCAAAAAGACTGAAAGGAGGAGAAACGCTATGGAACGAAGTTCAAGAAAAGCTGGCATCGTCATTCTCGGTATCGGAGCCCTGGGTTTGCTTATCGCATTGGGGAGCGGCTGCGGTCCGCGCTCCCCCTTCGAAGGCAGGGATCACTCTTGGTCATCCTGGAAGAGACCCCATGGTTTTCACGGAAAGGATTTCTCTGAACATGTATTGAAGCATGTGGATGAGCGCGTGCAGACCCTTAACCTCACGGAACCGCAGAAGGAACAGTATGCGGCAATTCGTCTCAAATTGAAAACCGAGCTGATCGGCGGCCATGAGAACCGAAAACGGTTGATGACGAGTGTCAGGGAGGAGATGAAAAAAGATCTGCCCGACATCCATGAGGTCGCGGGAATGGTTTCAGACCATGTGGGGATGCTGCCAGGGGCCATGGATAAGGGCATGAACCTGTTCCTGGAATTCTATGAGATTCTTGATGAGAATCAGAAAGCCAAAGTCATTCAACATTTGAGGAAACATTTGGAGAGAGTTCCCTTCAGGGATGTGACGGAGAAAAGCGGAATTTCGGGAACAGATGACCCTGTCTCGAGCTCTGGGTCGCTCTCTGAGCAGATGGCGCAGAAAAGAGGCGATCGTTACGGTGAACTGCTGTGAAGATGGAAGCTCCTGCGGTCTCTCTGGAGGGATTTTCGAAACGGGAGCAGTGGCAATTCGGCTACTGCGGAGACCGCATGGATTCCCGTAAACGACCTTTATGCAACGCTTGGGTTAACGCAAGTCCATTGCGCACGGAAAAATGGATCTTTTCATCAACCTGAAGGTTTGGAGATGCAAATGCTCAGGAAATATATTTCCATGATTCTTCTGGTCTCATTGATCGCTCTTGGTTCATCCGGGTTGTTGATGATGTTTACCCATGACTTCGGGTTTCAGCTCAGAATGCACCCGGTTCATGAAATATTCGGGGTAATGATGTGCCTGTCAGCGGTGTTTCATGTTTACTTCAATTTCAGGCCAATGGTCAGCTATCTCAGGAAAAGGCAAATAGTGGTTGCGGGCATGTTTCTCACTTCTCTACTCATTTTCTTATATGCTGTCGGTTTTCACAGGCCCATCGATCCAGCGTTCGTAGACAAAATCGAAGGCGCGATGCTTGAATTAAGACATCAAAGATGAATTCATTAGAGAGATACATGGTGGAATTCCCGCTTGACCTTCAGTCCATGCTTTCTGTACTCTCTTGCTGTTCATGGGAAGTCAGGAGGAGATGTGGGCAGAGGAAAAGGAACACCTGATGGAAGGAGAGGAGGGAAGTCATGCCTGCGCAGGTCTACAGAGATATGCTCGATGTGATGGTCAAGAGAGGGGGCCCGTATTCAGGAGCCGATATCCCTGAATTCTACTCCCTCATGGAGGAGCTTTTCACTCCGGAGGAGGCGCAGATCAACAATGGGCTCCCGCGTCAGCCTGTCACTGCGGCCGAGGTCGCGACGCAGACGGGAAGAGATGAGGGAGAGATCAGAGCCCTGTTGGAAGGCATGGCAGACAAGGGACTCTGCTCTACGTTCGTTCAAGGGCAGCAAAGGGTCTATCAGTCCGTGCCTTTCATGCCCGGCCTGTTTGAATTCCAGTTCATGTCCGGACGGGTGACTGAACGTTACAGGAAGATCGCAAACCTGATTTATGCATACAAGAAGGCGTATGAAGCGGCAAAAGGAACTCCCAAACCCGGGTTCCCGCTCACCCGGGTCATCACCGTTGACCGGAAGATCAGGGCAGGGAACAGGATCCATACCTATGACCAGGTTGCGACTTACATAGACAAATACGGGACCATCGGAGTCGGCACGTGTTTTTGCAGGCATGCGGCGCAGCTGCGCGGCGAGGATATCCACGGCATGCCTCTGGATGTCTGCATGTGGTTCGGCGAAAAGGCGGAGTACGCTGTGGAGAGGCTGGGCAGCCGGAAGGTTTCCAAGAAAGAAGCCTTGGAAGTCCTGAATAGAGCCGAGGAAGCCGGTCTTCTGCACATGAGCCGCAATACCACGGAAGAGATCGATTTCCTCTGCAACTGTGATCGCTGGCATTGCGACGTGGTCACACAGATCCTGAAACATCCGAAACCGGGTCTTGTCTTCAACTCCGGTTTCAGACCGAATCTGGATTCAGAGCGGTGCACCGGTTGCGGTGTGTGCATAGACCGCTGTCCGCCCGGGGCGCTGAAAATGGGTGAAGGAAATGTACCTGCCCTGGATCAAGATCGCTGTTTCGGGTGCGCGGTGTGCGCGTCAGGCTGCGCTGAAGAGGCGATAGCAATGGAGGCAAGACCCGACTGGCCCGAACCGCCCAAGACAGTGAAAGACCTGATTACAGCGATCAAGGCCGCCAGGTAAACTGGTTATTCCGTTTATCTGGTTTATTTGGTTTCTTTGGTTCGGGGGGAACAGACCTTACCGAAACTTCTCCATGGTGTGAAAGGTCTTGGGGTAAGATCAAGATTTCTCGGCTATCGCCTCGAAATGACATTGCGACACAAGCTCCTTCGCGGCAATGACGTGTAAATGAAGGTAAGAAGCGTTGGACGCACTACACTAAAACCAAACTAACCAGATAAACCAGACAAACTGGTCAACTCTTGATTTTACGGAGCCTCTTTAAAAGGAGCGGCGGTGTCATTGCCGTGGTGATGAAAACCATCATGATCACCGCGGCGTAAAGCGCGGGACTCAGCAACGGCTCTCCCCCGACTTCCATCTGTGCCCCCAGCCCGGCAAAGATCAGCCCCACTTCCCCACGGGGCACCATCCCGATCGCAACGGCCCAACGATCAGGGCCGTCTTTACCAGGAAGGATTCCTCCTGCCGACGCCATCTTTCCCACTACCGCGGCTATCGATAAAACGATCCCCACTGTAATTGCCTCAAAAGAGAAAAGGGCTTTGAGATCGACCTGCATGCCCATATGCAGGAAGAATATGGGAACAAATAATGTGGAGAGCGGGACAAGAAGGCGCTCCAGCGTCTGCTCCTCCTGCTGCATGAAAATTTTGGAGTGGTCAGGCCCCAGAATCAATCCGGCGGAAAAGGCGCCGACAATTGGCGCAAGCCCGAACTTATGGGCCAGATAGGAAAAGGTAAAGCAAAGAGTCAGCGATAAGGTAAGCAGCATGCCGCTCAGTTCGACCTTTGCGGCCCACCGATAAAGGGGTTTGCTGAAGAGCAAACCCAGGACGATACCCACAACGAGAAAGCCAAAGGCCTTCAAGATAATTACGGTGATTTCCGATGCCATCCCAGGGGATTCGACTTGCGAGGGATCGGCAGCCGTACCGATCAGGGCGACAACCACCGCAAGGATGACCAGACCCAAAACATCGTCGACAATCGCCGCTCCAAGGATCGTCCTGCCCTCCACACTTTTTACCTTGCCGATGTCCTTCAACACCCGTGCGCTGATACCCACGCTTGTTGCGCAGAGTGTTGCGCCGATAAAAATATCGAGCCAGAACGAAAACCCCGGAAAAAGCGTGCGTACCGTGAAAAAGCCTAAAAGGAAGGGAGCGGCCACGCCCAGCAGGGCTACAAGAAGTGCGCTTCTTCCCACGCGCATCAGCTCAGGTACGGTGCTTTCGACCCCCACCTCGAACATGAGCAGGATGACCCCAAGCTCGGCAAGGACCTCGATGCTCGGATCGTGCTCTATGATTTCGAAAAGATCGGTCCCCAGAAGTCCAATGTTGCCCAGGACTACGCCTGCGAAGAGCTCACCCAGAACAACAGGAAGGCGGAGTTTCCGTGCCCCCAGGCCGCCCAGCTTGGCTGCAGTGAGGACGAGAGAGAGTTCGAAAAGGAGAACGACGAATGAGTGTGGTTGCATGAGTTCGCCGGGTGTTCACTGCTTCGAATGAGTCGGGTTTCGAATGACTCGGGAGAAAGTTGCTTCGTTCCAAGGATTAGTTATAATTGTCATCAGCTCTCCTGTCAAAGTTTAGGAAGAGGAGGTGACTCACCAATTCCAGAACACGGGTTGCAGGCAGGATGCTTCGAGCCTCCGGCAAGCGCATCCTCGGCATGTCGGGCGGGTCTTCCTAATCCTGTAGTGACGGTGTTTCCATACCAGGTATTCCTTGTGTCTTGAATGTTCTGCAGTTCATGGATATTTGTAGACGAATGGAGACGATGAAACCGCTGTAACCGGTTGAAAAATGCATTGAGAGAGTCAAATTCGGACCCGAGGAGCAGAAATGATCCTGGCAGTCATGTCGGGTTTTGCGCTTTCCATCATAGCCCCTCTTGTACATCGGGCCGCAAGAGGCTTTGCAGGCTGGGTGCTCGCGATCTTCCCGCTGCTTCTTTTTCTGCAACTGATCACGTTTCTGGGTCAGGTCGGCCGGGGGGAAACCGTTCTGTTCTCGGTCTCATGGCTCCCCAGCCTGGGTGTGAGCCTATCCTTTTACCTGGACGGACTGAGTCTTCTCTTCGGACTCCTGATCACCGGTGTCGGGGTCCTGGTCTTCATATACACCAGTTCCTATCTTGCCGGACACCCGCAACTCGGCCGCTTTTACGCCTTCATGCTGCTTTTCATGTCTTCGATGCTCGGCCTTGTGCTTGCCGACAATATGATCGTCCTTTTTGTTTTCTGGGAGCTCACCAGCATCAGCTCCTATCTTCTTATCGGGTTTGATCATGAGCGGGCAGAGGCCCGAAAAGCGTCTCTGCAGGCGCTCCTCGTCACCAGCATCGGAGGCCTTGCTCTGCTCATCGGCTTTCTGCTCATGGAAAGCATCGCCGGCACACAGGAACTCTCAAGACTTCTTCTCCTGGGCGGAACAGTTCGTGCACACCCCCTTTACACGGCCGTGCTCCTGCTCGTCCTGGCCGGTGCGTTCACCAAATCCGCGCAATTCCCCTTTCATTTCTGGCTGCCCAATGCAATGGAGGCGCCCACGCCGGTGAGCACGTATCTCCACTCGGCAACCATGGTGAAGGCGGGCATTTACCTCATCGCAAGACTCAGTCCCGTCCTTGGCGGAACGACCACCTGGGTGATCGTTGTCATGGGAGCGGGTGCAATCACCATGATCCTGGGAGCATGGCTTGCAATCGGACAGACCGACATGAAACGAATCCTCGCCTATTCGACGATCAGCGTTCTGGGGGCCTTGACCTTCCTTCTGGGCATGGGCTCCAGGGCGGCATTGGACGCGGCCGTTACCTATCTGATCATTCATGCTCTTTACAAAGCAGCCTTGTTTCTTGTCGCAGGAATCGTGGATCACGAAGCGGGCACCAGGGATGTGTCCCGGCTCGGCGGGCTGGCCTACGCCATGCCGGTCACTGCAGTCGCAGCCGGGCTGGCATCTCTCTCCATGGCCGGCCTTCCTCCTCTTTTCGGTTTTATAGGAAAGGAACTGATCTATGCAGCAACTGCCGAGACCCCTCTCCTTACGGCGGTCGCACTGTTGACGAGCATCGGCATGGTCGTGATAGCGGGTATTGTCGGATTAAAGCCGTTTTTCGGGAACCGGACGCAAGAGACAAAGAAGATTCATGAACCACCCCTCGCTCTATGGTTCGGTCCCCTGATACTGGCTTCCATGGGCCTTCTGATCGGGATCTTTCCGGGCTTCATGGGAGGGGCGATTGTTTCTCCTGCAGTCGCTGCAATACTGCTGCAGCCCGTTGTGGTGGAGCTGGCGCTCCTGCATGGTCTGACCCTGCAGCTGTTTCTAAGCGGAATTGGATTCGGGGCCGGAATCTTCTTGTACCTGAATCATGTCCGGCTGAGGCGCGCCGTCGTCCGGCTCGACATCGGAGCCCGATTCGGACCTTCCAGGGGATATTCCCTCGCCGAAAAGGGGATGAACCTGCTGGCATTTCTCCAGACGCGGTTGCTCCAGAGCGGGCACCTCCATTTCTACCTGCTCACGATCATCCTTACAGCCATAGGCCTCATCTCTTACTCCTTTTTCCAGGAGCGGATCAACCTTGGTCTTTCACGGTTGTCAGATTTGCAGGTCTACGAGGGATTGATCGCCGCGGTGATGGCTGTTGCGGTCATTGCCGCCGTCAGGGCCCGGCACCTCATTCTGGCCATAGTCGCGCTGGGCACGATCGGGTATTCCATGGCAATGATCTACATCATTTTCGGAGCCCCTGACCTAGCCATGACCCAATTTGCCGTGGATACGCTGATGGTTTTTTTGATCGTGCTGGCCATCCGGGATCTTCCGGAATATGTCACCTACTCGACCCGACTCGAGAGGCTCCGCGATCTGCTGCCTTCAATGGCCCTCGGGGGACTCATCAGCCTTCTTGCATTGACCGCAACGGCTTCGCCCAAGGACTTGCGCCTGGCCTCCTATTTCGGAGACAACAGCTATCTTCTGGCCCGCGGCCGTAACGTGGTGAATGTGATCCTGGTGGACTTCAGGGCATTCGATACCCTGGGAGAGATCACGGTTCTGGCGGCAGCCGCCATCGGGGTGTATTCCCTTGTCAAGCTCCGTGGACTTGGTCACACCCCTGCCCAGCCGGGCGCGGGGAGTTCGGAATGGGGCGGCGATATGACTACGCGATCTTCGAAACCCGAGAATGGGAGGAACACATGATTTCCCTGATCCTGGCTACGGCAATAGTCTATCTTCTTCCTCTGCTTCTCCTTATGTCGATCTTCCTCCTGCTGCATGGACATAATCTTCCCGGCGGGGGATTTGTGGGCGGTCTGGTGGCCTCTGCAGCGATTGCGCTCTATGCCATTGCACGAGGAGTAGAGGAAGCGCGCCGGATTCTGCGCGCAGATCCTAATACACTGATCGGGCTCGGGCTTCTCATGGCCGCGTGCAGCGGACTCATTGCATTCCTGTATGGAGAGCCTTTTCTGACGTCACAGTGGACGGCGATCGCCATCCCGGTGGAGGGCCATGTGGGCACGCCGCTTCTGTTCGATGCCGGTGTCTATCTCCTCGTGGTGGGCGTCGCCCTGACCGTCATATTTTCTCTTGCGGAGGAATGACTTGGAAGCCATTCTGTCCATTCTCGTGGGCGGGCTCTACGGGGCTGGAGTGTACATGATGATGCGGCGCAGCATTGTAAAGCTGATCATCGGACTGGCGCTGTTGAGTCATGGCTCCAACCTCCTGATCCTGCTGATGGGCATCGTGAAGAAGAATTCCA
>PHBH01000090.1 GCA_002840535.1 Deltaproteobacteria bacterium HGW-Deltaproteobacteria-15 | reverse complement strand
CTGTGACATTCGCTCTGCAATTTGAGCCATATTGAGGACATCCATGACGCCACGCCCCCGCAGATCGCGGGCATGTGCAAAGATGCGGTCCAGCCCGTCCAGCAGTTCGTCCGTTCTCCGGTCCTCGTAGGCGAGATAGACCGGATGGGTCGTGAGGTGGAAAACCGCTCTTTCGCCGACAGCCCTCTCCATACCTTTTATCGCCCGGTTCACCCTCGTGGAGATCGGTATCCGCTTCCGTATGCCGTCCATTGATGAATACAGGGCTGAGGAGGGAAGACATGTCATGCCGTTCTCAGAACGGGGCAGGACCGAGCTGGGCGGAAGGCCAATCCATTGACTCGCGAAGTGGCAGACCCGTCTAACCTTTTTCGGGAAGGTTCCATACCAGCTCTCCTGCTGCTCCCGAAAGACACGAATCCCGGCCGAGCGCAGCACATCCAGGTGGTTGATCGAATTGCGCGGGAAAACGAAAGAGCGCGGTGTAAGCCCCAAGCCTCCCGCTGCCTCAAGAGCGTTTTTCATTTCCCTCTCCGCCACGTCGCGGCTGCACCCGGGTTCGCCCCAAATGCAATGGGAGAAACCGTGCAGCCCGATGTCCTGTGCGGGCTCCATGGCCATGAGCTGCTTGACAAAGCTCCGGGCGTACCACTGAGGATTTTCTCTTTCCGAACTGCCGGGGTCGTGGCAGTACCAATCCGGCAGCCAGGCGTGATGCGGCGTGGGGTTCCCATGAATCCTGTCGCATGAATCCAGCATCAGATGGCCCACTACAGCCCAAGTGGCCGATACACGATATCGTCTGAGCATATCCAGCAGTCTCGGCAGGACAATCTCCCGTGCGAGAAGAGACTTCTTCTCCAGCAAGGCGCGGTCATAGCGGTCGAAATTGCCCCAGGAAAGTTCAAAATCGAATGAAAAGCAGAATGCCCCACGGGCAAGAAGCCTTTTTTCGTCTCTTCGCGATGTCATGTTCTCAACCCTGCGTCGTGGCTGCGGCATATCCACACCGCCGCCAACCCATAGGCTGCATAGGCTACGAAATTGAACGCGGATAAGAGGATGATAACCTGAACGTCATCATGGCCCAACCTGCCCGCAAACAGGAAAGGCAGGAGGGTGCTTGCCAGCAGCATCAACTGCAAGCCGGAAAGTATCTTGTTCTTTTCCAAGACCGAAAAGACAGAGCTTACGGCTGAGGTCAGGAATTGCATCGCGATCCATGGCGCCATGATCGTGACGTACAATCCGGAAGTACCCCACTCCCGTCCAAAAACCGTTTCGAACAGGAACTCGCCGAAGAAGAGAGCGGCGAACAAGGGAACTGCAATGACTCCCGCCAGCAATCCGATCACTTTCAACACGAATGGCAGAATCCGACGGCCTGTCCGCTTGCGATCGGCCGCTTCCTTGAAGAGCGAATCGGAAACCGCTTGACCAAGCAGCCGAACCGGGACCTTCAATACCCGTTGCGCGAGGAGATAAAAACCCGCCGCCCGTAGATCGAAGAGCCAGCCAAGCATCAGGGCCGGTGCCTGAAGGGAAACCACGTTGATCAGAGAAGACCAGGAATTGTACAGGGGAAAAGCCCTGTACCTGGAACCCATTGCCTGCATTTTCTTTTTTCGAACGATCTTCCACAGCTTGCCGTTCGGAAAGCACGTTCTGAGTTTTCTCAGCAGGTAAATGGTCGCGGCAATACCGCCCGCCAGATGTCCGGCGATCAAGCCTAAGGGACCGACGACTCCGGCCGCTCCTGCCGCAATCTTCACGCCGTTTTCCGAAAATCCCTGTACAAAGCCGGAAAGGGAGACAGACCCGAACCGGCCCCGCCTGATTCCGGAGAGTCGGAGTATGCTTTGGGAGGAAAGGACGAATACGGCAGCGGGCACCAGATAAAGCGTCCATCCCATCCCTGCAACCCGGGGGGGCATCTGCACTCCGAAAAAGAAGAAAAGGGAAACCCCCGCAAAGAGTACCGTGCTGAGGAGGAGGCTGACCAGAAAACAGAGGGAGGCGAGATTGATGGTTTCCTCAGGATCCGAGGTGATCATGAGCGCCCCGTCGTATCGGAGCGAACCGACCACTGCCAAAATCGTGCTGAGTGACATGTACACGGCGAGTACTCCGAAGGCCTCCGGCGAAAAAAGCCGCGTGAGCAAAGGCGCCGCGGCAATGTGTATGGCCTGGCCTGCGCACGTTCCTGTGGCGAGGATGAGGCTCCTCGATTTAAACCCGCTTCCCCGGAGCTTCGATCTGAAAAGACCGGCCTTTTTTTCGGCCGCAGGCTTCTTCCGAATCCTTGTCAAGACGCCCGTTTCGGAGATGTCCCTCGATCTTTCCTCAACGGCCGTCGCCTTGAACGCCACCAAGTCCCGAGGGGAGATTTTCATGCTCGTCATCCGTTGTTCTTTCTGGTCAGTACGCCGATGTGGCTGGTTCTCAGATCAGCCTCATCCACGCAGCGGATGGAAGGATCAATCCGGGAAGGGAGCTTCCTCTCTTTTCGCGTCCACTCGTAAATGAATTCCGTGTGGGTATTCTCGAGCTTGCTGAAGATCTCCTGCCAGCCGCTCTTCCTGATCCTGTTGCCGCGGGCCGACTGCCATGCCCTGGAATATTCGCCTTCAGGAATCGAGAGAAATGCAAATGGATCCGCCGAACCACTCTGAACATCTTCCAGGTGAAGGCAGTGAATCATGATGCCTCCCGGACGCAGTGCTGAAGAGATGTTTTGCAGCAGGAGGGGGACATCTTCACAGGGCACGTGCTGGAGAACGGAATTGGAATAGATGAAGTCCGCTGGCCGGCCGAACCGCGTTTGGGCAAGGTCGATGGGGGCGATGTAGTGGATGCCCAGATCACGCAGCACCCCGAAATCAAAGCGATGAATCGAAAGCAGCTTTTCCAGCCGCTCTCTCAAGAGTTCGTGGTCTTCGAATGGAGAGAGGATATCCCGAATGACGGATGGCACGGAATTTCGCAGAGACGCGCGCAGCGACTCAGGATTTGCAAGCGGAGAGATATCCGTTACCACGACTTCTTTTGCTCCCAGCAAATGGCAGACAATTGCGTGACTGAGGACCCATCCTGCGCCGATCTCCAGACACACCTTTCCGGAAATCGAAGGACGACCGGAGAGGTGAAAGTTGTGTGCAAACTGCATGGCACAGATATCCAGCCTTTTCGATGAAGAAGCCAGCCTGCCCGACTTGAGCCTTTTCATCGCCTCCCAACCATGTTTTGTGGAGAGAAGTAGAGCCTTTCCCCTGGCGACCATGCTCTTTCCCATGTGTGGTTTCAATTCCTTCTTGAAGTCCTACCCTCTCCAGGGTTTCGCATACTGAAGAAATTGGCTGTAGGCCTGGGGCTCATGGGCCTTCATGAAAGACAGGTACTCCGTGAAGAAGGCCCAGAGAACGGCAAGAATAAAGACTGAGACTGCAGTGAGCGCTGTGATCATCACCCTTTTCGGACCGGATTTCCTGTCGGGCGGAACTGCGCGATCCAGGATCTGTATCGTGTTCATGTCCTTTGCTTCTTCAATCTTGGCCAATTCATACTGGGAGGTCAGCAGTTCAAACAGTTTTTCCTGAACCTTTGCCTCGCGCACGAGCCTGCCGAACTGCATGCTCAGCTCCGGTATATTCTGAAAGGAGAATTGAAAGGGGTCTCCCTGGGGATCTCCGTTTCCGGCCTTGTTCCCGTTTGACCCTGTTTCCGCGATGGCCAGTTGCCTGCCCAGCTCAGCAACCCTTGTTTTGAGCATGATGGTTTCGTTCTGCCGATCCGTACGAAACTGTTTCAGCACTTCCAACTCGGTTTCTGCTGAGATCATCTCCGCCCTTATCCTGGCAGCGCCTTCGACAACAGTCCTGGCCTGCTCCTCCAATGCCACAAGCCTGTACTTCTGCTGGAAGTCCTTGAGCTCGGATTCCGCCTCGGCCAAGTCCCGCTCCACCTTTGTCAACCGACCCTCCAGGAATATGCGCTTGCGCTGGCCTTCCGTGATGTTCATACTTCGGTTGATCCTGTCCAGCCCGTCCACATAACCATTCGCAATTGCGGCCGCAATCACGGGATCATGCTCCTTGACCGAGATGCTGATGATCTGGGTTTTGGTCGATACGTTCACTCTTGTCCGATCCGCAAGTTTCCTGTACACATCCGCCATGGTGGAGTCGCCGTAGACTTCCTTCAGGCCGAACCGTTGGATGATATCGTCGGCCACTGTTCGACTCTCCAGAATGCCGACATAGACGTCCGCACTCGATTTGCCTCCCACAAGGCTGTACATGGTCCCGCCTCCATTGGAAACGAGCCCCTGAATTCCTGTACCCGGTTCCTGGGGAGGGAGGAGCCTTGCAGTCGCTGTATACATGTTCGGCGCCAGGAGACTGACAACGAAAGCCACCACCGCGGCGAGAATGGGCAGACCCAGGACCGCGCGTTTTCGTTTCAGGGGGATGGCCAGGACATCGAGAAGGCTGATCTCTTCTCCTCGCTTCAAGACGCATGGGTGTTCTCGCTTCATGGATTTACCTGCAGAAGGCCCTCTCTTGGGCCGGAAATAAAAACCATCAGGAAGGTTCATATTGTTCTGTGAACACAGATCCTGCGATAGCGGCAATTCAGCTGATCACAATATCCTCTGGCGGTTCCAAAACAATCGAAGTAACCCTGCCGCCTTTGCTGATTACGATAGAGAGGCTTCAAAGCCTCGATGAGGCAGTCCATGCAGAGTCCCGAGGAGTTTTGCTCTTCCTCTACTCCTGGACGGATGATCCTGTTGCAGTGGAAGCAGACGGTTCGCAATCCGATCTCTTCTCAAAAGGCTACGATAAGGTCACCCGCAGCGATCGCGACATGGTAGATGATCTCCAGCCCTTTTACAGAGCTTCGCCCCGTCGGTTACAGGGGGCCATCGTGTCCAACTCACTGTTTTGTGCTCGTAAAGACTCTTATTGCCGTGTCATGGAGCGAAACTAAACGAGAGGTCTTTTGTGGCATTCTCTTCTTGCTCGGATGGTTCGATGTCGGCGTGACTCCTACAAAGAACCAATTCTGCGTAAGGGTAGATCTCGGTAGTAGTAATGGGAAATGAGCAAAAAGGCGGATTGTAGCAGTAGGGATGTTTGTATTCAGGATGTACTGATAGTGTACACGGGAGGTAGGCTCCGGCGTACTTCAACCCTACTTTACATCGATCGACGCTGGAACATACGCCCGTCAAACAGCCGGCGGGATCGGACTATGTACTTTTGGGAGATGGTATTTTATTTAAGTTACGAAGGCTTGGGCTTGGCTAAATCGAGGAATGTCTTACCCGTGGGACGGCGTCGCATTACGTATCCGGACTACGAAAGTCGCCTTTTGATGAACGAATAAGTACACAAACCACTTCCACTCTTATTTGCGTTGAGTGACACGTAATCGTTTTACACCCCTTTTCTCTTGATCATCAGCCACCCGCATCGCCGCAAGGTGACATGGAATCCGAGACACGAGTCAGGTGACATGTGTCGCCTAACCGATCAGCGCCGCCCCTTGCAGCCCACCGGCTTCAAACATTTGTATTTCAGACCCGCCGCCTTGTTGGGACACTGGTCGTGGACTGTTTTCCCGTAGGCAAAAAGCGGTCTTCCCAGCGAATCCAGGGCCGGGAGCTTTCCGAAAAGGAGATAGTTGGCGAGCGTGCCCACAAAATTCACCGGGTTCGGAGGACAGCCGGGGATGTTCACCACTGGGACGGTGAGCGCCGCGCCCAGGGCGGCCTTCACCCCTTTTGCACCGGTCGGGTTGGGGAGTGCGGCCGGGAGCCCGCCGAAGGAGGCGCAGTTGCCGAGCGCCAGGATCGCCTTGGCCTTGGGGCAAACCTCGTTCGCAATGCTGAGCATGGTCCGTCCGCCCACCATGCCATAGACGCCACCGTTGGCCGTGGGGATGGCGCCCTCCACCACACAGGAAAACTTCCCCGCATTGGCAGCCGCCGAGTTGAAGAGGATGCTTTCCACCGTTTCCCCGGCTGCAGCCATCAGGGTCTGATGGTAGTCCAGAGAGACCTTGTCGAGGATCAGCTCATCGAACCAAGGGGACGTGGTTCTCAATGCCGATTCCGTGCATCCTGTGCACTCGGCAAAGTGAAGCCAGAGTATAGGGGGCCGAGCGTCGGCGGCAAATGCCTCGTAGATGCGGGACCCGAATGAAGGACCGAGGCCGAGGGCGCCGGCCACTACCCCGCAGAAATTGAGAAACTCCCTGCGGGTGACGCCTCTCTGTGGAGGGTATTTGGTTCTTTCTTCGTTGTTCATTGCTGCTCCTCCTCTCTTGATCGTTCGGGTCATTCACATTAAGGTCGGTAGGGTCTCAGGTGAAGGAACTGGTCTCATACAGCGGCTCAGGGCCGGACACTTACCTGACGGCGGGGGGGCGAAGCCGTGCGTGACACATGGGGATCCTTATTCTGCTTTTTGAGCAATTGGCGTGCCATAGGTTCACTTCGGCTGTAATTGCTGGTCTTTGACTTGAAGCCGGTTTCGGGGGTTTCTCTGGATGGATGGACTTTCATACAGGGGACCCTGGATGAAGAAGCGGTTTTTCGGGATCAAGGGATTGATAAGAGGGTTGTTCCGGGGTGCAGGATTTTCCTGACACCCTTTATTTTCCCCGCACAGGTGTTCTCAGTCTTAAGATAGAAGCTCCTTTTCATAACCTGTGCTTTAAGATCCATTTCCTTCCTGGGTCGAGTCATACGAGTCTTCTATCCAGCTTCCTGCAGGATTTTGGTTCATTGCACCTGATAGAGGATTCATATGCAAAAGAGAAGATTTTGTTGCGGCCTGTTCGAAACGGCAGCGATTGCTACCCTTGCATTCTGTCATGGAATTCTTGCCGGAATCTTCGCTGAGTACTTATTACGGAGAGCAGAAAAGAGTTTGCATTTATCTCGCAGAGCCCACAGAGCGAGTTGGTACTCGATCGACGGCAGAACCGAAATGCCGCT
>PHBH01000052.1 GCA_002840535.1 Deltaproteobacteria bacterium HGW-Deltaproteobacteria-15 | reverse complement strand
AAATGGCAGCTTGAGGCCAACCATGCTACTGACAAATTCACTCGGCAGTTAACTGTCAGATTGACTCGGCTGTAACAGGTGGACCTGCAGGACGTGTTGGCTGATGTGCCAATGCCATTGTCAACCCAGGTCGGCGATGCCGGGTTGACAATCCCAATCCTTGCAGGTACGCTCCCTCACAGAGAGGCAAGGATAGGATGGGATGTCCGTGTTTGCACGGGCAGGACTGCAGCAACTAATATGAGGAGGAGCAGTGAGGGGAAGGCTCATAGAAGATCGAATCGGGTTCGACCGGAGACATCTCTGGCATCCGTATACCTCCATGGAGGATCCTCTCCCGGTCTATCCCGTTGCCTCTGCCGCGGGGGTTCGCATTGTCCTGGAAGACGGCAGGGAACTCATCGACGGCATGTCTTCCTGGTGGGCCGCCATCCACGGCTACAACCATCCCGTTCTCAATCAGGCTGTTCGGGACCAGCTCGAGGACATGGCACACGTGATGTTCGGAGGCTTGACCCATGGGCCGGCCGTCGATCTCGCCTCCCTGCTGGTGGAGATCGCCCCGTCCGGACTGGAAAAGGTATTTTTCTGCGATTCCGGATCAGTGGCGGTCGAGGTTGCCATAAAAATGGCGCTTCAGTACTGGCAGTCAATGAAACATGGCGAAAGGCAGAAACTCCTGACCATTCGCTGCGGATATCACGGGGACACCCTTGGGGCAATGTCTGTCTGCGATCCGGAAACCGGGATGCACCACCTCTTCCGCTCGATCCTGCCGCAGCACTACTTCGCAAAAGCCCCCAGGTGCGGCTTTGACGGATCCCTGGATGAAGATGCCTTATCCGATCTTTCGCGCCTCCTTCAAGAGCATGGGCGCGAGATCGCTGCGGTGATCCTGGAGCCCATTGTCCAGGGGGCGGGGGGCATGCGCTTCTATCCCCCGCTTTATCTGAGGAGGGTCAGGGAACTTACCCACGAGCATGATACGCTCTTGATCCTTGACGAGATCGCCACCGGCTTCGGACGAACCGGAAAACTTTTCGCTTCCGAGTGGGCGAACATTTCACCGGATATTCTGTGTCTCGGAAAGGCGTTGACCGGGGGGTACATGACCATGGCCGCTACACTGACTACATCGCGGGTGGCCGAGGTTATCTCTTCAGGCGATCCCGGAGTCTTCATGCATGGACCCACGTTTATGGCAAACCCTCTGGCTTGCTCGGTCGCCCTCGCGAGCACACGGTTGCTCCTTTCATCGCCCTGGAAAGAGAGAGTGGCGGCTATACAGGAACACCTGACCCGCGATCTTTCGAAATGCCTCGATTTTCCCCATGTGGCCGATGTGAGGGTATTGGGCGCCATCGGGGTTGTCGAGCTGCATCGCCCGGTCGCCCTGGCTCGGATTCAGAAACGATTCGTCGAGAGAGGGGTTTGGATCCGGCCCTTTGGGAGGCTGGTCTACACCATGCCTCCTTACCTTATCCTGGCGCAGGATCTGCAGCATCTCACCGCGGCCATGGTGGAGACGATCCGGGAGGAGGGGGCATGAAAACAGCAGGGGAGAAGTTCGACTTCTTCGAGAAGACATTGGCTGGAAGAGAGCAACGCAGGCTGCTCCGCGTCCTTCGGCCCCTGGCTCCTGCTTCTCCTCCGGAGGTGCTCGTGAACGGCCGGGTCCTCGTCAACTTCTCGTCCAACGACTACCTGGGGCTCTCCAGACACCCCCTGCTGCTGGAGAGGGCAGCGCAATTCATGGACCGCTTCGGGGCGGGATCCACCGGTTCGCGGCTGGTCTGCGGCGATTATGAAATCTTTGAGCAGGTGGAAAGAAAGATTGCCGATCTTAAAGGCACCGAAGCGGCGCTCATTTTCAATTCCGGATTCCAGGCCAACGTGAGCATGATTCCGGCGCTTTCAGACCCCTCTGCCGTCATCCTCTCAGATCGCCTCAACCACAACAGCATTGTGAACGGTGCGCGACTGGCCCGCTGTGAGGTCAATTGCTTCCGACACAACGATCTGGATCATCTGGCGGGGCTCCTGCACGAAGCAAGAAACAGGAACAGCGGCCATTCCCGCATCCTCATCATTACGGAGTCGGTCTTCAGCGTGGATGGAGATCGAAGCGATCTGGACCGCCTGGTTTCTCTTTCCCGGGAATATGGGGCCATGCTGATGGTAGATGATGCCCATGCCACGGGAGTCCTTGGAGAAAGGGGCATGGGGCTCACCTGCGGCAGACCGGTGGACATTGCCATGGGGACATTCAGCAAGGCATGCGGTGGATTCGGTGCATATGTGGCCTGTTCCAGGATGCTGAGGGATTATCTGATCAACTGCTGTTCCGGGTTCATTTACTCGACCGGATTGCCTCCCGCCGTATTGGGGACCATCGATGCGGCCCTGGATCTCATCCCTTCGATGGATGCTGAGAGAGAGCGCCTCCATGGAAACGCTGATTTTCTCCGAAAAAGCCTCAAGGAACAGGGCTGGTCTACGGCTTCCTCCACCACCCATATCGTGCCTGTGATCGTAGGGGAGGAATCGAAGACCCTCGCTCTGTCGAAGTTTCTTGAAAATCATGGAATCCTCGCCCCCGCGCTTCGGCCGCCCACGGTGGAACCGGGGCAGGCGAGGATCAGGTTTTCCCTGTCCTCCTCCCACACAAGGGCGCAGGTGGAGTCCCTTGTGCGGCTCTTGGGGCAGTGGAGGTTCTCCGATGACTCCTGACATGCCGGCCAGGATTTTTGTCACGGGAACGGACACCGGCATCGGCAAGACCCTGGTTTCCTCTCTGCTCGTTACGGGTATGGAGGCGGAGTACTGGAAGCCGATCCAATGCGGGGTCGAAGAAATCACGGACAGGGAATGGGTGATACGGAAAACCGCCATCCCTGAATGGAGGGCTTACCCGGAAGCCTACCGGCTCAAACATCCTCTCTCCCCGCATGCCGCCGCCCGTCTCGAGGAGATGACCATTGATCTTGACTCTATTTCGATCCCCCCTGTTTCTTCTTCCCGGCCGCTGATAGTGGAAGGCGCAGGCGGGATCATGGTCCCCCTTAACAGCCACCAGTACATGGTGGATCTGATGAAACGACTGGCACTGCCGGTTCTTCTGGTAACCTCCAGCAGGATCGGGACCATTAACCACACGCTCCTTTCCCTGGAGATCCTGCGACTGCACGGGCTGGAGATCCTGGGTGTCGTGATCAACGGTCCCCGGGACTGTGTAAACCGGGATGCCATTCGCGATTACGGGAAGGTGCGGATTCTCGCCGAAGTGGAGCCAATGGAACGGATTGAGCCTGCCAGTCTGAAACAGGCCTTTCGGCAATACTTTTTGAAAGGGAATTAAATGCCACTGGAATCATGTCTGAATCTTGCGGATTCGCTGCTGAGGGGGGAAACCCCGGATGCGAAGGATTATCGCGTCCTGCTCACCGTGCCCGATGAGGATCTCTTTTCCCTGATTGCCGGTGCGGACAGGCTCAGAAGGGCTCGTTTCGAGAATCAAGCGCACCTCTGCACCATATGCAACGGCAAATCCGGGAAGTGCTCGGAAGACTGCAGTTTTTGTGCACAGTCGGCCTTCTCCAGGACCGATGCCCCCGTATACGGGATCATGCCGAAAGCGCAGATGGTCGAGGCGGGGCGGCGGGCTGAGAATTCCCCTGTGACTCGCTTCTCGATCGTCACGAGCGGAAAGCGGCTGCCCCGTAAGGAGGTAGAGATTGTCGCCGATGCCCTGGCAGCGCTGGATACTTCCCGAATCTCCACCTGTGCATCACTCGGGTGTCTCGAACGGGAGGACATGGATCTCCTCAAGGAGGCCGGCGTTACCCGGTATCACCACAACCTGGAGACTGCGGAAAGTTTTTTTGAAAGGATCTGCACCACCCACACGTACAAGGAAAGGATCCGAACAATCGAACACGCCAAAGCCGCAGGACTTACGGTATGCTCGGGCGGGATTTTCGGGCTCGGTGAAACGGACGAACAGGTCATGGAGCTTGCATTGACGCTGAAGTACCTTGACGTGGACGCGGTCCCCCTGAATTTCCTGGCGCCCATTTCCGGAACACCCATGGAGAATTCCCGTTTCCTGACCCCTCTCCGCTGTCTCAGGATTATCGCAATCTTCCGATACATGCTTCATGACAAGGACATTCTCATCTGCGGCGGCCGAGAGCTGAATCTCGGGCAACTCCATCCGCTTGTCTTCGCTTTTGGAGCGAGCGGGATCATGACGAGCGATTATCTGACCACGAGAGGAAGGTCGTTGGATGAGGATCTGGCCATGCTGGGGCAGCTGGGGCTTTGCCCCAGGGCGAAGCTGCCAGGATAAAAGCTTTAAACCGCAAAGACGCCAAGAGCGCCAAGGAAAGTATTCGCTCTTTTCTTTGCGTCCTTCGCGCCTTTGCGGTTCAATCCATTTATCCTGCATCTTGCCTCCTGCTCTGTTGACAGATCCCATCTGCTTTGCTAAAGGGATAACAAGAGACTTCAACATCCCGGAACACGGTGCGAGACCGTGGCGGACCCACCGCTGTAACCCCGTTTCTCCTCATTAATGAACGGAGGAGGAAACCTTTTCGGCAAGAAAAGCCACTGCCTAAAAAGGTTGCTCAAAAACGGCCAGATGCAAGACGCCCGAAGTTCAGAGGAGTGAGGCGTACATTTTAGTACGCCGCAACGACGAGGGACGAGGGCAACGCCGCAGATGGGTGTTTTTCAGCAACCTTGGTGGGAAGGCGGCCAGGAGGAGGGGAAGCCAGAAGACCTGTTGAGATCTTTCGTCGGAACTGATGGCAAAGGGCTCCGGCTCATCCCAGTGATGCGCCCGAGCCCTATTTTTCTGGGCCGGGCCAAAAAAAAGGAGGCTGCAAAATGGGTAATTCTTCAGAGCTTTTGAGCAGGACCCTGGATCTTATCGGTCCACTGGACGACTCCGCCGCATCCAAGGCCCGGGAACGGCAGGACATGCTGACGAAACCGCAGGGGAGTCTGGGGAAGTTGGAGGAGATTTCCATTCAGCTTGCCGGGATTCAGAGGAGATCCATTCCCCGGATCAAGGACAAGGCCGTCATCGTAATGGCGGGCGATCATGGTATCATCGAGGAGAAATTCCACAATTGGCCGCAGGAGGTGACAGCCCAGATGGTTCTCAATTTTCTCCATGGCGGGGCCGCCATCAATGTGCTCTCGAAACATGTGAGCGCCCGCGTGGTGGTCGCTGACATGGGGGTCGCATCTCCTCTCCCCACTAATCCTGGATTGATCTCCAGGAAGATCGCTCCGGGCACCGCCAACATGGCGGTTGCGTCCGCAATGAGCCGGGCCCAGGCCGTCCAGGCGATCGAGGCGGGTATAGAAATCGTCAATGGAGAAATCGGGAATGGCGTTGACCTGGTGGGGACAGGAGACATGGGAATCGGCAACACGAGCCCCAGTGCAGCCATCTGCTCGGTCGTCACCGGAAAATCCGTTTCAGAAGTGACGGGCCGCGGCACGGGGCTGAACGATCAGCAGCTCAACCGGAAAATCGAGGCGATTCAAAAGGCCATTCGACTCAACAGACCCGATCCGCGTGACCCGATCGACATCCTGGCCAAGGTAGGCGGGTTCGAGATTGCCGGGCTTGCAGGGGTGATGCTGGGCGCCGCAGCGGGCAGGGTGGCTGTGGTCATCGACGGGTTCATTTCCGGTGCAGCGGCGCTGATAGCCACCGGATTGTGTCCTCAGGTGAAGGATTATCTCTTTGCCGGACATCTCTCGGTTGAGCCGGGACATCAAATCATGTTAGATCACATCGGGCTCACCCCATTGCTCTGCCTTGACATGCGGCTCGGGGAAGGAACCGGTGCTGCTTTGGCCATGAGTATCATCGAGGGATCGTTGAAAGTCCTCGCAGAAATGGCCACATTCGCAGAGGCAAGCGTGTCGGAAGCAAACAATTAGGCCACAAAGACACCAAGGCACAAAGAAGAGATTTTTTTGTTTACAGGAAAAGAATCCTTGGTGACTTTGTGTCTTGGTGGCGGAGGTTGATCTTATGCAAGATGTTGTTTCCCTCCCTTCCGCCGTGGAGTCGATCGAAGAGATCAGGATTCGTGCAAGAGACAGACAACTCCTGGTTTCTCTGGATTACGACGGGACTTTGACGCCGATCGTGGAACGGCCTGAAAAGGCCGTTCTCTCCGGCGAGATGCGGCGGATACTGTCAGGGCTCGCTGATCTCTGTAGGGTCGCGGTCATCAGCGGCCGAGACCTCTCCGAAGTGAAAAGACTCGTCGGTCTCGACAAGATCTACTACGCAGGCAGCCATGGGTTCGACATTTCAGGTCCCGGAGACAGGAACGTCCTTCAAACGGGAACCGAATTTCTGCCGATCCTCGATCGCGCGCAAGAGGCTCTTCATGAGATGACGGGATCTGTCCCCGGAGTGCTGATCGAGCGCAAACGCTTTTCCGTCACAGTGCATTACCGTCTGGTGGAAGAGGGCTGCGTTCCGACGGTAGAAGAGGCTGTAAACCGTGTCCTCGAGAATCATCAGGGACTTCGGAAAGGTCGCGGCAAGAAGATATTCGAGCTTCAGCCTGATGTCGATTGGCATAAAGGCAAGGCGCTGATGTGGCTGCTGGATTCTCTCGATATGAACCGGGGCGAGGTCCTTCCCATTTTCATTGGCGATGATGTGACTGATGAAGACGTGTTCGAAGTGCTCCAGGGTCGCGGCATCGGCATTGTCGTAAGAGATGGCGGGGGCATGGAGACCCCTCTTCAGTCGGCTGCCCGGTATGCGCTCGAGAATCAGGAACAGGTCGGACTCTTTCTCCAAATGCTCATCGCAATGCTTCGGGAACGGGATTAGGGCAGGTGCTGAAAAATGCCCGTCTCCCGCAGAGGCGAGGAATCTGCGAGCGGCGTTTTCCGTTTTGTCATTCCGGTCTTGAACCGGATTTTTCTGTGTTCTGGATTCCCGTCACTGAATGACCGTGGACGATTTGACTTACAGATAAGCTTACAGTATTATCCGGGCAGATATTCTTTCTCGTGATGAGCCGGGATTCTGCCATGTATGTCCATCTGAACGTTCATTCCCATTATTCCAGGGGCTGGGGGCTTCCAACCCTGGAGGAGCTGTGCCGGGCTGCCAGGGCCCACCATATGAAGCGGCTGGCCCTGACCGACACGAACGGGCTCTATGGCGCAGTCTTCTTCATCCAGGAGGCCAGAGAGGCGGGGCTCGAGCCTATTCTCGGGTGCGAGCTCCTCCACGCAGGCGGCCGGGCCGTCCTCCTGGCCAAGAATCTCGAGGGATACGAAAACCTCTGCCGGCTCATCTCCGACCGCCATTGTGATCAGGAGTTCAATCTTATCCGGGCTCTCAAGGAGCGCCGGGATGGTTTGATCGTCATTTCCGATGACGAACGGCTCCTCAAAACCCTCGGGAAAAAGGGAATAGAAGACCTCTTCGTCGAGGTTTCCCCGGGCTATGGGATGGCCCGCTGCTATGCCTTTTCCCGCAGAAGCGGAATCCCACCCGTTGCCACCAACCGGGTCTGCCTCCTCAGAAAGGAGGATTTCCCCCTTCACAAGATCCTCAGAGCCGTGTCTCTCAATTCAAAGATCTCCCGCCTCGATCCCGAGGAGATCTGCCGGGAGAGCAGCTTTTTTACCTCGCCCTCCGAGATGATCCAAATGTTTCCCCATGCCCCTGCTGCAATCCAAAACACGATTCGGATCGCCGAGGCATGCTGCACGGATTGGGACCTGAACCGTGTGGTGTTCCCCTGCTATGAGGAGATGGAGGATCAGAAGGCATACGAGACCCTCTATCGGGAGGCCATGGAGGGGTGCAAACGCCGTTACGGCGAGATCACGCCGGAGGTGAAGAATCGACTGGACCATGAAATGGCCATTATCCGGGAGAAAAAATACTCCCATTATTTCCTGGTTGTGGCGGACATCACCGGAAGCGCCCGGCAGTCCTGCGGCAGGGGGAGCGGTGCCGCCTCCATCGTCTCCTATGCCCTTGGCATCACCCACGTGGATCCCATCGCCCACAACCTCTTCTTCGAGCGATTCCTGAATCCGGACCGCATGGATCCTCCGGACATCGACGTGGACTTTGCCTGGGACGAGCGGGAACGGGTCATCGACTATGTCTTTTCGAAATATGGCACGCGTCGGGCCGCAATGGTGGCCAACCACAATACCTTTGCCGCCCGCTCCGCCATCCGGGAGGTTGCAAAGGTCCAGGGTCTCACGGATGCGGAGATCGGCCGGGTCACCAAAAACATCGGGTTCATGTGGAATATCGGGAAGATCTGCAAAACCCTGCCCGATCATCCCCGGATGCGCGGCAATGATTTCAGCGGCCCCTGGAGCGAGATCCTGGACACGGCCGTTCGGCTGGAGTCCCGTTTCAACCATCTCTCCACCCATTGCGGCGGGCTCGTGATTGTTCCTGACGAGATCCGCAGGTACTGCCCTGTGGAGATCTCGGCAAGCGGGCTCCAGGTGCTCCAGTGGGAGAAGGAGTCGGTCGAAGACGGCGGGCTGGTGAAGATCGACATTCTCGGCAACCGGAGTCTTGCGGTCATTCGGGACACGCTGGACATGGTGGAGAAAAACTACGGCCGACGGATCGAGTATTCCAACCTGAATCCCATCCATGACCCGGAAACCATCCGGACCTTTTACAATGGAAATACTTTCGGGGTCTTTTATTTCGAGAGTCCCGCCACCCGGCAGGTCCTCACCAAGGTGGCCTCCGGGATTCCCTTTGAGGAATATCTAAAGATGGACCACTTCCATCTCAATGTGGTGGTCACTTCCATCATCCGGCCCGCCTCCAACAAGACGATTCATACCTGGGTATCCAGGCTCCATGGCGAGTCCTGGGCCCCGCCCCACCCGCTGCTCCTGCCCGTGCTCCGGGAGACCCTCGGGCTCATGGTCTTCCAGGAGCAACTGAGCCTGGCTGCCATGCAACTGGCCGGGTTTTCCGCCGGCGAGGCGGATACGCTTCGCAAGATCGTGAGCAAGAAGCACAAGCTGAAGAAGCTTCGCGACTTCTGCCTCCAATTTGCGAAAGGCGCAAAGGAGCGGGGGGTGCCCCTGGAGATCATCGACGAGGTGTGGGACATGATCATGGGTTTTGAAGGCTACAGTTTTTGCAAGCCGCATTCCGCAAGCTACACCATGGTGGCATACAAGTCCGCCTTTCTGCGGGCCCACTATCCCGCAGAGTTCATGGCCGCGGTCATCTCGAACGGGGGGGGCTACTATTCCACCTTCGGATATCTCTCCGAGGCTAGGCGGATGGGCCTTTCCGTGCTGCGCCCCCATATCAACCTGAGTGAGATGAAGTACACCGGAAATGGGAGAAAGATCAGAATAGGGCTAATGCAGCTCCGTGAAATGAGCGAAGAGGCCAAAGAGGCGATCATCCATGAGCGTTCCAAGAACGGGCCCTTCACCTCCTTTGAGGAGTTTCTGAACCGGATCCAGGGCCGCATGCACCTTCAGGACGCGCGCGTGCTCATCAAGGCGGGTTGCTTCGATCCTGTTTCCGGAAAAAATGAAAGGCCGGAGCTCATGTGGAAGGCGCTTCGTTTTTTTGATGTCCCTGACAGGAACCGTTCCTTGAATCTCTTTGAATCGATAAAATCCCCCCCTGATCCCTTTAAGAAAAGGGGGACACCGGGGAGCGGGCATCGGTCGGATCGGTCGGATCGGTCGGATCGGTCGGATCAGACGGATCGGACCGATCGGTCTAGGACGCCCGCGCCGGATCGCGCAGGGAATCGGCCCGTGGCAGATCCTGCCTGCGAATACGGCAACAGTGGAAGAGGAGGGGTGAGGGGGAAAGGATATCCTGCGGATCTCATGGCCAGGCATGAAATGGAGACCCTGGGTTTCCCCCTCTCCTTTCATCCCCTGGATCGATACCGGCGCGTACTCGAAACCATACCCCATGTTCCTGCCCGGGATCTCCGGAAATGGGTGGGGAAAGAGATCATGGTCATCGGGTGGCAGGTCACCAGGAAGACCGTGTACACAAAAGATGGGGACCCCATGCAGTTCGTCTCCTTCGAAGATCGGACCGGCATCTACGAGGCGGTCATCTTCCCTGCGGTTTACCACCGCTACTGCCATTTGCTGCACCCGGATCGTGGCTATATTCTCAAGGGAGAGGTGGCAGAGACATTCGGTGCCTTGAGCTTCACGATCAAGTGGATAGGATTTCTGGACCGTTTTCAAAAACGAACATCCAACATCGAACATCGAACGTCCAACATCGAATGAAAAAACAATACCAAACCTTGATGCGGTCGTAAGAAGTCCCATTCACCCTTCGATACCTCAGGGTGAACGGATCAAACAGATCATAAGTAACTGATATTCCGTTCATGGTGAGGTATCGAACCTTGAATGAATCCTCCCGGAAGACTTTTTACGGGTTCATCAACGTTCGACAACTATTTTCTGTTCCCCTTTTTTCCATTCGACGTTCGATGTTGAACGTTCGATGTTCGATGTTCATCACTTCTAGGGGGCGCCTGGAATGACAAAGAAAGAGGGAAAGTCGGCAAAGCCTTTTGTTCCGGAACAAGCGGATCTTGCGAAGCTTCGAAAGGCCGTTCAAGGGTGCCGCGGGTGCGAATTGTATCGGAATGCCACACAGGCGGTCTTCGGCGAAGGGCCTGAGAAGGCGCGGATCGTGATGGTGGGGGAAAAGCCGGGGGACAGGGAGGACATTGAAGGAAAACCTTTTGTGGGACCGGCTGGAAAGATGCTGCACAAGGCCATGCTGGAGGCGGGAATCGATCCGGAAGAGGTGTACATTACCAATGCGGTCAAGCACTTTAAATTCGAGAAACGCGGCGCAAAGCGCCTCCACAAGAAACCCTCTGGTCCTGAAATCGCCGCATGCCGTCCATGGCTCGAGGCGGAGCTGGACCTCATCAAACCGAGCATCATCGTATGCCTGGGCGCTACCGCGGCCCAGGCCTTGATGGGAAAAGAGGTGCGGGTGACAAAAATCAGGGGCGAGCTCCTGAAGCACGAAGCCGCCCAATATGTCACCGCAACCATACACCCCTCCGCCCTCCTCCGCATGCCGGAGGAGGAGAGACGCCACGAGGAATATCGACTGTTTGTCGAAGATCTGCGGAAGGTGGGGGAAAAGCTGAAAGAGGGGAGATGATGCGGTTGTTCCACTCCCACGTGTCCTCCTCTATCAGTGAGACTCCACCCGCAGAGCCACCGTGAAAATTCATGGACAAATACTTGGGTTCCCGCCTTCGCGGGAACGACGGAAACAAGTGTGGGATGTCATTCCCGCGCAGGCGGGAATCCAGCTAGTTTGTAGGAATTCGCTGATTGAGGAATTTCCTCTACGATTCTCTATCGGAGAGAATAGCCCTCTTCACCAGAGTCTTCGCGATCTCCACTTTGTAAGCGTTCATGCTCAGGGGCTTTGCATCCGCAAGCGCCTGCTCCGCGGCCTCTGCAGCTGACTCCGGTGTGATGGGCTTTCCTTTGAGGGTCTCCTCTGCCTTTTCCGCCCTCAATGGTCCCGGAGATACGGCACCCAGAGCGATACGCGCATCGACGCACACTCCTTTGTCTTGGAGGATGACGGACGCGACGCTCACAATGGCGAAATCCACAGGTTTTCTCAGCGTGAACTTGAGGAAGGTCTGCTTCGCCGTCACTTTGATCTTGGGAACCTCGACGGATGTGACCATCTCACCACTCTTGAGTCCATTTCCGAGTGGACTGAAAAAGCCCGTGACCGGAATGGTCCTTTCGCCGCTTGCGGACGCTATTCTGATCTTTCCGTCCATTGCCGCCAATGCCACTGCAGTATCGGAAGGACACACGGCAAAGCACTTCTTACCACCGATAATGGCGTGATAACGGTTATCGCCGGCAACGGCAAGGCACGGCCCTTTGCCCTTTCGAAGACAGGTCATCGGTCCGCCGATATGGCGGGGATATCTGTAGTACCAGCACCGAACGTCCTGGCACAGATTCCCGCCGATTGTGCCGGCATTGCGAATCTGGGGAGTTGCCACGGTAAGGGCTGCCTCCGCAAGAGCCCCATAACCGTTTCGGACCAGGGGGGATCGTGTGATTGCCGACAGCTTCGCCAATGCGCCGATCTTCAACCCGTCTTCGTTCTCGGAGATTGAATCGAGCCCGTCAATGGTCTTGATGTCGATAACGGCATCCGGATACTCGAACAGATGCTCTCCCTTCAGTGTCAGGAGGAGATCTGTGCCGCCTGCATTGAGTACCGCTTTTCCCTTGTACTTACGAAGCAGAGAGCACGCCTCGTCGATTGTCGCTGCGCTGATGTGTGTGAAAGTTCTCATGCTGCGCCTCCTTTCCCTTTCCGGACTTTGGGCTTCACCTTTCCAAGCACCCTGAGGACCCTTTCCGGGGTCATCGGGTATTCATGGACCCACTTGCCGATGGCATTCGAAACAGCCATAAGCACCGCTGATGGTCCGGGGGAGGTTGCGAGCTCCCCAACGCCCACGGCATGGAAGCGGTGGCTCTCAAAGGGCGTTTCCGACACCACGCTCTCGATCGACGGCAACTCGGAAAAGGATCTCCACTTGTAATCGATCATGTTCGCGTTGAGGATATGCCCGGTGGAGCGGTCGAGGATCGTCTCCTCGAAAATGGCGCTGTCTATGCCCGCCGAACCCAGGCATCCGTTGAGCTGGCCTTCCAGACCGGGAGGGTCGATGACCTTTCCAACGTCAGTCGCATTCACCACCCGGATCAGATCCACTTTCCCGGTTTCTGTATCCAACTCCACCTCGACGAAGCTCATGATGCAAGTGGTCAGGCTATAATCGGGCTCAAACCTTCCAAAACCCGTGCAGGTCCGGTCGACCCCCATCGCCTTCCACGGGATTCGCTTCTCGGGATTGGCCTTGAGGAAGACGAATCCGTCCACGGTATCGAGGTCCTCCGGGTCGGCCTGCAGCTTGGGGGCGAGGATCTCGAACAACTTTTTCCTTGCATCTTCCGCCGCTGCGATCACAGCACTGCCGATCGCATAAGTCCCCCGCGAGCCTGCCGGTCCGAATTCATAGGGGTTAATGAGGGAGTCGGCCGGTGCGATGGAGATCTGATCGATGGGGAGTTGAAGCACTTCCGCGACCATTTTGAGGAAATTCGACCTCTGGCCAGTGCCGTGCTCGGTCACGCAGGAAAACAGCATGGCTTTTCCATCCGGCTGGATCCGCACGTATGCCTCTGATGCATCTTCGCCGATGTCCGCGTTACCATGAATACCCACGCCGATTCCTCTTCGTTTTATGCCGTCAACAGAAGATGGTGTGAGCCATCCCTTCCACTTCTCTTTCCAGCCAAAGCGTTCAGCGCCTTTATCCAGGGCCTTCGTGTAATCCACACCCCTGTAGGTGTACCAGAGACCGTCCCGCCAGAAGTAGCCGTCCCCGGGCTTGACGAAGTTCTTCTTCAGAAACTCAAAAGGATCGATGTTCACCTTTTCCATGGCCAGGCTCAAAAGCGGGATGATGGAGCTTTTGAGCTCCTGTCCGCCAAAACCCCTCACGATTCCCGAGGCATTTCGATTGGTGCAAACGATCGTATTTCTGAGGTCCCAGTTCGGGCAGCGGGCCATGATCTGAAGCTCGCCGCAGCCCACGGCAACCTGCGACTGCGTGGTCATGGAGTAATAACCCGTATCTACCAGCCATGTGCCGGCCACGGCAGTAAGGGTTCCATCCCGCTTCATGCCTACCCTGGCCGTTATGCGCGAGGAAGGTCTCAGGGTAAAAGTGGCGAGGTGCTCTTCCTTGCTCATCACCATCTTCACAGGCTTGCCCGTGGCACGGCTCAGCAGAATCGCATAGCTCTGGATCTGCCAGGACATGAACTTTGAACCAAAACTGCCCCCGCAAGGGCCGCCGATGGTTCTCACATCCAGCTTTCTGCCGGTGACATGGAAGAGGGTGATCTTGTCCATGTAAGAGGCCTGGTTGGAGACCCACAGGGTCGCCTTGTTCGGTTCCTCCCATAGTGCAATGACGCCGGGTTGTTCGGGTGGCAGAGGATTGGGGATGTTCTCGTAGCCGAAGGTCCCCTCGGTAATGACATCCGCTTCCCGAAAACCCTTCTCCACGTCCCCCATGACAATGTCCTTCAGGCTCTTGGGCCCGAAAAAGGGAACACCGGGAGTCACAACGTTTCCCGGGAACTGATCGTAGAGTTGTGGTGCGCCCGGTTTCAGGGCTTCCTCCATGTCCAGGACGGCCGGCAGGACCTCATATTCCACTTCGATCAGCCGAAGGGCTTCTTTGGCGATCTCTGTGGTTTCAGCAGCCACCAGTGCTACCGCATCGCCCACGTACCGCACCTTTCGATCCAGAATCCTCGTGCTGCGAGGGGTACCTCCCCGCCAATCCGGCACGTCTTCCCACGTGAGAACACCCTTGACGCCCTTTAGACCGGCCGCCTTGCTCTTGTCGATTCCCTTGATCAGTGCGTGCGGGTGCGGGCTTCGGAGCACCTTCCCGTAAATCAGACCGTCCATCCTGATGTCGTTCAGGAACCGCGCCCCTCCGGTCACAATTTCGGTGGCATCGTTGCGTCGCATACTCTTTCCGATGAATCTGTACCTGTCCGTCATAGCTTCACCTGCCTTTTCCCGACACCGACATGACGGCCTTCACCACCTGGTAGTGACTGATGCATCGGCAGAAGTTGCCCGAAAGGGCCTCTTTCACCTCGGTCTCTGTTGGGGAAGGGTTTTCCTGAAGGAGCGCCTTTGCGCTCATGATCATCCCGGGGGTGCAGAATCCGCACTGAAAGGCCGTGTGGTCAATGAATGCCTGCTGAAGAGGATCGAGCGCGCCCGTTGCCGGATCGCGCAGACCATCGATGGTTTTTACGCTTTTTCCATCGCACTCGATGGTCAGGGTCATGCAGGAATTCACTGACAGGTCATCGACCAGAACTGTGCAGCATCCGCATGCGCCATGGTCGCAGGATACCTTTGTGCCGATGAGGCCGAGGGTCTCTCTTAGGGTGTGAGCCAGCGTGTCTGAAGGCCTTACACTACCCGGCCCATCTCCAACATCCAGCTCGACGGGTTTCCCATTGACCACGAATCGGATGGAGCGTCCTTCTTCCGAACAACCGTTAACCGTCTTTTTCTTGGCTTTCATGATTCCCCACCTTTCTTTGTGCCTATGATGAATGACTCCTGATACGTACTTTCCATATCTGGTTGCTTTAGGATGGATTGAGCGACCTGTTCTCTTCTGCAGCTTCAGGTTGGACGATGGGTTTCGCTTCGCTCAACCCATCCTACAGACCGGGCAAACTCAATCCCGTCAATTCGGCTCTGAACGATGGGTTTTGCTCACGCCGCGCAAGCGCGTGCGCTGCGGGTCGCTCAACCCATGCTACTGTCCTTCGTCACCCCGCATCGATTTGCGCTCCCAGTTGCTCTGACAAGACCTTTCCCGCTTCAGCGACCAGCTTTCCGAACCGCCGGGCGGCTTCCGGGGCGAAAAAACCAAGAACGACAATATAGCCGATGGGGGCCCCATTGTGGCCCATCACCGGCGCCGCGATCGTGTTGAGGCCCGGTTTCATCTCTCCCATATCCAAGGCGAAACCATCCAGCCTGCATTGTGCCAGTTCCCTCTTGAGGCGCTCCCTGTTGAGGTTTGCCGGATCACCGTGAAAGTAAAGCTTTTTTTCCTTGAGCAGGCTCTCCCGTTCTTCCTCCGGCATGAATGCCGCAATCGCCTTACCGTGAGAGCCATAGGTGAGGGGAAAACGATGACCAATCCGCAGCGTCACTCCGATGTCACGCTCATGCTTTGCAACGACGAATACATCCTTTTCCGATATCAGGCCAAGGGCTGCCATGCTGTCGGTCCTGGATGCCAGCGCTTCGAGGATGGGCCCGGCCAGCTTCGGGGCGCTCAGATCGTCCAGGAATCTGCGTGAGAGCGTTATCAGCCCCGGCCCAAGAGAGTAACCCCTTCGCCCGCTGTTTCTTTGTACCAGTCCGAATTTTTGAAGGGTCCGGAGAACGGAAAATGCCTTGCTCTTATGAATGCCCACATGCCCGCAGATCTCGATGAGGCTCAGGTGAGAGGCCCTGGCGCCGGCAAGGCAGAAAAGTATGCGTGAGGCCTGCTCGACTGCCGGAACCAGGTAACGATCTTCTGACGGACTGCTCTTCTTAGTCGCTGGTTTCATATGAAGAACTTAAGTTCTATTGGTAAAACCCTTATAGGATATGAGAATGGCCCTGTCAAGAATTAGTTGCTTCCAGCCTGTTTGCGCGAACTCGATGGCCTTCCGCCTATGTCACCCAAGAAATGATCCATGACCTTGTCCAGTTCAGGTTGAACTGCAAATTGCTTCATGCCCTGCTCAGGCTGCCTGAGTCCCTGGGCGGAGGATTGAAAGGCAAGGATACAGTAAGAAGGTAAAAGAACCGGCGCCGAACCAATGGGTATTGTAGTTGAATGTTTTACATTCATCGGAGAGAGAAATGCCTGGATTATGCTGATGGCGATTCCCCTCCTCTGCAGATATCTTAAGCCTCAGCTCGCAACTCGCAGGCTGCTGAAAATCTCCATCTCTCACCCCATTCGTGGCGGGAACCGACAGCGGGGAAAAGGGACAGCCTGCCCCTGACTTTCTTGAGCAATCTGAGGGCACAGCTATTACACGCCAGCTGAGGAGAAAGATACCATGAATGACAAAAAGCACAAAGATAAGGACAAAGAGAAAGAAAAGGACAAGTACAAAGAGCACCACAAGAAACATCCGGAGCACGAGATAACGGAATATTCCGAGGGATCCGTGGCCCGCGCCATAGAGAGACGGACAGCAAAGCTGCCCTCCGATCTCTTCCTGTGGGCGGCCCTCGGATCGATCGCGGCATCGTTAGTTCTCGAAATGAGCGGCCGTGAGGAAAAGGCGCACTGGATCGGTCAATGGGTTGCGCCCTTCCTTCTTCTCGGCATCTATAACAAGATCGTCAAAGTTGCCGGTTCAGATCGAATGTCGTGACCTCAAAAACTCACGCAGAGGCGCATGAATTCCCTGCAGCTTGCTGCAGGGAATCTTCAATTTTTGCCCTGCTCCCGTAACAGCGTCTAAAGCTTGACAAACACTCCCCTTCCTTCTAAACAGAGTGATATCTGAGAGTTTTTTGATCCACGCGGCGACTATTAAGGCCCCAAAGCGTGCCCAAGAGGAGTTGCCCATGAGAAAGAGACGTTTTGTCGATCTCAGCATCAGTATCGAGCCGGATCTTCCCAGCGATCCTCCAATGATGATTCCCAAAATCGATTATGTCAGCCACGAACAGGGAAGTGAGCAGATGAAGGAATTCTTTCCCGGTGTAGCGGCGGATCAATTGCCTGCAGGTCTGGGGTGGGCTTTGGAATTTCTGACCCTGACAACGCATTCAGGAACGCACCTGGATGCGCCCTACCACTATCACCCCACCATGGATCGCGGCAAACCTTCTCTGACCATTGATGAGATTCCCCTGGAATGGTGCATGAGCGACGGGGTAGTCCTGGACTTCCGCCACAAGGCGGACGGGGAAAGAATTACCGTTGGGGATCTTGAGAAGGAGCTTGCTAGAATTGAATATGAAATCAAACCCCTGGACATTGTCTTGATTCAGACCGGGGCGGACGGAGCCTGGGGAACACCTCAATACCTGGTAAAAGGCGCAGGCATGGACCGCGAGAGCACCCTTTTTCTCACCAGCAAGGGTGTCAAGGTGGTGGGTATCGACGCATGGAGTTGGGACCGGCCGCTGCCATTTCTCGCCAAGGAATTCAAGGAGAAGTCGGATCCAAAGGTGATCTGGGAAGCCCATTTCGCAGGAATAGAAATCGGCTACTGCCACATGGAAAAAATGGCCAACCTTTCCGCCATCGGACGACCGTTCGGATTCACCGTCTGTTGCTTTCCTACCAAGATCAAACGCGCGAGTGCCGGGTGGGTGCGCCCGGTCGCAATCATAGAAGAAGGATAAGAACACGTAAGGATGAGTGAAACCAAAGGAGGAATAAGATGAGCAGAGAGTTCTTCAAAGGAATGCTGGTTTTCGTATCCATCGTCTGCATGGTTTTTGTCCTTGTTCATGGAACCCCGTCCGTGGCCGCTGAAAAGCCTCTGGTGATCGGCGGATCGCTCCCCCTCACCGGCACCTTCTCGGCAACCGGGAAGTGGGTGGAAAGAGGGTATCAGTACTGGGCCGAGGAGATCAATGCAAAGGGAGGGCTCCTTGGAAGACCGGTGAAACTTCTCATATATGACGATAAAAGCGATGCCAAGGAGGCCGTGAGCCTTGCCGAAAAGGCGATAACGGTTGATAAGGTGGATCTCCTGCTGGGAGGATACCCTGGGACGGCCTGCACGGCTGTAATGCCGGTGGCCGAGAAATATAAGATGGTCTATGTATCCATGGGGGGGCACATGAAGTCATTTTCCCAGGGGTATACCTATTCCTTTGGGAGCCCCCCTCTCATGGGGGAGTGGTGGTATCTCGGCTTTTTTGCGTGGATGAAAACCGTGCCCGCCGCCGATCGGCCGAAGAAGGCCGCCGTCTATACGATGAACAATCCAATCGGGATGGCTCTCATGGATAGCCTGTATCGGGGCTGCAAGGATCTGGGGATCGAGATCGTGATTGACGAGAAGTACAATCTTCCCCTCACCACGGCCGATACCATGATCACCAAGGCAAAACAGATGAAGGCCGATCTCCTTTTTGCCAATGGGATGTTTCCGGACGGTGTTATGACCCTTAGAGCCTGCAAGGCTCTGGGCTACCAGCCCAAGGCTATCGTCCAGGGCATTGGAAGTGTGATTCCGGAATGGTCCAAGGAACTGGGCAAAGACGGGGACTTCATTTTTTCCGGAACGAGCTGGCACCACAAATTGAAATACCCGGGCAATGACAAGATCAACAAGGTTGCCAAAGAAAAATTCAACGAGAATGAAGCGCCCCTTTATTTCGGATTCGGATATGCCTGGATGCAGACTCTCGAGCAGGCCGTGCAGGGTGCGAAATCCCTGGACCAGACGAAGATAAGGGACTGGCTCAAGACCAGTGAAGTGAAAACCATTGCGGGCAACTTCAAGTTTGACGACAAGGGGCTGCCGAGTCCGTTCGTTTACCTGACACAGGTGATTAATGGGAATGTCGAGTTGATCTGGCCTAAGGATATGCGGACGCACGAACCGGTTTACCCGAAACCGGCCTGGAAATAATGGCGCATGTGGAATCCGGTCGTCATTCTCCAGTCGATCGTGAGCGGTCTCCTCATGGGGGGGATATTCGCCCTCTTCGGTGTGGGATTCAGCCTGACGTGGGGAGTGATGAAGGTGATCAATATCGCCCATGCGGCATTCGGCATTCTGGCCGCCTATGCGGCATACTGGGGGCTCACCGTTTTCGGAATCGATCCCATCCTGTCCCTGGCGGTGAGCCTCCCCCTTCTTTTCGGCGCAGGACTCCTCATCCATCGTTTCCTCGTGCAGCCGATCACTCGATCCAGGGACGTGGTGGTCGCCTCCATGGTGCTGACTTTCGGGCTCGCCATCGTGCTCGAAAATCTCATGCTGCTGGCATGGTCTCCGGATGAAAGACTGATCACGACCGGTTACTCCAGCACCTCGATCTTCCTGGGGGATATCATCATCAGGATCTCCAATCTCCTTGCCTTTCTTCTCTCCATGGTGGGGATTGGGGTCATTTATCTCTTTCTCTACCGGACGCGGACCGGAAAGGCGGTGCGCGCCACATGGCAGGATCCTGAGGGCGCTGCGCTCCAGGGCATCAATCTTCGAAGGGTCTCCATGATCACCTTCGGCATGGCTATCGCCTCATCGGGGGCGGGCGGCGTGGCCATGGCCTACATGTATTCCTTCAACCCGCCCGCCCATAACCTCTGGTTGATTTTTCTCTTCCTGGTGGTGATCGTAGGGGGAGTAGGCAGCATTCTCGGTTCGGCCGTGGCAGGGCTCATCATCGGAGTGATCATCGGGCTCAGCGGGGCCTTTTTCCCCATGCAGTGGGTCAATGTGCTTCTTTTCGGCCTGCTCATGGGAATTCTGCTGATCAAGCCTGAAGGGCTTTTCAGAAAGTGAGATGATCGGATCTTGGGGATGAACTCGACACTGAAGAAAACTATCCTTTTCACCCTGCTCCTTGCTCTGGCGCTTCTTCCCTTGATTCAACCGCCTACCTATTTTCTTTCATTCATCTTCAAGGTGTTCCTTTATGTGATCCTTTCAGCGAGCTGGAACCTCATCGGCGGTTTCGCCGGGTACCTGAGCTTCGGCCATGTGGCATTCTTCGGGATAGGCGTCTATGTCTCGGCGATGTTGTTTCAGCAATTGGCCATCTCCCCTTTCCTGGGCGCCATTCCGGCAGGACTGTTCGCCGGTCTGGTGGCTTGGATCATCGGTTATCCCTGCCTGCGACTTCGGGGTCCTTATTTTGCCGTGGTGACCCTCTGCTTTGCCTTCATCGCGGATCTGGTCGTGAAGAACTGGTCTTTTCTGGGCGGTTCCGAGGGGATTCATCTGAAACTCGTGCAGATGGACATCCAGTTTTCCAGATCGTTATTCTATGAGATTTTCCTATGCCTCGCCGGGGTGACCGTCTATATGCTCAGAAAAATCCAGACCTCAAAATTCGGTCTTGGGCTGGCATCTATCAGAGAGGATGAAGAGGTCGCTCAGACGCTCTGCATTCCCACCGCCAGGCTCAAGACCAGGGCCTTTGTTCTGAGCGCATTTTTTCCGGGTGTGGCGGGCGGGATTTACGCTTACTATATCTCCTACGTTCATCCCGACATCGTCTTTGATATCAACATATCGATCCTCATTGTTCTTATGGCCCTTTTTGGGGGCGGCAGATCATGGGAAGGACCGGTGATCGGGGCGGTTTCCCTGTCGATCGTGAACGAGTTCCTCTCCATCTTCATCCGGCCTGAATTCGCGCGGATCATTTATGGAACCATGTTTATGGTTGTCATCATCTTCATGCCGGACGGAATCGTGCCTTTCCTGAAAAGGAATGCGAAACCAAGGTCCGGCGTAGTCAATTCTCGTAACACTTTAGCTCTTTGAAAATGGAGCAAACGGTTCATCCACCCTTGGATTCATAGAGCTAAAGTGTTACCAATTCTCCAATTGCAGGGGGTAGCTGATCACTTTGCTGCAGGGAACGCGTGTGACAAAGCGGTTCGGGGGTCTCGTAGCCCTGTCCGGTCTCGATTTCAAGGTGGAGAAGGGGTCCATCGCAGGGTTGATCGGACCGAACGGCTCGGGGAAGACGACCCTCTTTAACCTTGTTTCAGGCTTCTATAGGCCGGATGAAGGGAAGATCCTCTACAACGGGGTCGAGATCACCCGGTTGCAGCCGTTTCAGATTGCCAAACTCGGGATTGCCCGGACCTTCCAGATCGTGAGACCCCTCAAGGAACTGACGGTCCTGGACAATGTGGCTACAGGGGTTCTCTATGGGGCGGGTATGAAGGAGCTCGAAGCCGCGCGCGGTGAAGCCCTGCACCTCCTGCGGTTCACAGGCCTCGATGCCAAAAAGGATGTGCACGCCGGCAAGCTCAAACTGGCGGACCGGAAGCGTCTTGAAGTGACCAGGGCCTTAGCCATCCGGCCTCAGCTTCTCCTTCTCGACGAGGTCTTCGCCGGTCTCAATCAAAGGGAAATCGAAGAGGCGATAGACCTCATCTTCCGCATCAAGGAGGAGAAGAGGATCACGATATTCATGATCGAGCACGTCATGAAAGCCATAATGAAGGCATGCGATTGGATCATGGCCATTCATTTCGGCATAAAGGTGACGGAGGGACCTCCTGCGGATGTGGCGAACAACCCAAAGGTGATCGAGGCGTATCTGGGAAAAGAGTATGCTCCGGACTGAGAATCTGAATGTTTTCTATGATGAACTCCAGGCCCTGATCGAAGTCTCGGTTCATGTCCGGGAGGGAGACCTCCTCGTAATCATCGGTTCGAACGGCTCGGGTAAGACGACACTCCTCAGGACCATCTCGGGACTGAACCGGCCCAGGGGCGGCAGGATATTCTTCCAGGGAGAACCGATCGAGGAAGAGGCCACGGATCGAATCTGCGGGCGAGGGATCAACCATGTCCCGGAAGGAAGAAAACTCTTTCCTCAGATGACGGTTTACGAGAACCTGGAGATGGGAGCGTATCTCGCATCAGAGAGAGGCATGCCGGCCGATCATCTGGAAGAGGTGTTTCGAACCTTTCCCGTACTCAGGAGAAGGACAAAGCAGCTTGCAGGTACCCTGAGCGGGGGGGAGCAGCAGATGCTCGCAGTGGGACGTGCCTTGATGGCTAAACCCAGACTGCTGATGCTGGATGAGCCCACGCTCGGGCTCGCGCCCAAGGCTGCATACGAGATTTATTCGGTACTGGTCCGACTGAACCGGGACGGACTGACCATCCTGCTGGTTTCTCAGGATGTTCTTCAAGCTTTAAAAATAGCGAACCGCGCGTATGTTCTGGAGAACGGGAGAATTTCCATGGAAGGATCCGGAAGCGACCTGCTGGGAAACCCGAAGGTAAAAGAGGCGTACCTCGGAATATAGCAGGCTGCTGAAAAACGCCCATCTCCCCGCAAGGGCGCGGGATCTTCGAGCGGCGTTGCCCTCATCCCGCGTCGTACTTGCATATGACACCTTTCCTGTTGCAAGCGTTTATGCATTGGGTCATGGACCGATGCGATGCTACGGTTGACACGGTATCCTGATGTTCATATATTCTTTCTGACCCCAGAGTCAGGGTTGGAAGGAGTCGCAGAGAGCCAGTTCGATTCCACTCTATCTTTTGCAAAGGAGATCAGCAGATGGTCGATCATGAACCGGAGTCGGTGGGCCTGCAAATAAGGTCTGCCCGCAAGCGAATGGGGCTGGGTGTGAAAGAGCTCTCCGAAAAGGCGGGCTGTTCAGAAGAATATCTGGAATGGGTCGAAGAAGGCCAGGTTCAGCCTCCGGTCGCTCTTCTCATCAGTATTGCCAAGGCGATGAAAATGAACTCAGGTTCTTTTCTTCATGTCGATCAGACCGTATCGCGCCGGCAGGAGGAAGCCGAGAAAAGGACCGAACATTACTCCTACAGCACTCTGACTCAGCCGGAGGAGACCAGCCATTTGATGGCCTTCTCCATCAAGATTCCCCCCCGATCGGCCCACACCGGAGTGGGATATCGGCACGAGGGTGAGGAATTCGTCTATGTGCTCACCGGGGAAGCGGAAATCACGGTTGAGGGAAAAAAGACGAGGCTCTCACAGAAAGAATCACTGCGATTCAACTCAAATCTCGACCACCACCTCTCCAACCCCGGGAATAAGGAATCCGAGCTGCTGGTGATTCTGTATGTGCCATGAAGCTTTAATCAGTTGAAAATCCTTCCCCCACCAAAAGGAAAGAGGATGAGGGAAGGATCGGCAATCAGAAAACGATCTCCATCACATTGAACGGGCAAACCGGGATGCATAGCTCGCAGGCTATGCATTTTTCATGATTGAAGGAGACGCGCATTTCGGGTCGTTGAACAGACAGGGCCCCGCTGGGGCATACTGAAGTGCATGCCGAGCATTCGATGCATCTCTCGTCATGGAACTTCACATCGAGGGCAAGGGCCTTCACTTCCACCTTCATTTCATCCAGGAACTTCAACCCCGCATCCATGTCCTTCTTGCTGCCTGTGACCTCCACTACCAATCTCCCCTGCTCCCGGGGGGTAATCCGGGCCCGCAGGATGTTGATCTTGAGGTTATACTTCCTGACCAGCTCAAAGGTCACGGGCTGATCGATCAGTGGAGGCGGAAAGCTCAGCACAAGTCTTTTTGTAATCATATCATGCCCCCTTCAAGCAACCTTCAGCACTGTTTGCGAAGTTGCAAGTCTGGATGTCTCGTTGTTGTTGATCGGCCTTTCGTTCAGCGGCTTGAATGTAACTCCGGAATCAGCCGAAGGAAGAAGGAACACGGGCTCGGTCAGCAGGAAGGAACCCTTTTCGATCCAGCCCTTCAGTATGGCTGCAATCTCCCTGGCCCTCGCATAGGAGGAGAGGGCGGCTGTCGGAATCTTCTTGCCGCTCACTTCAATGGCGCCTGATTTCAATTGGGCGTAAGTCACCTCCCCAAGGTTACCGGCAATGCAGTTGGGATAAGCGTCGCTGTAATCCACCACCGTGGCCACAAGATCGGCATCCGTTGCCGAGGTATAGTCCAGGATCTCTTCGTTCAGTATGGGGATGGGGATTCCCAATCCCACGGCCAGTGAAGCTCCGTACCCTGTAAACGAAGCGCCCCTGAGCCATCGAGGGTTCATCTGTTTCAGATCGCCCTTGACGGAAAGGGTCCCTGCCCCAACCCGCGGAGCACCCTTTTCGGTTCGGGGAACTGTGGGGTTGTGCTGGGTACCGCTGTCCACCACATAACCGATCCCTCCTCCGAGAAAAATGCGGGTACCCATGCCGATGGTCCGGTAGAGGGGGTCATTGAAGAGGGGGCTGAGCTGACCCGCGCTGCAGTATGTCGCATTCCTCAGGTTTGGCTGCAATACCCCCATGTAGGTGTAAATGACACGGTCAGACCGGTTCACGGCCACATTGTAGTTCTGGTAGCAATTGCGGATGTTGAACAACACGGCCTGATTCATATCCGCCAGCTTGATCCAGGTCTCCAGCTTGCGGCGTGGGTAGCAATCGGTTCCGTAGGCTTGAGCCGTAAGCTTCACGTCCTTTCCGGCCACCAGGTCCTCGATAACGTGACCGCCACCGTAAGGGAATCTCCCCGGAGGAATCTTGTTCCTGGGATCGTCGTCCGGAATCGCAGTCGCTCCAAGGAACACATCCACTGCCGCAAGGCCGGTATAAACCGGCACATCGTTGAGGGAGGCCTTCCCGCCTCCTATCTTCATACGCGGTTTGGAATGGCCGATGTTAAAATATGCACCCGAGGAGCACATGGGCGCGAAGGTGCCCGTTGTCACCACGTCCACGTCGTGTGCCGCCTTGCTGCGGCCCTTTTTCTTCACTACATCTATGATCTCCTCGGCAGTGACCACCACCGCCTTGCCCCGCTTGATCTTGTCATTGATCTCCTGAATCGTCTTTGCCATTTTTCCGCCTCCTTGGCCTGCAGGATGTTTCACCAAAAGATCACTTATCCCGATACCCTGCAAAGCCGAACATTATCCATACCATGCCATCACCTCCTTCTTATTGACTAACACTTGCAGTCTTAAACCGCCAAGACGCCAAGTGCGCCAAGAAACGTTTCGTTTTTCCACCTGCCGGATCTTTCCGGCAGGTGGAAATGATTCTTGCGTTCTTCTTTGCGTCCTTCGCGTCTTCGCGGTTCAATCCATTCAACTCTCGTCTCTGCGCCTGCGCGAGAAGAAGAACACAAACATATAAAATTACTCCATGGACAAACTTCGCCCATGTACCTTTTCTTTACGATGAACCGATCTGATCGATGTTTACGAGGGGGAAAAAAGCGGGTGCTCAAATGCGGAATTATTCGCGAGGTGCCTGACCGAGAAGCGGTGAACGGTGCAATGTGATCCTGTGTGTCAGGCAAGAGCAGCCCTATCTCTCCCCCATGGGCATGAGACCGGAGCGGCGCATCTCGTCTTCACACATTATCATCTGCACACCACCACCTCCCTTCGAGTTTGTATACTTGTTGGGTAGGATATATTTCGAGAGCAGTCTTGTCAATAGATTTTGTTTGAACTTGTGAAGATTGGGAGGCTCAGGGGCCGAAGAAAGAGGATGAACGTCCAACATCCAACGTTCAACGTCCAACGTCCAATCGAAGAAAAATCAAAACAGCCAAATCCGTAGAACGGGTTGAGCGAAGCGAAACCCAGCCACAAAGCTTTCCGGAATGACGGTAGTGAAGCAGAAACCCTATTGGACATATCAACAGATTCATTCATGATTTGGCGTTGAATTCTGGCTTTCATTCGATGTTGAACGTTGGAGGTTCGATGTTGGACGTTCGTCTTTATGTTGCCCGCAGGGCGTCCACAACCTTCATTCCCGATGCCCGGACGGCGGGGAGAATTCCTCCCACAAAACCCATGATCAGAGAAAAGAGCATGGATTCAACGGCGATCTCCAGGGTGAGGGAAAAGGAGAAAGCCAGCTCGGAGAAGGTCTGGAAGTTGATGGTGGAAACTGTGAAGAACTGCAGAAATGAGGAAAAGAAAAGCCCGGCCAGACCTCCGATCAGGCCTATCATGAGGGACTCGAAAAGAAAGGCTGTCAGGATGGCGGCGCGTTGAAAACCAAGAGCGCTCAAAGTGCCGATCTCCCTTGTGCGGTGGGCCACAGCGGCATACATGGTGATCATGCCCCCGACAACGGCGCCGGTGGAGAAGATCAGCGTCAAGCTCAGGCCCAGAATGCGGAGGAATTTGGCCATCATCTCGGACTGGTCCTTGTAATACGTGGTTTCCCTCTTGGCTTCCAGGGTAAACCGGGGGTCACCCTCGATCCGCTCCTTCACCTTCTCGAAAGCGGCAGAGTCAACCAGGCGGAAGAGGATCGAAGAGTAGGCGGGCCGCCGGAATGCCTGCATGAGTTGGTCGGCGTCTCCCCAGATTTCGGAACTGTAGCCCGTCCTTCCGGCATCGAATATCCCGACGACCCTCCACTCGCGCATGGCGAAAAAGACGGACTCTCCGTAACCCGCGTTCCTGAATCCACGGGCCACTACATCCCCCACTGCGATCTCGGATGATCCCGGCCTCGGAAGCCTGCCTGCGATCAGCCTGACCTGTGGCCTGAGAAGAAGGCTGTTCTCTGATATGCCGCGGATGGTCACATTGGCCTTTACCCCGGAGCCCCTCTTTTCAAAGACCATCAGGACCACCACCTCTTTTGCCGCGAGCGGTGCTCCGTCCCTGCCGGTGGCCACCTCGGGCATTGTCTCTACAATAGATGCCTGGCTTCGGTCGAGCACGCTCTGCACTTCGTTCTGTGAGGAGCGGCGGATGACGATAACATTGTTGTGGGATCCCGTATCGACAAGGGTCTTTTCCAGCCCTTCGGCCAGCATCTGGATGGAGGCGAAAACGAAGATCACCAAGGCCATGCCCCCGGACGTGAGAAAGGTCGTGAGGCGGCGTGTAAGGAGGTTGCGAAGGCTATAGAAAAAAAGAAGTTTCATCACAACTCACAAAGAAACATATTGGACAGGATAACAGGATCAACAGGATTCAACTTACCAAGATACTGATCCTGTTATGCCCGCGCAGGCGGGCATCCAGTCCTCAGAGTTCTGCATGGACTCCCGCCTTCGCGGGAATGACGGGGAGTGGCAAGCGAAGTTCCTTGCAACGATAGGATTCCCTATCCTGTTCATCCCGTTATCCTGTCTAAACTTCCCTTCATCCCATCCTCCCCATTCCCTCAGCAATGGGTATGGTGGCTGCACGCCAGGAAGGAAATATCGAAGCCACCAGCCCGACCGAGATCCCGGCCGCGACCTGGAGCCGGATGGTCCCCGCGCTCAAGTGGAAGATCGGGAAATACTCGCCAAGGTTGCGCGTAAAAACGCTCACTGCGGGAAAGGTGCAGAGGATGCCCAAGCCGGTGCCCAGAACGGATATGAGCAGCGATTCTCCAACGATCATCAGGATGAGGTAGGAGCCTCCGAACCCCAGGGTCTTGAAAACCGCATACTCACCAAGGCGTTCCCGGACAGACATGGCCATGGTGTTTGCCACTACCGCCATGATGATAACGATGACGATGAAGGAGACGAGCTGAATCACCATGAGAATGGCCTCGGTCATGGCCACAAATCCCAATTGAAATGCCTTTTCCGTCTCCGTGAGCGTCTCTGCAAAGGAGTTCATGAAGAGGCGGTCCACGGCCTCAGCCGTAGCCGGGGCTAAATCCGCATTGGTTACGGAAATGAAGAAGAAGCCCACGTGATCGGCCCACCGCCCTTGGTGCTTCTTCAGGTACTCGTTCAGATAATCCCAGTGAAAGAAGAGCTGTGTCGCATCGGTGGTCTTGTACCTGCCTTTGTAAATGGCGCGTACGACCAGTTCCCAGTTGCCTGGAAAAATCGTGCCGGTCAGGGTAATGGTGTCTCCGATTTGCCAACCGAAGCGTCTGGCGAGTTTTTCCCCGACCACGCACCCCTTTCGGTCCTTTAAAAAGGCCTGCCTCTCGTTTTCCGGGAGCACGTATTCAGGATACATTCCGAGGAAACCCTCTGGGTCCACGGCAAAGTTGGCGAAGAAGTTTTTCATATCGATGTAGATGCCGCCGAACCAGGTAGCGTGTGCAACGTCCTTCACGCCTTCAACGGTACGGATCTTGTCCTTATAGGAGAGAGGGAGAGGGAAAGTGAGTGAGATGGCATTTCTGGTCACCAGTCGAGTGGCCGATGAACCTGCCACCCCTGCATACCATGCGTCCACGACAGTGCGAAGCAGCCCGAAAGCCAGCACAGCCACGCACAGGCCGGTGAGGGTCAGAAGCGTCCGGAGCTTGCGTCTGAAGGCGTTCCTAAAGAGCAGTTTCAGCAGCATGGGCGAGAACCCCTTTTTCCAAAACCTTCAGGGTGCGGGCCTTCCTGGCTGCACGCGGATCATGGGTGACCATAATGACGGTCTTTCCAAGATCCCTGTTAAGCCGCTCGATCAGTGCGAGCACCTCTTCGGCGGATGTTCGGTCCAGGTCTCCGGTCGGCTCATCCGCCACCAGGATGGTCGGATCCGAGATCAGTGCCCGGGCGATGGCCACTCTCTGCTGCTGCCCACCCGAAAGCTGGGAGGGATAGTGATCCATCCTTTCCTCGAGCCTGACCAGATCCAGGACCGCCAAGACGTGCTCCCGCCGTTCCTTCTTTGAAAGCCCTGTAAGGAGCAGGGGCAGCTCGATGTTCTCGAAGGCCGTGAGCACGGGGATGAGATTGTAGAACTGGAAGATGAACCCCACGTTGCCGGCGCGCCACCGGGCGAGCTCGCTTTGCGAAAGAGATGTGATATCCACCCCTGCCACGAGGATTGTCCCTTGATCCGGACGGTCGAGTCCTGCGATCAGATTCAGGAGGGTGCTCTTACCGGATCCTGAAGGGCCCATCAGGGCGAGGAAGTCTCCTTCGTGGATAGTGAGGGTAATGGACTCCAGCACGGGGAGAATCTGGTTGCCCCTCCGGTAGGATTTGTTGAGATCCCTCAGCTCAACGATTACTTTTGCCGGTTCTTCCATATTTTGAAAGCTGCTCCTGTGCCTGACTTGACCGGCTAAGTAAACCCGAAATCCGAATATCGAAGTTCGAAACAAATTCGAATTTTCAAAATTTAAGAATGACCGAAACGTTTTCTCTGAACGTGACCGGAAAAGATGCCCACATGGAACCTGTTTTCGATTTCCCGCAACACACGATTCACGGAAGCGGCTTTGATTTGGATTTTGGTCATTGGAAATTGTTTCGGATTTCGGGTTTCGTGCTTCGGATTTGGTCTACTTCTCCGGCACCTTCACCCTGACTCCTTCCTTGATCTTGTCGAATGGCGGCACGATCACCCTTTCCCCCGGTTCAACTCCTTCCAGGGCTTCGGCCAATTCATTGTAGCGCCTGCCCGTGCGAACCTGTTTCAGGACCGCCCGTTCTCCCTGGATCACAAAGACCGACGTCCTTCCATTTCGTTCAATCAAAGCGGAAGAGGGGATTGCCTTGAAAGGGGCTCGTTCCTCGCTTGACAGCTCACGGGAGAGGAATGCGACTTTTGCGCTCATCTCGGGAAGGACCTGGGAACTCTTCTCGCTGAATGCCACCTTGACCATTACCGAGGCTTTTGTCCTGTCAGCTGTCGGGACAATCATGTGGACCGTTCCCGGAAAACGGGTCTTAGGCAGGGCATCGAGTCTGATCTCACAGGGATGTCCGGGCCTGACCTGCGCCAGATTGGATTCCGCCACGTCCACCTCGACCATAAGGGAGTCCATATCGGCAATGGTGACCACCGCCGCCTTGGCATTGGCCGCTGCTGCCAAAGGCGTGACCATGTCCCCGATATCGGCGTTCTTGGTGAGCACGACGGCATCAAAGGGCGCTCGGATATAGGAATACTCCAGCAGGACTTCCGCTTCGGCAAGGGTGGCCTGGCTTGCACGGAGAGCCGCCTCCTGCGCCGCGACTTCGGCCCTGGCCATCTTGTACCGGGCCTCGCTGGAATCAAACACGGATCTTGCGACAAATCCCTTTGAAGCGAGTTCCTTGTTTCGATTGTAGGCAAGAGTGGCGTCAACCAGTTCAGCCTTGGCACGCTCCACCAGCGACCGGGAAAGATGGACATTGGCTTCGGCCCGGGCGCGACTCGCACGCACATCTTCGTTGTCCAGCACAGCGATCACCTGGTCCTTCTTCACCCTGTCCCCTTCCTCCACATGGAGGGACACGAGCCTTCCGGTGGCCTTGGAAGAGACCGCGGCTTTTCGCTGGGCTACCACGTAACCGCTCGCATTCAAGAGGGTAAGGGTCTGGGAAGGAAAGATCGCCTGAACAGGAACCGCCTGTACTTCCAAGGCAGGCTTCAATGCTCCGGTCCAGTAAAAATAGAGCCCTACAGCAATCAGGAGCACCGGAATCAGAAAGAGAAGATTCCGCTTCTTCCGTGATTTTCTGGTTGCAAACTTGTTCCTGTCAATTCGAAGTCTGGAGATATCGGGTTCCGTCATCGACATGTCCTAACCGCAAGAGTTCGGTGCCACAAGCACAATTCCCGGTCTGAATCCTCTTTTATTCCTGATGTCAGTGTCTAAACTATAGTTCCATGCATGAAACATCAAGAGTTTAGGAGGAGTGTCATGTCCCTGAAGCACGTTGAAAAAAATGTTCTATCGGGCGGAGTGAGAAATCCACCTGAGCATTCGCTTTCGGTTGACAGAACGGAGGAAAATACGTAATCTGGGGTACAGTAACCCATCCGGATGACGCTTTTGTTTGGACTTTCAGTGATATGCGTGTATAAAGAAAAACTAAGAAGAGCATTGGTGCAATGAGAATCTCCAAACAAAATGGAAATTCCGCAAGTCCCGGCAAGAAGATCCGTCTTTCCATCAAACCCCCTGTATCCATCCGGGAGAAGGTGTATCACTCCATCAGGGAAGGCATCCTGAATGGCACGTTCTCCCAAGGTGAGCGCTTGATTGAGAGCAGACTTGCCGGCCAGATCCATACTTCGCGCACACCCGTGCGGGAGGCCCTTCACACGCTGGAGAGGGAAGGTCTGCTGGAGTCCATCCCGAGGGTCGGTTATAAGGTAAAAAAGATCCGGTGGAGCGAGGTCGAGGAGATCTGTGAGATCCGCGCGGTGAACGAAATCCTCGCTGCGCGATGGGCCATGGAACGAATGAAGCCGGAGCAGCTCAAAGCCCTGGAAGAGAATGTCGCCGCTTCCAAGCATGAGATCATCCACGATGGAAATCCCAAATCATTTGTGTACAGGGATGCCGAATTCCACGATCTCCTGGCCCGCGCAAGCGGCAGCCCCCGGCTGGTAGAGCTCTGCCAGCTCCTCCGCAGGCATATGCTCAGGTATCGCATGGAGAGCCTGTATATGGGGGAAACGGCCCTCGAGGCGATCGACGGCCATACCCGAATCCTGGAATGCCTCAGGAACAAGGATGAGAAAGGTATAGAGCGGGCTGTTCGGAACCATCTCGAGTTTGCGAAAAAGAGCATACAAAGCCAGGTTCCATGGAAAGAACGAGAATAAAAATCCAGTTCCAAGTTCCGAGTTCCGGATTCCGAGTCCGGTTTCAACTCGCGACTCGCACTTGAAAGTGCGTTGTTTGTTATAGAATGGACGTTCCGGGGGAGCACAACTCAGAATTTCGAACTCTGAACTCCGAGCGCGAGGTTTAATAAATGAATGAGATAAAGTTCAATGGAAGGGGCGGCCAGGGCGTTGTCATGGCCTCTCAGATGCTCGGCCTGGCCTATTTCAAGGCCGGTATGTATCCCCAATGCTATTCCCTCTTCGGTGGAGAAAGGCGTGGGGCCCCGGTGGTCAGCTTCCTTCGGGTTGACCGTGAGAAGATCCTTTTGAAATGTGAGATACGGAATCCGGCCGAGCTTCTCTGTTTCGACGCGGGTCTGTTCAACCCCGACGAAGTCCGTGCCACCATGCCTCCCGGCGGCCGTATCCTGGTGAATGCGGCAGAGGTCCCCGACTCTTTTTCAGGACTCAACGGATATACCCTGGTGCGGATCGGGGCAGGTTCAATTTCGGAGAAGCTGGGGCTCGGCCATGTTATCAACACCACCATATTAGGCGCATACTGCCGTTTAAACCGCGATCTCCCCATCGAGCACGTAATCGATGCGGTGGAAGAGATGGTTCCCGCAAAAAAGGATCTCAACATCCGGGCGGTGCGTCTGGGCTATGATGAGGCGGAAGTCCTGTGAACCGCAGAATATCGAATGTCGAATCCATTTCTTTGTGTCTTTGTGCCTTAGTGGCAGAATTCCTAGTTTGAGGTATCTATGAAAAACCTTGCATGCATAGACCCTGAAAAGATCATCCCTATCTCCCGGTCCAGCACGGAGGTGTTCAAAACCGGCTCCTGGTCCACCTGGAAGCCCCACCATGAGGAAAAGCTCTCCCCTTGTCGCGCAGCATGTCCCAATGGGACGGACATCCCTTCCTATGTGACCCTGGCCAAGGGAGGCGATCTCGATGCGGCCTTCGCCAAGATCACGATGGAGAATCCTCTGCCTGCCGTGTGCGGCCGGGTTTGTTACCACCCCTGTGAGTCCAGCTGCCTCCGAGGGGAACTCGACGGGGCCGTCTCCATTCATCGGGTCGAGCGATACGTGGGAGACTATGGCCTCGGCCGGTTGCGCTTTCCCGGTCCGGAGAAGGAGTCCGGGTTCTCCGTGGCGATTGTAGGGAGCGGTCCCGCGGGTCTGAGCTGCGCTTTTCATGCGCGCAGGCTTGGACATCGGGTCACGCTGTTCGAGGCGGAAAAGAAACTGGGGGGGCTCTTGAGAATGGGGATCCCTGCCTATCGCCTCCCGCGGAAGGTCTTGGACCAGTCCATCCAGATGATTTTGGATATGGGCATCGAGGTGAAAACCGGGTTCCGCCTTGAAGGAGAATCCGCGTGGCAAACCCTGGATGCCTATGATGCGGTCTTCCTTGCCATGGGCGCCCACGCCCCTCTCATGACGAAAATCAGAGGCATGGATAATGTTGGGGTGATGAGCGGCCTGGACTTCTTGAAGGAAGTGAATGCGGGAATTCGCAGGGAGGTGGCGGGCCCGGTTGCCGTGGTCGGGGGCGGGAACACCGCCGTGGATGCGGCCCGGGTAAGCCGTAGATTGGGAGCTCCGGCGACCATTCTATACAGGCGCTCGCAGCAGGAGATGCCCGCCTCCCAGGAAGAGGTGGCGGATGCTCTCAGCGAGAACGTCGAACTGATGCCGTGCACGCTGCCCGTAGAGATCAAGCGGTCCCGCGGGGGACTGAAGGTCGTTTGCGTAAAGACCAAAGAGCGGGGCCGTGATCAGTCGGGACGAAGGAGATATGTCCCGATAAAAGGGTCGGAATTCGAGATAAAGGTTGGAACCCTGATCCTTGGCGTCGGACAGACGGTTTACGTTCCCGACCGGAAGGGGCCGGTCGCGATCACAAAGGACGGCGTTGCGGTTGCTCCGGATCTCCATACCGGGAAAGGAAAATACTTTGCGGGCGGAGACATGATTTCCATCCCGAGACGCGTGTGCGATGCGATCGCTTCAGGGAAACTGGCTGCACTGTCAATGCATGTCCGCCTGAATGGGCTGGACATGAAAACCGTATGGGAAAAGGTCCGGATTGGGGAAGGGACCTCCTTCTCGATGGCGGAATACCTTGCTGGAGAGGATCGACCGGACCCCAGGATCAAGGACCCGGTCAAACCGGATGATGTCAAGCGCGAATGGTTTGAAGGTTCTCCCAGGGTGGCGCCTTCCAGGATCACATTCAAGAAGGCGGTTCAGGGATTCAAAGAGGTCGTGAAAGACGTGGGCAAAGAGGAGCTTGTGAGCTCATGCGGTCGCTGTTTTTCCTGCGGAACCTGCACCGGCTGCGACCGCTGCTACCTTTTCTGTCCGGATGTTTCTCTCCTGCCGCCCGGGAAGGAAAGACCGGTTTATGAACCGCACCCTGAATATTGCAAAGGCTGCGGCGTCTGCTCTTCGGTCTGTATGAGGGGGGTTATGACCATGAGGGAGGGGAAATGAAAAAGTTCATCAGCGGAAACCATGCGGTTGCCGAAGCCGTGCGCCTCTGCCGCACGCAGGTGGTTGCCGCATATCCGATCACGCCACAGACTCCGATTTATGAGAAGCTCTCCGACTGGGAAGCGGCAGGAGAACTGGGAGGCATCATGATGCGGACCGAGTCGGAGCACTCGGCCATGGCCGCATGCCTTTCCGCCTCCCTGACCGGGGCGAGAACCTTCACGGCCACCTCTTCCCAGGGCATCGCGCTGATGCATGAGATGCTCCACTTTGCATCAGGCTGCCGTACCTCCGTGGTCATGGCCTGCGTGAACCGCACCCTGGCTGCACCCTGGGCCTTCTGGGCCGACCAGACCGACAGCCTTTCCCAGCGGGACACCGGATGGATGCAGATCTACTGCGAGGACAACCAGGAGTCCTTCGACTCCACTATCCAGGCATTCCGGATCGCTGAAAAGGTGCTGCTTCCCTGCATGGTGGTGCTCGAAGCCAATTTCATCTCCCACTTCATGGAGCCGGTAGAAGTCCCCGACCAAAGGGAAGTGGATCGATTCGTCCCTCCTGTAGGGATCCCGAAGCGCTTCGATGTCGATAACCCGGGGTATGCCATGGCGGTTGTCTCCCCGACGCAGTTTGAGGGATACAGACAATTGAGCCATGAGGCCATGCGATATGGACTGCAGATCGTGGAAGAGGTGGACAGGGAGTTCAAGGAGCACTTCGGCAGAGGCTACGGCCTGGTCGAGGGAGTGGGTGTAGAGGATGCGGAACTGGCGCTCGTCACCAGCGGTTCGATCACCTCCACCGCACGCGTGGCGGTCGCTAATCTCCGGAAGAAGGGGCTCCGGGTCGGGCTCCTGAAGATCCGGCTCTTTCGACCCTTCCCCACCGCCGCCCTTCGAAAGATCCTCGACCCCATACCGAGGATTGCGGTGCTCGAGAGGAATCTTTCCCTGGGAAGGGAAGGGATCTTCTGTTCGGAATTGAAAGCGGCCCTGGTGAACAGCCCGACTCCCCACAGAATCCAGGGATATCTTGCCGGGATCGGGGGTACGGACGTGAATCCCGGGTTAATCGAACGAGTGATCATGGATGGACTCGGCCGCGAACAGGTCTCGGACGAACCGGTCTGGATGAGGGAGGAGAAGGTATGATCAACCAGGAAAAGGCCCGCGCAACGGAGGTTATGCGATCCGGTCACATGGGATGCCCGGGATGCGGCCATGCCATCGGCATGCGGTTGGTGCTCCAGGCGCTCGGAAATCGAGCCGTAGTCGTGGTGGTCCCCTCTTGTGTGGCGGTCGTCTCCGGCCCGTATCCAAACGCGTGCTTCAACGTTCCCATGTTTCATTCCGCCTTTGAAATCGCCGCGCCCACTGCCGCCGGCATTTCTGCTGCGCTCAGCCTGCAGGGCAAGAGTGACATCCCTGTGCTGGCATTTGCGGGGGACGGCGGAACCTTTGACATCGGGCTACAATCCTTGTCGGGCGCAGCAGACAGGAATGAAGATTTCATTTATGTCTGCATGGACAACGAGGCTTACATGAACACCGGCATCCAGGTGAGTTCCGCCACGCCCCAATATGCCTGGACCGGCACGTCTCCCAGGGGGAATACCCGCCGGAAGAAACAGATCATGGAGATCATGGCGGCTCACCGCATCCCTTATGCGGCCACGGCGTGCATCGGCTTCCCTGAAGACCTCATGAGAAAGATCAGACGGGCGAAGGAGATTAAAGGGACCCGCTTTCTACACCTCCTGTCCCCCTGTCCAACCGGGTGGAAGATGGCGGAGAATATGGCGCCCATGTCGGCTGCCGTCGCCGTGGAAACCAACATCTTCCCCCTCTATGAAATTGTGGAAGGGACGGAGTATACCATCAACCATATCCCCAAGGGTCTTCCGGTAGAGAAGTATCTGTCTCTCCAAGGCCGTTACAAGCACCTGGGACAGGAAGAAATCCGCACCATTCAGGCGGAAACGGATCGCGCCTGGAAAGAACTTCAAAGAAGAGCGAAGGGCGGTTAACTGTTAGCAGGTATTCGTTAACAGTTAACTGTTAACAGATAACCATTAACTGATAGTTAATTGTGTCCCCCCGGGAGTCAACGAGGGGCTGCGGAGCTGCTGTTGCAGCAAAACTTTTTCCCTTTCAGAAAAGGAGGAACGCGATGAAGAAGAGTTTGTTCCGAAAGGTTGTAATGGTTTGCATGGCGCTTTTTCTGGTCGTCTCGGTTGCGGCCGTTTGCCAGGCAGCCCCCCAGAAAGTCACCCTCAAAGCCGTTACCGCCTGGCCCAAGACGGTGTGGGAAGTGGGTAATTTCAACAAGTTCCTGGAAATCGTCAAACAGAAAGTCGATAAAGAATACCCCGGCCAACTCGAGATCCAGTATGTCGGCGGACCCGAGGTCACGCCCAGCAATGAACAGGTGGAAGCCTGTCGCATGGGTGTGGTGGATATGGTGTTCACTACGGACGGCTATTATGTTTCCGCGGTGCCTGAGATCAACGCACTGAGCGTCTCCATGTTTGATGGCTGGGAAGAACGCGCCAAAGGGGTGAACGACTTCCTGGACAAGATCCATCGGGAGAAGGTCAGTTGTGCATACCTCGGCAGACTCGGACACAACCTTCAATTTACCATCTATACCACCAAACCGGTCAAGGGAATCGGCGATCTTTCGGGGATGAAAATCCGCTGTTCGCCAACCCTCATTCCCCTTCTTAAGAAGCTGGGCGCCCAACCCGTGGTCATTCCGCCAACCGAAGTCTTCACTGCCCTCGAACGCGGCATGGTTGACGGGTATGTCTTTCCTGCGGGCCTGATCAGGGACTGGGGATGGGAGAAGGTCACCAAGTTCGTGATCCAGCCCGGGTTCTACAACGGGGCCAATGTCGTCCTGGTGAACCAGAAGAAATGGGACCAACTCCCGGATGCTCTCAAAAAGACTTTGACAGAGGCAATTGACGAGGGCGCGCGCTTTGCAAAGGAGAGGAGCGTCAAGCTGGTCAAAGACGAAGTCGAGGCGTTCAAGAAGATGGGGATCAAGTATGTCGATCTCCCTCCTGCCGAAGCCAAGCAGCTGACCGATGCGGCCTATTCCTCACTGTGGGATATCGTGATTGAAAAGGCTCCTGTGAACGGCCCCAAACTGAGGCAGATGGTAACCAAGTAACAGAACTTGGAAGGAGGATCGGGCTTGCTGAGCAGAACACTGGAGAGAATAAACAATGCGATGGCGGTGCTTGCGGGACTGCTCCTCCTTTTCATCACCTTCTCCATCAGCTACAGTATCACGACACGTGCCTTTGGAATCCAGAGCCCGGTCTGGACGGTCCAGTTCAACGAGTATTCCCTGCTCTGGATGACCTTTCTCGGGTCGGCATGGGTGCTGGGCAGACGGAAACACGTTGCCATGGATGTTATTACCGGGCAACTCAAACCTCGCACCCGAAGAATCGCAGGCATTGTCCACGGGTTCATGGGGATTTTTGTCTGCGGAGTGCTCCTCTGGTACAGCGCCATGATCACGCTGAACCTCTTTCAAAGAGGGGTGACCGATGTCCAGGCCGTGGATATCCCCAAACATCTCATTATCATTGTCATTCCATTCGGGTTCCTGCTCCTGATCCTGCAGTTTCTGCGGAACCTGGTTGCCGCCTTCAAGGAAACCTCAGAAAATGGCTCCACTCCAACGCAGAAGCCTTGGAAAGAAAATCCGGAGAGTTCAGACTTGAACCGGGAGACGAAAAGAGGGAGGAACATCTGACATGGAATGGTGGATGGTCTTAGGCTCCTTCATCCTGGCCCTGCTCCTTGTGCTTGCATCGGGTTTTCCCATCGCCTTCGGCTTTTTGATGATCGATCTCCTGGGCGCCCTCTTCTTCATAGGGCCCATGGGCCTTCAACAGATGACCCTCCAGGTCTTCTCGTCTCTGGCCACCTTCACCCTGACCCCCATACCCCTGTTCATCCTCATGGGCGAACTGATGTTTCATTCGGGGATCGCCAATAACACCATTGACGTCATAGACAAATGGCTGGGCCGCCTTCCGGGGCGGCTGAGTCTGCTTGCAGCGGGCACGGGTGTTCTGTTCGCTGCATTGAGCGGATCGACCCTGGCCAACACCGCCATGCTGGGGACCGTTTTGCTCCCTGAGATGCGACGTCGCGGATACCATGTCTCCATGGCCGTGGGGCCGATCATCGGGGTGGGCGGTCTGGCCATGCTGATCCCCCCTTCATCCCTGGCGGTCGTACTGGCAAGCATCGGGCATATATCCGTCTCCAAGATCCTGGTGGGCGGGGTCATCCCAGGCCTGCTTCTGGGCACGCTGATTGCCGTCTACATCATCGTGCGATGCTGGCTGAACCCTTTGCTCGCTCCACGATATGAAGTGGCGCCCGCCAATTTCAGGGAAAGGGTCACAGGCCTCATCAAGTATGTACTCCCTCTTGGATTCATCATCTTCATGGTCCTGGGCCTTATGCTGCTGGGCATCGCAACGCCGACCGAGGCCGCGTCGTCGGGCACCATTGCAACCATCCTGGTCACCTTTTTTTACAGGCGACTCACCTGGAAGATGATCAAGGCCTCCGTGATCGGAACCCTGGAGATCTCGATCATGGTTCTCATGATCGTAGCCGCCTCGAATACTTTCAGCAGCCTTCTCGCCTACACCGGTGCAACCCGGGGCCTCTTGGCCGTCGTGGAGAATCTGAGCGTGCCGCCCCTGGTCATCCTGATCTGCATGCAGCTTGTCGTTTTCGTGATGGGCACGTTCATGGAGACTATCTCCATCATGATGATCTGCATGCCCATCTTCATGCCGATCGTGAAGATGCTGGGTTTCGACCCGGTGTGGTTCGGCGTGATCATGCTCATCAATTTTGAAACCGGCTTTATCACTCCTCCCTTCGGGATGCTGCTTTTTGTGATGAAAGGGGTTGCGACGGAACTCTCCATCAAGGAGATCTGTTACGCGGCGGCCCCCTTTATTGTGATCGAGATAGTCGCAATGACCATGATCATTGCCTGGCCGCAGCTCGTGCTGTGGTTGCCGAGCTTCGTGCAGTAAAGTCGCAGATCCTGGTATCCTGTCTAATTTTTTTGAAGGAGGCGCAATGGGTTTGTATGTGAATTATGGAGGCAGGCGGGTCGGGTTCACCATTCCTGACGGGTGGCGCGTGATCTCCGGTGAGGACAGGCCCCCGGTTGCCGGCGTGCAGGATCCGCTCGCAGAGGTCAAGCGGGCCCTGGACAATCCGATCGGCTCCCCCGGAATCGAGGAGCTTGCCCGGCCCGGTATGGACGTGGTCCTCCTTTTCGACGACCTCCAGAGACCCACGCCGGCCCATCTCGTGCTGCCGGAAATCCTCAACCGCCTCAACCGCGCCGGAATCCGGGACGAGCGTGTCAAAGCGGTATGCGCACTTGGAACCCATCACGCCTACAACCTGGAAGAGCTGAGAACCAAGGTCGGGGACGAATCCTTTGCGCGGCTGGAAGGAAGGCTCTTCTCGCATGATCCCCATGCAGGGGACAATGTCATCATCGGCCGCACCCACCGGGGAATCCTCGTCGAACTCAACAAACATGTGGCCCTCGCAGACCTGGTCATCGGGGTGGGCGAGTGCATGCCCCATCCGGTGGCGGGCTATGGCGGAGGGTACAAGCTCGTCATGCCGGGGGTCTCTTCGTATCGTGCAGTCGCAGATCATCATTTCGCGTGGATCCGCCACAGGGAAAGCAAGGTCAATGTCCTGGACGGGAACTTTTTCTACGAGGAGATACTGGACGCCGGCCGGCTCTCCAGGATGCGGTTCAAGATGGATCTGGTCATAAACGAGAAGAAGGAGATCATCCGCGCTTTCGCAGGGGAGACCGAAGCGCAGCACAGGGAGGCTGCCCGTTTTTCAGAGTCCCTCTATCTGACCTCCCTTCCGAAGATGCCGGATGTGACCATCACCGCAGCCTATCCCATGGAGTATGGGGTCCAATCCACCAAAGCCCTCACCATGGCCTCCTTCTGCACCAGGGCAGGGGGCATAATCATATGGGTTGCCCCCCAGAAGCAGGCGGGTCCGATCATGCCCCTCATCAAGGAGATGGCAAGTCCAGCCAGTGCAAGCGAATTTCACCGGATGCTCAGCTCAGGGGACATCCCGGAGCACCTCAGGCCTTTCGGGATCTCGTACATTATGCAGGTGGTATTTTTCAAGGAATATGCCGAGAAGTTCCGGGTCATCCACGTGACCGAAGGGCTCTCGAGGGAGCAAGTGGAGATGATGAAATATACCTATGCCCCCGATATTCAGACCGCCATCGATCTGGCCGCGCGGGAGTTGCCTCAGGCGGACGTGGCCGTATTGCCGTCCGGGGGCACTGTCATCCCGGAAGTGCGCGTCTAGCCACAAAGACACGAAGGCACAAAGATGGCCAGGCGGGTAACTCCGAATGACGGGATGATCCGGCCCGGTTGCTGGAAATGGGATATTGTTTTTGACGGACATCTATGCTAATAAGTCCGTTTTATTTGGAGAATGCGTTTTTGAGGAGATGAACATGGAAATCAAAGTGACCCCCGCCAGGCCGGACCAGTTGAAAAAGAAGCCGACAGATGAAGCGAATCTGGGCTTCGGAGACATCGTTACGGATCATATGTTCCTGATGAACTATGAGAAGGGAAAGGGGTGGTTCGGCCCGAGGGTAGAGCCGTACCATTCCCTTGCGATCGATCCTGCGGCCATGGCCATTCACTACGGCCAGGAGATCTTCGAGGGGCTGAAGGCCTACCGGGGAAAGGACGGCGGCATCTATCTTTTCAGGGCGAGGGAGAATTATCTAAGGCTGAATCGTTCCGCTGCAAGACTGTGTATGCCGGAGGTGGAGATAGATCAGGTCATGGATGGCATGAAGAAGCTCATCATGCTAGACCGCGAATGGGTGCCCCGCAGCCCCGGAACCTCTCTCTACATCCGGCCTACCATGCTTGCGACCGAGCCCCATCTTGGGGTCCGCCCTGCGAAGACCTATCTGTTTTTTATCATCATCGGTCCGGTCGGCGCTTACTACAAAGAAGGCCTGAACCCGGTAAAGATCTATGTGGAAGACAAATACATCCGCGCGGCGGTTGGTGGCATAGGGAATGCCAAAGCGGCGGCTAACTATGCCGCGAGTCTCCTCGCTGCGGAGGAGGCCAAGAAAAAGGGATTTACCCAGGTTCTGTGGCTGGATGCGGCGAAGCGGAGATATGTCGAAGAAGTGGGCACCATGAACATGTTCTTCGTGATCAACGGCGAGGTGATCACCGCTCCCTTAACCGGAAGCATTCTGCCCGGGGTTACGCGAGATTCCGTCCTCCGCATCGTGAAAGACTGGGGCATGAAGGTTACGGAAAAATCGCTCGACATCGACGAACTCATCAGGGCGGCCGAAAGCGGTCAACTCAAGGAGGCGTTCGGAACCGGAACCGCCGCAGTCATCAGTCCGGTCGGACAGATTACCTACAAGGGGAAAGACCATATCGTGGCGGGCGGCAAAATGGGGGACCTTTCCCAACGGCTCTATAACGAGATCGTGGCCATCCAGTACGCAGAAAAGGAAGACCCATACGGCTGGAGGGAGAAGATAGGATAGAGGTCAGAGGTCCGGATATCAGAGGTAAGACAAAAAAAATTTCCCGCAGGGACGCGCAGAACGCAGAGAACTCCTTTTTTCTATGATGAAAAGGTCATCTGTGAAATCTGTGGAATCTGTGGATAGACCGTAGGATGGGTTGAGCGTCGCGAAACCCATCATTTTTTTGGAGGTTGAGCGTTGATTCCCACCATTGAATGGCAGGACAATCACGTCCGGATGATCGACCAGAGGAAGTTACCCTGCAAAGTGGAATGGTTTATTTGCAGAGGGTATAAGGACGTGATCAGGGCCATTGAGACCATGGTCATCCGGGGTGCGCCGGCAATTGGCGTGGCAGCCGCCATGGGGCTTGCCTTGGGCGGTTTGTCTGTCCGGACCGCATCCTATGATGGCTTCCGTGTACGCTTTCGAGAAATGGCCGCAGCAATGATCAAAGCTCGTCCCACGGCAGTGAACCTCAGGTGGGCTGTGGAGAGGATGTCCTCACTGGTGAGGAATATGGCCGGAAAGCCTGTTGCTGAGATCAAGCAAGCACTGAGGCAGGAGTCCCAGATGATTCTGGAGGAGGACATCGAGATCAATCGCAGGATGGGCCGGAACGGCCAGAAGCTCGTTCCCAAAAAGGCCTCCATCCTGACGCACTGCAATGCCGGCTCTCTGGCAACCGGCGGATACGGGACCGCCCTCGGGGTGATCAGGGCGGCTGTCGAAGCCGGGAAAAAAGTCAGTGTCATTGCCGATGAAACCAGGCCCTGGCTGCAGGGGCTGAGGCTCACCGCCTTCGAGCTGATGGAAGACAGCATCCCCGTGACGGTGATTGCGGACAATGCGGCAGGCAGCCTCATGAGGCGAAAAGAGATCGACCTCGTGGTGACCGGTGCGGACCGCATTGCAGCGAACGGGGACACCGCAAACAAGATCGGGACCTATCAGGTGGCGGTGCTGGCCAGGGAAAACGGGATCCCTTTTTATGTGGCAGCCCCCCTCTCTACCATTGACATGTCCATCCCATCAGGGGATCAGATTCCTATCGAGGAACGAAGCGGCGAGGAAATCTGCCGCATCCGGAGCAATATGTTCGGACCTTCAGGAGTGATTGCACGCAATCCCGTATTCGACGTTACCCCGAGCAGGTATATTACTGCCATCATCACGGAAGCAGGGGTGATCCGCCCCCCTTTTAAGAGAGAACTTCACAAAATTTTCCGAAAAGCAAAATGAGTTAACATTGACATCAGTGTTTTTTTCGAGCAGCAGCCTCGGACTCATTCCCGATTCAAGATGTGCCCCCGTTTACGCAGACTAAGCTCCTAACGATCTTGGCCCGGTACCAGTGGAAAAGGATTTTGGAGTTCTGACTTTGGCGGGGGTTTGATGGCTTCGATCTTGAGGGTTTTTCCCTTGATCGTCATCTTGCCGGTCCCCGGACAAATGGTGACTTTTGGATTGTACGCGTACAAGTACTCGTCCTCGAACCGTACCTTCCATTGAGACCCGTCGGTCAGCTTAAAAATTTCCCCGTCGCTTCCCATGAAAGGGGATGGACTGACGATAGAGGATTCGAAGCAATCCTCCGCCCATACAGAGGTTGCGATGAGCATGAGAACTACAATAAGCACGATTCTCGTGAGCCTCATATCTCCTCCGTTCATACCACTCAACGCGTAGATTACATGCAGTGTTTTATGACCCCTGATTTTTCTTGTCAATGGGGAGAACGTTGTTTCCATTTTGACTTGCCGGGGTATGATGCTTTACAAAATTCTGGAAACTGGAATCATGAATTGCAGCCGTTCAAAAGGAGCATTTGTGCGATTTCTGATTGGTATGAGTCTGATAATATGTTTTATGTCGGGAGACTGTCTTGCTGACGGGGATTGTCCATCCCGTCCCGCCACCAAGCAGGAGCAAATCGTCTATGCGGCCATGCATGCCGCCGTGAAAAGCGCAATTCCCCCTGCGCCCCAGGACTGGTTGATGAAGGACCTGTCTGACGCCAAGAGTGGGGACTTCATGCCGGACTGCCCGGGCGGCCACAAAGACTCGCCTCATCGTTATTCGTTTCAGTATCAGTACAAGTACAACTCTGCACTCCGGAATCAGGCCGCTGCCGCTGCCGCCGCTAACGCCGTCAAGGGCTCGCCCGAGCAGCAGGCAAGGATGGCTGCGCTTAACAAGAAGTACGACCAACTGAAGGTGGAAAGGAATCAGTCTCGAAAGAGCCGGGACCGGGCAGAGGCTGACCGCATCGGTGACGAGATCAAGAAGGTATCTGCCGAACGGGACAGGCTGGATGAGGAAATCGCTCAGGCTTACCTTGCCAAGGTCCGATCGGGGCAGATGGCGAAGGAGATGTCGGCTGGCATTCCACAGCACAGCGAAGCCCAGATCACCTTCTTTGTCAACGCCGATCGTGCGTGGGTGCCCAAAAACGCCGAGATCGTGGACGTCGCAGGTACACAGTATTCCTACTGGAGGAGCGACGGGGAAACTCTGGTGGTGCTCCTTGGCAGCTGGGAGACTACCGCCCCGACATTCCGTGCCGGTCTTGCCAGGGGGGCCGTCATTACCAAACCGCAAACCGTCTTGATCGAGATAAGGGCCGAAAGGCAAATGGCAGAGAGACTGGCCCGAGAGATCAAGCTGAATGCCATCAGGGCGCAACTGAACTAGAACAACCAATTATTGCTTGACAACTCAACCCCCCGGTTTTTGGCCCACCCATCTTCGGAATCATTGGTTACGACCGGCGCAAAAGTACCGCATCCGGCGGCTCTCAGCCTTTCACCGGCTATACCGTGATTTTCCACAAGATACTGTAGAACGGGCAAGGTTGTTGCTCAGGGGTTTCTCTGCAGCACCTTGGAGAGGATGTCCGGACGGTTCGTGATGATGGCGTCCACCTTCATCTTCATGAGGCGAAGCATGTCTCCCTCGGAATCCGGGGTCCACGCATAGACCTTGATCCCGAGGCTGTGGGCCTCTTCGACATGTTTCAGGGTCAGTGACATGTAATGAGGCGCCCAATGGCGGCCTCCTGCCGCGCTTACGGCTGCCGGAACGGAGCCGTTGTAATCATCTATGTCGATGCCTGCCATCCAGGGCGAGGGCCCCGGTCTTCCATGCTGGATATTGTCCAAATTGAGTGAACTGACGGAGAGAAAGATCGCAGGCATTGCGGGAGCGGTCCTATGAACGTGGACCAGGCCGCGCCAGTCAAAAGAGAGAAACCGGGCTCTCGAAAGGAAGCGTTCCTCTTCCAGCAGACGAATCACGGCATCCACCACGAACTCGGGATGAGACGTCATCTCATGCTCTTCAGGCGAGGTCTTGATCTCGATCCAGAGGCGTGTCTGCCGGTCATCGCGTTCCTTCAGAAGCGAAAGGATTTCCCGTAGGGCAGGTATTCGCTCGCCGTCGGCCGGCTGTTGCTCGGGGTAACGCGCGCAGTATGAAGAAGAAGGATTGATCCGTCCGACATCGTAAGTCCGGATCTCTTTGAAAGTCATCTTTCCTATCACGGCAGGAGGCGAGCTCTGTATCCATTTTCCACCGATGCGTGCGATGTCGGGATTCAGCGCGAAGTTATGGTGGACCACGATCTCTCCGTCCGCTGTGAGGAGAACATCAAACTCAATCCCGTCCACCCCGAGTTCCAGCGCCTTCCTGAATCCCGCCAGTGTATTCTCGGGCGCAAGCCCTGCTGCGCCCCGGTGTCCGATCACCTGCATGCTCTCACCCGAGCTATTGAAGTAAGCAGTAAGCAGTGAGCAGTAAGCAGCCAGGCATGAAAGTGCTCCCCTGGGAGGCCACGGCTTACGCAATCTCGAAAATTCCTGGAGCAACCTCCTGGTTGCGAATCATCCAGCTCCAAAAAGACCGCGAGCAGCCTGTCCTCCGCTGTAATGGGCACATGACCGCATGGTGTAACTGCAAGCTGCTTCTCAGAGCGCAGTGGAGATGGGGGAATTAAAATCGGACGATGTTTGTCTCTTTGAAGCCTCGTTCAGCGCATCTGCGGTTCCCTTCGAGTTTCTTGCCCTCGAAGTAATCTTCCAGACCGGCGAGGATGGATTCAAGCCTGATCCACCCGGTTGCCGCGGCAAGAACACCCAGCATGCAAATGTTGGGCGCCGCCATCCCGATCTCCTCCATGGCAATTTTGTCCGCATTCGCCAAACCCGCTACTGCCAGGTTTTCATGCGGCTTTGCAGTCAGCTCTTTGGGGCTGTTGAGGATCAACACCCCGCCTTTCCGCAATCCCTCGTACACGCCGGGCGTCTTGCTCTGGGAAGGGTCAAGGACGATGAGACAGTGGGGTTCGTAGATCTGGGTCTTTTCAAGAATAGGTTTGTCATCGTATCGACCGTAGGCGGTCACGGGAACACCCCGGCGCTCAAATCCGAACATGGGAAAAGCGGACCCGAACTTCCCCTCCCTCACAAAAGCATTGGCCAGCACCCGGGAGGCCACGACTGCTCCCTGCCCCCCTCTACCATGAAACCTGACTTCGAACATTCATGATTCCTTTCTTCTCTCGCTCCCTCTGTGAGCTCTGCGAGATCCTTATTTCTTGAACTTGGCCAGGTGGGTCAGAAAGGCATAGTCGAAATCAATGCCGTCCTGCACAACCTGCTGCTCTTCTGGGGTCATGTGGCTGAACTTTTTCACGAGATTGAGATACTCCGACACCGGCCGGGGTTTCCTGACCTCGTGAGTTATTCGGACAATACCGTTCTCCGCCTCCCACAGCGGGAAATAGTTGGTCCTCACCGCAGTCCGGCACAACTCGATTGCAATGTCCGAGGGAACCCCCCAACCTGTGGGACAAGGACAGAAGATGTGGATGAAGGAGAGCCCCTCTTCTTTTTTCTGTTTCGCCTTGATGAGTTTTTCAGCGAAGTCCTCCAGATGGCTGAGCGTTGCGGTGGCCGCATAAGGAATCCAGTGCATGGCCATGAGCAAAGCAAGGTTCTTCCTCCGGGTGGGTTTCCCTCTCCTCATCGGGCCTACCGGAGTAGTAGCGGTGCGGGCGCCCGCTGGAGTGGTGCTGCTCCTCTGCACGCCCGTGTTCATGTATCCTTCGTTGTCATAGCAGATATAGATGAACTTCTCGTTTCGCTCCGCTGCCCCCGAGAGATTCTGAAATCCGATATCGGCGGCACACCCGTCGCCATTGAAGCACACCACCGTGGCATCCTGCCCGATCTTCCGATAATATCTCGAAAGCCCTGTCGCGTTGGAAGCGGCGCTCGTCATGAGCGTGCCATAGGAGGTCAGCGTGTGCCACGCCCCCACGTTCTGGCCGGTGAGCACGGGGTTCGCGCACCCGGGAGTGCCGGTGATGACCATGTCTTTTCTGCCCAGGACCTTTCCCATGAAACGGAGGGCCAGCTCAAGAGGACACCCTGCGCAACAGGACACCCCCGGGGCAAAAGGATCCTGGTCTGAAAAATAATCGAATACCTTGGACAGTTTTCCCTTTTTCGTCGCCATCGGCTGCTATTCCTCCATCGAAATCCAACGCACTTCCTGATACGCGTTCCCTGCGGAAGCGGACTGGACAAGCTCAACCATTCGATCGATCTGGTAGGTGCTCACGTCCATATTTGCCATGCCGCAGATAAAGCTCTGCATGGGGACCGGGCCGATCTCCGGCGTGAGCGCGCGGATCTCCATAAAGATCGGCCCGCAGTTCCAGCCGAAGCAGATGCTTCGATCGATCACGCCGATAGCCTTCTTCCCCTTCAGGACCTGGGCCAGCCGCTCTCTTGGAAAAGGCCGGAACATGCGCAAGCGCACCAGGCCGATCTTGACACCCTTTTCCCTTTGGAGGTCCACAACCCTTTGTGCCGTTCCGGTCACGCTCCCGGCAGCGACAAGCACGATCTCCGCATCATCGGTCCTGTAAGCATCTATCTGCCCACCATAACTTCTGCCGAAATGTTTTCCGAACAGCCTGTCGATGACCTCGAATTTCCCTTTGGCGCGTTCCAGGGCTGCAAAGTGTTTGTACCGCAACTCGATGTACCCTTCGAGAAGACCGTGGGTCCCGAAGCCCGCCGGCTTTCCGGGGATGAGGACCGGCCGGGGAGGCTGGTTCTTGAGCGGCGAGAGAAATTCGTCCACTTTTTTTCGGGAAGGGATCTCCACCTTCTCCGCCAGGAAGGAGAGATAGAACCCGTCATAGTTTACCATGACCGGGAGCTGTACCTCAGAGTCCTCCGCCAGGCGATAAGCCATGATGACAGAGTCTAGGATCTCCTGGCAGTTGGATGCGACAAGGGAAATCCATCCTGAATCCCTTGTGGAGATCATATCCTGCTGCCCGGCTGAGACTCCTGTAATGCCGGGAGTTTCCCTGTTCGCAATCACCATGACCACAGGCGCTCTGTACCCGGCGGTCTGAAGAAGGGCATCATACATGAAGACCAGGCCGTAGGACGAGGTCGCAGTGAACACGCGAGCGCCGGCGGCGGAAGCGGCCGTAACGATGTTCATGGCCGAATTCTCACCCTCCACTTCCACCATCTCCGCTTCGAGGCGCCCTTCCGCATGGAACCTGGACAGCTCCTCCACCACCTCGGTCTGGGGCGTTATCGGGTACATGGCCACGACTTCAGGGCGGCAAAGCATCGCCCCATAGGCCGCGGCGGAATTCCCTGTGATCACCTTTGTGGCCGCCATGCTCTCTTCTTTTTTCACCATCTCAGGAATCCCCCTCTTTCTCCATGGCGATCGCCTTGCGGGGACACTCCCTTGCGCAAATGCCGCAACCTTTGCAGTAAGTCAGATTAGGCTCGAAATGATCCCCCTTGTTTGCCATGCACTGGACAGGGCAATAGAGGGAGCAGAACCCGCAATAAGAGCACTTGTCGTTATCGACGACTGGATGGACCGTCCGCCAGCTGCCCGTGTCCAGACAAAGGAGCAGTTGATCCGCATGAGACCATCCGGCCTCTTCCTTGAATTGAAACGGCCTGAGCATGTTCCGTTTTCCTCCGATTATCGAGACGCCTGTAACGGCGCTCCATTTATGGGTACTGTACCCCAACTATCCATGACGACAAGAGCACTGTCAACCAGTTTTGTTGCATGTAGGAGCAACCTCCCGGTTGCGATTCATTCGTCTCGAGAGAAATCGCGGGCAGGAGCTCGCTCCTTGTATGGTGAAATTAGAGTCATTTGTTCTTTGAAAAATTGAAGCTTCCATTTTTCGGTAAAAC
>PHBH01000106.1 GCA_002840535.1 Deltaproteobacteria bacterium HGW-Deltaproteobacteria-15 | reverse complement strand
AAGCCCTACGCGGGCTCATCCAGGTCGCGCAGCGGGTGGAGCATCCTTGATGGCGCGCGATGGCTCGGATCAGCCATGGAAATATGGGCCAAGAAGTACCAGCCTGACCCCAATGGCACTGCAACGATCGTCTCGCGGAGTCAGAAGATCATGAAGCACGTTCAGCTCAACACTGTTTCGCTCAAGAATCATCCTAAGCTCAATGAGAAATGGGTACAGGAGATTATCGCAGCCAACCCTGCAATTCTTGGCCTTGGTGATCTCATACTCATTGACAAAGAGCGGATTCAGCCTTCACGCGGCAGGCTCGATTTGCTCTTTAAGGATGCGGATGGACCAGCACGTTACGAGACGGAGCTACAGCTCGGCGCAGCGGACGAGACACATATCATCCGGACCATTGAGTATTGGGATATCGAGCGCAGACGGTTCCCTCAGTACGAGCATGTCGGCGTACTGATAGCTGAAAACGTTACTTCTCGCTTTCTCAACGTAATCAGCTTGTTCAACGGTTTCATTCCGCTTATCGCATTGCAGATGACAGCCATTCAAATCGATGGCGGGGTGGGACTACACTTCACAAAAGTTGTCGACGCGCTGCGACTTGGCCCAGCAGACGATGCGGAAATCGTTGAACCCGCTGACCGATCTTATTGGGAGAGCAGGAGCACGCTAAAAATTGTCAAAATGGCCGACGAGCTCCTTGAGATCAGCAAAGCTATTGACTCGGCACTTGAGCTCAAATACAACAAGCAGTACATCGGCTTCGCGCGTAGCAGCATTGCTTTCAATTTCGCGATTTGCTTACCACGCAAATCGGCCATGAATCTCTCACTGCGTCTACCGAGGAGCGAAGACATTGACGCAAAGCTTGAGCAGTCTGGGTTAGACATGCTTGAGTATGCGCGCTGGGGCGCATACCGGATCAAGCTGGAACCACCGGATATTTCCAAGCACCGTGTGCTAATTGAGGAACTGCTTCGTTTGGCCTACGAGCATCGGTAAAACGTGCGCAGGGTCCGTGCGCAGGTCTATCATCGTTGCATCGCGGGGCGCAGTCTTTTGGCGATAGCGCGGCCGATCCGACTGGCGTTTGGTGGGCAGCGTGCGCAACACCGGGCAGTTTTTCCGCGACCGGGAAAACGGTGGTCAGGTCTAGCATCGTAGCATCGATGGCTTTCCGCTTGATGCAACAAAGCTAGACCTGACCCCATTCTTCGCACATT
>PHBH01000105.1 GCA_002840535.1 Deltaproteobacteria bacterium HGW-Deltaproteobacteria-15 | reverse complement strand
ATGATTACCTTGAATTTTACATCGACGGGGTCAAGCAGAGTGCAATCAGCGGGGAGGAGGACTGGCGGCAGAAAACATTTAATGTACCGACAGGCACCCATACTCTCAAGTGGCAATACAGGAAGAATTCTAGTGTCATCAGCGGCTCCGACTGCGGCTGGGTGGATAAAGTCACCTACAGCCCGGGCAACCCGAGTAATCTCGTAAGCTCGGCCTTGGACAATCCTGCTCTTACCTTTACGCATGGTGGGGACGCCGATTGGTTTGCCCAGTCCGCCACTTCATTTTATGGATCTAGTGCGGCCCAAAGTGGCGACATCACGGACAACCAAACAGCCTCCTTCCAAGCAACGGTATATGGTCCCGGGCCTCTCTCATTCTTCTGGAAAGTTTCTTCAGAAGGAGGCTATGATTTTCTGCAATTCTATATTGATAACACTCTGAAAGATCAAATCAGCGGAACTTCTGACTGGCAGCAGAAAACGTATATTCTCCCGAAAGGCACCCACACCATCAAATGGAGCTACAAAAAGGATTACAGCGTCAGCAGCGGATCCGACTGTGGCTGGGTTGATAAATTAGTCATTCCGTCGCGAAACAAAATGGCCCCCGCCTTGTTGCTGCTCCTAGGTGAATGATCAATGGCGGGAAAGGGGTCTTTGAGGATTACAGGGCTTGACTCCGGCGACCCGAGGTTATTTCATTTGTTATGGCCTCTTAACCGAAAAGCCAGTCACAGGATCGGTTATACCGGACCGGCAGAGGTTTCAGAGATCTCATACTAATCGCTACTTATCTCTAGAGCACGCCTCCACTGCAAATACCTCTCCCGTCCATGAGGAGAGTGAATTTGCAGCATGCGACGTATACAGCCGAAATAACCTGTTCATCCGAGAGGCAGGTTAACTGATCCCCACCAACGAAACCAATGCACCGGAGATGGCGTTCACACTGAATTCGCTTGCACTTCCTGCGTTCTGTGCTCCCGAGAGAGACATGTCACTTTCAGCGAGCACGGAGTTTTATAGCTACTGCTGCGCCACAATTGGGGGAGCGGCCAAATATTTCCTGGAGACAGTGTCCCCTGCCTCATGTTCAATGCAGTCCGCATGTAAGAGCCCTTTGACACAAAGGCTCCCCTGCAATACTGCGAATGATTTCAGTCTATCATGTAGGCCGCGGCAATTGTGGAGCCTGCTGCAGTACTGCCAAGACTGACATACAACCTCTTCCCGCTCGAGTACGCA
>PHBH01000089.1:5351-12859 GCA_002840535.1 Deltaproteobacteria bacterium HGW-Deltaproteobacteria-15 | reverse complement strand
TCCTAAGAAACTTCATTTCAGGTTTCAGGTTTCAGTGTTCAGGTGTCAGAAAACTGATGAACTACTGTGCTGACACCTGGCACCCGACACCTGACACCCGACACCTGACAACTACAGAGTTTCTTTCATCTATAAGCCTGGCGCCGGGGCGCCGGGGTTGGTTGCTAAAGTGTTACCATTATTTCAATACTCCAGTTGACTAAATAAATCGGTTGCCCTCTCATGCCGGAACATTTATCATACATTCTTCTAATTTTCTTTGAGAAGTGACTTATGGTTGCCAATTCCAGAGAAGAGGGGTCAGGCCCTGTCCAAACGAAGTCTCTAGAAGAGCAGTTGAAGTTCCAGAAGAGACTGAACAGCATCACCAACAAGATCCATTCCGCTAAAGATACCAATGACATCCTTCTCAATTTGCAGGGGGAGATCCTGAGTCTTTGCGATGCAGACAGGATCACCATCTACGTGGTTGACGGGGTGCGAAAGCAGATCGTCTCCAGGTTCAAGACGGGGGACGAAGTAAACGAGATCCGTGTCCCGATCAGCAACGAGTCCATTTCAGGCTATTGTGCGGCCAATGGAAAAGTGGTGAATATCCTTAATGCCTATGACGAAAACGAACTCAGAAGAATTAGTCCCGAGTTGAAGTTCAACAGGAGCTGGGATGAGAAAACGGGTTTCAGGACGAGTCAGGTCCTTGCCGCCCCCATTCTGTACAACAAGTATCTGCTTGGGGTCCTCCAGCTCATAAATAAGAAGAACGGCGTCCAGTTCACTCCCGATGACCAGACCTCCGTTCATGAGATCGCCAAAGTGCTGGGCATCGCCTTTTTCAATAACCAGAAGGCTGCCCAGAAGAAAAAACCGACCAAATTCGACTACCTGATCAGCAACAGCATCATCACGGATAAAGACCTGGAACAGGCGATCGGGAGTGCCAGAAAGCTCCAGAAGGGTGTGGAATCCGTGCTCATGAGCGATTTCCAGGTGTCGAAAGAGCAAATTGGAAAATCCCTCGCGAGCTTCTACAAAAGCCGCTTCATCGCGTTTGACGAGAAAATGGTTATCCCAGGCGACGCCCTCAAAGGTCTGAAGCACACCTTCCTTCGAAACAATATTTTTGTCCCTGTCGCCCAGTCCGGGAACAAAGTCGTGATCGCCATGGAAAATCCGGATTTCCTCCCTGCAAGAGACTCCATCAGGAGGCTCATTCCCGGAAAGGAGTTCGAGTTCTGCGTATCCTTGAAAGAGGATATCTTCAAGATGATTGACCATTTCTTCGACGTGAAGAGGACGAGTCTCCTGGAAGATTCAGGGAGCATCGAGGATATTCTCGGGCAACTCACCAGTAACGAGGACGAGGGGGCGGAGGATTTCGATCGGGTAAGTGAAGAGGACGGCACCATTGTGCAACTGGTGAACAAGACTATCATCGATGCATACAACCGGAACGCTTCCGACATCCACGTCGAGCCGAGACAGGGAAAGGCGAATGCTCATATTCGTTTTCGGGTGGACGGCGCCTGCCAACTCTACCAGACCATCCCGTATACCTTCAAACAGGCAATCGTATCGCGTCTGAAAATCATGGCGGATCTGGATATCTCCGAGCGGCGGCTTCCCCAGGACGGGAAGATCAAGTTCAAAAAATATGCGCCGCTCGACATCGAACTTCGCGTCGCTACCATCCCAACGGCCGGGGCAAACGAGGACGTCGTGCTCCGGCTCCTGGCGGGCGGTGAGCCCATCCCGCTGGAGAAAATGGGGATGAGTGAAAGGAACTTCGACGTCTTCATAGAGATGATCTCGAAACCCTACGGCATCGTCCTTGTCGTGGGGCCGACCGGCAGCGGGAAAACGACCACGCTCCATGCGGGCCTCCATTACATCAACAAGCCGGAAACCAAGATATGGACTGCCGAAGACCCTGTGGAGATCACCCAGGAAGGGTTGCGCCAGGTCCAGGTGCACCCGAAGATCGGGTTTGACTTTGCGACCGCCATGAGAGCGTTCCTGAGAGCGGATCCGGATGTCATCATGGTTGGGGAGATGCGGGACCATGAGACGGTTTCCACGGGCATCGAGGCATCTCTGACAGGACATCTCGTCTTCAGTACCCTCCACACCAACAGCGCTCCGGAGACCATTACCCGGCTCCTGGACATGGGAATGGATCCGTTCAATTTTGCCGATGCGCTGCTGGGAATCCTGGCCCAACGGCTTTGCAGGACCCTCTGCAAGGACTGCAAGGAGAAATACCATCCTTCCAGGGAAGAGTATGATGGACTACGAAGGGGTTACGAGGGAGATTTCGACGCATTGGGGATGCCTTATAACAGCGATTTAGCACTTTACAGACCAAAGGGATGTCCCAACTGCGGGAATACCGGCTATCGAGGCAGAACCGGTCTTCATGAGATCCTGGTAGGCACGGACACTATGAAATCCCTGATTCAGGGAAGGGCCAAGATGGAAGAGATCAGGGGGCAGGCCATCAAGGACGGCATGACCACCCTGATGCAGGACGGCATCCGAAAGACCATGCTCGGCATAACCGATCTGCTGCAGGTCAGGAAAGTCTGTATCAAATAAATGGGCATAGAGCATAGCGCAAGGCGAAGAGTAGTTTCGTGAGAGGCAGTTGACTTTGCCTGAAGAATGGATGCACCAAATCCGAAGCACGAAATCCGAAATTCGAAACAATCCCTAATGATCAAAATACCAATGTTCCAAACAGCGGCACGTCGAATGAGGGCTTTGTTTCCGTCATTTGAAAATTTGGTATTTGAATTTGTCTCGGATTTCGATATTCGGATTTCGAATTTGGACGACTAGTTCAGTAAATCATCTCTCTTTTTTGGCCATGGGCAGGGAGACGATGAAGGTCGATCCCTTTCCCGGGACGCTTCTGGCGGTAATGGTCCCGCCATGGCGGCCTACGATTTTTCTGCAGATGGCCAGGCCGATTCCCGTTCCCGGATATTCCTTCCTCCCGTGCAACCGCTGAAAAGGCTGGAAAATCTTTTCCAGATACTTCTCATCGAACCCGATCCCGTTGTCTTCCACGAGAAGGTGAAAATTCCCCTCGTGTTCTTCCCCATGGATCTTGATGATCGTCTTGACCTCGGAGCGATGGTACTTGACTGCGTTGGCGATGAGGTTCTGAAAGAGCTGCCTCAATTGATGCGGGTCCCCCATTACCGTAGCAAGAGGGCCGATTTCCAAACGGGCTCCGACATTGAGAATCGAAACTTCCAGGTCGGTGGCCACCTCCTGCACGATGTCATCCAATTTTGTGGGTATGAAATCCCGGACTCGCGTTCCTATGCGTGAATATCTGAGGAGAGCATCGAGGAGTTCCTGCATCCGGTTTGCCGCGCCCACCATTCGCGAGACATAGTCCCTGGAATGCTCGTCCAGCCGATCGCTGACTTTCCCCAGCATGGAGCCGAAGGTCTGAATTTTCCGAAGCGGCTCCGTGAGGTCGTGGGATGCGACAAAGGCAAACTCCTGAAGCTCCTGGTTCTTGAGCTCCAACTCGGCGGTTCGTTCCTTCACCCGTAACTCGAGCTCGTCGAAAAGTCTGCGGTACTTGGCTTCGCTTTCCCTGATCTCTTCATCCGCGCGTTTATGCTCGGTGATATCCCTCAAGATGAGCGTGCAGATCGGCTGTTTTGAAATCGACGCGTGGGATATGGACACTTCTACCGGAAAGATTTCCCCACTCTTCTGTTTGGCGGACAATTCAATTTTGCGGCTCTCATCCAGAACCCCGCTCTCCGAGCGTGTTCGGATCGCACGGTCAAGCGTCCCGGAATGGTGTTCGGGAGAGATGAGTCTGAACAGGGATTCCCCCAGAGCCTCCTCGACCCTGTAGCCGAACATCTTCTCCGCAGCCGGATTCCAGAGAAGCACTCTCTCCTGTTCATCGATGACGATCACTGCATCCGAAGTGGTGTTGACGAGAGTGGCGTAAAGCTGGCGAGGACTCTTGAAGATCTCGAAAAGTACTTCATTGACGGCCGATTTTCGCGTGCGCGCGGTCTTGAACGCCCGCAGAACAGCTATAAAGAAGAAGACGCCGGCCAGGAACTGGGCGGATCTTCCCGCCCACCCAATCGGCCCTCCCATCGCCCGCTGCAGAAAAATACCGAGCAGCCCGGCTGCAAAGAGAAGGAGCGCCAGGGAATACCAGTAGTAAAAGTCCGACTCGCTACGACGGTGTCTTGCGAGGAAAAGGAAACCGGTAACGGCGAAAAGGATCATTGCCGAACCCAGAACCATTTGCCTCACCGGGGTAGGCCCGATGGACGGCACGAAAAAAAGGGGAAGAATCTTCTGCGAAAAAAGAGCCAGTAGGAGCAGAATGGCGATCACAAAGGCATAGGCGAGAAGCAGGTAGGTCTTTCTCTCCCTTCTGGTTCCGAGCAGGATTTCCGATGAAGCGAACACCGCCCCTTCGAAGTGCAGAATGCCTGCCAGCAAGACCCCGCAGTTATGAACCGTGACCACGAGATTCTCTCCGCCGGGCTGCACCAGCCACGACGAGAGACAGTTTGAAAGACCGATTGCCAGAGCGCCGGTGCCAAGGAAAAGAAGGCTGATGTTGCCGCTTCCCGTGTAAGCCCGGCCGGCAAGATAAGCGACTGCAAAGGAGGAAATGAAAACAAAGAGAACATTGAGCAGAAAGACAACAAAAAATGAATCAAACATCAGTTCCGGTCCCAGTCTATCCGGCAGCGTGAAATGCAGGGTCAGAATCAGGATGAAGAAAAGGAATGGGACCGGGCCGAACAACTTCCGAAGGGTTCCTGCCTTCTTCGGCCCCTTTCCGGAATTCCCTGACTGGATCTCTCCGGTGGCTGAATTCATGGCGCCTGCGTTCCGGGCTGACAATCAGCCAACACACTCTTGGATACCATGGATCGGCCGTTTATGGATATTGACCTGGCCGCAACAACCCGGATGTCTCCTCTATGCCGAACAGAATGTTCATGTTCTGGACAGCGCTCCCTGCCTGACCTTTCACGAGATTGTCGATCATGCTGATCACGACCAGCCTTCCGGTCCTCTCGTCCACGTTTACGGAGAGATTGCAGAAGTTGCTTCCCCTCACATCCGTGGTGGTCAGTACCTTTCCAGGACCGAACACCCTCACGAACCTTTCCTCCTTATAGAAGGAGCGGTACGCCTCCTCGGCAGAGCGCGCATTCTCACCGGAACGCAACCGGCCATAGATGGTGGAGAGAATTCCCCTGCATAGAGGGATCACATGGGGAGTGAAGGTTACCCGGATCTCCCTCGATGCCACGAGGCTGCACTCCCTCTCGATCTCGTACACGTGCTGGTGCCCCGATACCTTGTAGGCATTCATGGCATCGTATCGGGCAGGATAATGAAACGTCGGGCTCGGGGTTTTGCCTGCGCCGGATACTCCTGTTTTGGCGTCACAGATGATGGACTCCGGTTCAATGAGCCCGGCCTTCAGGGCTGGGGCGAGCCCGAGGATGCAACTCACCGCAAAACACCCGGGGTTCCCGACCAGGTCGGAGCGAGCAATGTCTCTTCGATGAAGCTCTGCGAGACCGTAGGAGGACCTGGGAAGGAGATCGGGGGAGGCATGATCCTGGGACTTTCCGATGCGGGCGGCATAGCCTTTATACGTCAGGGCGTCGTTGAATCGGAAGTCGCCGCTGTAATCGATTACCTTTACTCCTTTGTCAAGCCATGAACGGGCTTCTTTCTGTCCCACCCCGTCGGGGGTAGCGAAAAAGACGACATCGAAATCATCCGGACGATTGGGATCCGACGGATCCAGAATCGTCATATCGCAGAATCCCTTCAGGTGGGGGTAAAGCTCGCTTATGGGTTTGCCGACGTCCTGCTTGTCAATAAGAGCGCGGATCTCGGCCTGCGGATGGCCCAGGAGCAGCTCAATTGCCCCGCAGCCGCCGTATCCCCCTGCACCGATAATGCCTACTTTGATTTTGTTCATGCTCATTGTCCTCGATATCTCCCTTCGTTGTGCTCAAATGCCCTGTGCCCAAATCAGCAGCTGGTGGCTGGTAGCCGGTTGTTTGTCGTAACTTCCAAAAGAAACTATGACGTTCATATGAAATATGAGGTCTTTCCCGAGCGCTGAACGCTACAACAGAGATAGCTTGAATTCAAGGCGTTGAACCCCCTTCGAGGGGGTTTCGCCTGAGGCCACCCGCTCTGCGGGTGGAGTCTCATTGACTGCCGACCGGCAACCAACCACTAACAACCAACTGTTTAGACATTAAACCTGAACTGGATGACATCTCCGTCCTGAACGATGTACTCCTTGCCTTCAAGCCGTGCCTTGCCCGCCTTCCTGGCCTCTGCAAAGGATCCGAGGGCCTTGAGGTCGTCGTAGGATACAACCTCGGCCCTGATGAACCCCTTCTTCATGTCCGAATGCACCGTGCCCGCCGCCTCCAGTGCGGGTGTGGACCGGGGAATGGTCCATGCCCTCACCTCTTCATTGAGCACCGTGAAAAAGGAAATGAGTTTCATCAGATGATAGGAAACCCTGATGACCCTGTCCAGGACGGAATCCCGGATATGGTACTCCTCCAGAAAATCCCTTGCCTCCTCAGGCGGCATGGAACCGATTTCCATTTCGAGCCTTCCCCTCACTACCAACCGCTCCACGCTTTCAGGGGGATTGCTCCATTCCGGTTCAGACTCGCTGTCTTCATCGTTGTTGACGATGACCAGCTGCGGCTTCGCGGAGAGAAATGTGAACCCGCGAAGGAGGGGCGATGCAGCCGTCTCCGGTTCCACCCGGAGCGGCTCTCCCTTTTCCAGCAATTCCTTGCAAACAGCGAGCAGCCGACGTTCTTCCTCATTGGACTTCAGACCCCTTCGGCTGTCCAGGTCCATCCTTTCGATCTTCTTGTCAGCAACCACAAGATCGCTGAGGATCATCTCCTCTTCAAGTCTCCAGAAGTCGCTTTCCGGTGAAGGCGGAGTCCCTGATGACAAAAAATTCCTGACCACATGGATCAAGCCGTCGCATACGCGGACCTGATTCCAGATCAGGCTTTCAGAGACCGTGTTTGGGATCGGCTGCGATGGGAGGAGGTATTCCACCTGTGCATAGGTGGTTTTCTTCGCCTTGTACAGACGCGAAAGAGAATCGACCCTCTCGTCCACAACCCTGACCGTTCCGATTCTTATGTCGGTCCGACCGGGTTTCTGGCTGGAGTCTTCACCCCTCGCGCCGGTCAGCGCCGCGAAAATAGTGGATTTTCCTGCACCTGGAAGCCCTATGATGCCGAGTTTCATCAGCAAGCCTCTCTCAAGCCGGAAGCTTCCGTCATTGTATGCCTGAGTTGGCGGATTTTCCACAGGAAAGTCGTTCCGGTCCCCTCGCTCGACCTTCAACTCCCCCACCTCCACTTATTGAGCGGAGCACATAATTGTTTGCTTTATTCATGAAAGAAAGAGCGTCTCTCGCCCGCTTCGCTTGAGGGCACAGAGTT
>PHBH01000089.1:0-5276 GCA_002840535.1 Deltaproteobacteria bacterium HGW-Deltaproteobacteria-15 | reverse complement strand
AGCCGTCGATCGAGTACCAACTCGCTCTGTGGGCTCTGCGAGATAAATGCAAACTCTTTTCTGCTCTCCGTAATAACTTTAATCCAATTCACTTAAACCCCGAAACGGTGCGACCCCTCAGTCTTGTCATCCCGGTGAAAACCGGGATCCAGTTCCTGTCAAGCACTCCTGGACCCCGGCTTTAGCCGGGGTGACGGCAAGGATAATGACTGTTATAAAGAAGTTGTTGGTTGCCGATTGGATATACCTTCAATCTCCTCCCCTTAAATTAAGGGGAGGACGGGAGGGGTTACCCGTTCTGAGTCGTCGGACAGGGTGCCTCTTCTGTGGAGCGGTACATACCTGGTATGAAAATCGCCTGGAGCAACCTCCTGCTTGCGATCTCGGGGCAAGCAGAGTGGAATCCGCTTGTCATCGCCTTAACCATCAGCTATCTTACTGGTAAGATCGATTTGTAGGAGTTGAGATATGACAGATTTGGCGACAACCAGGATGTCCTCAAAAGGCCAGGTAGTTATTCCTGAGGAGATTCGGAAGCGGTTGGGTTTGAAAGAGGGGTCTCAATTCGTCGTAGTGGGCGAAAAGGACACTGTTATTCTCAAGGCGATTTCGCCCCCAACGATGCAGGAATTCGATTCTCTGATCGCCGAAGCCAGAAAGCAGGCAAGAAAAGCCGGCTTGAAAAGAAGAACTATCCGTGATGCCCTCCTCAAGGCGCGGGGCGGGAAGTGAAGGTGGTGATTGACACCAATGTATTTATCTCCGGAGTTTTCTTTACTGGGCCTCCCTCAAAGGTCCTTGAAGCATGGCGTGACCAAAGAGTAACGGTAGTTATTTCGCCGGACATCTTTGAGGAGTACCGCCGAGTCTGCGATGTTCTCACAGCTCAGTTCCCAAGCATTGACATAGAACAGATTTTGGAACTACTGGCGAACAACTCGGAGATTGTCTCCCCTGAAGACCTCCCTATTCCTGTTTGCGAAGACCCCGACGATGATAAGTTCCTGTCATGTGCGCTGAAAGGCGGAGCTAGTGTTATCATCTCGGGCGACAAGCACCTATTGAAAGTTTCCGGGTACAAAGGGTTGCAGATTATCAGCCCCCGGAAATTCGTGGACGATTACCTGTAAAGGGTGGATCTGCTCTGTTCTTGCCGGACCTGAGCTGACATGGATATGCGTTTCGATGAGTCAGACATATCCAAGGTTTTCTGGCAAGCCCCCGAGCAATCGTCTGCACAGATTGAGAGGAGATCGGGAAGATCAATACTCGATCGCCATCAATGATCAGTGGCGAATATGCTTCCGTTTCAAGGATGGGGACGCATATGGCGTCGAGATCACAGATTACCATTGAGGTGTAACCATGAGCATTGAGAATTCCGAATCCCGAAACGTAGAACCCACCCACCCCGGGGAGATGCTTCTCGAGGACTTTATGCCCGATTATGGGCTGACGGCGGCGAGTCTGGCCGAGGCACTGATGGTATCACGGCAGACAGTGAACGAACTCCTCCGAGCCAGGCGTGCCGTCTCTCCGGCCATGGCCCTTCGTTTGTCCCGCCTTTTTGGCAACACGCCGGAGTTTTGGCTGAATGCCCAGCGTGCGGTAGATTTGTGGAAGGCCCATTTGGAAGTTCAAGAGGATCTCGAAAATATTCGGCAGCTGGAAGCGCCTCAGAACACTTAGCAGGAAACAACGCTTTCCACTTGAGCAAGTTAAAAAGTTTACTACCCCCATCTTCATTTGACAAAAGCGGTTCGTCCTTCTAAAATGCCACAGAAATTTACATTTGATCTCAAATAGTTATCATCCCACGAGGCAAGCGAAACCCGAAGCTGAGAACGGGGATTTCATATAGGAGTCGAGGTCGGAGAAGATAGGGCTTACCTCGGGTTCTTGCTGCAGCCATCAGAGGCATGTCGGGCGGTTCTCCTGTCATCGCCCGAATTGTAACCCTTTATTTTCTGGGCAGAGAAACACCATGGTTGACTACCGGGAAAAATTTCAAGAACTCTTGCGCGAGTTGTTCCAGTTCGACTGTGCCGACCTGGATTTTGGCATCTATCGCATCATGAACTACAAGCGCGAGGTGGTCGAGCCTGATTGGACAGGGTCAGGGTGAGGAAGAATAAAGGCTGGGGGCGGCCCACGGCATCTGTAAGGGCCAAGGAGAAATGCAAGACCAACAAGTCCTTTGCCATCGCAAATGGCCTTGCCTGAGGAGAAACCATGAAATCTCTAGATAAGGCGCCATTAGGTAAAAGGGAGAGAGAGGCAGTTGAGGCTGCCGCCCGACTCCTGAAGGAGAAATTTGCTATTGACAGTGTCATCCTGTTTGGGTCCAAAGCCCGGGGGGATGCTGATGCTCATTCGGACATCGATCTTCTGTTGATAAGCTCCAAAGGGCTTCACTGGAAAGATGAAAAGGCCATAGTGGACGCTCTTTTCGATATAGGCATGGAGTATGATGTGATTTTCAGCCCCCTGTTTACGTCATCCGAGGAATGGGAGAATGGACTGTTCAAAAGCTTCCCGATCTATGGGGAGATCACTCGGGAAGGGGCGGTGGTGGCATGACACAGCAAGTCATCATTGATTACTGGATGGACAAGGCGCGGGCTGACCTTGATTCGGCGAGGCGGTTTAGCCGGCGGCAGGTACCCGCGAAGACGGCACCAAGTCGGCACCAAGTTGAAATTTTGAGCAACCTGCTTGCAGGGAGATTTTCAAAGCACCTCCGCTGGCCCGGCTGCTTAGATATACTCTGTTCCACTCGATATGGGAACACAGGAGTTCATGACCGGGCTGCGCTCAGGGTATATACACCCTGTGAGAGCCCCACGAGTACCCCTTCCGGTTTGGCACCGTCTTCCTAGTCCAGCGTTTTGCTCACCCTTTTTATAGCGAGCGTCATCACGGCAACGCCGATCCCCAGGAGGGCGAGGACTTGGGGCCACAGGGTTTCAAGTCCTGTTCCTTTGAGGAAGATGTCCCTGATGATGACCAGGAAGTAGCGCAGCGGGTTGAGATAGGTGAAGTACTGAATAACGACAGGCATGTTGGCAATGGGGAAGATGAAGCCGGAAAGCAGGATGATCGGAAAGATGAAAAAAAAGGTGGTCACCAGTGCCTGCTGCTGATTTCGGCTGATGGTCGAGATGAAGAGACCCAGGGCAAGGAAGGAGAGAAGGTAGAGCAGAAGACAGATGAAGAGGAGCAGGAGGCTCCCCCTCATGGGTACGCCGAACCAGAATACTCCCACTGTTGTAACGAGAGCTACCTGGAGTATCCCGATCAGAACAAAAGGGATGGTCTTGCCGAGGATGAATTCAATGGGCCTGACCGGGGTCACCATCATCTGCTCCATGGTGCCGACCTCTTTTTCCCTCACAATCGCCATAGCCGTGAGATTGAGTACCGATACCATGATCACGAGGGCGATGATGCCGGGCACGTAAAAATTCCGGGAGACGAGTTCCTCGTTGAACCATACCCGCGTTTCCAGGCGGACAATGCCTCCTGATCCGGAAGGGATGATCCTTTTCATCGGCGGGTTTCTGTCCATGAGTTCCTTCAGCCGCGACCGGTTGAACCTTTCCACTATCTGGACTGAGTAGCTCTGCACAAGGGACGCGGTATTGGAGTTGGTCCCCGCAACGATGATCTGCAGCAGGGCTGTATCGCCTCCCTTCACTTTTTTGGAAAAATCCGGGCCGAAGTGAAGCACCGCCTTGATCCGTCCCCTGTCCATGATGCCGGTCAGATCATCGTGGTTGTCGATGGTTGCCGAGAATTTGAAATACCCCGAGGCGGAAAAGGCAAAGGCCAGATCGCGGGAAAGGGGGGAATTGTCCTCATCGTAAAGCGCCATCGGGATATTTCTCAGATCCAGGTTGGCCGCATACCCAAATGCCAGGAGTTGCGCAATGGGGGGAAAGAACATGAGATATCTCAGCCTTGGGTCCCGAAGCACCTGGAGCAGTTCCTTGCGCAAGAGCACCTTTACTCTGAGAAGGAGCAGTTTCATGTCATGAGCCTCTTGGAGAAACGTTTTCTGGCAAGATTCAGGACCAGCACGGCATAGACAATGAGGGCAAGGAACTCGGGCCAGAGCACCGAAAGGCCGACCCCTTGCAGGAAGAGCCCCCTGAGGATGTCGACAAAATACCGGGCAGGCACAATCAATGTGAGGATCTGGAGGACAACAGGCATATTCTCGACCGGGTAGATGAAGCCCGACAGGAGGAAGGAGGGGAGAAACGCGCTGATCATCGCGATCTGGCTCGCCTGCAGCTGGCTGCGGGAGATGACGGAAATGAAAAGACCCCACGACAGGGTGCCTATGAGAAAAACGAGGGCGGTTACGAGCAGGTTCAAATAACTGCCCCGAAAGGGGACCTGAAAAATGAGTACGCCCGCGCCCACAATGAGAGCAAGCTGCACCAGACCGAGGGCGAGGTAAGGGAGAAGTTTTCCAATGAGGAGTTCCCCGCTGGAAATAGGGGTCGAGAGAAGCTGCTCCAGTGTCCCTGTCTCTTTTTCCTTGGATACGCTGAGAGCGGTCATGAGAGAGCATATGGCCATCATGATCACCGCGGTAAGACCGGGGATGATGAAATTTCTGCTCTTCATTTCGGGGTTGAACCACACCCTGATGCGGGCCTCAACCGGCATGTCCACCATCTTGAGTCCGGCTTTCCGGATTCGTCTCGACTGGATCTGGAAATCGAACCCTGCGGCGACCGCCTTCAGGTAACCCAAAGCAATGCTCGCGGTGTTGGAATCAGACCCATCCATTACTGCTTGAACAATCGTCTTCCGACCCTGCGTGACACTGGAGGAAAAGTCCACGGGCACTACAAGGGCGAGCAGGGCATCACCCCGGTCAAGCGCATTGTCGATCTCCGCCTGGTCCTCGAGGTATCCTGCGATCGTGAAATAGCGGGAATCTCCCAGCAGGGAGACGAACCGGCGGGATAAGGGACTCTGATCGTGGTCCAGTACCAGTGTGGGGATCCGGTCCACGTCCAGGCTCAAGGCGTAACCGAAGAGAAAGATCATCAGGAGCGGAAGGAAGAGCCCTCCAAGGAGACTGCGGATGTCCCGAGTCATCTGCATGAACTCCTTGCGTGCCAGGGCCTTTATTCTTCGCAGCCTCATGATGCCTCCGGGACCATCGATGCCAAATGAAAAATGTTATTACGGAGAGCAGAAAAGAGTTTGCATTTATCTCGCAGAGCCCACAGAGCGAGTTGGTACTCGATCGACGGCTG
>PHBH01000051.1 GCA_002840535.1 Deltaproteobacteria bacterium HGW-Deltaproteobacteria-15 | reverse complement strand
ATATTCCGGTCTGTCAGCACCACAAACTTCACCCCTCCGGGGTGCACCAAAGCCGGCCCCTCTGGGGTCGGATTTTTACTTCAGTGTTGTCAGCAGGAATGGAGAATCGGTGCAGAGGTAGAGAATTATTCACTTGAAGAATAGATACTGAATTCTGAAAGAGCGTCCCGCTCCACGATGGTTTATTTCCACTACTGAAGACCTCGAAAGGCTTAAGAGGCTTGCTGTCAACGAAACCGGTCGGTAGAAGAAGGCAGGTGCTATGGATGTCGGTCGCACAACTCCTTATGAGTTGAAGTTTTTCCCCTCCATCACGGACGAGGACATAAGAAGCAGTGTCAAGTCACTGCTCTTTGAATGCAAGGATGAATTCGTGCCCCCGTTGTCTGACAGGCGGAGTCCAGGTCAATCGGAGTTTGGGCCGAATCATGAAAATTCCGGTATTCCAGTTGGGTACTTTGCGGAATTGATCCGGCAGTGTTTTGTGCTTGCTGTTCATGACAATTCACTTCTGGCCTTCATGTCATTCCGCTCCAATTATTACTCTGATGACCTGATCGAATATCAACCTTCGAATTATGTAACGACAGTCTGTGTCAAAAAGGTGGCAAGGAGGTTGGGGATTTGTTCGGCCATGTACGATTTCATGTTCAGAGAATTGCCATCCCATTTCAGGATGCCTTTTACGACGACAAGGACATGGTCCTCGAACAAAGACCATATTCGCATACTCACTGACAAGAAGGCCTTTTCAGTAGCCAGGGTAGTTCAGGATCATAGAGGGGCCGGAATACACACTATTTATTTTGGCAAAAGACTCTGAGAGAAGTCCGAGATGTCGATCGTCTTCAATAGGGCTGAATTTCGTTCGCGTAGACTCGAAGACAGGTAATGAGCCAGTTTGAGCCGGGAGGGAGATTCTTGATGCAACAATACGGCTCACAGTTGGTGATCCGGGATTTCCCGATTTTGCAGTGGGTATTGGGCATCCTTTTCGCGGGCGTCGGCGCTTTGGTCGTCAGTCAGGGAGGTCCGGCGGTTTTTGGGGGCCTCCTTGCGGCTATTGGTTTGGGTTTCCTGCTTTTCAGCAGTGTCCTGACCATCACCGCCAACGGGATGACACGAACGTTGCAACTCGATTCCCGCTCTGCATTGCGCCACACATGGAAGCAGGTGCCTTTTGACGAGGTCGCCGGCATCAATGTAGAACGCAGAGCTAGCCCCAAGAGAGGTTTTACATACCGGCTGGCTGTATTGCAGAAGGACGGACAGGTAATCCCATTCCGTTCATCCAGTTCCAGCGGCTGGAAGAAGAAGGAACGGCGTGCACGCCAATTGCGTGAATTTCTCGGGATTCAGGATTCCAACCGCATCCCCTCCGGGATCCTGCCCGCGGAGCTGTCGCAGGCAGCCGCAAGCCACGAGACGAACGGCGTACACTGGCGAATTCAGCCGATGGCTACCGCCAATTCCTCCGCCCCCACCGGAGTCCGCTGGCATTCGCCGGACTTCAGGACGCCGGGCATTTTCCTGTTTGTGGCGCAAAAAGCCGAAGGGCAGCCGTCCCGAGGTTTTCTGGCGTCTCTGGGAAGCATGTTTATCCGGCAGGCCCTCTCGCTCCATGGTTTTTCGCCGGAGGATACGCCCGGCCTGGAACAGGCCGTGATCCTGGCTCCCCTTGAACCGGCGCTCGAGCGCCACTTCATGGCGTACACCAATTCTCCCTCTTCGGCTCATCAGTTGCTGGATTCGAGGGTCGCAGCACAGCTTGGGGATTGGGCTGCTCGCTATCCGTTGAAGCAGTCACAGAGAGGATCGGGTTGCGGTCAGTTAATGACCCTTTTCGGGCCGAATGGCGTCTCCCTGGCCACGCTGAACCTTTTGCACCCCAATCAGGCCCACGAACTGGTCTCACTCGGAGTGGAGCTGGTCAAAAGCCAGAGCGCCGGTTTGAGGCAATTCTCTTCCTCCCCTTAGGGCAGGCCCCGGGAACAGGAACCAGAAGGGGACATTCCGACCGGGTTTCAAAGAATGAGTATGGCCGAACAACCGCTTGCACCCGATGAAACGACACACGGGTGAAGCGGGGCTGTTCGAAGAGGGAATATGGAAAACACCTGTACAGCCGTCGTGAAACAGGATGCCGGACGGTGGGTTGGATGGATCCTGAAATACCAGGCGTGAACTGCCAGGAGCGAACGAAAGAAGAACTAATGGAAAGCCTGCGTTGAAGGAAGCAGCTCTGTTGAGTGGAAAATCAAAAAAAGCACTACTAAAGGAGAATGAACATGCCAGAATTTGGAGCACCTTTTTCCGGTTTGGCGAACGACAGGAAGCTGACGGATGAAGAACTCGTCCGAGCAATCCGGTTCATGATCGCTGCGGAGTACGAAGCGATTCAGTTGTACATGCAACTTGCGGAATCAACGGACAACAAGCTCGCCATCGAAGTACTCAAGGACATCGCCGACGAAGAACGTGTTCACGCCGGAGAGTTCCTCCGCCTCCTGCGCGAACTGGCCCCGGATGAAGAGAAATTCTATGCAGAGGGAGCAAATGAGGTCGAGGAAGAAATCAGGAAGCTGAAGTAGAACACTGAGAAGACCACCCAACGACCGCCTGAATCCGTCGAGAATGTGGAAAGATGAATGACCTGATGACCTTGACGGGGTCAACTTTGTCGATCGGCTCGGTGGAAGTCTTGAGGAAGAGGAAACTCGGTGCTTGGCGTGGTCTCTGATGTCAAATCAAAAGGCTACAACTCGATCGTGGTTCCCTCTTTGGCCGCATAACATTGCACCGCACTGCCGGCCATTCGGATGCGTTCCCGGCACCATTGAACCTGCCTGTCCAGATCTTCGTCGGTGCGGTCCGGGTCGTGGTGGAACAGCACGAGGCATTTGACGCGGGCTTCGAGGGCCAGGTCCACGGCCTCGCCGAAGGTAGAGTGGCCCCAGCCCCGAGCGCGCATATATTCCTGGTCTGTGTACTGGGCATCATGAAAGAGCAGGTCTGCGCCTCGGCAAAACTCGACGTACTGCTCGTGGCTCAAACCGCCCTCGTGGCGAAATCCCAGCTCGTTGTCAGGGAGGAATACGAAAGTCTTGCCGTTCTCCATGAATTTGTACCCATAGCCGCCGTCAGGGTGATTGAGCGGCATCTGGCTTATCTCCAATCCATGACAACGGCAATTACCGTATTCCCCATGTTCCCGCTCGCAGCGGAACTCGAATTTCGCCTTCAGAAATCTAAAATCCACGGGGAAGAAAGGCGACGTCATCTGGTGGTTGAGAGACTTCAGCATGGTATCCTCGGCATGTGGACCGCTGCACAAACCTATGGAGAATTGTTCCAGATAGGCCGGCCTGAAGAAAGGAAAGCCCACCAGGTGGTCCCAGTGAGAGTGAGTGAAGAAGAACCGAATCGGGGCAGTTTCTTTTTCCTGAATGAGGAGCGAGCCGAGATTCCGCAGTCCTGAACCGGCATCGATGATGATAGTTTGCCCGGTGCTGGGTCTGATTTCCACGCAGGTGGAGTTTCCGCCGTAGCGCAGAGTAGTCAGCCCCGGCGTCGCAATCGAACCGCGGCAGCCCCATGTCCGGATCTTCATCTCCCTATTCTCCCTATGATGACCAGAATTCAAATGACCCAAACAATGGAACGATGGTTATTTCTTCCCTTCTCTGTAATCATAACAAGGTTCGTCTTCTTCAGAACCTCTTGCATGCTCAGCACTGGGAGCCGTGGTGCAGAAAGGCAGCTCTTCCTCCTGCTTCTCCGCTGTTTTCCCTTCCTCCTCTTTCTTCTTTTCCTCGTCCATGATAACCCTCCTTCACACAGGGCGTTACTTTAACCCTTTCGAGGACTGTTTGGGGCTCGGAATTTCCTTGTCCATTCACAGGGAAAACTAATTTCTCGACAGCTTCTGTCAAGAGTACCCGACATCCGTCCTTTTTTTCAGGCCCTCCTCCAGGGCCGCGGTGAAGAGGGAGTTCGCCGTTGACTTTCACGCCCGTGTCGGCAGATTATCGTCCGCCTCTGTTCCGCACAATAGGTGGAACGCTCTAATCGTTGGGCTTCCATATCCCTACGGTGTAAGGAAATGGCGCATGGGAAAGATTTCCGCATCCATTATCTTCTTCGCCATGGGCAACTTTTCTCCTGCCGTTTGATGATTATCTTGAGTTCGTGCAGCGAGGGGGAAGAGGTGACTCCTCATTCGACAAAAAGCTGCAACAAGGGAAGGCACAAGTGAGGAAACGGACTGCCTCTTCTGAGAAAGGAGGTTCAAGATGAACAGTTACAGATACAGACAGAGAAAGCCTGCTGCGGCGCTCCTGGCGATAGGTATTCTTTCTATTTCGCTGGTTCTTTTTCAAGGAGTGCCTTCTGCTGCAAATGATCGAATGGAAGCGGAACAATTGGTGGAAAAGGCGCTATTGTCTTTCCAGAGTTTTATGTGTGATGAGAACATGGGAGCATTTCGTGATCTCATCCGGGATGCAAAAGGAGTGATGATCGTTCCTTCGATGCTGGAGGGAGCGTTTATCGTTGGTGCATCGGGAGGAAACGGCGTTCTTCTGACGCGTGACAGGATTGACGCCGCCTGGAGCGGGCCGGCTTTCTACACCATTGGGGGAGCGAGCTTCGGCCTCCAAATTGGGGGTCAGTCTTCGGAGGTCATCCTGCTGGCTATGACCGACCGCGGAGTGACATCATTCTTGAGCAACAGTTTCAAACTGGGGGGCGATGTGGGGGTCGCCTTCGGCCCTGTAGGGATAGGGGCTTCAGCGGCCACTGCAAATCTCAGCGCCGACATCGTGAGTTTTTCCCGATCCAAGGGTTTGTACGGGGGGATCTCGCTGGACGGAGCCGTAGTGGCAGTGAGGGACGGTCTGAACAAGGCCTACTTCAAAGGTGATCCATCTCCCACGGACATCCTTGTCAGGCACACGTTCAAGAACCCTCATTCCGAAATGCTGGGCGGGTTCCTCGCAAAAGCCGCAAGCGCAAAGATGGCGAAGAGCGATTGCGTGAGCGGCGCTCGCGCGGATCGGACAGCAAGTCTGGCGCGATAAATGGCTGGAAGGCTGGGAAGCCGGGAAGCTTGGAGGCTGATTTCCCGTTTTCCAGGTCTGTTTGGTTTGTAAGATAATGAGGACGCCCTTTACTTTTGCAGCAAGAATTGCGGTTGAGACAGGCTATAGCCTCACTCATGAATAAAACCGGAAAAGTGAGGGGCGTTCCTCTACCCGCCGAACCTCCGCTTGAGACATCTGGACGAATCAGTCTTCGTGCTTTTCCCCCTTTCTCCGATGGGCGCCGATATTCCAGTTCCTGGCCTTCTTGGTAAATTCCATGACCTCTTCGAGGCTTCTGAAGTCAGCGACACCGCAGTCGTCGAAATGGGTCATTTCCTTCTTTTCTCTCATGAGCTTTGCCGGCGGCTCGATGGCAGGGTACCCGAGGACGATCATGTCGAAGATCTCCAACTCCGGAGGAATGCCAAGAATGTTCTTGATCATGCACTGAACATACCCGGTGTGGGTGAGCGAAATCCATTGGGATGCCAGACCGAGGGATGCGGCGGCCAGATGCATGTACAGGAATGCATTGGCAAGACCCGCCATGTAAATCATCCGGCGGAGGCCGTCGTCATATCTGATGAACATGGGCAAGCCTACATTGGTCCTGGGGTCGCCGAGGAGAATGATATAGACCGGCGCTGTCGTATAATCCATCTCCTTTTCGACAAGACCGGTCATCTTCCAAACCTGCCCCATCCAGGGTTCCCTTGCCGTTTCCATCGCCTTGGTCAGGGGCCGTATCTCACCGATCAGCTCAACGATCTTTTCCTTGAACTCAGGTTTTCTGACGATCACGAATTCCCAGGGTTGCATGTTGAATCCTGACGGGGCCCAGCGGGCCACCTCGATGACCTTGTCTATGATCTCATCCGAAAGGGGATCGGGCTTGAATCGCCGTATGCTCCGCCTCTTCTTCACCAGTTTCAGCAGGCCCTCGTATTCCATTTTCTCCTCCTCGCGTTCACCGTTTCATCGAAAATGTAGACACCCTTATACCATTCTATCCGAGGTCTGCAAAAGTGGAAGACTCGGAGAGGTTGAAGCGATTGAGGATGAGTGACCCCAGGCAGATAAGGGCTTAGCTGAAGCTTCCCGGAGGAACCACACTCGTGCCCAGGTGAAAACATGTGCGGTGGGTAGCTGTTGCTACTGCTTACTGCCTGCTGCCTACTGCCTACTGCTTACTGCTTACTTTTTTACAGGAACGTCTCCACCAGTTCCGCCGCCTTGGAGGGATCCAGTTTCAGGTTTTTCAAGGGGCCTTTCTTGAGCGGAGCCAGCTGGTCCTCGAAGCTTGTCGTTTTTTTGTTGCGGTAGAAGACGCCGATCGGCACCCGATTGCCCCACTCCCGAGCCTTGAGAATGGCGGATATCATATCTTCCGGGTCGTGCCCTTCCTCGCCAATGTCATAGACGCGCTCCTCGTACCACTTGAAGGTGTGAACCCGATCGAAGGTTACGCAAGGCTGAAGCACATCCACAAGCGAAAATCCCTTCACCCGCATCGCCTCCTTGATGAGCCCTGTCAGATGCGGGAGTCTTCCTGCGAATCCACGCGCCACAAAGGGCGCCTGCATAAGGGCAGCCATAGCGAGTGGATTGAAGGGGGTGAGAAAGACACCATGGCTTTGAACCTTGGTCACAAACCCTTTTTCCGTGGTAGGAGATGCCTGGCCGAGCGTGAGGCCGAAGACCTGGTTGTTGTGGGTGATCAGGGTCACGTTCAGATTCCGACGAAGGGCATGGATAAAGTGGTTTCCTCCCTCGCCATAGGTGTCCCCGTCCCCGCCGATAACGATGACCGGAATGGTCGGGTCGGCAACCCGGATGCCGGTCGCCACGGGGAGGCTGCGGCCGTGAAGGCCATTGAAGAAGTTGCCTCTCATGTAATGGCAGAGCTTGCCCGATTGTCCTATTCCGGAGACCACAATGACTTCATGAGGCTTCAGGCCGAGGTCTGCAAGAGACTGCTTCACCGCTTTCAGAATGGGAAAATTTCCACATCCGGGACACCACGCTATGGGAAAATCGTTGTCATACTCTTTGGGCGATACGCTCATGAGCCGAGCACCTCCTTCCTCAACCCTTCCACAATTTCAGTCGCCGTAAAGGCCCTGCCCGTGTATTTCAATACATGTGCATCGGGCCTTTTCCCCAGTTCCATTGCCATCAGCCTGGCGAACTGGCCGGTGTAATTATTCTCCACCGCAGCCCACCTTTGGATTCCCTTGAAACCGTTCTCCGCGTGTTTCCTTGGGAAGGGCCAGATCTCGCTGAAATGCATGCCCCTGACTTTCACCCCTTCACCATTCAGGATCTCGATTGCCTCAGAGACTGCCCTCAGGGTGGAGCCCCAGCTTACAATGAGCAGGGTCGCCTGGGGGTTCCCCAGCATTTTCGGCGGCGACATCTCCTTTTCCATGCCGGCCATCTTCCGGAAGCGCTTGTCCATCATCTCTTTCCTCATGACCGGGTCCTCGGTGATGTGTCCCCATTCGTCATGTTCGTGGCTGTCCGCAGTCACTTCGAAGCCGAAAGCCGAAGGGAGCGATCTTGGAGATATTCCTGATTCCGTGAGGGCGTACCTCCTGTAGTCCTTCAATTTGCGGGCCTCCTCTTCGCTCAGCAAGTGGCGGTCGATTGGGACGGAGGAAAGATCGAAGCGCTCTTCCGTGAAATAGCAGTCGGCCAGAAACTCATCGGTGAGAATCACTGCAGGCACCTGGTACTTTTCCGACAGGTTGAAAGCCTTGACGGTCATGGAAAAGGCCTCCCCGGGAGTTGCAGGCGCGAAAATAAACCGGGGAAATTCGCCTTGCGAGGCGTTGAGGACAAAGAGCAGATCCGCCTGCTCGGTTCGGGTGGGCAATCCGGTTGCCGGACCGGGCCTCTGGCCTTCGACGACCACCAATGGGGTTTCGGATATGGCTGCCAAACCGAAAGCCTCCACCATGAGGCTGAAGCCCCCTCCGGAGGTTGCGGTCATTGATCGAACTCCCCCGTAAGAACCGCCGATTGCCATGTTTATGGCCGCGATCTCGTCTTCCGCCTGTTCAACAACCATGTCGAATGGTTCGCCGTGCTCAGCCAGAAACGTGAGGATGGCCGTGGAAGGGCTCATAGGGTAGGCGGAAAAGAAGCGGCATCCGGCGGCGACGGCACCTACGCAGACTGCTTCATGGCCGGTGATGAACATCCTTTCGGCTCGGCCAATGCGGCCCAGATCGCTCCTTTGGAAACCCTCGCAGAGTTTCAGCGCCTTTTCATATCCGGCCCGTGCGGCCTTTGCATTCCGCTCTCCGGCCTCATCCTTCCCAGAGAAAAAAGACTTCAGGAAACTCTCGAGGTCCGAAACATCCCAGCCTATGATTGCCAGGGCAGCGCCTGCGGCAACCGAGTTGCCGTAGATCCTGCTGCCGCCGGCTTCCTTGGCGATTTGCTCGAATGGAAGCCCTACGGCGTGATGCTTTTCGCCTGCCGGGAGCCGGCCCTTGTCCGAGTCATACAAGAGGGCGCCCGTTTCCGCCAGGTCCTTCCTGTGCAGTTCGATGCTTTCTTCAGTGAGGGCGACCACTAAATCCAGGGGCACGGATGCGGAGCCGACAGGTTTTCGAGAAATCCGCATATGGAAAAAATTGTGCCCTCCCCGGATGCGGGACTCCTTGTCCTGAAGGGCGAACGCGTGCCAGCCTCCCCGGACAAACACCTTCCCAAGGATCACCGACAGGGTTTCTATGCCCTGTCCTGCTGCGCCGGCAGCGACCAAATTGAACTCGTCCACTCGTTTCTGTTTATCTGACATCGGCTGCTCCAATCTTCTATCGGTTCAAATCCATCCGGGCAGTATAGTGGCCGGGGTGAAATGGCGAAGGTAGGCCGATCCTGTATTGCCCATTAGTTTTTCGTGAATTCTCTTCGATGTCAAGAGAAGTGAACTTCATCGCCGGCCAAGGCATCAGGAAGTACGGATTACGGTCGGGAGTACGTAAAAAGGAGGTAAATCATGTATTGCACCTGCAGAGGACCGGCGCATTATCGGCTAGTAGTACTGAGTTTTCCCGCACTGGAGAGGGCTACCCTCCTGCGATCGTACACACGCTATTTGAAAGGGGGTGGGAAGCTGGATTGAAAATCGGATAATTGGGTCTTGATCCGGTTCCATCCAATTGAACTCCAGGCAGGCACTGGCTACTGCGTTCGGTATTTTCTATTTGGGCGGCTGTAAGCGCAAAATCCGGCAGGAAGGAGGGTTTTGGAATGGGAATGGAATTGAAGGCAGGATTCAGCTCGGAAGTCGATTGTTTCACAAGGAATTCCTGGGATTCTCTGATAGAGGGATTCGATGACGGCAACATCTATCAAACATGGTCTTATGAAACTGTAAGAAGCGGTGAAAAGAAGGTCAGCCACCTTCTGTTGAAATTGAAGGAAGAACCGGTAGCTCTTGCTCAAGTGAGAATTGTGAGGGTTCCTTTCACGAATGTCGGTGTGGCGTACCTCCGTTGGGGGCCGCTCTGGAGGCGGCATGGAAGTACGAAGGACATGGGGATTTTTGAGCAAGCCATTCGCGCCCTGCGAAACGAATATGCCTGCAAGAGGAAGCTTGTCATCCGGATTATGCCGTTTTTGTTCAACGATAATTCCGAAGCGTTCGAGCCCATTCTGAAACAGGAGGGATTTGAACGGCTTTCGGTCGAAGGATCCCAGAGGACCCTGCTGGTCGGTCTTGACAAGACTTTAGATGAATTGCGGAAAGGATTGGACCAGAAATGGCGCAACCGTTTGAACTTCGCTAAAAAGAAGGGCCTCGAGATCGTCGAGGGGCAGGACGATGGTCTGTTCGCCCAGTTTATCGAGATGTACGATGAGATGCACGCACGCAAGAGATTCGTCAAAATGACGGATGTGCACCAATACCGCGCGATGCAGAGCGAACTGCCGGACTCGCTCAAATTGAGGATTTCCATCGCTTATCTTGAAGGCAAGCCGGCCGCAGGGATTGTCTGCAGCAGAATCGGCGACCTGGGAATATGTCTGTTTGCAGCGACGAGCGATGCGGGGTTGAGCACCCAGGGCTCTTACCTGCTTCAATGGAAGACGCTCGGGTGGCTGAAGGAGAGCGGCGCAAAGTGGTATGATCTTGCAGGCATCAACCCCGAGGCAAACCCCGGTACGTACAGATTCAAATCAGGTTTTTGCGGGAAAAACGGAAAAGATGTTCATTACCTTGGAACCTATGTATCCCACGAGAACTCCGTGGCCGACCGCGTAGTGAGGATGGCGAATTTCACCCGGATTCAATACAGGAAGAGCAGAAGAATCGTCAACGAACTTGTGTATGTGCCAAACGGGAAAGACAAACAACGCAAGACCGGATGAGTCCGGATCTGCCATGACACACTCCTTCAGAGCCCGGGACGAATCACGGAAAAAATTTGCCCTTCACTCTTGTGTGAGATGTCCCGGGCCGCGCACGCGTTGAATGTCTCGTATTGGATTTCCTGTTTTTCATTCGATGTTGGACGTTCGATGTTCGATGTTGGACGGTCATCTCTTGAGGTTTCCTGCGGATCACAGTTCCTCCGGGGTGAAGGAGACCACGTTCCGGATATCGGCCTCGTCGGCGAACAACATCACCAGCCTGTCCACTCCCAGGGCAATGCCCGCGCACTCGGGCATGAGATGGAGGGAATCGATGAATTTTTCGGGGAAGGGATAGATCGGCTTTCCTGTTCTCCTTCGTTCCGCCCGTTCCCTTTCAAATCTCTCCCGCTGTTCCTGCGGATCGGTAAGCTCAGAAAACCCGTTTGCGATCTCCAGACGAGCAATATAGAGCTCGAATCTCTCCGCAAGCTCGGGCTGATCGTTTTTGCGTCTGGAAAGCGCGGCGGCCTCTGCAGGATAATCGTAGAGAAACGTGGGGCTCGGCAGGCCGATCCCCGGCTCAATCTCGATTCCCATGATTTCATCGAAGCGGTCTGCCTGCAAGGCCTCTTCCATGCGGAGCGAGCCATGGCGAATGAAGGCTTCCTTTACCGACAATCTTTCCCACGGAGGCCGGAGAGAGATTTCACTCCCTTTGTACCGCAGCCTGTCACCGAGGTCGAGTTGGCGAGCGATGAACCGGATCAACTCCTCGCAATCGGCCATGAGGCCGAGGTAGTCCATTCCCGAACCGTACCACTCGAGCATGGTGAACTCAGGGAGATGGAGCGAACCTCTCTCCCCCGAACGGAAGCATTTGCAGATCTGGAAGAGCCGGGGATAGCCCGCGGCCAGGAGCCGTTTCATGCACAATTCCGGCGATGTTTGGAGGAAGAGACTCCCGGCGGAAATGGCATCGATGTGGTTCTCGGGCGCAGGGGCGGGAATGAGGCAGGGGGTTTCGATTTCCAGGTAATCCCGTTCAATGAAGAAACGGCGGATCGATTGAATGATCCCGGCGCGCAACCGGAGAGCCGGCTTCTTCGCCGTGAGCTTCCACTGATCGAGTGACGGGAAATTATGATTTGACCCGGGTGACATACTCCCCGGTTCTCGTGTCCACGGTGATTTTGATTCCCTCCTCGACAAAGGGGGGAACCCTGAGGGTGTATCCTGTCTCCAGGGTGATGGGTTTCATGTCGCCTGCGACCGAATCCCCTTTCGCCCAGGGATCCGCTTTGACAACAAGCAGGTCCACGAAATTCGGCAGTGTGATGCCGATCGGCCTGCCGTCGAAGAGAAGAATGTCCACTTCCAGATTGTCGATCAGATAATTCTTGGCATCCCCAACCTGTTCCTCGCTCAGAATGGATTGTTCATAGTTCTGGGAATCCATGAAGTAGTACTGGTTGTCCTGGCTGTAAAGGTACTGCATCTTGCGCTGTTCCAGATCCGCAGATTCAAAAACATCGCCCGAACGGTAGGTCCTGTCGAGGATGACACCCGTAATCATGTTGCGCATCTTGCACCGGTAGAGAGCCTGACCCTTGCCGGGTTTGACGAATTGGAAGTCGATAATCACATAGGGTTCCTTGTCGATTTGGATCTTGAGTCCCTTTTTCAGTTCACCGGCATTGTACATGGATGCGTCCTCTTCTCTGAAATTGTACCCTCTGAAAATATAGAACTATATAGGTAAGAGCGGTTGGCGTGTCAAGACCAAAGGTGGGGAGTCGGGCGGGTAATGGAGCGGCAATGGGACTCTCGTTTCCAAGAAACAAGGATTATGGGACATGGATAAACATGGATGAACACAGATAGGACTTTTCCCCTGGTCCGTTAAATCCCGTGAATCCGTGTCCAAGTGTTCTTGGTCCTTGTCAGGGTGGGATCTTCGCGGATAGCAAAGCGAGGGAGGCGTCAACCGGCGGATAGCGAAAGCGACTGGTCGCCGATCAGGTTGTGAACCTTTTCCACAACAGCCGGGAAGCGTTCGGTCTTCAGGCCCAGCCTGCTGAGCCTGACCGGGAGCATGGTTGCGCCGAGGCTTTCAATCTCCTCTCCCACCATGAAACGGGAGATAATGAGATCGGCAAGATAGACGAGGTGAACCAGATCCGGATCCACGAGGGATTTCTCCGGACTGTGGTGGTGGAGGATAACGTCTGCCAGGACCTCGGGCAGGGACCATTTTTTCGCCAGCAGCCCGCCCACTTCAGTATGGGTTGTCCCCAGAAACTCCTTTTCTGCAGCGATCATCGTGGCGCCTTCGGTCTGGACGCGGCGATAGAAGAACCCGAGGGACCTGGCTACATGCTGATCGAGAACGACCTTGCCTATATCGTGGAGAAGCCCTGCCGTATAGGCTACGTCGGGGGGGGCTTTTTTGGTGAAGTTCGCCAATGCCTCGCAGGACACGGCCATGCCCAACGCGTGCTTGTAGAGGCCCCCTTTGCAGAGCGAGTAGCCGTTTCCGCCGGCCGGGTAGAAGTCTTCCAGGGAAGCGGAGACCACAAGCTGGAGAAAACGCTTCTCGCCCATCATGACCAGCGCACGATCGACGGAATCGATTTCCTTCTTCATTCCGAAAAGAGCGGACCGGCAGAGCCGGAGCACTTTGGCGCTGAGAACCTGATCCTGTCGAATTTCCCTGGCCACATCCTGGAAGCTGTAACTTCCGTCCCTCACCATTTGGGTGATCTTGAGAACGATTTGCGGTATCGGTCTCACACGTTCGAGGGATTTTTCTATGTCGTCGCTGGAGGGCTTTGAGAACTCCTTTTCCGTGATTTTGAACGATGCCTCCAGGGGGTCGATCCTGCTTTCCATCGTCTGAAGATCCAGGCTCAGCCGGCATGTAAAAAAACCTCCGGTCTCCATTTTTTGAAGCGGGATGTTTCTTTTGATCAGGAACTCTTCGACGATCTCGGCCGTGCGTCCGCCGATATTGAGATTGAGGTCCAACTCGGAAACAGGCCCTACAAGGGCTCCCCCTGCCAGGCACGCACGCAGTTTCTCCCGGGATGCGCCGGCATCCAGCAATGCCTGGAGGAAAAGAGGCATGCCGGTCGTCGCGTACGCGGCCGGCGCCCAGGGGTTGTCCGGTCCGGGCGGTTCGGGAAGAAGAAGATGGATCAATCCGCCGATACCTGCCTCTTTGTCACAGAGAGTCACGCCGAGGCAAGTCCCCAGATAGGCCTCCAGAGTCTCTCTCCGCATACCTTCTATGATGAAGGTCCCGGAAGGGACCGGGCGCTTAAGAATCGGTAGGTGCTCTTTTTCCATTTTCACGACAGACCTGTCCGAAAAGGTTGATGTCTTCTTATTCGGCATTACACGCGGAGACTTTAGAGGTTATTCCGTGAGGAAGGGATTAGGGGGGATGGGGCCTGCAACTGGTTGAAAATTCTGCCGCAAGACATAAGGCACAACGAAATATCTGTCAAGGGCAGCAGAAACATTCTGCAATCTTTTTGGCTTGGTGTCTTCAAGGCTAATGCAGTTGCGTTTTGGGGGTCCTTACTTGCCTTCTTTAATGAATGAGAAACCGCGCTCGATTCCTTTTTGATTCAGGCTGAAGAATTTCTCCTTACCCTTGAGCGCAGCCTCCATGCCTTTGACGGTGTCTTCGATGTTCAGAACCCCTGTCTTGGAACAGAGGGCGCCGATCATGACCATGTTGGCGGCTCTCTCCGAACCTACTTCCTGCGCCAGTTGGAGGGTGGGAACCTGGATGACTTCCAGGTCTTTCCTTGACCCGCTTTCCTGGATGAGGGAGGAATTCAGCAGGACAATCCCGTTTTCAATGACGGAGGATTCGAACTTTTCAAGGGAGGGATAATTCATGGCAACGAGCACATCGGGTCTTGATGCGACGGGCGAGGCGATCTTTTTGTCGGAGAGAGTGACCGTGCAATTGGCCGTACCGCCCCTCATCTCAGCCCCATAGGCAGGGAAATAGGTCACGTTAAGGCCTTTGTGCATGGCGCCATGGCTGAGAATGTAACCCATCAGGAGCACTCCCTGGCCCCCGAAACCCGCAAAGACAGTTCTGAATATCATCTCTTCTCCCCGTACCCGGTAGTATCTTTGATGACTCCAAGAGGATAGGTCTTGACCATCACTTCATTCACCCAGCCCCAGGCCTCCTCGGGCGAGAGTTTCCAGTTCGTCGGGCATGGCGAAAGCAACTCCACCAGGGAAAAACCCAGCCCGTCCAACTGGCACTGAAAGGACTTCAGAATGGCCTTTCTGGCCTGCCGGATTTGTTTGAGGGAGCTGAGCGCGCAACGTTCGATGTACACCACCCCCTCGCATACGGCGAGCATACGCGAGATGTCGATGGGTCTGCCGTGGAGTTTCTTATCCCTTCCCCCGGGCGTCGTGGTTGCATCCTGCCCAAGGAGGGTAGTAGGCGCCATCTGTCCGCCTGTCATGCCGTAAATGGCATTGTTGATGAAAACCGTGGAAATCAACTCCCCTCGGTTTGCCGCGTGAATAGTTTCCGCGGTGCCGATGGCGGCCAGATCGCCGTCCCCCTGGTAGGTCAGGACGAATTTGTCCGGACGGACCCTTTTGATACCGGTGGCCACGGCAAGGGCGCGTCCATGGGGGGCTTCGATCATGTCGAAATTGAAATAGTTGTAGGCCAGAACGGCGCAACCCACAGGAGGAACCCCGATGGTCCTTTCTCTGAGCCCGAGCTCGTCGAGGCACTCTGCCACGAGCCTGTGGGCGATGGAGTGTCCGCATCCGGGGCAATAGTGCGTGGCCTGGTCCTTCAGGGATTCCGGCCTGCCGAAAATCTTTTTGTAAGCCCCCTGCTCGCTCATGCTTCTATCCTCCTGCCGACCTTCCCGTCCCCGGCGGAAACCGATTTCAGGAATTGTGCGATGTCAGCCGGAGTGGGAACGATCCCGCCCGGCACTCCGTAAAAATGAATCTCCGCCCGCTCACCCACGGAAAGGAGGACATCCTCCAGCATCTGTCCCATGCTGAGTTCGAAAACAGCAATTTTGCGAACCTTGGAGGCAAGGGTGCGCAGGGGAAGCGTCGGGAAAGGCCAGAGAGTGATCGGCCGGAAGAGGCCCGCCCTCGCGCCCTCCGATCGCAGATCCTCGATAGCGCTCTCCGCAATGCGTGCAGCGGTGCCGTACGCGACGATGATCGTTTCCGCATCGTCCGTCTGAAGATTTTCCCACCGCGTCTCCTCCGCGGCAATCCTGTCGTATTTTTCCTGGAGATGAAGGTTGTGCCGGTACATCAGATCAATGTTCAGGATCATGGAAAAGATGGCCCTTGGCGGTCTGCCGACACAGCCGTCGAGGATCCAGTCCTTTTTAGGAAGCGCGTCAGGAAGAATGGGGTCGGGGAATACTACCGGCTCCATCACCTGTCCCATCAGCCCGTCCCCCAGGATGACTACCGGCGTTCGGTACCGGTCAGCGAGATCGAATGCGGAAAAGGTGATATTAGCCAGTTCCTGGCATCCGGCAGGAGCGAGTACAGGCGTCCTGTAGTCCCCATTGCCGCCGCCGCGCGTAGATTGGAAATAATCCGCAGCAGAAGGCGCAATATTGCCCAGACCCGGCCCGCCCCGCATCATATTGACGATCACCCCCGGCACTTCCTGTCCCGCCATGTAGGAGATCCCCTCCTGCTTCAAGGCCAGTCCGGGCGAAGAAGAAGAGGTCATGACCCTGGCGCCGGCTGCCGACGCTCCAAGGATCATATTGATGGAGGCAATTTCGCTTTCAGCCTGGATGAATGTGCCCCCCACTTCGGGAAGGCGCGCCGACAGGTATTCAGGCAGCTCGTTCTGGGGTGTGATGGGATACCCGGCATAAAAGCGGCATCCCGCACGCACAGCGGCTTCTCCCACTACATTGGAGCCGCGCATCAACATTTTCTCACTTGGCACGGTATACCTCGATGGCCACCTCAGGGCAGACGGTTGCACACTGAGCGCATCCGGTGCAACCCTTCTCTCCTTCGGGAACGTTTTCATTGAAGCATGCAGGAGCGTAACCCTTCAAGTTGAGGGATTTGTCCGTCCGGATTCTCCGGCTGGGACAAACCAACATGCAGAGCTGACAGCCCTTGCACCGCTCTCTGTTGATCCGAATTTTTCCTTTTGCCTTTTTCTCACCCATATCCTGTGCCACATTCCTGTAGTTGCCTCTGACCTCTCTTCACGAGCTCCCTGCCGCAAAAGAGCGATCGGACGGCTTAATGGAAAACATAATTTCTAAGATCAAAAAGAATCCTTGTCAATGAATTTCTACCTTTTTCTCCGGACAAATGGGAGAGATTTATATTGAAAATGTGTCTGAGTTTGCTATATTCCAAGGTCTCTGTAGTGAGCGGATCAGGTTCGCTCCGCCCCGTGTTCTTTCTTACCGCTTCACAGCCGGTATTTTTCCTAACCGAGGTCTATTTCATGGAATCTCAAAGCACAGTGATCATAGACGGGCACGAATTTGCCTTTACGCCAGGTGAAACCATCCTTGACGTTGCACGACGCAACGGCATAGACATCCCGACCCTTTGCCATATGAAAACCGCCACTCCCACCGGGGCCTGCCGCATCTGCCTGGTAGAGGTGGAGGGCGCGCGGACTCTGCTCGCCTCCTGCGCCACACCTGCGGCGCCGAAGATGGTGATCAGGAGCGAGTCTCCCAAAGTGGTGGCGGCGAGGCGGCTCAATCTGGAACTCCTGCTTTCCTCCGGCCATCACAACTGCCTGGCTCAGGACCTGGACATGGACTCCTGGACGGACTTTCAACTCAAGGCCATGGAGAGCAAGGAGCATGCGGACCTCTGCCCGGTTTACGGCGAATGCCGGCTTCAGGATCTGGCCATTCGTTATCAGATCAGGGGAAACCGGTTTGCCCCCAACCAGCCGAAGCACCTTGTGGAGAATGTGAATCCTTTCATTGTAAGGGATCTTTCCAGATGCATTCTCTGCGGGAGGTGCGTCCAGGCCTGCAACGAGATCCAGGTGAACAACGCCATCAGTTACGGGTACAGGGGTAAGGGGTCGAAGATCGTGGCCAAGGCGGATCGGGCACTGAAGGACTCCGATTGCGTCTTCTGCGGGGAATGCGTTCAGGCATGCCCTGTTGGGGCTCTGGTGGCCAAGAAGGATTTTGATTCCCGGAACCGGACCAAAGAGCAGAAAAGGCTGGTTCGAACCACATGCGCCTATTGCGGCGTAGGATGCCAGCTCTACCTCCATGTGGCAAACGGCCGCGTGGTCGGGGTGACCGGGGTCGAGGATGCAGGGCCGAACAAAGGCAGTCTCTGCGTGAAGGGCCGCTTTGGATATGATTTCATCCATCACGAAGGGAGACTCAAGACCCCGTTGATCCGGCGGGGTGGGGAACTCCGGGAGGCCTCCTGGGAGGAAGCCCTTCAGTACGTTGCGGACAAGCTCGGGCGGATCAGGAGGGAGTCGGGCCCGGATTCCATCGGAATTCTAACCAGCGCGCGCATGACCAACGAGGAAAATTATCTGGCACAGAAATTCGCGAGGGCGGCCATCGGCACCAACAATGTAGACCACTGCGCCCGTCTCTGACACTCTTCCACCGTGGCCGGTCTGGCCGCAGCTTTCGGAAGTGGCGCCATGACGAACCCCATTGAGGATATCGAGAAGGCGGACGTCATCCTGGTCACCGGGTCCAACACCACCGAAAACCATCCGGTTCTCTCCTCCTATGTGAAGAGGGCCGCTGCCTTTAAAGGGGCCAAGCTTATCGTGGTAGACCCCAGGAAAATCGATCTCGCGCGCTTTGCGGCAGTATGGCTGAGGCCGAAGCTCGGGACCGATGTGGCCTGGATCAACGGCATGCTCCATGTCATCATCAAAGAGAAGCTCTATGACGAACCGTATGTGACGTCCCGCACCGTCGGTCTGGAGGAAGTCAAGAAAACGGTCGAAAAGTATACCCCCGAGTATGTCGAGGGGATCACGGGGATTCCGAAAGAGCAGCTTATCGAAGCCGCCAGGCTCTACGCCGGGGCGCGTGCCGGCTCTATCCTCTATGCCATGGGCATCACCCAGCACATCACCGGCACCGACAATGTGAAGTCGCTGGCAAACCTGGCCATGCTGTGCGGCCATGTGGGCAAGGAAGGGGGAGGCGTCAACCCTCTGCGGGGGCAGAACAACGTGCAGGGCGCCTGCGATATGGGCGGTCTCCCCAATGTCTACACAGGGTACCAAAGGGTCACCGATCCGGCGATTCGCGAAAAGATGGCCAAGGCGTGGGGGATCGGAAGCCTTCCCGAGAAGCCCGGCCTGACCGCTACGGAAATGATGGAAGGCGCAGGCAAGGGCATGATCAAGGCCCTGTATATCATAGGAGAGAATCCCATGATTTCCGACCCGGATCTCCATCATGCCAGGAAGAGCCTGGAGCGCCTTGACCTCCTCGTTGTCCAGGACATCTTCCTGACCGAGACGGCAAAGATGGCACACGTGGTTCTTCCGTCCGCATCCTTTGCGGAAAAGGAAGGCACGTTCACGAACACGGAGCGAAAGGTTCAGCTTGTGCGAAAGGCCGTGAACCCCCCCGGGCAGGCCAAGGAGGATTGGGACATCATCTCCAAGATTTCGGGACGGCTGGGATACCCCATGAAGTATGAGGATGGACGCTCCATCATGGAGGAAATCGGAAGGGTGACCCCGTCTTACTGCGGCATCAATTACGAAAGGCTGCAGAAGGAGGGCATCCACTGGCCTTGCACCGGAACAGACCACCCCGGGACCCCGTGCCTGCACATGGATCAGTTCACATGCGGGCTCGGTGTCTTTCATGCAATCGAGTGGGGGCCTCCCGCGGAAACTCCCGATCCGCAATTTCCCTATTATCTCACGACCGGCCGGGTTCTTTATCAGTACCACACCGGCTCAATGACCATGAAAAGCGAGGGCCTGAACAATCTCGCCCCGGATTGCTTCGTGGAGATCTCCCAGGGGGATGCGGAATCGGCCAGGATCCTGGACGGAGATCTGCTCCGTGTCGCTTCGCGAAGAGGGGCGATCGAAGCCAAGGCCCGGATCTCCGACAGGGCCGTGAATGGGACCATTTTCATCCCGTTCCACTATGCCGCAGCCGCGGCAAACGTGCTCACCCATTCGGCCATGGATCCGATAGCCAAAATCCCGGAGTTCAAGGTGTGCGCCGTCCGGATCGAGAAATGCTGAAATGAAATATGGGTCCTATGGGACCTATAGGACCTATATTTTTTGGGAGAAAAAGACATGCTGCAGGCTGAGAAACTCCAGACGATCAACAGCGATCTCACCTTGGAGACCTTGACCAGAGTTGACCGGATCATCGAGAGCAACAAAGGGAAACCCGGCTGTCTCATCCCCGTGCTCGAAGAATGCCAGGGGATCGTAGGATATCTGCCGGTTGAGCTCCAGGAGTATATCGGAGAACGTCTCAATATTCCCGGAAGCACCATTTACGGGGTCGTCACGTTCTACTCCTTCTTTTCCATGATCCCCAAGGGCAGGCACAACATCAAGGTCTGTATGGGCACGGCATGTTATGTGCGTGGAATAGCGGAGATCCTCAATCGGTTGAAGGCGGAGTTCAAACTGGAAGTGGGCGCAACGTCCGAAGACAGAAGATTCTCCCTCGAAGCGGTCAGGTGTCTGGGAGCGTGCGGCCTTGCGCCCGTGATCGTCGTGGATAGCGACACGCATGGCGGAATGACCCCGGACAGGGTAAAGGATGTGCTGAACAGATATGAATGATGAGCGGTTCATTTCTTTGAAACTCTCTGAAGTGCAAAAGCTGCTCAAGGCCGAGATCATCTACGGCGATCACAAGCTGGAGACCGAAGTGGAGACCGCGGCCGGGAGCGATCTGATGAGCGATCTCCTTACCGGGCCGACGGCGGGGGCTCTGCTGCTCTCCGGTCTCAACAATCTTCAGGTGATCCGCACGGCAGTCATTGCAGGATTCAGAGGCGTCGTCCTGGTCAGAGGGAAAAAACCGGATCCTGAAATGATCGCTCAGGCCCGGATGCACGACGTGCCGCTCATGACCACCCCATTCACCCTTTTTACCGCCTGCGGACGGTTGTTCAAAGAGGGGGTGCGGGGGGTGGAGCGCGGGAAGAAATCCCCATGAAAGGGCTTTCATGCCCATGCCTCAGCTGACGCGGAATTTCTCCATCAAGGCAAGGGATTTTGTCCGGGCGGGGGAAGTCTCCATTCAGGTCCAGGGGGTCCTCAAGGCCATCGGCTTTCCGGCTGAGGTGATTCGAAGGATCGCGATCTGCGCCTATGAATCGGAAATGAACGTGGTGATGCACGGCGGGGACGGGGAGCTCAGGTTGAAAGTGGACACGGGCTCAATCGAGGTGGAGGTCGAAGATTTCGGTGAGGGAATCGAGAACATCGAGCTCGCTTTGCAGGAGGGATACAGTACAGCCTCGCCCGAAGATCGCGAAAGGGGGTTCGGCGCCGGCATGGGATTGCCCAACATCAAGAAGAACGCCGACTCGCTCGATATTCATTCGAAAAAAGGTGAGGGCACTTGCCTGAAAATGAGCTTCATGACAGGCGGCGGCAATGATGGCAGCAGAGGAAAATAACAGGCCTTTCCACTATGTGCAGGTAGTGGAGGAGAAGTGCAATGGGTGTGTCCTCTGCATGAAGGCCTGCCCCACAAGCGCCATTCGGGTGCGAAAGGAAAAGGCCCGCATCGAAGGGGTCTGCATCGACTGCGGGGAGTGTTTGCGGGTCTGCCCCAGGGATGCCATGAGGGCTGTGACGACCGGGATGGATCTGGCGAACCTGAGCCGCTTCACCATCCTGAGCGTATCGCCGGTTCTCTACGCACAGTTCGGGCCGGAGGCGACGCCCAACAGGATACTTCTCGCTCTTAGAAAGGTGTTCAAGTTTGTTTATGATCAGGCCTTTACGCACGAGCTCTACAGCGCGGCGGCGGAGCTCTACATCCAGAAGTGCAGGGAAGAGAAGAGGGACGTGTGGCCCCTGATCTCTCCGGTGTGCCCTGTGGTGAACCGTCTCATCGCATACCGCTTCCCATCGCTCCTCGACCACATTCTTCCCATCATCACCCCCAGGGAGCTGGCGGCCCGGGAACTGAGGAAGCGGCTCTACTGCGAGAAGGTGTTCAGGCTGGAGGATTTCGGACTCTACCACGTCACGCCATGCTCGGCCAAGATGATCGAGGTGAAGGAACCCATGTTCCTCAAGAACTCCTACTTCGACGGCATTCTGGGAATCAGCGAGGTGTTCAACGTAGTGAACAAGTACATTGCCGAAGTGGAGGAGGAGATCATCCTCCATCAGTCAAGCGGGGTGGGGATCGCATGGGGCTTGTGCGGCGGAGAGATGGCAGGATTCGGTCATGGCAATTTTCTGGCTGTTTCAGGCATGCAGGAGACGATTCGGTACCTCGAAAAGATCGAGATGGGCCTTCTCCGGGATATCGAGTTCATCGAGTTCCGCTCCTGCTCGGAAGGGTGCATTGGAGGCCCCCTGACGGTGGCGGACAAGTACCAGGCCAAAACGACCGTGGAGCGGCTCACCCGGAAGTATGGGATCGAGAAGCGGGTCAACACCTCCAGCATTAAAAAGGCCTTTGACGAAGGGTGGTTCTTCATCGAGAAGAAGAGCGCTCCCTCGGCGCCCCGGAAGCGGCTTTCCATCTCCGAGGCTATCGAACGGCAGGACCAGATCGAAAAGGTGCTGCAGACCCTTCCCCAGAAGGAGTGCGGTGCGTGCGGGTCCCCGGATTGCCGCACCTTTGCGGAGGATGTGGTCGACGGCAACTCCTCCATGAGGGAATGCGTTTACCTGCGCATGGCGAAAAAAGGAGAATGCAAGTGAAAGTGAGAGAGATGCAGAGCGTTCTGAATCTGGAACTCAAAGCCGGAGAAAAGGGGCTGGAGCGGGAGATCCTGGGCGGGTATTGCGGCGATCTGCTGAGCGACGTGATGGCAAATTCCCAGCAGGGGGCAGTCTGGCTGACCATCCAGTCCCACCAGAACATCATCGCAGTGGCGGTGCTTCGGGAGCTTGCGGCAATCGTGCTGGTGAACGGCCGGAAACCGGAGGAAGACACCAAGAAGAAGGCGGAGGAGGAAGGCGTTCCTCTTCTGGTTACCTCCCTCTCGGCCTTCGATCTGGCGGGCAGGCTGAGAGAATTCGGTATCGGCAGGGTTCAGGGTTGAGAGAGTACAGGGCGGATCTTCATGTGCACTCCTGCCTTTCGCCCTGCGGAGAGCTGGAGATGAGCCCCCGGGCCATTGTCGAGAAGAGCCTGGAGCGCGGGATGGATATCATTGCGCTCTGCGATCACAATTCGGCTGAAAACGTCGGAGCCGTCATGAGAGCCGGGGCGGAGAGGGGGTTGTGCGTGTTTCCGGGGATGGAGGTCAATTCCGTGGAGGAGGTGCACAGCCTTGCCCTTTTCGAGACCGAGAAACAGGCTCTTGCAATGCAGGAGACCATTTATCGGCATCTTCGAGGCTCAAATCGTGCGGAGATCTTCGGCGACCAGGTGGTTGCCAACGAGTTCGACGAGGTGGAGGGGTTCAACGACCGGCTTCTCATCGGGGCGGTTCAGCTGAAGCTTCAGGAGGTGGTAAACGAGGTGCATCGGCTCGGAGGTCTCAGCATCGCGTCCCACGTGAACAAGCAGAGCTTCAGCGTGATCGCACAGCTCGGGTTCATCCCTCCGGATTTGGAATTCGAGGCCCTTGAGATATCGCGCCACATGAAAAGGGAGGAGGTGGCCGGGTCGCTCCCCGGCGCAGAGGGATACCGGATCGTCACGTCCTCGGATGCCCACTTCCTGGAGGAGATCGGCACTGTCTGGACGACATTTCTCCTGGAGTCCCCGAGTCTGAACGAGGTGCGCATGGCCTTGAAGGAGAGCTCCGGCAGGAGGATGCTTGAGAATTGAGGGAACTTTCCCTTCACATGATGGACATCATCGAGAACAGCCTCGGCGCAGGGGCGTCTTTGATCGAGGTGAGCGTCGTCGAGAACAGGAAAGCAAGCAGACTGGAAATCAGGATAAAGGATAACGGCCGGGGAATCCCGGCTCACTTGCTCAAGGAGGTCACCAACCCCTTTTTCACTACCCGAACCACACGAAGAGTCGGATTGGGACTCTCTCTTCTCAAGGAAGCGGCAAAGAGGTGCAACGGAGAATTCCGGGTCCAGTCGGAAGAGGGGCAGGGAACAGAGGTGCGCGCATCGTTCGAGAGGAACCACATCGACCTTGCGCCCATGGGGGATGTGGGTGGGTCCCTGACGGGTCTGATGATGGGAAACCCGGATGTGGATTTTCTTTACACACATGAGGTGGACGGAAGAATTTTCAGGCTGGATACGCGTGAAGTGAAACGGGAGCTTGATGACGTGCCGATCAGCCACCCGAAAGTGATTATGCACCTGGCCGAAATGATCAGGGAATCAGTGGCGGAAATCCAAAAAGGGACTAGAATCTAAAATCCGAAACCCGAAGCACGAAATCCGAAACAATATCCAATGATCCAAATTCGAATGACCAAAACGGGGGGTCGCCGGGTTTCTGTTTTGAACATTGGAGCCTTTGCGTTTTGAATTTGTTTCGGATTTCGGATTTCGATATTCGAATTTGGGTTACGGCCATACCAATGACCAATCCGCTCTCAGGCTGATGCCCAACAGGAGGAAAAAAATGGCCAAGTTGACAATAGAGGATCTCAAGAGGATCAAGGAAAGCGCCAAAAAGGCGACCGCCCTCAGGGAGGGCGGGGCTACCGTGAAGATCACGGTGCACATGGGCACCTGCGGGATAGCGGCGGGCGGCAGGGAGGTCATGGATTCCCTTCTGGAAGAGCTTGCCGCAGCCGACAGGCAGGACATTCGTGTGGTCACATCCGGATGCATGGGCATGTGCAGCAGCGAGCCGAATGTCACGGTGGAGATGCAGGGGCAGGATCCTGTGATCTATCAGCATATGGACAGAAACAAGATGAGACAGGTCTTCAAGAGACATATTCTTCTGGGCGAGGTCCAGACGGATTTTGCCCTTGCGAGGATGAAACCGGAATAACAGACTTATCTCACAGAGGACACAGAGGGAACAGAGAGGAGTTGTTCTCCCTGCGATCTCTGCGAGAGAAAAGTATTTGAATTGACGGCTCCGGGAAGTCGGAGCGGGAGGCCAAGAATGAGTGCGTATCGATCGGATCTGCTTCTATGCGGCGGCACGGGATGTCACGCTTCGGGAAGTCAGGAGGTGAAACGGATTCTCCAGCAGGAACTCGCCAGGCTAAAGCTGGATCAGGAGATCCGGGTGATTGAGACCGGCTGCAACGGGTTTTGCGCCCAGGGACCGCTCATGATCGTACAGCCGGAGGGGATCTTCTATCAGAAGCTCAAACCGGAGGACATTCCCCATCTGGTGGAGGAGCACTTCCTCAAGGGCCGGCCCGTCAAAAAGCTTTTTTACAAGGTGCCCGCATCGGCGGAGACCATCCCTTCGATGGAGGACATCCCCTTCTACTCCAAGCAAAAACTGATCGTCCTCAGGAACAGGGGAGTGATCGATCCCGAAAGCATCGATGAGTATATCGCGAGAGACGGGTACATGGGCGCGAGCAAGGCACTGCTGGAAATGACCCCGGAGCAGATCACGGAAGAGGTGAAGAAATCCGGTCTCAGGGGACGAGGCGGCGCAGGTTTTCCCACCGGCATGAAATGGGAGTTTGCCAGGAAATCGACGGGGGAAGTGAAGTACGTGCTCTGCAATGCGGACGAAGGAGACCCCGGGGCTTTCATGGACAGGAGCGTTCTGGAAGCGGATCCCCATGCGGTTCTCGAGGGGATGCTCATTGCCGCGAAGGCGATCGGCGCCCATCAGGGATACATCTATTGCCGCGCGGAATATCCCCTTGCGGTCAAACGACTGAATCTGGGAATCAAGGCGGCCCGGGAGTATGGACTTCTCGGCGAGGATATCCTGGGAAGCGGCTTTCGTTTCGACATCGAAGTCTACCAGGGCGCGGGCGCCTTTGTATGCGGAGAAGAGACGGCTCTCATGCATTCCATCGAGGGAAAAAGGGGTATGCCGAGACCCAGGCCGCCATTTCCAGCCCAGCAGGGTCTCTGGAGGAAGCCGACCGTCCTCAACAACGTGGAGACCTATGCCAATATCGCACAGATCATCACAAACGGAGGGGACTGGTACGCGAGCATAGGTACGGCCACCAGCAAGGGCACGAAGGTCTTTGCCCTGACCGGAGCGGTGAGCAACATAGGGCTCGTGGAAGTGCCCATGGGCACGAGCCTGAGGAGCATCATATTCGATATCGGGGGCGGGATTCCGAAGAAGAGAAAATTCAAAGCGGTTCAGCTCGGCGGGCCTTCCGGTGGGTGTGTCCCGGAGGAATTCATCGACACGCCCGTGGATTATGAATCCATTGTGAAGGTGGGCGCGATCATGGGCTCCGGGGGCATGATCGTGATGGATGACCGCACGTGCATGGTGGACATGGCGCGGTTCTTCATGGATTTTATCCAGGACGAGTCCTGCGGCAAGTGTACCCCCTGCCGCGAGGGGACGCGCCGTATGCTGGAGATTCTGGAAAGGATCACGCACGGGCAGGGCGAACCTTCCGATCTCGACCTGCTTCGGGAGCTCAGCACCATGATCAAGGAAAGCGCCCTTTGCGGTTTGGGGCAGACAGGGCCGAATCCGGTGCTCTCCACCATGCAGTATTTCATGGATGAATACAAGGCCCACATCCTTGAAAAAAGATGTCCTGCAAAGCGATGCGCAGCGCTCGTCAAGTTCGAGGTCGACCAGGAGAAGTGCAAGAAGTGCGGCATCTGCTTCAAGAATTGTCCCGCCGGAGCCATTCAATGGGAGAAGAAGCAGCCGGCGTTCATCGTGAAGGAGAAATGCATCAAGTGCCTGAGTTGCATCGGCAACTGTCCCTCGGATGCGATCGATTAGCAGGTTGCTGAAAAACGCCCATCTCCCCGCCAAGCGGCGGGCGGGATCTTCGAGCGGCGTTGCCCTCATCGTTCGTCGCTGCGACGTACTTGCAGGTACGCCTCACTCCTCAGATTCGGGCGCCTTGCATCTGGGCATTTTTGAGCAACCTGCGCGCAGCCATATTTAAGGGTTTCACGGGAGGAGATAGAGGATTGTCAAACGTAGGTGAGTATGCTATGCATTCTACCGATTTGTCCCGCCTTAGGAGTCCTGCCGTGCGGCGGGAAGAGTGTTGTTCCGGCTATGCCTGCATTATCTTGAAGAAGAGGATTTGCGTCCCAGCATAGGGCGGCCGCGGAAACGCGGGCGCCCGGAGTTTTGCAAGAAAAGGAAGAGAGAATGGAACCAAGAAAAGAACGACTTCTGGCTTATGTGATTGTCATCGTCCTGTTCCTGGTGGGGGTGGTCAGCTATGCGGCCTACCCTGACAGGAAGCACGAGCAGCCTCCACGGGTCATGCTGAAGAACACGGCGGGCAGCGTACTTCTCGACCACAAACAGCATTCGATTTCATCCGGGTACGCCGTCCCCTGCATGGATTGCCATCATGAAATGGATGACGAAAAATCCAGGCCCCAGTCCTGCAATGAATGTCATACGGCTGAGGGGGAAGACACCCCCAAGCGGTCTGACGCGTTTCATCAGCTTTGCAAGGGATGCCACGAGGACGGAGGCATCGGGCCGGTGGAGTGCGCGGGCTGCCATATGATGTAGACGTCATTTTGCGTTTCTCTGATCTGGAGGATCCAATTTATGTTGAGAAGATCATTTTTTAATCTGGGAGCCACCCCCAAGCTGCACTACCCGGTTCTCTCCAGGACCGAGGCAAAGGACATCAGGGAGATCCCTTTGCCGGAAAAGGCGGTGCTGTTGTACAGGGGCTCGGCAGCTCTTGCGCTCAAGGCCGGCGATAAGGTGAGAACCGGTCAGAAGCTCGGCTCCGGTGAGGATATTCTTGTGAGCCCCGTAACCGGGACAGTCACTGAGATTTCGCCCTACAAGGGGACCTATGGGCGATCGTTTACGGCCATATCCGTAAAGGTCGAATCCCCCGACGTCTGGGACGAGGAATTCGCGAAGATCTGCAAGGAAGGAAACCTCGAGACTCTCGGTCCCTATCTGAGCGCTCTTCCTGGCAAGCCCGATATATCTCGGATCCTGAAGGCAGATCCTGCCGTGCATACCGTCGTCATTCCCGTTCTGGACAAGGACATCCTGATCTCGACGAGCCAGTATCTCCTGCACCGGAGGACGGATGAGGTGAGGGGAGGCATCGAACACCTCAGGCGGATGGCCGGATCGGCCCGCATCGTTATCGCGGTTCCTGCCGAGCTCGCTTCGGTCGCGGAAAAGACCGGCGCAGAGGTGAAGGTCGTCAAACCCGTCTTCCCGAACGCGCACCCCAGCATCCTGGCAAGGGAGATTGTGCGCAAGAAGAAGGGCTTGGGTGAGGATGGCGTCGCATTCCTGAGCCTGGAAGCGGTGATCGGATTGAACGCTCTTTTCGGGTCAGGGGAATTCCCGGTGGACAAGGTCTTCACCGTCATTGGAAAAGACCACAGCCCTTTTCATGTGCGGGCAAGAGTCGGGACCCCGGTCAAGGACGTGCTGGAAGCCTTGGGTATTCGCACCGGGCATGGCGATCGTCTGATTTCGGGAGGACCGATGTCCGGAGAAGCCATCTACTGGGAAGAGACGCCCGTCCTGGCGGATACGGACGGAATCCTCGTGCAGGGAAAGGATCAGATCCAGCAATGGTCGGATACCCATTGCATCAACTGCGGCGAATGTGTGAGAGCTTGCCCTTCCAGGGTCCAGGTAAACATGTTGATCCGTTTCCTGGAGAACGGGTTGTACCAGGAGGCGGCTGATCTCTATGATCTCATGAACTGCATCGAGTGCGGGTTGTGCGGCTATGTCTGCACGGCTCGAATTCCTTTGTTTCAATACATTATGCTGGGGAAACATGAATGCGAACGGAAAAAGGCCGCGGAGGTCGCAAATGGCTAACGGAAAGTTACTGGTAGGCTCCCATGCCCCTTACCTGCACATCGGGAGCAGTATCACTTCAAAGAGTTATGACATCATGATTGCAGGGCTTCCTGCGGTGATCTTCGGAATCTCCCAGTACGGCGTTCCGGCCCTGAGAGTCGTTGCGCTCAGCATATCCACTGCAATGCTCTGGGAATTCCTCATGAACCGTGCCATGAAGAAGCCGATAACCATCGGCGACGGCGATGCTGCGGTCATCGGACTGCTGATCGGCATGCTGCTCCCTGCAACGGCCCCCTGGTGGTTCGTCGCGCTGGGCACGCTGCTGGCCGTGCTGGTGGGGAAACAGATCTATGGGGGGATAGGATGCAATCCGATGAATCCTCCGGTTGTGGCAATCGCCGCGCTCATGCTCTCGTGGTCCAGGCTGCTTGACTTCAATGCGGCCCTGACAAGCTATGATTTTGGTTTCCCGGCCATGTTCCCTCTGACAGCGATCAAATACTTCGGTCCTTCCGCGGCAGAGAATTACACCCTTGCCGGGTTGATGATGGGGCAGCAGGCCGGCGGTATCGGGACAACCTTCGGCCTTGGTCTCATCGTGGGCGGGCTCTACCTGATCCTGCGCGGCTCCATCCGGTGGGAGCTTGCCTTGAGTTTCCTGGCGGGTGTCTTTGTCACGGCATTTCTTTTTCATGCCGCGAACCCGGCCAAGTACGCTCCGGCCCTTTTTCATGTCCTGACAGGCTATACCCTGATCGGGGCCTTCTTTCTCATCACCGAGGATTCCACCTCCCCGGTGAACCTCGTTCCCATGTTGTTCTACGGAATAGGCGCAGGCTTTCTCACGGTCATGATCAGAAATGTGGGCTTTTATGTGGACGGCGTGATCTTCGCGGTCCTCATGATGAATCTTGCCAGTCCGCTCATCGACAAAATCAGGCCGAAGGCCTTGGGGAGGAAACTGGAACATGCGTAAGATGTTGAAGCTTTTCATAGCGGTGGTCATTTTCAGCGGCGCTTCCGGCGGGCTGCTCGCCACGCTTCGAGGCGCCACTCAGGAGAAAATCGAGGCCCAGCAGATCAAGTTCGTGAAAGGACCGGCCATCCAGGAGATCCTTACGGGCGCTTCAAACGACCCTCTGGCCGCTCGATTCAAGATCAAGGATGGAAAGCAGGAACTGAGCTTCTTTCCCGCCGTTTTTGACGGAAAAGTCAAAGTGGTGGCCATGGAGGCCTTCGGCAGGGGGTATGGCGGCAACATCGGCCTCATTGTGGCCGTGGATATCGAAACGGATCAGATCGCAGGGGTTGCGGTGACCACCCACAGCGAGACGCCGGGTCTGGGCGCAAGGGCCAAGTCGGATCCCACATTCACCAAACAGTTCAAAGGCACCTCCGCAAAGGAGCCCGTCAAGTTGAAATCGGACGGGGGAAAAATCGACGCCATCAGCGGTGCAACCGTCACATCAAAAGGAGTCGCCGGTGGGGTCATGAACGCTATGGAAGTGTATTTGCGACTCAAGAATACGATCGTTGAAAAGGCAAAATCGATTAAAGCCTAGGAGATAGGATATGGCAAAAACTGTCGTTCAGGAATTCACCAAAGGTCTGTGGGCGGAAGTCCCGCCCTATCGCCTGGTCCTTGGCCTGTGCCCGACCCTGGCGATGAGCAAAGGCGTGGACAGCGGCCTTGGGATGGGAATAGCGGTCACCTTCGTGCTGGTCTGTTCGAACGTGCTCATTTCCCTGCTCCGGAATATCATACCGAGGGATGTGAGGATCACCTGCTACATCATCGTCATTGCGACCTTCGTCATCGTGGTCGAGCTTCTCATGCAGGCTTACACCTACCCGCTCTTTCTGCAAATGGGCATCTTCATCCCCCTCATCGTGGTCAACTGCATCCTCCTGGGGCGCGCAGAGGCCTTTGCCGCGAAAAACGGGGTAGGCAGGTCCTTGCTGGACGGTTTGGGAATGGGCATCGGGTACACCATTTCATTGACCATCCTGGCTGCAATCCGGGAGGTCTTCGGGAACGGAACTTTCTATAATATTCCCGTGTTCGGATCTTCTTTCGAACCCTTTGCTTTCCTGGTCACGGCCCCCGGCGCATTCGTGTGTCTTGGGCTCATGCTTGCGCTTATGAATATGGTTGGAAAGAAATAGGCTCCGGAGGACATGAGGACATGATGAGCGACTATATCCTTTTGATGATCAGCGCGATTTTCGTCAACAACATCCTCTTGATGCAGTATCTGGGGAACTGCCCCTTCCTGGGGACGTCCAAGAGCATGGATACGGCGGTGGGCATGGCCATGGCGGTCGTTTTCGTCCTGGTTCTTGCCGGGGCGATCACATGGGTCACGGAGGCGATTCTCCTGAAACCCTTCGAGCTGGAGTATCTGAGAACCATGGCCTTCATCCTGGTCATCGCCACGCTCGTGCAATTTGTGGAAATGTTCCTGAAGAAGTCCATTCCTGCGCTCTATGCGGGCCTCGGCATTTTCCTGCCCCTCATCACCACCAACTGCGCCGTCCTGGGCGCATGCTTCATCAATATCAAGGAGGAGTATGGCTTCATCCAGGCCCTCGTGGCCTCCTTCAGCTATGCGGCCGGCTTCGGACTTGCCCTGATCCTCTTTGCCGGGATTCGCGAGCGAATTCTCCTCGCCAGGGTGCCGAAACCATTGCAGGACACGGCCATCGGGCTGGTCACGGCAGGCATGTTCTCCCTGGCATTCTTCGGGTTCAAAGGCATGGCTTAGTGTCGGGTCCCAAAGATGCATTCCAGTCAAACTCTGTGTGGGACAAGACAGAATTTACGTTGCGATTTTGTGAATTGAAGTTCGGGCCGTTCGGCTTATACTGAATTGAGGTTGTTGATTTATTGAGTTTTTTGAGTCTCTTTGGTTCACTGGAAAACCGAAAAACCAGAGAAACTTCTTTCCGGAGGAAAACATGATTTCCGGTTTGCTGATCATGGGGGGGTTGGGGATTCTGTGCGGCGCCGGTCTGGCGCTGGCTTCCAAGATATTCTATGTCTATGTGGACCCAAAGGTGGAAGCGGTAACGGGTGCACTGCCCGGCGCGAACTGCGGGGGGTGCGGGAAGCCGGGGTGCGGCGCCAATGCAGAGGCCATAGTGAAGGGAAAGGCATCCCCCTCTTCCTGTGTGGCTGGGGGGCCCGATATCGCGGCAGAGATTGCGGCGATCATGGGCGTAAAGCTCGAAGCGCGGGAACCGGATATTGCAAGGCCTGGCTGCACTTACGGCACCCAGGATGCGGATCTGAAGTATATCTATGACGGGGTAATGGATTGCCGTGCAGCCGCCCTGCTTGGCGGAGGATCCAAAGTCTGCCCCATCGGGTGTCTCGGTCTGGGGACATGCGTCAGGGCATGTCCATTCAACGCCCTCAGCATGGGGCCTGATCATCTGCCTGTGGTCAATGTGGAGCGCTGCACCGGGTGCGGAACCTGCGAGCGGGTCTGTCCCAAGGGAATCATCACGCTGACCTCCAACACCAGGCGCATACAGGCCGAGTACACCACGGATGAGTGTACGGCGCCCTGCCAACGGGCCTGCCCGGCGGGGATCGATATCCCCGCGTACATCCTTGCGATCAGGGAAAAGAAATTCGGCGAGGCGGTGCGGATCATCAAGGAGACCAATCCCTTCCCCCTTGTCTGCGGGCGGATCTGTGTTCATCCCTGCGAGTTCGACTGCCGCCGCAACCTGGTGGATAACGCCGTGGCAATCAATCCTCTCAAACGTTTTGTGGCCGATTACGAGATGAATTCCGGTCAACGAATTCATGTCCCGAGAGGGCCGGAAACAGGAAAGAGGGTTGCAGTGATCGGGGGCGGTGCGGAAGGTCTGACTGCCGCGTATTATTTGAATCGTCTGGGCCACGAAAGTACGGTGTATGAGGGGACCGAAAGACTCGGGGGACTTCTCCACACCGGTCTTCCTGAAAACCGGCTCCCCAGAAAAGCGCTGGAATGGGAAATCAACGGCATCCTGGACGCCGGCGTCAAGGCCAATCTGAACCAGAAACTCGGAAAGGATTTCACCATCGAGTCTCTTCTCAAGGAGGGAAACTCCGCCGTCTTTGTCGCGACCGGAGGATGGGATACCCGCATGTCTGAAAAGGACGGCGATTCGAAGATCCTCCCAGGCGTACAGCTACTGGTGGATTTCCTGTTGAAACACCGGGAGGGGGCCAAACAGGCGCCAGGCAAGAACGTCATGATCCTCGGTGGAGGGAAGGCAGCCCTGGATGCGGCCGGGTTGAGTCTTCAGACCGGATCGCAGAAGGTGTATCTGGTTCTTAGAAAGTCCAAGGAGCGGAGCGGCTATTCGGATGAGGAGATCATGAGCGCTGAAAAAGAAGGCGTCGTGTTCTTCTTTGAGAGCGCTCTGACCAAAATGCTGGGCAGGGGCGGCGATTTGACCCAGGTATCGATCAGGAGCAGCCGGGCGGACAGGCAAGGGGAAGAGATCCTGGATGTGGATACCCTCATGATCGGCGCCGGGAGATTTCCCGAGCTGATATACGTCCCCCGAATGGAAGAGCAGGAAAAAGAGGGGTGGGAAACGGTGGCTCCCTATCCGGGACCCTTTGCAATGGAAGACATCGGGATTTTCCGGCCCGGAGAGGCAGGAAGCGACTACAAGGCTGTCGTGGAGGCGATCGGCGCAGGAAGGAGGGCGGCAAACTCCGTCCACCGCTTCCTGACCGGCCGGGACATGAATGCGCCGTCCACGATGATCCGGAGAGCCACGCGGGTTCTTACGCTGGATAAACTGGAGCCCGTGTCCACAGTACCGAGGCAGGAGATGCCGGAGCTATCCCCGGAGGATCGCATCGGAGATCCCTCCGCAGAAATCGCCCTGGGATTCTCGGAAGAGCAGGCTGTCAAAGAGGCGGGCCGCTGCCTCCAGTGCGGGCTGATCTGTTACAGCCGTCTGCAGAGAATAGAGCATAGCGCGCAAAAGCGCATAGCGCATAGTGCATAGTGCATAAAAAGAGGTGGCAGTTGTAATTATCAGGAAGAATACGATGCCATTAAAAAGCCGTTCACCCTTCGATACCTCGGGGTGAACGGTTTTTTTGTCCGTGGTGAGATGTAGAAGATTCTTCGCTATGCTCTATGCGCTATGCGCTGTGTTCTTCGCCATGCGCTATGCGTTTTTGCGCTTTGCGCATTCTACGCCGCCTTGGCCAGATGGGCCTTTTCGTCCGCCTCAAGGATCCTGTCGATTTCCAGCAGGATGGTTACTTCATCCGCCTTTTTCGCGATCCCGAGGATGTACTCCGTATTTACCTCCGATCCGAAGTTGGGGCACTCCTGGATATCCGCTGACTTGATGTCCGACACCTCCAGCACCCGATCTACCACGATTCCCATGAAAGTGGAGCCCTTCACCCCGGAGATTTCCACAACGATAATGCATGTCCTGTCGGTATAATCGATCGGCTCCATCGCAAACTTCATGCGCATGTCAAGAACCGGGATCACCTTACCCCTCAAATTGACGACGCCCTTCATGAACTCGGGCAGATGAGGGACGGGGCGGATTGGGATCATTCCGATGATCTCCCTCACATCCAGAATGCTGATGCCGTATCTCTCCGATGCGATACCGAATGTAAGATACTTCCCCTCCAGATTCTTCTGGGGCTCTGCAGAATCGAACATCCCGTTCCCTGCGCCGCCCGCTTTCCATTTCTCTATCTCTCTCCTTGCCGGGAGTTCGACCCCGGCGTCCTCGAGATCAAGGGGAGAACCGCTCCCCTTTCTCTTGGGTCCCCCTTTGCAGGCCTCTTGAGCAAATCGGGAATCGACGAAAGATTCCAAATCGATGATCGAGCCGATGTTCATCTTTTTGGTCATGTATTGCTGGATCACATCCAGATCCTCCAGCACAGGATAGAGATCGTCGGTGCGGATGCCTTTGGGATCAGTCAGAACCTGCTTCAGAAGCCCGGGTTTTAGACCCATCTTCTGATCGGGGTCAAGAAAGGCGGTCGCGATCTCGGCAGACTGATCCGGGTGTTCCGCAATGAATCGGCCCGCTTCCACCAGCAGGTTGCAGAACTCCTGAACCGCGTCAGGATATCCGGCAATCGTCTGATCCCGAAAGACGACTACACAGCAGGGGTGGTTCTCCCATACCTCGCTCGACAGGAACTGGCGTTCGGCGATGCCGGCGGCGATCGCCCTCGTTCCAATGGGCTCGGCAACCATGAAGCCGCAGGCCTCCGGGTTCTCTGCCAGGAAGTCCGGCATTTTCACAGGCGGCGCAACATCGAAAAGGACATTGACGGCAGATGCTCCTGCAAGGCCCGGCCTCAGACCCATGCGGGTGAGATACATATGGGCAAGCATGTTGTGGATGGACATCTTGTGAGGGATGAATACGGTTTTATGTTTGAAAAACTGCTGATAAGGCTGCCGGTAGGGAGTCGATGAGCTCCGAACGAATATACTTCCATTTCGATGTGCAAAGAGCACGAGCTTTATAGGAATTCCAAAGTTGAAAAGATCCATCGCCGCAGGGGCGAGAATAAAGGCGCCGTCCACATCGCCCTGTTCCAAGGCCTTCTGCACGGGGTTCCAACCCGGCATGCACAGCGTCTCCAGCTCAAAATGGACCGGAGCTTTGATTCCCTTTTGGATGAAGTGATTCGCGATACCGAGTGTAAGGTGATCTGTAATCTGGATATGTCCGATCCGAATCCGGATTTTCCCCTCGCTGTTTCTCCTGGGTGTAACATCCGGATGTGATGATTCGGCCTTCTCAACTCCAAAGGCTTCTTCGATCTGTGCCATGAGATCATCGGGTGTGAAAGGCTTTGCCACCACCCCGTTCGCTCCGGCTTCGATAGCCCTGGAGACGGATTCCATGTCTCCCTGCCCTGTTGCCATAATCATGGGAAGAGCACGGTATTCCTCCTGCTCTCTCACCCATTTCAGCAGCTCATACCCGTCCTTGTTCGGCATGGCCCAGTCGCTGAGGACAAGGCGGATGTCTTTATGAAGATGAAGCTTCTCGATGGCGTCATTTCCATCTACGGCCTCCAGCACATCACGGAAACCGAGCTGGTTGAGAATCTTTATCTCCATCTTCCGCATGACCGCAGCGTCTTCCACCAATAGAATCCTGATATCATCGGGGTTCAGAGCCATTCCTGTTGTGCCTCCTTGCATTTGAATCAGGGATCGGAGTCCGAAGAGATGTATTCGAGAAGAAGATTTGCAAGAATCCTGCCGAAAGCAAAGCCATGTCAGCAGCTTGATTTTACTCAAGAGTTGAGGCGGGACCTCCGAGCGGAGAAACCAGGCGAAAGAGAGAATCGATGAAATATTGACGGTGCGAACCCTTATTGTCCTTTTGACATGGAAAAGGCCTTATCCTATACTCCAGCGATTTTCAGGAAAGCTGAGAGCGGTATTCCCCTCCGTGCTTTTCGTGTCATGCTCTCTGGGCTCAGGTCAAAGCCGGGTCCTCTGGGCCGAGTTCTTTACTTGTTCGGAAAAGGATTTTTATGGCCGAGAAGATCTATTGGTGTCTCTTCGCAGTCGCGGTGATGATTTTCTCCCCTGGGCCGGCCCAGACAGAAGAGAGAATCTATGTCAATGGATTCGATTCAAACTTTCCACCGTTTGCCTACGTGGACAACCAGGGAAATCCGGATGGGTTGGACATCAAAGCGATCGAATGGATCGCCCGGAATATGGGGTTCAGGCTCAGGCATGAACCTACGGAATGGGACAGCGTCGTGTCCTGCCTGAACGAAAAGGGCATCGATCTGGTGGCGTCCGGAATGAGCATCACGCGGGAGCTCAAGGAAAAGGTATGGTTCACAATTCCTTACTGGTCAATCCGGAAGGTTATTATCGCAGGAAAAGGCTCCAGCCTGACAGCGGAGCAGATCATGGACAAGGGCGGGAGACTCGCGGTGCTGAGGGGGACCAGTGAAGCGGAGTGGATCGAAGACAACATCATGGCGAAAGCCGGAAAGAAGCCAGTCCTCGTCTATTATGACTCCGCTCCCGCCGCAATTGAGGAGTTGCTGAGCGGCAGGGTCACGGGCGCTGCGATGTCCGATGTCGCAGTGAGGGATTCGCTGAAAGACAAGCCGGTGAAGATTGTCGGCGGTTTCGGCATGCCGGACGAGCAGTTCGGCTATGCAGTCAGAAAGGAGGACACCTTCTTGCTGGAAATGCTCAATGGCGGTCTCTTGAAACTGATGGCATCCCCTTACTGGCAGGAGCTGCAAAAGAAGTATATGGACTAGAGAACACCTATTTTGCAATCATCGCGCGCATCATGTCGGAGGCGTTTTGCGCGTGATCGGCGATGGAGCCTATCGTTTCCACCAGCCTTATCAGGAAGAATGCCTGCAGGGGATCCCTGACCTTCTTGAAGATCTGGTGAATCAGATCCCTTTCATATTGATCGGCCTCGTGCTCATGCTGCCGGATGTCGCGGATCAAAGATTTGAGCTGCTCTCTCCTCTCTTTGAAAGGAGATTTGAAGAAATCCGCTGCCAATCCCACCAACGGTGAGAGCTTCTCGATAGCGGGAACAACCGAGTTTACAAAATGCTTCAGATCCTCTCCCAGTTGATCTTCGACGCCCTCAGTCCGATAGGAGAGCCAGTACAGAGATTCTTCCACCGCGTCCAGAACCCCGTCCTGCTCGCGCAGATACATGAAAAAGGCGAATTTGTCCACGGGCATGAGTATCCCCCGCGGCATGTGGCCCCGGATGTTCCTCTTGATCGCGTCGGCCTCGGACTCCAGCTTCGCAACCTGGTCTGTAAGATTGTCGAAATCTTCGCATCTCTTGTCGATGTGGCATACGACCGCCTTTGAAAACATCTTGGCGCATTCATGAACCTTGTCCGCGTGCCGTTTGAGATTCTCAAAAGGGGATTTGTAGAAGAGATACATCAGGGAACTGCGCATGACGTCACCTCCATCCAGTTCAGTTTTCAGTGTTCAGTGTTCAGAGTTCAGCCCATCCGCTTGCCGCTGAGGCGGCAAGTCTGACCAAAGTGGTAACTTTTGGCTCCGGCAGAGACGCACGGGTCATTTCGACCGGAGGGCGAAATCTGTTCGCTCTGGATCTTTCAGCACAAGATTTCTCGCTTGGCTCGAAATCACAGAATGACCTTTCTTAGTTACATACGAGAGAGCGAATAAAATGTCCTTCCTGAACACTGAACTCTGAACACACCGTTTCGTGTGGCACAATCAGGGAAAAAGCAACCCGGATAGTACCCAATAAAAGATCATGGCAAGAACGATTGTAAACGGCAAGGTCGTGAGCCAGGAGGAAACGATGTTTCGAACGACCCGGAGATCCAGCATGCCCATGCCCCTTGCGAATCCCACCCCGATAACAGAGCCCACAAGCACGTGGGTCGTGGAGATCGGCAGCCCCAGGTGCGAGCAAACGAGAATGGTCGTAGCTGCCCCGAATTCAGCGCAGAACCCTCTGACCGGCGTGATCTCGGTGATCTTTCCTCCTATCGTCTCCATAACGGTGCCGCCCAAAACCAACAGACCACCTCCAATCGCAATCCCTCCCATGGCGAGCATCCACATCGGTACCTCCACCGACATGCTTACGGTGCCGGTCTTTACAATGGAGTAGATTGCGGCCAGGGGGCCGACCGCATTGGCCACATCATTGGAGCCGTGGGCATAGGCCACATAACATGCGGTTGCGATTTGCATGTAGGAAAAGACGCAGTTGACCTTCTCTATGTCCGTCCCCTTGATCCATCTGCATCCCACACCGCCAAGACGCAGAAGAAGAATCTTGCCGCCGAAGCCGGCAATCATTGATAGGGGGAGGACAAGAAGGAGCGTCTGCCAGAAGCCCAGCATCAGGGGAAGGTTTCTCAATCCTTCTGCAGCTATGGAAAGGACGATGACGTAGAAGACAGCTGAAAGTAGCCAGGGGGCATAGACCTGTGTTGCCTTGTAAGGAAAGTCCGACGATAGGATTTTCCTCCGGATCATGATGTAGATGGTCCCGCTCGCCAATCCTCCTGCGACCGGAGAGACCACCCAGCTTGCGACGATCGAGGCCATCTTTCCCCAGGAGATGGCCCCCGGCCCCACGGCCAGAACGCCGAAGCCTACCACTGCGCCCACGATTGCGTGGGTTGTGGAGATCGGCATCCCATAATGGGTGGCGAGATGGACCCAGATCCCTGCGGCAAGGAGTGCCGCGAACATGCCCAGGAGCAGCTTTTCCGGAGACCCGGCCAGCAAGGTAGGGTCGATAATCCCCTTCCTGATAGTGTTGCTCACATAGCCGCCCGCAAGGATCGCCCCGCCAAGAGTGAAGAACATGGACGTGAGGACGGCCCCTTTCAGCGTCAAGGCCCCTGAGCCCACGGAGGTGCCCATGGCATTGGCCAGATCGTTGGCCCCGATATTTACCGCCATGTACAGTCCGATAAGCGTGGCGGCGGTCAGGATGAAACCTTCGGCTGATGGGATGAGCAGGTTCATGCTTCTGTAAAGAAAACGAGACTCCTTGAGATTCACGGGGCGAGCAATGCCCTGTCAGGATGAGCTGACCGCTCTTTCCCCTGAAGAGTAGTTGACCCTGGCATTTCAGTCAAGTGCATGGATACAAAAAGGGAAGCATGACAGTGGTCAAGGGCGGCGACCACTCACTTATTGAGGCGCAAATCAAGCGGCACCGAGTTTTCGTTCTTGAAAAAGAGACCCCCATGGCTAGCACTCGTCCGAGTGCAAACTTTTGTGCTCCTGTCAGTAATTTCCTTTGAGGAAAAATATTCCTCTTTTTGCTATACTCGGCACGGCTATAGGAAACATGAATAATCATGAACAAAATTGGGGGTAAGAGTGATGAGAGTGGACGAGTTCATGACGACCAAGATCGAAGCCATCGATGAGAACGGGTCGGTCTATGATGCCGTGGAGACCATGGTCAACAGGAGGATTCGTTCTCTGGTGGTGCTGGGGCACGGGAGGGACTCCGTTGACGGCGTGGTCACCGCAAGGGACGTGGTTTTCAAGGTGCTGGCAAAGGGGCTGAATCCGAAGAATGTCAAGGTCGCGGAAATTGCCTCGAGGCCCATCATCTGCGTGGACGGGGGAATGGATTTCCATGAAGTGTCCACCCTGATGGAGAAGTCAAACATAGCAAGGGTCTTCATCTGCGAGCAGGGGAAGGTCAAGGGGCTGGTGTCCCTTCTGGATCTGATGGCCGCAGAGCTGATCATGAGGGCGAGGGGAGATCATGGTTTTTAGAAAAATATTCTCCCAGGGAAAAAAGGAACTGGACGTCATCGAGGACATACGGAGACAGATCAAACTCCTCTGTTCCGCCTGTGAAACCTTCAGGACGGCTTTGGAAAAACAGGACAAGGAGCTGTTCTGGGATGTCATCGACCTCGAACGGGAAGGGGACTCAATCAGGAGAGAGGTGGTGTCCCACATTTATGAGGGCGCATTCCTGCCTTACCTCAGACCCGATTTGTGCAAATTCGTGGAGATCGTGGATGAGGTGCTGGGACTCGTCAAAGATGCCGCCTCTCTCGGGCTAAATATGGAACTGCCTGAACAGCTGAAAGATGACTGCACCAGGGTCGCCCTGTTGAATTTCCGGATGAGCGAAATGCTCCTGTTCACCTATGATGCCGTTGTCAAAGGACAGGACCCCCGTGAAAAGATGCTCGCCATCCGAATCTACGAAAAGAAGATAGACGACCTCAAAGCGGCCATTTTCGGTGAGGCGTACCGGATTCCCATTCGCGATTTCTGGGCGGGAAAAAGACTGTCGGACATGATTAAAGGATTGACCATGATCAGCGACATGATTGAGGATGCCAGCGATCATCTCCAGATCATCCATGTGAGCATGAGATGATGCTCACGCCTGAAGAACCGCTCCGTTGGCTTCCGGATCTTTTTCAAAAGAACTCCGCCGGTCGAGATGAAGACATTCCATGTGGACGATTCTAAGCGGTATTTTTCTGGGCTGGAGCCTGGGGGCGAATGACTCCGCCAACATCTTTGGAACAGGGGTTGCCACCGGCACGGTCCGCTACCGCACCGCCATCCTGCTGACCGCATTTTTCGTCCTGGTCGGCGCTGTCCTGGAAGGGCCCAAATGCATGAGAACAGTGGGAGAGCTCTCGTCCGTTCTTCCCAAAGAGGCCTTTATCTGCGCCCTTGCCGCGGCCGTGACCATGACGCTTCTCACCATCCTGGCCGTGCCTGCATCCGCTTCTCAGGCCATAGTGGGGGCAATTCTGGGAGCGGGGCTCATCTCCGGGACGGCGGATTTCTCCCAGCTATACAAGATTGTGGTATGCTGGGTGTTCACCCCCATAGCCGGTATAACCATCAGCTATTCGCTTTACCGGATTCTCTACTTCCTGCTGCAGCGCTCCGCCCTCGGAATCACCACGCGAAACCTCATCTACTCCACCGGCATCCTGGTGACAGGATCTTACGGGGCGTATTGCCTCGGCTCAAACAATGTGGCCAATGTGACGGGCGTCTATGTGGGCGCAGGGATTCTCACCAGCGAAACAGCCGCCCTGATCGGCGGTTTGAGCATCGCTTTCGGGGTGCTCACCTACAGCAGGAAGGTCATGATGACGGTTGGAAAGGGCATTGTCCCTCTTGACCCGTTTTCCGCCCTCATAGCCGTTCTTGCGGCGGCTCTGACGCTGCACATCTTCACTCAGATCGGCGTCCCTGTCTCCTCATCTCAGGCAGTTGTTGGGGCGATCGTCGGCATCGGACTCGTAGGGGACGTCAGAACCGTTCAGTTCAGGATGCTCATGAAGATCTCCGGAGGCTGGATCATGACCCCGCTCACGGCAGGAATCCTGGCTTATGTTCCCATCCGGTGGATTCTTTAGGAGGACGCTATGGTCACGTTCGAACGGATCTGGAAACAATTCTTCATTTACTCCATTCTGCTGATCGCACTCATGACAATAGCGGGTTTCCTTTCGCAGTGGGAACTGGAAGAGAGGCTCCAGGGGCATCTGCAGAAAGATGCCCTGGTCTTTGCAAAGGTTGTGGCAAAGGCTCTGCCCGATTCCGAGTCGCCCGACCTGCTGGATTCATTTTGCAGGGATTATCAGGAGGCCTCCGGATACCGCATCACGATCATCGATAAGGACGGAAGGGTGATCGGAGAATCGGACAAGGCGTCCGTCGTGACCGGAGCGCACCTGGACCGGCCTGAAATTCAGGAAGCCCTGCGAACAGGGGTCGGCACATCCTCCCGTTACAGCGACACGCTGGAGGTGGAGATGCTCTACACTGCGCTGCTTCTGCAGGAGGAAGGCAGGATTGTCCGAATCGCCATTCCCATGGATGAGGTCATGGCGTTTCAGAATGAGGTCATGATCTTTTTCGCTCTGGCCCTGTACCTCTCCCCCGTCATGGCAATTCTTGTAGCCTTCTTCTGCATGAGGCACAGCATCAGGGAACAGCAGCCACATAGTCAAAGATTGAGAAGTTGAGAAGATGAAAGGGATCTTATGGGAACAGGGGGGCATCCGATGAAGTGCACATCCAAGTTGGGAGAGGCGCTCTCCAGAGGCTTCGGATGACGCGGATCAGGGATGCTTCCTCTTGAGGTGGATCTGGATGGCCATCAATGCCGCGGGAGTGACTCCTGAAATGCGGGAGGCTTGTCCGAGGGAAACAGGCCTCACCCGGTTCAGCTTTTCCCTCACCTCACGGGTAAGTCCATACACGCTCTGGTAGTCGATCCCGTCAGGAAGTCTCCTGCTTTCAAGATGGCTGAAGCTTTCCACCTGTTTCTCCTGGCGACGGATGTACCCTTCATACTTGATCCTGGTCTCGACTTCCTCTGTCACGAGATTCTCAATCCCTTGTAGAGAAGGATCGAACAGGCAAAGGTGCTCGAAGGAGATTTCACTCCTCCTCAGCAATTGGGCCAGGGTGGTCGCCTTCCTGACCGGCGCAGACCCCAGGGCCTGAAGCCGTTCCTGGATCCAGGGCTCGGGTTTGAGGCCGGTTTCTTCCAAACGCGCCGTGAGTTTTCCCACCGCTTCGCTCTTTCTGCGAAAACGGCCGTAAGATTCGTCCGGGATCAGGCCGAGCCGGCGTCCTGTTTCCATGAGCCGGAAATCCGCATTGTCCTCCCTCAAGAGAAGGCGATACTCGGCCCTCGATGTGAACATCCTGTAAGGCTCCCTGGTCCCTTTGGTTACGAGATCGTCGATCAGCACGCCGATATACGCCTCTGATCTGGAAAGGATCAGGGGATCTTCCCCCCTGATCTTGAGAACGGCATTAACCCCGGCCATGAATCCCTGCGCCGCAGCCTCCTCATACCCTGATGTGCCGTTGATCTGGCCTGCGTGAAACAGACCTTCGATCGGCTTTGTCTCCAGATTCGGATTGATCTGAACAGGGTCCACGTAGTCATATTCGACGGCATAGCCCGGTCGCCGGATCTCGGCCTTTTCCAGTCCTGGAATGGACCTTACCATCCTGAGCTGGATATCGATGGGTAAACTGGTGGGAATGCCGTTCGGGTAGACCTCGACCGTGCTCAACCCTTCGGGTTCCAGAAAGACCTGGTGCCTTGGCTTTTCCGGAAATCGCATGACTTTGTCTTCTATGGAGGGACAATACCTGGCGCCCACTCCCTTGATGACTCCGGAATAGAGCGGAGACCTGTCCAGGCCGCTGCGGATAAGCTCATGGGTCTCCTGGGTTGTGTAAGTGATATGGCAGGGCAGTTGAGGGAGAGGGATCCTGGTAGTTGCAAAGGAGAAGGGCCTGGGGTTCCGGTCTCCGGCCTGGATCTCCAGTCCACTGTAGTCGATGGTTCTCCCGTTCAAACGCGGGGTGGTCCCGGTCTTGAGTCTTCCAATTTCGAATCCCAGTTCCTTGAGATTGTCTGAGAGGTTCGATGATGGATCCCCCATGCGGCCGGCCGGAAAATGGTCCAGACCGATATGGATGAGGCCCCGCAGGAACGTGCCCGTCGTAAGGATCACGGTTTTGGAGAGGATTTTCTCGTGGATGTGGGTCTCGACCCCGCAGACCCTTCGGTCCCGCACCAGGAGTCGATCCACCATGGCCTGCCGCACATCCAGGTTGGATTGGTTCTCGAGAACCCCCTTCATCCGATTCTTGTACAGGTCCATGTCGTTTTGTGACCTGGATCCTTGAACGGCCAGACCCTTTTTCGTATTCAATCGCCGGAATTGGATTCCCGTCTCATCTGCGTTTCTTGCCATTTCGCCGCCCAGCGCGTCTAGCTCCTTGACCAGATGTCCCTTGGCAAGTCCGCCGATCGCGGGATTGCAGCTCATGGCCGCGATATGATCGATATTGATGGTGAGCAGAAGTGTGGGATGTCCCATGCGGGATGCAGCCAACGCGGCCTCGCAGCCTGCATGGCCTGCACCGACAACTATGACGTCATATGGTTTGTCAAAGGTGGACATGGGAATAGATTACAAGGCGCGGGGGGCGGGTGCAAGACAGAAAAGAGTAAGCAGTAAGCAGTCCCGCGAAACGACACACGGGATCTTCGCTCCGCTACGATAGGCAGTAAGCAGTCAAAAACCGGGGCAGGATTCAGAAGTTGGAAACTGCCTACTGCTTACTGCCTACTGCTTACTCTTTTCACCTGAACGGGTCCATCAGCTCGATGGTCTGCTCCCTCCCCGGACCGACCGACACAAGGGAAAGAGACACGCCGGTGATTTTTTCGATTCTCTTCAGGTATTCCCCGGCGGCCGCAGGCAGCTCACTCATTTCTCTCGCGCCCGAAATTTCTTCCTTCCACCCGGGGAAGTCCTCGTATACCGGAACGCATCGAGACATTTCCTTCAGCCCGGCCGGCACGTAAGAGATTCTTTTTCCATCCAATTCATAAGCGACACAGATCTTCAATGTTTTCAGTCCAGTCAGAACATCGAGCTTGGTCATGGCAAGGCTGGTAAGTCCGTTCAGCCTCACCGCATTGTTGACCGCAACGAGATCAAGCCAACCGCAGCGCCTGCGCCGGCCGGTGGTGGCCCCGAACTCAGCACCTCTTTGCTGGAGATAGTCACCGGTCTCATCCAGCAGTTCAGTGGGAAAAGGCCCGGCTCCTACCCTGGTAGTGTACGCCTTGACAATGCCTGCGATGTGATGAAGCTTGTCCGGACCTACGCCGGCCCCGGCACACGCCGCTCCCGAAATCGGATTGGAGGAGGTCACATAAGGGTAAGTCCCATGGTCTATATCCAGGTGAGTGCCTTGTGCGCCTTCAAAAAGGATCTTTTTCCCGCCGCGGATTGCCGCATCGATTTCCACTGAAACATCCGAAATGTAAGGTACGAGAATCGCGGCCATGTCCAGATAGGCGTCCACAATGGGCCTGAGCTCCAGAGCTTCGGCATTCAGAAATCGCGTGAGAAGAAAATTCTTCTCCTCGAGATTTATCCTGATCTTTTCCTCAAGGACATCGGTCTCCAGGAGGTCCAGGGCCCGGATTCCGATCCTCGCCACCTTGTCCTCATAGCAGGGGCCGATGCCTCTGCCGGTGGTTCCGATCTTTGACTGTCCTTTAACCGCTTCCCTGGCAACGTCCAATGCCCGGTGGTAGGGCATGATCAGGTGGGCCTTCTCACTCAGAGAGAGCCTGCCCGGGTTCAGATCCACGCCCTTGTCTCGCAGGGAATCGATCTCCTGAATCAGTACTTCCGGGTCCACAACCACGCCGTTCCCGATCAGACATTTTTTTGCATCGTGAAGAATTCCTGAAGGGATCAGGTGGCAGATGGTCTTTATGCCCTTGACCACCAGGGTGTGACCTGCGTTGTTTCCTCCCTGGAACCTGACGATAAGATCAGCCTTCTCGGCCATCAGGTCTACGACCTTTCCCTTTCCTTCATCCCCCCACTGCGTTCCTATGACCACCACGTTGCCCATGGATCTGCTCCGTTTCTGTCTCAGAATAAAAAAAGCCTGAAAACGAGACCTTATTATCCGAATGCACCCTCCTTGTCAATCATTACCGTGTGGAAAATCTTTGATTTCATAGCCGCAGGAAGTTACCCTTGATCCTGAAAGGAGAACAAAACATGCAACTACCGATGCCTGATAAGGATGGAAGCATGTCCCTGGAGAGAAGCTTGCTGGCCCGCAGGACTGTTCGCTCCTTCCTGACAAGTGCGATCGAGCTGAAGCAGTTCTCACAGCTGTGCTGGGCTGCCCAGGGAATAACGGATGAGCGAAAACAGAAGAGGACTGCGCCTTCGGGCGGCGCGCTCTACCCCCTGGATGTCTATGCCGCTGTGGGAGACGGGGGGGTGGAAAGGCTGGGAGCGGGCATCTACCATTATGAGCCTCTGAACCATGGGGTGTACCTCAGGACGGCAGGAGACATAAGGTCAGGCCTGGCAAAAGCCTCCTATGGACAGACGTGGATGGCTGCGGCGCCGGTGCACCTCGTCATCACCGCGGAGTACAAACGTATTTGCGGCAAGTACGGCGAAAGGGGCATCCGCTACGCGATCATGGAGGTGGGGCATGTAGGGCAGAACATTTTTCTGCAGGCGGAAGCAACCGGCCTGGGCGCAGGCATAGTCGGCGCGTTCCATGATCAGGAAGTAAGCGAGATCATGGCTTTGCCTCCTGATCACGAGCCGCTGCTGATCATGCCGATCGGATACAAAAAAGAGAGAAAACGTTTTTTCTAGCAGGTCGATCGATAATGCCTGCTTTACCGGCGTCCTGATCCTCCAATTCCGGATCCCTATCTAACCAAGCCCCTGGGCCATTATCTTCAGATCGAACCCTTCCTTTCGCAGCCGAATGTCATAGTAGAAGATAATCAACGCTGTTGCCGTATAGACGGTTGCCAGTGAGGAGGCGATGATGTTCAGCAGGCCAGAGACAGTGGCAGTGAGGAGCCCTGGGAGGACAAAACTCAACCCCACACCTGGAAGCTGAAAGAGAAGGTTTATCCCTATCGCTATGAAAAAACCGACGGCAAGAATCAGTCCGGCCTTGTTCTTGGGTCTTTTCCAGTAACCGGGCTCTGTTCTGGCGTTCATCAGCTCTCTGCTCCTCCGCAGAGCGCTCATCCCCCCTTTGTCTTCCAGAATGGCCACCTTGTCCGCGAGGAGCCAATTCAGGAAAAGATGAATGGTGAGCCAGACAATTCCGATTGCAACAATTGCTCCGAGGATAGCGACAGGGAATCCCCCCATCCCCTGGGAAGCCAGGAGCGGCACGGCGATCGCAGCGACAACGCCGGCGAGGGCCGGGCATAGAAAGACCAGAATACCAAGGAGAATGAGGGTGCCGAGAAGCCTGAGAAGCTTGCTGCGGACCGCACCATAGGAATTGCGCACCGAGGTGCTGTGGCCCAGGTAGGTTTCCGAGACTGCATGGATCAAAGCGCCCTGGGCCCAGAACTGCAGGATCAGGAACACGATGAAAGCGATCAAGGCGGAGACTCCGAATTGCACGCCCATACCCGGCGTCGGACGGATATCCAGACCTCCCAGGAGAAGAGGTCCGCCGGTGCTCAATACGAACAGGACCGCCTGGGGAACAAAGACAATGAAGAAGAGCAGCCGAAACTTTTCTCGAAGCAGACGAAAGGAACGATCGAGAATGCCGCCCACACCCATCGGATTCACGTGGATCCCGGGATGAACCCTGGGCTTGGCCCTGCGATCGATCCCTTCGGGAGTCCTGCTGACCGGTTCCGCCTTTGCCTTCGCAGGAACTGGAGCAGTGGATTGAATTTCGGCGGGCGGGGTCTTTGCCACAGGGGCAGGAACGGAGTTGAAGACCTTGAGGACGGCCCCTTTCGTATTGAGAAAACCACAAATTTTCCGGGCGACCTCCTCTGTAGCCGCATTCGTGATCACTGCAGGCAATTTCTCTATGAGCCGGCGGACCTGCTCCGAGGTCTTTGTTCGATAGAGCCTGGTGATTGCGGCCACCAGATCTTCTTCCACTGTCCCGGGCTGGATACCAACCAGCTTGACAGTATACCTCTTTTGACTTTCCACTGTCGTTCCGCTTGCCATAAAATACTCCTGTTCTGATGAATGATCATTTTTTGAAGTCAAACAGCAGGGTGCAAGTCGCGGGTAGAGGGTCGTGAGTTGCGGGTAGTGACGCCAACCAGCCACCCTCTACAAACCAATCGATTAGATGGCCCTTTTTCTCTGCTCATAGACCATGACCACCTCTTCGATAAGGGGCTCTCCGGCCGATTGAACCCCCTTATCCATGCCCGTATGATGGATAATCTGCTGGATCAACAATCGGGCGAGATCCTGTCTGTGAGGAGGATCCATTTCTTCTCTCCTTTCCAGGAACGACTTCAAGACCTGGTATTGTTCAACCCCCAGCCGGGAAACATGAATCGCCACATCGGGATGGGTGATCTGCATCGAACGAGTCCTATGGAGTTTAACGGGAGCGCAGTCGCGCCTCTCTACAACCACGATGGTCCCGGCGGCGTAGTCTCCGAGTCTCTGGTTGTTCCTGCTGAAGAACATGAAGACGAGCCCGAGGGGATAGACGCCGACAAACATGTCAACCGCCCGTAGAATATTGCGCACTGCGGAATCGAGCCATCCCACAGGCCGGCCGTCCGCCTTGATGACACGAATCCCCTGACGACGCTTGCCCGGCGTCTGTCCGCTCCAAAGGGCCTCGAAGATCATAAAATAGCCGAGGTCGATCAGCCCATAGGCTAGGAATCCCAATGCCAGGATCCAGTTCTTGTGAGGACCGGACGCCAAATCCTTGGCGACCCAGCGGGGGATCCACTCGGCAAAGAGGATGACCGCGAAAAAGATGCAGGCTACGAGAATGACGCGAAGCGCCGTATCCAGGAGGAAAGCCGCGGCCCTTGAGCCGAGACCTGCAAGCACATACTCCAGTTGCACGTGCTCGGGGGTCCGAATGACGAAGGTCTCATTTCCTGTTTCCACTTGGGCCCCCATTTGGTATCCTCCGGCCATGGCCCAGTCCATCGAGGTATTCGTCGCTGCCCGCAAACCGCGTTGGGAGCGTTTGGAAGCGCTTTTGAAATCCCTGGAAAAGGGTCGGTCCCGAGGTTTGAGCGGTTCCGATCTGCAGGACGTCGGAAACCTCTACCGGGAGGCCACAGCCGATCTCGCCAGGCTTCAGGCATTCCGGCAGGAGGGTTCCTCTCAGAGCGATCTCGAGATCTACCTCAGTCAACTTGTCGGCCGCGCCTATGGCCAGATCTACCGGCAACCCTCTGCCGGATGGCATGACCTGGCCAGGTTCCTTCGAGACACGTTCCCCCGGACTTTCCGAGAAAGTTTCCCCTGGTTCCTGGCCTCCTTCGGCATCTTCCTTCTGGGATTTGCGTATGGCTTCGTGGTCAGCCAGACGGACGAGACCTTCGTCCCGCTCGTGGTGCCTCCCCATCTCATTCAGAAGGTGGAAGAGGGTAAGGTATGGTTTGATTCGATCCTTGCCGTCAAACCCCTGGCGTCCAGCATGATCATGACCAACAACATCACCGTGAGTTTTCTGGCCTTTGCCCTGGGGATCACCTTCGGGGTAGGGACGATCTATCTGATGGCATTCAACGGCCTTCTGGTCGGAACTCTTGCAGGTTTTTGCCACACCCATGGTCTGGACGGTCCCTTCTGGTCCTTTGTTTTACCTCATGGGGTTATAGAGCTCACAGCTATTTTCATAGCGGGTTCTGCAGGTTTATTGCTTGGTGCAGCAACGATCGTGCCAAAAGACCTCTCCAGAAGAGATGCGCTTGTCCGAAGAGCAAGGCAGGGAGGTCGTCTGGTCCTCGGCTGCATTCCACTCCTCATCGCGGCAGGAGTCATCGAGGGCTTCTTCTCGCCCGCAGAGCTGCCGGTCGGAGTGAAATTCGGCGCAGCAGGGGTTCTTCTCCTCCTCCTCACCGGCTACCTGGCATCCCGCCTCACTACAACAAGCCCTTCCGCTTCACCTCCAGGTACTTCTCCGTAATGCCGCGCGCAAGATTTGAAGCGGGCAGATCCATGGCGATGGCTCCTTTTTGAACAAGGCGCATCAGTCCCTTCTTGCGCTGGCGCAAACATTCGACCAGGGCAGACCGCTCATAGACATTGTCCAGGCTGGAGATCCGCCGCGCCAGCAAACGATCCCATTCCGTTTCCCTTACCGCGACGCAGACCGGGAGATGGCGCGGCCTGAGCAACGCCAATGCATCCAGGAGGTTCTCCGATGCGACCTCATCCAGCCAATCCGTATAGATCACCACCAGGCACCTCTTCTGGATCCTGGCTCTGATCTGCAGGAACGCCTGCTCGTATTGGGGTTCGACCAGCCGCGGTCGAAGAGAGAGGGTCTCTTCCAGGAGACGCTGAAGCTGGCCGGGGGTCCGGCGTGGAGGAACGAAGCAGAGAACCCTCTCCGCAAAAGCCAGAATGCCGGGCTGGTCCCCTCCTTTCAGGGCGGCGTGCGCAAGCTGGACCGCCGAATCCATGACATAGTCCATCTTGGTTCTGCCCTCGGTCATGGCGCACATCAGCCGCCCGGAATCCACCACAATCATGACCACCTGATTCCTTTCAGGCTGAAATTCCTGAACGACAGGGCGGTCGAGCCTGGCCGTGGCCTTCCAATGGATCTTTCTGGGGTCATCGCCCTCCACATATTCGCGGAGGGAATCGAATTCCCTTCCCTCTCCGTGCCACTTCGAACGCCGGGTTCCAATGTGAATGGACGTACGCCTGTAGGAGGCGAGATCGGGGTAGTGCATTGGCGCGAGTCTGGGGAACACCTTGAGCTCCTGCACAGCCGGGGAGATGGATGATCTCGCGGCCAGGCCCAGCGGGCCCTCCACCCTCAAGTGGATGTCGGAAAATGTGAAGACTCCCCTTTCCGGAGGTGTCGCCGAATATCGGAGATGCAAAGAGGATCTCGCAGGGACAATGGAGTTAAGGATGGGGGCCGGCGGCCACCCTACAGGGGTTTGATCCCTTACTCGCAATCTTCGCGGCCGCGCCCCCTTGTTGCTGATGACGAGTTCGAACTCCTGAGCGACTCCCTGAGAGCAGAACGCCGGAAACATGCGCCGGGCCACGAGATCCTGTTTTCCGGGGGCGGCAAGGCTGTCAAACAGACAGGCCGAGAGGATCACGAGATCGTAGAAAAGCGCTGCCCTCCATCCCAGCACAAAGGCAACACCGATGCCGGCGCCGACCAGCAACACGGCGAAACGGGTCGGGATGGGAAACCATTTGTCATTTTTCATCGATCGTTTCTCATGAACGACTGGAGTGATGGAGTATTGGAGTATCCAATGATAAATGCTTTACCTTGGAACCGGCACCTTGTTGAGAATTTGTCCGATGATCGCATCCGCACCGAGTCCTTCGAGCTCCGCCTCCGGCCTTAAGATAAGCCGGTGCCTGAGAACCGGTGGTGCAAGCTTCTTGACATGATCGGGAGTGATGAATTCCTTTCCTTCCAGGGCGGCCAGGCACTGGCTGCTCTTCAGCAGGGCGATTCCCGCTCTGGTACTTGCCCCCAGATGGAGATGAGGCGAGCGCCGCGTCTCTTCCAGGAGGGTCTGCACATAACCTACGATTCCCTCTTCCATCCGCACCTGTCCCACGTACCTTCTAAGGCTTTTGGCCCAATCCCCTTCAGGCAGCCTCGAAAGGCCTGTCCCATCCATCGGGTGGATGCTCTGCGCCCGGCCGTAACGGCCGATAATTTCACGCTCATCCCCGGCAGCCGGATATCCGAGCCTTATCTTCATGAGAAATCGATCGAGCTGCGCCTCAGGGAGAGGATAAGTCCCCTCCTGTTCGATGGGATTTTGGGTGGCAAGTACTATAAACCGCTCCGAGAGAGGAATTGTTTTGCCATCGATGGTGACCTGTCTCTCTTCCATCGCTTCAAGAAGGGCTGCCTGCGTTTTCGGTGGGGTCCGGTTAATCTCGTCCGCAAGGAGGATGTCCGTGAAGACAGGACCTTTTCTGAGGCGGAATGTTCTGCTCTCCAGGTCATAGACACTGGTCCCCAGAATGTCGGCAGGCATGAGGTCCGGGGTAAACTGGATGCGCGTGAACTCGGCCCTCAGGAGGTACGCAAATGTTTTCGCCAGCAGTGTCTTGCCGATTCCGGGGACCCCCTCCAAAAGCAAATGCCCCCTTGCCAGCAGCCCCACCATGAGCAGAATGATTGTTTCCTGCTGCCCAAGCACGACCTTGGAGATCTCGGCGGATATCCGTTCCATCACCTTTTTCAATTCTGAAGGCATGAGAGTTCTCTCCTCTTATTTCTCTCTAAAACCTCCACCTGCGGTGGAGGGCCCGGAGAGGTTCTACCGATCCGGTGTGAAATCATGGCCTGAAAATCCGAATGTCGAATATCGAAATCCGAAACAAAGGAATTCAAATTCGAATTTTCAAATGACAGAAACGAAGATACCTGAAAGGTGCAAGTACGGTTGTTTTGGTCATTTGGATTTTGGTCATTTGAACTTGTTTCGTATTTCGTGCTTCG
>PHBH01000104.1 GCA_002840535.1 Deltaproteobacteria bacterium HGW-Deltaproteobacteria-15 | reverse complement strand
TCAAAAGCGTTTCTCTTACACGATCAATTCTGCCGCGTTCGAAGGTATCGTCGAGTAGTACGTAGCCCAACTCGAATCTGAACGAAAAGCCTGCCTTCTTTAAGGCGTCAAGGCAAGGTTCCGGCGGGGCATCGTTTACAGCGATCTCAATTCTTTCCCGGATTTTCATAACGCACCCTCCAGAACGCTTTTCAGATAGCTTCGAGAAAGCCCCGGATATCGTCGAGCATAAAAATTCACAAGTGCTTGAGTGATTCGACTCTGCTGAATTCGTCCGTCCCTGACAAGGATTCTTACACTTTGCATCGTCCTCTCTGTGATGATGGGAATCTCTCCCTGAATATGTTTAAATAATGCAGGTTCAAGATCCTTGATGTGTTCGTATCCGCGGACCTTCATCCGTGGTCCGCTCTCTGCTCCGCCCAACCATTTGGGGTATACATGGTGCTCATGGATGGAATAGGCCCAATCGGTATTCCCGCTGTATTCCCCGGATTTGAGTGCTGATTGCACTTCTGAAGCTTTCATAACAGGGATTTCTTCAAAAGAACGAGGAGGCGCGATACTGACATCGGGCCTAACCTCTTCCTGTCTTCCCAGTCTGCGTTTCAACCAGGCCTCGAATCTATCAGCGCCGATCCAGCGCACAAAACGGCTGTTTTTGAACTTCGCAAGTGTGGCTGTTAACCCACGCCCTATTCCATAGAGCACAAGCCCTTCTAAAACCGCAGCTGCTATGGTGACATTGCCTTCTGCACATTCCTGTGCGGCTTTCTCGATCTCCTTTTCGTTGCCCTGCGAGTTCCATGCAAGAGTAAGGAATTTCCAGTAATGCTGCCCGGCCTCTTTGAGTGTTCCGTAAACAAAAGCCATTATGGCCACCAACCCGAAAAACTCAACGAGTGCGACACTGATCTTTAGTCCAATAAAAGCTCCGAGCGCAGCACCACCAGGGCCAGCCAGAGAGCCTATCAGTGCTCCGAGAAGGACTGATAGAACGATCGTTAAGCCAGCAATCAATAGTACAGCCAGAAGACCGATCAGTAGATCAATGGCGTCACGTTCAAGTCGCCGAAAAAGACTTTCACGTTCATACTTATTGGAAAGATCCCGCGCTTTATCGATATAGCTTAACCGCTGATTAACATCGACGATTCTGGAATAGGCTGCCTCCCCTTTCTCACGAAGGGACTGCAGCCAGCTGTCGTCCTTGGTTTTCTCGTCCTTCGGAGCCCGATGCACGCCCGTCGCATTCTGTGCTACGTGAGCCAGCTCATGGCCGATCAG
>PHBH01000050.1 GCA_002840535.1 Deltaproteobacteria bacterium HGW-Deltaproteobacteria-15 | reverse complement strand
TCTTGCCGGGGATGAAGTAAAAGGAACCATCGGGTGTGAATGCGACAAATACATCCTCAAACCCATTGGTATCCCCCGATACCAGGTTGCTGGCGTCTGATACAAAAGCCACATAGCGCCCATCCGCCGATATAGAGGGATCCCAACTGTCGCCATTCCCCTCTGAGCCAACGGAGGTAACGCTCACACGGCTGGTTGCTCCTGTCTGACGGTCATGGACAAATATATCATAATTTGCAATGGTATCCCCCGAGACCAGGTTGCTGGCCACCGAGTGAAAGACCACATAGCGCCCATCCGCCGATATAGAGGGATAGCCACTGTCGCCATTCCCCTCTGAGCCACCGGAGCTAACGCTCACACGGCTGGTTGCCCCTGTTTGACGGTCATGGACAAATATATCATAATCTGCATTGGTATCCCCCGGGAACAGGTTGCTGGCCATGGAGTAAAAGACCACATAGCGCCCATCCGCCGATATAGAGGGATCGACGCTTTGGTCATTCCCCTCTGAGCCACCGGAGCTAACGCTCACACGGCTGGTTGCCCCTGTTTGACGGTCATGGACAAATATATCAAAATTTGCATTGGTATCCCCCAAGACCAGGTTGCTGGCCCCTGATCCAAAAGCCGCATAGCGCCCATCCGCCGATATAGAGGACTCGTAAATACTGCCGCCATTCCCCTCTGAGCCACCGGAGCTAACGCTTACACGGGTGGTTGCCCCTGTTTGATACTCATGGACAAATACATCCGGAAACCCATTGGTGTCCCCCGGGACCAGGTTGCTGGCCACCGAGTAAAAGACCACATAGCGCCCATCCGCCGATATAGAGGGATCGTAACTGGGCTTATTCCCCTCTGAGCCATCGGAGTCAACGCTTACACGGGTGGTTGCCCCTTTTTTACGGTCATGGATAAATATATCACAAAACCCATTGGTGTCCCCCGGGACCAGGTTGCTGGCGTTTGATTCAAAAGCCACATAGCGCCCATCCGCCGATATAGAGGGAAGGAAACTTCCTCCATTCCCCGCTGAGCCACCGGAGCTAACGCTCACACGGCTGGTTGCCTCTGTTTGACGGTCATGGACAAATATATCAGAAGATCCATTGGTATCCCCCGGGACCAGGTTGCTGGCCCCCGACTGAAAGACAATATAGCGCCCATCCGCCGAAAGGCGGGGATAGGAACTGGGGCCATTCCCCTCTGAGCCATCGGAGCTAACGCTCACACGATCTTTGACCTGCCAAGCTCCTGATTGTGCTGCTGGAGCCAGAAAGAACGCTACCAGGGACAGTGCAAGAATTCCTCTCTTACTGAATCCATTTGGCATTTCGTCCTCCCATAGACATGTTGATCTTCCTCTGCTTCGGAACAATGCACCATGGGCAAAAGATCTTACGGTCGACGTTTACAATCTCCAATTACACGTTTTTTTACAACTCCCATGATCCCCTTGTCAAAATATTCTTGACTATCGTTCATGGAGGGATTATCCGGCTTTCAAACAGTCATAGAGGTTGGCGTTAGGGTACTGGCCCGTTTGACCGCCAAGCCAACCTGTTCCACAAGGTGGCAAAGCCAGCCCACAAAGGGAAACCATGAGGTCGAGAATGACAAAGGAACTTGAATTCCGACCTGCCCTTTGTGACAGGTTTTTGCATCTTTGGGGTCGAGCACCTTCACAGATGCTATGGATCAGAACAGAGGTCACGTGGGTGGATTTGCGGCTGCTTGCATCCCACGGTAAACAATGTTGCTAAAACGCCCAGCGGTAGACCCTGTTGCTGGCATCGGCAACGGGGTCTTGTGCTTCTGGGGATACGAGGGAGGCAATGATGATGAGAGAAGAGATCAAAGACAGATTCAGGTGCCTCTTTGGGGTAGCAATCGGTGATGCCTTGGGAGCACCTTTCGAGCATATCCCACCTAGAAAATCAAATCAGCCAATGGACAGAACCGGAGGACGAATTCTTGATTTCCATGCTTGGCAGAATGCCCTGGTCCAGCATGTCTTCATTCGAGACCGGCATCTGAAAGCAGTCAACGAATCCTTTGACAGGGACACCGCTGGAGCTTTGGCAGGGGGTATCCTTGGAACTTACCGGGGTGAGGATGAGATTCCCGAACAGTGGAAGCATGGTGTTGAAGACCGCACCTATCTTTCGTATGATCTGGTCAAGGTAAACTTGGTCCCCTCCGGCTGAGCCCATCCGAGGCAGCAGTGGGCGATGTCTGCTCAAGAGAGGCAAATGGAAATGGAAAAACAGAATCGATCGTGGTTTCAAGGCATACTCCTGGTTGGGGGTGTTCTCTGCGTGGCGTATGGAGTGGCGGAAAAGAACCACCCCGTGTTCATCCTGGGTCTGCTGATCGGTATTGTCGCGTACCTGCTGATCAGAAAACAACTGAAGGATTCGATACGGAAAAAGCCGTAGCGTCTTTTTTCAAAAGAAAGTCCAAAATATTCAAGAAATAAGAAAGGAGGGACGATTTAAGCAGAAGAACTGGGTCGAAATGTGATCGGGAGCCATGAAATGGTTCAGGTAATCGCCAGCAAAACGAAGGAACCTCCTCCAAGAGAAGGCCGCATAAGGCATATTCAGCAATACATATCGAGAATGCCCAGTCTTTCCACGACAGTAAGCAAAGTCATGGAGATATGCAACCGGCCGGATGCATCCCCAAACGACTTGAACCGCGTCATCTCTCTGGATCCTGTGCTCACAGGCCTCGTGCTGAAGCTGATCAACTCCGCTTACTATTCCTTGCCTAATCAGGTCACCTCTCTGGCCAGGGCCATCATCATGCTGGGACTCAATACCGTGAAGAACCTCGCCCTCAGCACCGCTATCCTGCAGACGGTCGGCGGAAAAGATTCATTCAAGGCCCTTTCGATGGATGAGTTCTGGACCCATTCCATCACCGTCGGCGTGACGGCAAAGGCGGTTTCAGCTCTGAAAGGAATTCCGGGTATGCAAAGAGAAGAGTATTTCGTATCCGGCTTGCTTCATGACCTGGGCAAAATCCCGCTGAGCAACTGCTTTCCGGAAGAGTACGGTTATGTCATGGAGATCGCCAGTTCGCAAGGCAGTCGAATGCATGGTGCGGAGGAAAAGATCCTCGGCATGACCCATTGTCTTGTCGGAGGGATGATTGCCGATAAGTGGGAACTGGGCGGCGGACTGCGCGATGCATTGCACCATCATCATGATCCTGATCTGGCGCCCGAGGAAAGCCAAACCCTTGTGAGTATCGTTGCACTGGCGGACACATGCACGCATGCATATGAAGGGAACCCCGAGAATTGCAATCCCCTGGAAGATTCTCTTCTTTCCTCCTTACTCGGCAAGACCGGAGTAAGCATCGAAGATCTCGACAAAGTCCGCGAGTCGGTTTTGAAAGAGATAGACAAAGCAAAGATCTTCTTGCAGGCCACACAAGGGTGAAAACCATGAAAATCAAATTTTGGGGGGTCCGCGGCTCCATCCCCTGCCCCGGAGCGAACACGGTGAAGTATGGTGGAAACACCCCCTGCATAGAGGTGAGGCTGAAGGACACGGACAGGTTGCTGATCATCGATGCAGGGTCCGGCATCCGGGAACTGGGCCTGCACATGATGTCGCATGATCTCCCTAAAGGTCCTATCAATACGGAGATCTTTCTCACGCATACCCACTGGGACCATATCATGGGTTTTCCTTTCTTTACTCCCATCTATGTCCCTGGAACCCGCATCCGGATTTATGGCCCCGTCAACTACGAGGACGAACCCCTGGAGAAGATCGTAGGCGGTCAGCTGACCTATCGTTATTTCCCGGTGAGGCAGTCTGAGCTCGCATCCAGGATAGAATACGTCGATTTGAAAGAGCAGCACCTCGATCTTGGAGACGGACTCAGGATTGCCACCAAATACCTGAACCATCCGGTCCTTTGCCTGGGATACCGCTTTGAGGTGAATGGAAAGAGCCTTTGCACGGCGTACGACACGGAGCCTTTCCGCAATGTTTTCTCCACATCTCCCGACGACCCCTCGTATGATGAAGCAGTGGCCATGGAAGGCGAGCAGGTAGCCATGGAGGAGAACCGGCGGATCTGCGACTTTTTCAAAGGGGCGGACCTGCTCGTATACGATGCTCAGTACACCGCAAAGGAATATGAGTCAAAGCGTGGGTGGGGTCATAGCCCAATGGAGTTTGCCGTGTCTTCCGCTCAAAGGTCCGGAGTCAAGAGACTCGCTCTCTTTCATCATGAGCCCGTGAGAAAGGATTCGGAAGTGGACGGGCTTGCCCGGACGATCTGCAACCAGGAGAAGGATGCGAACATGGAGGTCTTCTTCGCCAGAGAGGGAATGGAAATAGATCTCTAGCGGGGTATGTCAGTCGATTTGTTCCGGTCCCGGGGTAGTCTTCTCCGAAGATGGAGACCCACCGGAGGTGGGGTGTCCGTCTTTGGACGGACAAAAGGTCACGATTTCGTCATCATTTCAAAATCCGCTACTTCTTCTTTTTGACGACCCTTCGCCTGACCACCCGCCTTCGCGGCCTGGAATCTGCGGGGTTGGCGGCATTTCGGCCTGGAGAGGAGTCGGTTTGCGAAATGGTGCACTGGTATTTACAGGTGGCCCTCGGGCATTGGAGGTGGCATTTTTCCTGCCCGGCCGACATCTCTATCAGGAAGGGGTTGTTGCAGACGGGGCAGGATATGTGGTGAGGCCTGCCCCAACTGACGAGATTGCAGCTCTTATTGGTGCATTTGAAATAGACCCTGCCTGTTCCGGTCGTTTCCTCTCTGACCCTCCCCTCTTTGCAGAGCGGACATAGCGAGGCAAGCTCGTTCTGAAACCCGGCTATCTGCTTTTCAATCAGGTCATCCCCGGTTTCTTCAGGCTCTTTCGAGCCCCGGTCCGCCACAACCGATTCGCTCTCCGTTTCTGGGGGTACCTCATTGACGTCGAGCGGTCTCTCCTCAACATTCCCGGAGTCGTTTTCCTCTTCTGCCGGCGGTTGTTCTTTCTCAGTTTCTGCAGGCGAAGCCTCCCATGGAGTGTCCTTGTCCTCGCCGAAGGACGTTTCATCGAACGTGGCCTGAGGCTCGCCTCGCTCTTCAGGAGGTTCCGCGTCTGAAATCTCACCCGATTTCCCCCCAGGGACCTCTTCCGAGACAGGAAAGGTTTCCGGAACCTGTTTAAGAGGGGCTTCCGGAGAAATATCCCGGCTCTCCGGGATTTGCTCTCTTGGGGTATCCAGAGAGACGGACCGGTCCTCTGTGAACTCCGGAGATGGAGGCTCCACAATGACCGGTTGTTTCTCCTGAGACGGTTCCGGGGGGAGGGCGGACTTTGAGGGGGTGATCGGAGGGATTGTCTTAATGTCTCTCGCCGTATATCTAAAGCCGTCCTCCGACGACCCTATGATTCTGAATCCGACCCTGGGCTCTTCTTTTGTTGTGAGGGGCTCATGCTTTATCTTCAGGCCCTGTTGCATCTCCCTGGGGAGATCATCGAGCTTTTCCCTTTCCCTCTTGACCGGACTCTGAACGTGTGATGTCTTTTCGGCTTTCAGCTGTGCCAGAGGAAATCCCTGCATTTTCAGCGTCTGATCGAAATGTGCCACAGCAACTTCCGGTGTCTTGCGTCCGGTGAGCACCTCATCGATAGTCTGGATGAAATAGGCAACCAACGTCTTTCCCGGCAGTTTTGGAAAAACGCGCTCCAGCAGCCTGGCCATGCTCACGGCGGGTTTACCGCCCGAGAGTCTTCCCTGCTCGTCTGCAAGGAGATAGCCCTTTTCCAACATTTCACGAATCAGGGTTTGCACCTTGTCCTTGTCCCGTAAGCCGAGTTCAGCCAGCCTGCTCTCCAGGACCTGGGCCGTATTCTCCTCCCCTGGAGCGCCGTCCTCCTCTTCTCTATCCAATTGATCGGCGATCAGAGTCAGGCAAGCGATGGTTCCTATCCGCAGCTGCAAACCACCGATTCCGTGCCTGGACCCGAGCAGTCGCTCCATATGCCTCGCCAGGATTTCGTCAAAAAGATAGGTGACGTCGATTTGCACTTTTTCCGATTCGTCGCTCATTCTATGGTTCAAGCTCCCCTTGTTGTCCCTCGGCAGGCTCCTGGAAGTATCCAGGTGAATCCGTCACATCCTCCTCTCCCAATTGCGAGAGGACCTTTTCATATCCTTCTCCCTCTGCGCCGGGGGGTTCATCCTTCCCCTGGGAATCTTCGGGCGCCACATCGTGCTCTGACGATCCACCGGCTATATCGACAGCGAGATGATTTCCATCCCGGTCCAGGAGCACTGACAAGGTCACCTTGGCCACAAAATCCAGTCGGTAGGCAACCTGTTCGTTGTGAACCACAATGTCACCCCTTTTGTATTCGATATCTTCTTCTATGCTCAGGTTGTGCCGCTCCCTGAAAATTGTTTCCACCGCCGACCAGTCAAGGTCTGCAGTGATCGCATCCATGAGGTCCCTCTCGCCGTTCTTGATGACGTCCAGACTTGTGATCTTCATTGCATGATGCCCCCATCTCGTCGTTAAACCCGTGTGCTGAAACATTCTTCCCGGGCGGTTCCGGAACCGGTTACGCGCGCCGCGGCCGCAAAGTCAAAATCCTCGCAGGAGCCTGTCCTCTTTCTCCCGTTCGTAATCTCGCCGGCCAATTCGAGGTACAGGCGGGAAGAGGTCGATCTCACATCCTGCAGCAGGAGAGGTTTTCCATGTGCGGCAGAGTCCAGAATATCCCAGTCCCAGGGTATCGCGGTTCGGAATACGTTTTCTCCGAAACCGGACCTTATCTTATCGACAATCGGATGACAGCGAACCCGCTCCCGCAACATGCTGAGCAGGAGCCCCTCCAATTGAAGAGTCTGATGGAGATGCTCTTTGAGCACCGCGACAAACCGGAGATAATGCCTTAAGCCCATCAAGGCATAAAACTCGCACTGAAGCGGGATCATAAGAGAATCTGCAGCGACCAGCCCGTTTACGGTAAGAAGGCTCAAGGCCGGCGGAGTGTCGATGAGAATGAAGTCGTATTCGGATCTCAGGCCCGAGAGAAGGGTGCTCAGCCTTTTTTCCTTCGCTCCCATCCTCTGCAGCGCGGCCTCGGCTTTCAGGAGCTCTCGACTCGATGGAAGAAGGTGCAGGAACTTGAGGCTTGTGGGGACTATGGCCTCCCTGATGGATGTCTTCCCGGTCATGGCCTGCCAAAGGGTCTCCTTTCCGCACCGATGGATCGCCCGCAGCCCCTGCGTGGCATGCCCCTGAGGATCAAAGTCCACTACCAGACAGGACCTCTCGGCGAGCGCAAGGGCCGTCGAAAGATTGACGGTTGTCGTGGTCTTGCCGACCCCTCCTTTTTGGCTGGAAATGCAGATCACCCGACTCATAACAGGCTGCCGGCTCCCTTGATCAAGGCCGTTCTGGCCCGCTTACCTTGGCTCAAACGGTCTCCATAATTGTTACAGGCACTCCTCCATCCATAAAGATGACCGGGGAGGCCAGGAATATGAAATCATCCCTTTTGGAAAAGAGCAAAACCTGTGCCATCGCAATGGAGGTATGTGTTTTGCAGGATCAATAACAGGGAGAATTGTCTCCTGTCTGAACAGTGAGAAACCCGGATAGCGAGGCCCTCCGGGGCCGGAGCGTTTATTCACTCTCAAGGGACCGGTTCCACTCCATGTCCTTTCAAACTTCCATCACCTTACAGGGAATCGAACAGGCCGTTCAGGGTCTCGGCTATAGAAATGAGAGCGGACTGAAATGCCGTCTCATAGCAGCCATAAAGGAAATGTACGGAAAAAACGGCGAATTCACCGAGCCTGCGCATGGGATCGGCTCCGAGGAGCTCATTCGTGTGCTCTGGGATGTGGATCCCGACCCCGATTCACTGAGGAGCAGGAAGAAGAATCTGAGCAGCATCAAATCCTCGATCAATGCGGATTTCAAACGTCTTTACCGGGAAGGCAGGAACCCGGAAGGGATCATGATCGGAGCGGAGAATCTCTTCACCATCTCCGACGAAGCCAAAGACGATCTCCTGGCCAGGATCAGGACAGGAGCGACTGCTGAAGCTGAAATCCGGAAGATAGCAGGCATACTCAACACAATGCTTTCCGGCGGTGGGCTTGAAGGCGAATCGCACAGGGAAGAAATGGGTTCGGATCTCCAACAGGTCAGAACCCTTCTGAGAAGGCTTTCGGAAAAGATGGGGCTTTCCATGGACCCAGGCGACACGGGGGGAGCAGCTCCAATGCAAAGCGGGACTGATACGCCCTGGCAAGAGGAAGAGCTGAAGAACCCTGATGCAGGGAATAGTAGTACTGATGCAGGTGAAACTCTGGAGACGGCGGAACCTCTGGGGGAAGGAGAGGGGGAATTCCCTGATGCGGATCCAGGGGATCTCCTTGAGGATGAGGAGGAGTCATCAGAGGGCGCTGAGTTCCTGGACGTAGCCGATCTCACGGAGGTGTCGGAAGGAGAGGTGTACGAGACACTGGAAGAGATCGGGGAGGAAGAGGAAGAAGATCTGGAGGTGATCGATGAGACCGAGGATTTCGACGAGGACATGGAATTCTTTGGCCCTGAGATGGTTGCCGATGAAGGAATCACGCCTCAGATCGGTGAAACTTCCGGTATGGGTGGGACTGCAGCAGCGGACGAGTGTGAGAGAGCACCGGATGAGGAGGTAGAGACTGTTGAGATTCAGGAGGACCCCCTGGAGTCAGGGGAGGAGGACGCGCTCGAGGAAGACGACACCGGCGAAGAGCCGACAGATTCTTTCCTTGGAGAAGAACTGGCTGTGGGGCTGGAAGAAATCCCGGTCGAAATCGAAACGGAAGGCGGGGTCGATCTTGAGGAAATTCCAGGGGAGGAGGTGAATGGGGTTGAGTTGGAGGAGGATTTCAGTGAGATCGAGGAAGAGGAACCGGCCGAACAATACGATGAGGCGGTTCTAATCGACGAAGCTCAGGTGGATGAAGAGAGTGCGGCTGAGCCCTCGCAAGGGGAACTGGCCGAACAATACGATGACGCGGTTCTAATCGACGAAGCTCGGTCGGACGAAGAGAGTACGGCTGGGTCCTCGCAAGAGGAACCGGTTGAGAGCGCGCCTGTGCAGGGACTATCCGTGGGAGAAGAGGCTGGAGGAACGGAAAGCACGGACAAGGAAAATGCCAGGGTGCTTTCAGAAAAATTCAACAATTCCCTTTCTGAAATGGACCGTCTTTATAATCAGTATCTCCTCATCGCAGCAGGCGAATACACAATCGGTTCTACAGATCCAAAGGAAAAGCGGAACCCTGCAAGACGCGTCAGGCTCGCTGAGTTCTATATCGGAAAATTCCCGGTCACGAACGCTCTCTTCGATGTCTTCGTTGAGAAAACCGGTTACAGAACAACGGCGGAGCGAGTCGGATACGGCACCGTGTGCTACGGGCGTTTACAGAGGAGAAGGGACGGGAAAACAGGTCGGGAAACCATTATCTGGAGTTCAACCCTTACCAGCAAGATCGTCCAGGGAGCGTTCTGGTACCAACCATTGGGGCCCGGCAGCAATCTCCATCACAAGAGAAATCATCCCGTGGTCCAGATCAGCCTTGAGGATGCCATGGCCTTTGCAGCATGGACAGGCAAACGTCTGCCAACGGAAGAAGAATGGGAGGCTGCTTCCAGAACCATGAAAGGCGGTCTCTATCCATGGGGGAACAGATTCCGGAAAGATGCATGCAATGTGGAAAAGAGCGGATACGGGGACACCACATCCGTTGATGAGTTTCTGGAATTCCAAAATGAGTATGGAATCGCCGACACCATGGGGAATGTCATGGAATGGACCACAGGGAGGTTCGAGGATCGGATGGGTGTCCAAGGGGCGGTCTCCTTCATTGCCAAAGGCGGGAGCTGGACGACTGCAAAACCGATTACCCTGGCGAGCCGCACCGATTTCGGGCCCGAATTCCATTCGAACAACCTTGGATTCAGGTGCGTGGCGAACTGACAGGCCGCCCTTCCGAACGGCCGAAACCCGGAGGACAGGGGCAAGGCAGAACATCGATCGAGGTTGTTGAAAATGGAAGAAGTTAAGGGGAGTTGGGGAGAGCGGGTGCGGGCGGCAAGAATGCAATCCGCCGATGAACTCCTGATATGCCGCAATGGAAACCTGCTGAATGAGCGAGTTCATTCCACAATCTGCGGGAGGATCTGATTCACAGGAATTTTTGACCCCTTTGCCTTGAGCTTTTTTTGATGACCTTTTCTCTTTTTTGGTTTATAAGCTCTCACTGTTCGGTTTTGGGTAGAAATGCCCAGGGAGTTCCTTAAACGCTGCCCTTTGAGTATGGGGGCAAAGATCCATTCACAAAAGGAGAGGAGGAGAGTATGAACAAGGGAGATTTGGTCAACGAGGTCGCGAAGGTGGTCAGCAGCAAGAAGGATGCTCAGGCTGCGGTTGATTGTGTGATTTCCACGATCACAACATCACTCAAGAAGAAGAATGCAGTGACCCTGGTCGGTTTCGGTACGTTCAAGGTCGACAAGCGGAAGGCAAGGAAGGGAAGAAACCCGCAGACAGGGGAAGAGATCAAGATCAAGGCGCGAAATGTTCCCAAGTTTGTGGCGGGAAAAGCCTTGAAGGATGCAGTAGGCTGATTCTTCTTGAAAGGAAATCCAGTCGGCCCTCACGCGGAAGACCATCTCCGGTGAGGGCCTCTTTTTTCTATGAAGACTCCAAGACTATATACCAGCAACAGGGTTGAGCGGCTTGTTGAGGTACTGGCGAAAGTGCTTGAAACCCCTTTGTCCTCACCCCTTGTACCAGAAGTGATCGTGGTCCAGAGCAGGGGCATGGAACGTTACCTGTCCATGCAGCTGTCAGAGCGGCTTGGAATATGGGCCAACTGTCGCTTCCCCTTTCCGAATGCCTTGCTGGAGGAACTCTTCAAGCGTGTGCTCCCATCGGCGGCTGAGGGCTCGCCCTTTGTCCCGGACGTCCTTACATGGCGGATCATGAAGGCTCTTCCCTCTTTCATCCGGGAGCCGGGTTTTGAAAGCATCAGACTCTACATCGAAGGAGAAGATGAAGGCCTGAAGAAGCTGCAGCTCTCCGCAGCGATTGCGGATACCTTTGACCAGTATCTACTGTTCAGGCCCGAGATGATTTCCCGCTGGGAAAATGGGGAAGAGAAACACTGGCAGGCGGTCTTGTGGAATCAGCTGAGCAGGGAATCGGGACGTCGCCACCGTGCGTCGTTGGCACGTGACTTTATCGAACGTTTGCAGAACCGGCCTCCGGAGAGAGGCAGTCTGCCGGAAAGGATCTCCGTTTTTGGAATTTCCGCGCTTCCGCGATTTCACATGGAAATTCTCGCTGCGGTTTCCAACTATACAGAGGTGAATCTCTTTCTGATGAATCCCTGCAGGGAATATTGGGGGGATATCCGCTCCGAAAACCCCGGTCTCCTGTCCTCGTTGGGCAGGCTCGGCAGGGATTTCATCGACCTGGTGATCGAGTTGGGCTGGGAGGATGGTTCTGTTTTCGACGATCCCGGGGAAGATACCCTGCTTCACTCCATCCAGTCGGATATGCTCTATCTGAGGGAACCGGAAGAAAAGGGGGAGAAGAGACATATATCCCCTGAGGATCGATCCCTGCAATTTCATGCCTGCCACAGCCCTATGAGAGAGGTGGAGGTCCTGCGAGATCAGATTCTCCAGATGCTGCAGACGGACCCGGATCTCAAGCCCGGAGAAATTCTCGTGATGACACCCGACATCCGTGTCTATGCCCCCTACATCCAGGCGGTATTCGACATCCCATCCTCCGATCCCTCGTTCATCCCCTTCAGCATTGCCGACCGCAGTGTAAGAGAGGAAAGCGGTGTCATCGAGCCGTTCCTGTCCATTCTGGATTTGTCCGGAAGCCGCTTTGGAGCCTCCCGGGTTCTCGAAATACTCGAATGCCGTTGTGTTTGCAGAAAGTTTGGGCTGGAGGAGAAGAACCTGCAGGGGATCAGAAGGTGGATCATGGAGACGCGGATCAGGTGGGGGATTGACGGGAAAGGACGGGAAGAGGCGGGTGCACCCCCCTTTGTCGAAAATACCTGGGCCGCGGGGATGGAGAGACTTCTCCTGGGCTATGCAATGCCAGGCGGAGATGAGCATATGTTCGGGAAGATCCTGCCCTATGATCACATTGAGGGATCGGATGCGGACCTGCTTGGCCGTTTTGCGGAGTTTGTCGAATCGCTGTTTGAATGGGTGAAGAAGCTGGAGGGACTCCGCAGGCTTGGAGAGTGGTCAGACCTTCTGGCCGAAGGCATCGATATGTTCTTTGATCCCGAAGGGGATGAGCAAAGGGAGATCCGGCTGCTCAGGCAGACCTTCGTCAACCTCGGGAGCATGGAAAAACCCGAAAAGGGGGGATACGACGGCCCCCTTGACCTGAAGACTATCCGCTGGCGCCTCGGCCGAACCTTAAAGGAGGAGGGGTTCGGAAAGGGATTCCTCACCGGTGGAACAACCTTTTGCGCCATGCTGCCCATGAGAAGCATTCCTTTCAAAGTGCTCTGTCTGATCGGAATGGACAACAGCGCGTATCCCCGAGAATCCTATTCACCCGGGTTCGATCTCATCAGGAAAGAGCCGCGGCCAGGCGACCGCTCGCGCCGCAACGATGATCGCTATCTTTTTCTGGAAGCGATCCTTTCCGCCAGGAGGACGTTCTATGTCAGCTATGTTGGACGAAGTATACAGGACAACAGCGCCATTCCTCCATCCGTGCTGGTCAGCGAACTCCAGGACCATATTGAGAGGGGATGCACAATCGCTCATGGAAGGATTTCGGATCGGTTGCTCACGGTTCACCCTCTTCAACCATTCAGCCCGCGTTATTTTCAAAACGATGAGAGGCTTTTCAGCTATTCAAAAGAGAGCTGCGCAACGGCACTCAACCTCGCAGCCCCCCGGACCCCTCCGGCACCGTTCGTCGCATCCGGCCTCTCAAGTGCCGGAGAGGAGTATCGAACCGTTGATCTCTCGGACCTCTGCTCCTTCTTTTCAAACCCTTCCAGATACATTCTTAAGCGACGTCTCGGCCTCTATCTGGAGGAGGAGGTCCCCCTCCCTGAAGACAAGGAACCACTGGAGATCACAGGGCTCGAAAGATACAAGATGGAGCAGACCATGGTGAAATGGAGCCTGGAGGGGAAGGATATGAGCAACCTCTTTCCCCTTTTCAAGGTTTCAGGCCGCATCCCTCCGGGTCCCATCGGAGAGTGCCTGTATGAAAATATGAGAAAGGGAGTGGAAAACTTCATGCAGAAGGCCGGGCGGCATATCCGGGAAGAGCGTCTGGAGGATCTGCAAATCGATCACAGGATTGCCGGCTTTCGCCTGGCAGGAAGAGTGGAAGGGATATCCGGAGGAGGAGAGCTCATTCGCTTTCGTTATGCGCGTCTGCGGGGTTTGGACATTCTGAAAGCATGGATCATCCATCTGGCATTGAACCTTGCCGCGCCGGAAACCCTTTCCCGACGCTTGAGAGTCTTTGGTCTCGGGGAGAAGAAAAGGGATTGCGTTCAATGGTGCTTTTCTCCAGTGAATGAGAGTGAACCCTTGATTGAGGAACTTCTTGAGACTTATTGGAGCGGGCTCGCTAAACCACTTCACTTCTTTCCGGAGTCTTCGTGGACGTATGCGCTATCCTCGGTTCTTTGCGGCAGGGATCCGCAGGAAGCGATGCGCCGGGCACGGAGAACCTGGTCGGGAGATGAGTGGGAAAGAGGCGAGGGGGAGGATCCCTACTACCGCATCTGTTTCTCTGCGGGGGATCCCTTGGACGGGGATTTTGAAAGGCTTACCGTAAGGGTTCTTGGCCCCCTTCTGAACCATTGTAAGGAGATGAAAGAGCAAGGGGACTCATGACCGAAGATTTCAAGGATTTCGATCTGCTCAACGTGCCCCTGAAGGGTACCAGCCTGGTCGAGGCAAGCGCGGGCACAGGGAAGAGCTTTTCGATCGCAGGCCTTTTCCTGAGGCTCCTCATTGAAACTGCTATTCCTGTAAGTGAAATCCTGGTGGTAACCTTTACTCAGGCGGCGACGGAAGAACTACGGGACCGCATTCGCAGAAGCATCACAGACGCACTGGAAGCGTTTGCCGGCGGTGGTTGCAAGGAAAGTTTCCTTCAGGGGCTTGTCGAGAAAGAGAAGGATCATGGGGAAACGATCAATCGGCTGAATACAGCCCTCCGAAATTTCGATTGCGCAGCCATCATGACCATCCACGGGTTTTGCTGGCGGATCCTTAAGGAAAATGCCTTTGAAAGCCTGAGCATGTTCGATGTTGAACTGGTCTCCAGCCAGGAATTGATCAAAGCGGAGATGGTGGACGATTTCTGGCGACAACATCTCTATACTGAGTCGGCCCTTTTCGTGCAGTACGCGGTTCAAGTCGGCCTCAGCCCGGACTCTCTCTTGAAGCTCCTTGGAAAGCATTTCAGCCGTCCTTTTCTCAAAGTCATCCCGGCGGTCGAGCCTCCGGATGTTTCAGTTCAGGAGCAGGCCTTCATCAAAGCCTTCGAAACTCTTCGTTCCGCATGGCCTTTGGCCAGGGAAAAGGTGGCGGGACTCCTAAGGAGCGATGGACTCAAGAGGAACTGCTACAATTTGGGAAAGATCCCCGCATGGATCGAGTCCATGGACAGTTTTCTGTCTCGCCCAGGCGCCGAGTGCACCCTGTTTTCAGGATTCGAGAAGTTCACGACAACGGAGCTCTGCCGATCGGCAAAGAAAAATTGCGCACCGCCGGTCCACCCTTTTTTCGATCTCTGTGATAGTCTTCGCTGCAGCCATTCTGCGCTCCTGGACCTTTATGACAAAAAGATCATCGGGCTCAAGTCTGAACTCTTTCGGTTTGCCAATCGGGAACTGCCGGCCAGAAAAGGGAAGATGAACGTTCTCTATTTCGACGATCTTCTCCTCAACCTCCTTGGCGCCTTGCAGGGGAAAGCCGGAGAACAGCTTGCAGCAACCATTCGAGGGAAATTCAAAGCGGCACTCATCGACGAGTTCCAGGATACGGACCCTCTTCAATACACGATTGTAAAAGAGGTCTTTGCCCGAAAGCCGTCCATCCTCTTCTTCATCGGCGATCCGAAACAATCCATCTACGGATTCAGAGGAGCGGATATCTTTGCATACATGGAGGCGGCCAGGGACGTTCAGACCCGCTTTACCCTGAGGGAGAACTGGCGCTCCGAACCTGATCTTGTCACGAGCCTCAATGTCCTGTTCGAGAACAATCCCCGTCCATTCGTATATGAGGAGATCCGGTTCCATCCATGCGCGCCGGCGCATGGCAGAGCGTCTGAGAGGTTGCTGATAAACGGTAAACCGGCGCCGCCCTTCCACATGTGGATTGTGGAGAACGACTCCGATGCGGCAAAAGCCATTCCCAAACAGGAGGCGAGAAGATCGATATCCGTTGCCGTTGCCGGGGAGATTGCAGAGCTTCTACGGTTGGGGAAGGAGGGCCGGGCGCTGCTGGGAGGACGGCCTCTCGGGGAGGAGGACATAGCGGTCCTGGTAAGAAGAAATCGGGACGCTGCAGAGATGCAGCAGGTCTTGTCCGGCCTCGGCATCCCGAGTGTCCTTTACAGCACCGGCAATCTCTTCGACTCTCATGAAGCCATGGAGGTCCAAAGGGTGTTGAGCTCCATTGCGGCGCCTGAGAACGGAAAACTCTTCAGGAGTGCGCTGGTCACCGATATTCTGGGACTGAAGGGTGCAGATCTGGAAAAGCTCATCTCAGAGGAGAGGGAGTGGGAGAGTTGGGTCGTACGGTTCACGCACTACCGCGACCTGTGGGTCGGTCGGGGTTTTATCCGGATGTTTCGCCGCTTTTTGAACCAGGAAGAGGTGCTTGCCAGGCTCATGAGATACCCGGACGGGGAAAGACGGTGCACCAATCTTCTTCATCTCTCTGAAGTGCTGCATCAAATCTCCGTGGACAAACGACTGAATCGAGCAGGCCTGCTCAAATGGCTTGCCGCCCATCGCGCGGGGGTGGGCACAGAGCCGGAGGAGCATCCTATACGGCTGGAAAGCGATGAGCGGGCCGTCAAACTGGTGACCGTACATAAGAGCAAGGGATTGGAATACCCGGTGGTCTTCTGCCCGTTCGGCTGGAACGGCTCAACGCTCAGGAGTTCGCGAGAGCCTTTTTCCTTCCACAACGGGGAGACCCCGGCCGGTCTTACACTGGATCTGGGGTCTGAGCATGCGGAAGAAAACAGGAAGCAGGCTGAAAAGGAGAATCTCTCGGAAAATTTGCGGCTGCTCTACGTGAGTCTGACCCGGGCCAAAGAAAGATGTTATTTCGTATGGGGACGGTTCAGAGATGCCGAAACTTCCGCTCCGGCATACCTTTTTTACCCGCCCCCCTCTCTCGCAGAAGATGACGTGGTCGCGGCTACCAGGAACCATTTTCTGAAACTGGAGAAGGACTTCATGGGAAGGCTTCAAGAGCTCGAACGCAAAGCAGGAGGCGGACTGGTCATCTATCCGCCCCCGGATTTCCCCGTAAAAGCCCAGGTGCCGGAACAGCGTGAATCCGTCCATCCCTCCTGCCGCGTTTTCAAGGGGCATATCGATCGCGAGCAGGGGTTCGCGAGCTTCTCTTCTCTCATCAGCGGACATGAGGCGGAACCGGAAGATGGTGACCCGGAAGCAATTCCGACAGAGACGCCTCCCCTTGAAAAGCCGCAGGGCTTCTTTTCTTTCCCGGCAGGGATGAGAGCGGGAAGCTGTCTCCATGCTCTATTCGAGGACCTTGACTTTACCGGCAGGGATTCCGAGTCCATAAAAAAGACAATCGGAGAGAAACTGATAGAGCATGGCTATGACCCTGAATGGGGGGAGGAAGTTTATGGAATGGTGAAGCGGGTCCTCCAGGCGGATCTGGATCCGATCGTTCCCGATCTCAGGCTTTCGCGACTGCGTGCGGAAGACCGTCTTCAGGAGCTTGAGTTCTACTGGCCTCTGAAAAGGGTAACACCGGAATCCCTTGCAGAGATCGTCTCCGGGCGGGACATCCCCCCGGGCTTCGCAGAATACCTTGGGAGACTCGAGTTTTCGCCCTTACGCGGGTTTATGAGAGGTTTCCTGGACCTGCTCTTCAGATTCAGGGGCCGATATTATCTCGTGGACTGGAAATCCAATGATCTGGGGGCGAGAATAGAGGATTACGGCAGAGAGGGAATGATGGCAGCCATGCAGAAGGGGTATTACGTTCTCCAATACCTGATCTACACGGTCGCGGTTCATCAATACCTGCGGCTTCGGCTGCCGGACTACAGGTATGAGGACCATTTTGGAGGGGTATTCTACATTTTCCTTCGTGGTGTGGATCCGGACAGGGGACCCGATTTTGGGATTTTCAGGGCAAGGCCTTCGGAGGAACTCGTGCGGAAACTCGCAGCCGAACTGATTGAGGATAAAAAACCAGGATGAATCTCGCGCAGGCGGGAAAGAACAGTAGGCTCTCCCTCCGGCAGATTACTTTCGAAGAAAAAGGGGAATCATGAAGGAGACCGACCTTCGTGAGCTGATGAAGTCAGAAGCGATTTCCGCGCTGGACCTTCATTTCGGCCTGCTCATGGAAAGGCTGGCCGGCTGTGCGTGTCCTGAGCTCGCCCGGATTTCCGCTCTGGTGAGTGCGACGACCAGGGAGGGCCATATCTATCTGGATCTCTCGGATCTGCCATTCCCGGTTCCAGGTCCCGGTGCCGTGCTGAAGGAGCTCTGGAACACGGGTGTGGTTGGTCAGCCGGGAGACTTCAAACCTCTGGTGGCGGACGGGAGGGGGAGAGTTTACCTTTACCGGTATTGGCAATACGAGCAGAGTCTGGCGGTCTGGATCGATGGATTGACGAGGGAAAAACCGGAAGTGCCGAAGATGAGTTCCCTGTCCGGTCGATTGGCCAGGCTTTTTCCTGGGCGCGGGAAGGAACAGGTCGATTGGCAGCTGATCGCCGCATTCGTCACGATGATGAAAAAATTCGTTGTGATTTCGGGCGGGCCAGGCACCGGGAAAACGACCACCGCTGCAAAGATACTGGCGCTCCTTATGGAGGAAGCCTGGCCGGCGGTCCTGCGGATTGGATTGGCCTCCCCTACGGGGAAAGGCGCGGCCCGTCTCCAGTCGGCGATGAATCTGTCAAAGGGTTCCCTGGGATGCAGCGATCAGATCAGGGATGCATTGCCGGCGGATGCATCCACTATTCATCGCCTGCTTGGCCCGATGGAAGCCTCCCCTTACTTTCGTCACAATGCTGAGAACAGACTGGCTCTTGACGTGTTGCTGGTCGATGAAGCCTCCATGGTGGATCTTGCCCTGATGTCGAAACTCGTTCAAGCCCTTCCCCCCGAGTGCCGACTCATCCTCCTCGGTGACAAGGATCAGCTCGCCTCTGTGGAGGCAGGCGCCGTCCTGGGGGATATCTGCAATACGGGAAGGGATCATGCGTATTCGAAAACCTTTTGCAGGAGCATCGAGAAGGCCACGGGATATGTCCTGGAGCCGGGGGAGAAACGTGTCCCGCCCATTGCAGACTGCATCGCCCATCTCAGGAAAAGCTATCGTTTCGGGTCCGAGAGCTCCATTGCCGAATTGAGTGCGGCTGTGAACAGGGGCGATTGGCTTACAGGGAGAGAACTTCTGAGGGAGAAATCATGCGGGGATATCACCTGGAGAGATCTGCCGCCTCCGAAGTTGCTTGGAAAAAATTTGAGAGAAAGCGTGCTGGAGGGGTTTAGAAGCGTCTTTCGTTCCCTGGATGCGGACAAGGTAACAGAGAACCTTGAAAGGTTCCGGATCCTTTGCGCGCTGAGGGAGGGCCCCTACGGTGCGGTTGGAGTGAACCTTTTAATCGAGGAGATCCTCAGGTCGGAAGGGGTTATCAGGGGCGCGGGCAAGTGGTACCCGGGCCGGCCTGTCCTGGTTGCAAGAAACGACTATGAATTGAGGCTCTTCAACGGGGATGCCGGCGTTGCCCTTCCTGCTTCGGATGAGGACGGCGATCTCAAGGTCTTTTTCCCAACGACAAGCGGTGTCAGGGAGATTCATCCACTGAGGCTGCCGGAGAATGAAACGTGTTATGCAATGACCGTTCACAAGAGCCAGGGGTCGGAGTACGAAAGAGTTCTGCTGATCCTCCCTGACAGGGACTCCCCTGTCCTGACGAGGGAACTCGTATATACCGCAGTGACAAGGGCGAAACGTTCGGTCGAGATCTGGGGAAGGGAAGATGTTTTCCGCGCTGCCCTGGAAAGATGCACCGTAAGAAAATCAGGATTGAGAGAGGCGCTCTGGGAAAAAAGTAAGCAGTAAACAGTAAGCAGTAAGCAGCAAAGAAACTTTATACCTACACTCACTCTCGCTCTCCTTTTACCAGCCCACTGCTTACTGCTCACTGTTCGTTGTTCGCTCTTCACTGCTTACTGTTTACTGCTCACTACTTACTGTTTACTGCCTTTTCCCCTGTACAATGCATGTTCCTGCGCATTGATCCGAACCCCTGCCGTCATAAAGATTGGGCGGGAGGTAGCCATTGTGAAAGATCAATTCCTGTCGCTCACTGAGGGGTTCTATCGTTTTCTGATCAATGTCCTCGGGTATACGCATCCCGTCCATCCCACACAGATCAACATGCCCATCGGCCTGGTAACGGCCGCATTGTTTCTGGGCTTTGTGGCGCTGCTATTCAAAAAGTCGAGTCCCGGGATTTCCAGCCGCCACTGCATGATTCTCGCCCTGGTATTCCTGTTCCCAACGATTTTGGCAGGAATAATGGACTGGCAGCACTTCTACGGCGGGGTTTGGCTGTTCGCCGTGAAGGCAAAGATCGTCCTTGGCATTGTTCTTCTCGTCCTCCTGGTATGGGGGATCTGGGCTTCCGGAAGGCCTGGAAGGGGCCGCATGATGCTCCTGGCTTACGCGCTGGCCTTTTGCACTTCGGTGGTTCTGGGATATTTCGGCGGCAATATTGTGTTTGGGGGCAGGGCTCCTGAATCGAAGAAGGGCAATCGAGCCGGCCAGATCGTTTTCCTCAATAACTGCAGCGGATGCCATCCCTATGGAGGAAACATCCACGCCCCTGAGGAACCCGTGATCAGGTCACCCCTTCTGAACACGGTCGAGCCATTTCTGGCATGGGTCCGAAACCCGAGCCCTCCCATGCCTCCTTTCCCCCCAGGTGATCTCCCGGATGAACAAGTCCAGGCCCTTTACTCCTTTCTCTCGGAAATTTGGGGGGAGCATGATCACGGCCCGGAAACCCCACAATCAGCCCCGCCTTCACCGTCAGAACCCACACCACCATCAACTTCCACTCCCGATTCATCAAAAGAGACCGACTCAGAGAAAGGCCCATTCTTCTCCCCTTCAACAAGCCTGCAGGTGTGACCTCTAAAAGTTGTAGGAGAGTGTTCCCTATGCGAGAGTGGCAATCGCGATGGCCATGACTATATTTGTTCAGCGGGGTCCGAGAAGCGGGAGGAAGCACCATGCAGAAGGAACAATATGATGTGGTAATCCTGGGATCAGGGCCGGCCGGACTTCAGGCGGCTATTCACGCGGCGCGCAGGAAGGTGTCAGTATTGATCCTGGGGAGGATCGGAAAGAGCAGCGCCTTCAACGCGCACATTGAGAACTACTGCTGTATCGACGGGGAAAGCGGCGCCGAGCTGCTGAAGCAGGCAAGGAAGAAGGCCGAAGAATCAGGGGCGGAGTTTGTCGAAGAAGACGCAACAGAGCTGAGGATGAATGACGGCGGTTTCCTGGTGGACGCAGAAGGCGGCGGCGAGGTGAAAACGAAATCCATAATTCTCGCCATGGGCATTTCCCGCAACAAGTTGAATGTGAAAGGGGAGAAGGACTTCTTGGGGAAAGGCATCAGCAATTGCGTGGATTGTGATGCGGGTTTCTATAGAGGAGAGTCCGTTGCAATGGTGGGCTGCGGGAGTGCGGCAGTGACGGGGGCACTTACCCTGCTCTTCTATGCAAAAGAGGTGCACCTCGTCTGTGAAAAAGTGGATGTGGCAGGCCATCTGATTGAAAAGCTCGAAGAGAGCCCCATTGAGATCCATGCGGGGCGCAAGGTCGTCGAGATCGCAGGGGATCAGACCGTTAACGCCGTGGTTCTTGACGACGGCTCTGCACTGAAGGTCGGCGGGGTCTTCATCGAGCTCGGAGCCAAGGGTGCAACCGCGCTCGCCGGCGGACTGGGCGTGGCTCTAGACAGTGAAACCATGCGGTACATCGCCACCAACAGAAATCAGGAAACCAATATCCCAGGCATATATGCGGCAGGGGACATATGCGGCCCCCCCTGGCAGGTGGCCAAATCGATAGGCGAAGGATGTGTGGCAGGCCTGGAAGCAGCCGCTTACGTCAAGAGACTTAAGGGCGCATAGTAGTCACCCACCGGTGAGCCCCGGATCAGGCCGGGGTTGCATCTCGAGCGTGGGGAGAGATCTTTAACTCATGCAAAAGAAAGATTTCTCCCCCGGCCGTCGCCGGGGTCGAAATGACATCAGTGTCAACCTATTCCTGAGACACAACACCAGGATCTATCAAGATCGAGTTCTCTTCCCGTATTTTGCACCCATTATTCCAGCATTCCATTATTCCAGTCCTGTCTACTTCTTGACTCCTTCTTCCTTGTGGCATCCGGAGCATCCCCTGTAGGGACCGGTTTTTCTCCCCTGTTGCTCCATCTTCTTGTGGCAATCCCTGCAATTCATATGAAAGGCCTTCTGAAGTGAAACGACCTTATCCTGGCTTTTCACAGGGTCGTGGCATTCGCTGCATTGCTGTGTCTGTTCCCACGGGGACCAGACATTCTTGCCGTCCTTGTACTCGTGGTGGCAGTCCCAGCAGGAGACCCGATAATCCAGGGCATGCTTTCTATGGGTGAAATCGACAGGGCCTTTCCTTTCGGACTTGTACCCCGTGTTCTCTATTGTGAAAGCATCCAATGAACTCGTAGCCGCCTCCTTGGCGCTCGTGGCGGTAAAAACCCCCACAGTGATGATAAGAAAGAGAATGGAGCATCCAGCGGCAATCGCGAAAAATCTTGTTTTCATCTGTGAAGTGACCTCCTCGATCAGTCAATGAACTATCCGGATTCCATAGGTTTGTGCCAGTGTGTACACCAAATCTCGACGGCGGTCAAGAAAGTCTCATAAGAAGGATCGTGGATTCAGGCGATAGGATCCAACAAATCTGCGGTGAGAACAGCGATAGAGAGCAGGGCGGTGCATAGCGAACCGGACATGGAGGGAGACGTTCGAGGAGCGAAGAGCGGCTTATGGGCCGACAAAAAAAGGGCAGAGCGGTCCGCGCTCTGCCCAATCAAGGCTAATCTAGGGAAAAGGGTTTCAAAAAGCAACATCTATCAGGTTAAGCTTTTTGTTGACTCTCCTCCATGATGACCCGAAGACTCCGCACCCGGGCTGCACTTCGGATCAAGGCCTGATAAGACTGTTACATACAATTGAAGGCTATTGTATATGATTAGATTCTATTTGTCAATAAGTTTTTTGAATTAAATATAATTGTAAATCAAAAATAAAGACCTCGGCCCTTCGTGGAAATAAAAAAGGGATCGGACAAGCGTCCGATCCCTTCGCCATTCTCAAGGACGATGATCTCGTCCGGGGTATTACATCATGCCGCCCATACCGCCCATTCCGCCCATTCCACCCATGCCACCGCCATGCGGCATGGGAGGCATATCGTCCTTCTCCTTCGGTCTCTCGGCGATCATAGCCTCTGTGGTCAACAGAAGCCCTGCCACGGACGCGGCATTCTGAAGTGCGAACCTGGTAACCTTCGTGGGGTCAATGATCCCCGCCTTCAGCAGATCCTCATACTTGCCCGTGTCAGCGTTGTAGCCAAAAGCGCCCTTTTCGTCCTTGAGCTTTTCCACTACCACCGAACCCTCGGCGCCTGCATTGTTCGCAATCTGCCGGAGCGGTTCTTCCAGAGCCCTCAAGACGATGTTCAATCCGTGCTGCTCCTCACCGTCCAGCTTGGTTTTGCCTAGCGACTTCACGACGCGCAAAAGGGCAACTCCACCGCCGGGCACGATGCCCTCTTCAACCGCTGCGCGGGTCGCATTGAGCGCATCTTCCACTCTGGCCTTCTTCTCCTTCATTTCGGTCTCGGTAGCCGCGCCTACATTGATCACGGCCACACCGCCGACCAGCTTGGCAAGTCGCTCCTGCAGTTTTTCGCGGTCATAGTCAGAGGTGGTCTCCTCGACCTGGGCCCTGATCTGCTTGACGCGGCCTTCCAGATCCTTTCGGCTGCCGCCTCCGTCAATGATGGTGGTGTTATCCTTGTCGATGCTGACCGTCTTCGCAGTCCCAAGGTCGTTAAGGGTGGCATTCTCGAGTTTGAATCCGAGTTCTTCAGAAATGACCTTGCCTCCGGTCAGGATGGCGATATCCTCCAGCATGGCCTTTCTGCGATCTCCGAAACCAGGGGCCTTTACGGCTGCGCATTGCAGGGTTCCCCTCAGCTTGTTCACGACCAGAGTAGCAAGCGCTTCGCCTTCGATGTCCTCGGCGATGATGAGAAGGGGTTTGCCCATCCTCGCTATCTGCTCGAGCAAGGGGATAATATCTTTCATGTTGCTGATCTTCTTCTCGTTCAAAAGGATATAGGGCTCGCTCAGGTTGATGAGCATCTTCTCAGGATCGGTCACGAAGTAGGGGGAGAGATACCCGCGATCGAACTGCATCCCTTCCACTACTTCCAGGGTGGTTTCCATGCTCTTCGCTTCTTCAACGGTAATGACGCCTTCTTTCCCCACCTTGTTCATTGCCTCGGCAATGATATTTCCAATGGTGGCATCGTTGTTGGCGGAGATGGTCCCTACCTGGGCGATTTCTTCCTGGTCTTTCGTCGGCTTGGAAAGTTTCTTCAGTTCTTCAACCGTGATTTCCACCGCCTTGTCGATCCCCCTCTTGAGCGCCATGGGATTTACGCCGGCGGCTACGAGCTTTGCCCCTTCCCTGTATATGATCTGTGCAAGAACGGTCGCTGTGGTGGTCCCATCGCCGGCCACGTCCGATGTCTTGGAAGCCACTTCCTTCACCATCTGAGCGCCCATGTTCTCGAACTTGTCTTCGAGCTCGATCTCCTTCGCAACTGTGACGCCGTCCTTGGTGATGTTGGGCGAGCCGAATGACTTATCCAGCACCACATTGCGCCCCTTTGGACCCAACGTGACCTTTACCGCGTCTGCAAGAGTATCCACCCCTCTTGCAATGGATTCCCTGGCCTTCTGGCTGTACCTGATATCCTTTGCCATTTCGAAATTTCCTCCTTTAAGGCTGCGAAATATTATTTATGCGAATCGGCTGCGAGACGCAGAATCACTTCTCTATGATCGCAACGATGTCATCTTCCTTCATGATGAGGAGTTCTTCGCCATCTATCTTGATCTCGGTTCCGGAATATTTTCCGAAAAGAACCCGATCCCCCTTTTTTACCTGCAAGGGGACCTTCTTGCCGCTTTCGAGGATCCTTCCGGTTCCGACGGCAACGATTTTTCCCTCGATCGGTTTCTCTTTTGCCGAATCCGGGATGATGATTCCTCCTTTTGTCTTTTCCTCTTCTTGAACCCTCTTCACGATGACTCTATCCTGCAGTGGTCTCGCGTTCATGGTCCGATCCTCCTCCGTTGAAATGATTTTTTTGGGCCGGCAAATTGCGGCCGGAGAGTCCTGTTCCTGTAACCCCTGACTGATTGGGTGAACTCTTGTAAGAGGCGCGGGCCCTGCTAATTCCCTTATGAACCGGGAGCCGCAATCCTCAAAAAGAAATATCAGGATAGAATAACAATGTCCCGGGATTTGTCAAGGAAATGAATTCGAGCACACTGTAAATTCAAAGGGTTGTCTTAGCCGAGGAGAGACTTTTCAGCCCACCACTTCAGGGTGCGCCGAATCCCTTCTGACAGGGATGTTGTGGGGACCCACCCGAGCTCTTTTCTGGCTTTTTCTACGACAAGGCAACTCCGTCTGATATCTCCGGCCCTTGCGTGCTGCCTCTGAGGAACAGCCAGGGAAGAAGGAGTATCCGGCATCAATTCGCATACGGCCTCATAGATCGTGCGGTAGAGTTTCATGGTCTTTGTTTCGCAGCCGGTTCCAATATTGGAGACGATCCCGTTTCCATTTTCAACTGCCTTGATATTGGCCTCGACGATATCCCCCACGTAGCAGTAGTCCCGGACCATTCCATCCTCATCATCCGGGAAATGATTCAGAATGGACGGCCTCTGTTTGAGAAGGTTCTCCATGAAGATACTCACTACCCCGGCCTCGGCATGGGGGACCTGACGCGGACCGTAGACGTTGGCGTATCTAAGAATGGTGTATTCGAGCCCGTGGGCGTGCCGGTACCAGGCCACATACCGCTCCGAGACGTATTTCGATATGGCGTAAGGGGAAAGCGGCAGGGGCGGGCAGGACTCCGGCGTGGGATAATCCTGCGCCTCCCCGTAAACGGCTCCGCCCGAGGAGATGAAAATAACCTTTTTCACGCGGTTCCGGACGGCGCACTGCAGGACGTTCAGGACGCCTTTGATATTGATGTCCGCATCCTTGACAGGCTCCGCTACCGAAAAGGGCACACTGACCTGGGCTGCGTGGTGATTCAGGATATCCGGTTTTTCCGCGGCCATGATCCCCTGAATTTCGTCGGATCGGATATCGCAGACGTGAAGCCTGGCCGCAGGGTTCACGTTTTCTCTCTTTCCTGAAGACAGATCGTCTACAACGATCACATCGTGGCCCGCTCGGACATAGCCGTCCACGACATTTGACCCGATGAACCCCGCTCCCCCTGTGACAAGGATCTTCATGATCTCCTCCGATGGATAACAGCGGAAGTCTATGGGGAAGCCGGCACGCAAGTCAAGAAAGAATCCCTCCACTGCATTCTTGGGTGTTGCAAACTGCCGGTGGATATTATACATTTTTCTTCTTGATGCGCTCCATGCCTGCCGGGGCCCGATCTTCGAATCCTCCCTTTTTGAGAGTACCAATGAAAAAAAAGTATGGGAATATCCTGGATCTGATCGGTTCTACTCCCCTCGTGCCTGTAAGCCGGATGAGTCCGAATGCAGGGGTGGAGATCCTTGCCAAGTTGGAATCGTTCAATCCGGGCGGCTCTGTGAAGGACAGGCCGGCGCTCTATATGATCGAGGAAGCGGAAAGGAAAGGTGAACTGAACGAGGAGAAGATCATCCTTGAGGCAACCAGCGGCAACACGGGCATCGGTCTCTCCCTGGTCGCGGCCGTTAAAGGGTATCGGATCCTTCTGGTGATGTCCGAAGCGGTCAGTGAGGAGAGAAAGAAGATCCTCCGCGCCATGGGGGCGGACCTGAAATTCACGCCGGCACACCTGAGCACGGATGGCGCCATAGAATTCGTTTATGATCTGATTCGTGAGGAGCCCCAGAAGTACTGGCTGGCGGATCAGTTCAACAATGAAGCCAACTGGCTTGCCCATTATCATGGAACCGCCCCTGAGATCTGGGAGCAGACCGGCGGCAGACTCTCCGCAGTGGTTGCCACGATGGGGACAACAGGAACCTTGATGGGGTTGGCCAGACGTTTCAAGGAATTGGACCCCGGTGTCGTTGTTGTTGGGGTGGAGCCCTACCGCGGCCATAAGATTCAGGGGCTCAAGAACATGAAGGAATCCTATCGCCCGGGCATCTTCGAAAGGAAAAGAGCCGACAGGATCATCCATGTTGAAGATGAAGAAGCCTATGAGACCGCGAGACTTCTGGCGAGGAACGAGGGAATATTCGTGGGGATGAGCTCGGGCGCCGCCATGGCCGGCGCACTGAGATTGGCCGGTGAAATGACGGAAGGGAGAATCGTGGTCATCCTCCCGGACGGGGGCGAGAGATACCTCAGCACCTCCCTGTTTGCAGACAAGAAGAGATCCGGGCTGTTTCTGTTCGACACATTGACCCGCAGCAGGAAAGAATTCATCCCGCTCAGGGAAAACCACGTTTCCATGTATACCTGCGGCCCGACTCTTTGCCAGTTGATTCACCTCGGACACGTCCGGCGGTTCATCTTTGCGGATATCGTGAGGCGGTACCTGGAATACAGGGGGTACACGGTCAAGCATGTAGTCAATGTGACCGACCTCGACGACCGCACCATCGGTGGAGCGGAGAAGGCCGGGATGTCCCTGAGGGATTTCACGGAAAAGTATCATCAAGAATTCATGAAGGACCTGGATACGCTGCGTATCAAGAGGGCCACTTCTTTCCCGAGAGCGAGCGAGCATGTCGATGAGATGATTGGACTCACCCGTCGCCTTCTGGATAAAGGCTACGGATATGAGAAACTACGCTCCGTCTATTTCGATATTTCCCGTTTCAAGGAGTACGGCAGACTCTCCCGCGTCGATCTGGAAAAAATGCACTTGGGGAAGACGGTTGATCTGGAGCAATACGAAAAGGAGAACCCCCGGGATTTCACCCTCCTCAAGAGGTCCACGTTAAATGAGCTGAAAAGAGGAATTTTCTACGCGACCCAGTGGGGGAACATCAGGCCGAGCTGGCACCTGGAATGCCCGGCCATGGCCATGAAGCACCTGGGGGATACGTACGATATCCACACCAGTGGGGTCGAGCTCATCTTTCCTCATCATGAGAACGCCATTGCCATCAGCCAGGCGGTGACCGGCAAGCTTCCCTGCAATTACTGGCTGCACAATGAACTGATCACCATGAATGGGAAAAAGCCTTCCAAGAGCGAGGATGACCCGGCCATCGCACTCAGAAGCATCCTGAACGCAGGGTATACAGGCAGGGAGATCCGTTTCTGGGTGATCAATCACTCGTATCGAAGAGCGATCCGCTTTTCCATTGAAAGAATCGATGCGTCAAGAAGAACCCTCGCTCATCTGGACGAGTTCACCAGGAAACTCCGGGTCTGCCGTTCCGGAGAGCCGTCCGGGGACGTGGAACAGGCCGTCTATGATTTCAGAAAAGGGTTTACCGATGCCATGGACGATGACCTGGGCGTGCCCAAGGCAATTGCCGCGCTCTTTGAATTCAGCCGCAGGATGAACAGGATCATGGAGGATAAGGGACTCGCTTCTTCGGACAGGAAGAAGGTCTCAGAAGTCCTCTCAGGGATCAATTCCGTTTTAGAAATCCTGGACCTCGAGCCTGCGGAGAGGGACCCGGTTGTGGAGGATCTGGTCTCCAAACGAGAGACGGCTCGCAAGGCCAGAGACTGGGCCGCAGCCGATAAAATACGGCAAGAGCTGCGGGCAATGGGGATAGAAGTCGCAGATACTGCAGACGGCGCCGTTTGGAAGAAAGTCTAGTGCTCTAATAAAGTTTTCAGGGGTTCAGTGGCCAGTGTTCAGGGGGTGATCTTCCGTATGGTGTCCAGCGGCGATCTGACTCAGGCGGGTGTTTCTCCAGTGACTTCTCTAACTTTTTGGACGATGATGCGAGTGTCCTATATCCAGTGTTCAGCGGTTCAGGATAGAAAAGCCAAGGAATTGACCCTGCTCTCTCCTGAACGCTGAACACTGAACACTTAGTTTTTCTTGGTTTTTTCCTTGGCCATCTCCTCCTCTTTCAAAACCCTCCGCAGAACCTTTCCCACCATCGTGGTTGGAAGCTCATCTCTGAATTCGATTTCCGAGGGAACCTTGTAGTGGGTCATCCTGGTCTTTGCCCACTCGCCGATATCCTCAGGTTTCATTTGGCTCCTTTTGGCGGGGTCCACAACAACAAAGGCCTTCACGATCTCGCCCACTTTGGCATTCGGAACTCCTATCACGGCCGCGCCGCGAACATCAGGGTGTCTGTGGAGAAGATCCTCCACCTCCGCCGGGAAGATCGCGTATCCTTTGAACTTGATCATGTCCTTGATGCGATCCCGTATGATCGTATACCCGTCCGCATCGATGCAGGCAATATCCCCGGTATAGAGCCAACCGTTTCTCAGGGTCGCGGCGGTCTCGTCCGGCCTGTTGAGATACCCCTTCATAATCTGGGGACCCTTGATCACCAGTTCCCCGGTATACTCCTGTGCCTGTTCCGACTGCTCTCTGCTCATGCCGCCGGTTTCACCCAGAGCAAAGGGCAGCGGAGGAAGTTCCCTTGTCCCTGTCTCCTTGTCCATGATCTTGATGTCCGTGTCGGGATAGGGAAGACCGATCGAGCCGAGCTTTCGTTTTCCGTGGATAGGATTCGCATGGGTGACAGGGGTCGCTTCACTCAGGCCGTATCCCTCCACGATGATGGATCCGGTGATCTCTTCGAACTTGTTCTGAACTTCCAGCGGCAAAGGGCCCGCGCCGGAAACGGCCATTTTCAGCCCACGCAGGTTGAACTCCTTCACCTTGGGATGGGTATTGATCTTGTTGAAAAGGACCGCGACGCCCGGCATGATGAGCCCGCCTCCCTTGGAGTATTTTTCGATGGCCGCGCAGAGCTCTGCCATATCCGCCGGCGGTTTCGGGAAAAGAAGCTGGAATCCTCCAATACGGATGGAGGTGTTCATCACGGTGGTCATGGCAAATGAATGGAAGAGGGGCAATACACCCACAATCCCTGTGACGCCTTCCTTTTTCCACAACCATGCATCGCACATCACCGCGTTGGCGACCACATTGTGGTGTGTGAGCATGGCGCCTTTGGGCAGCCCCGTGGTTCCGCCCGTGTATTGAAGCACGGCAATGTCTTCAGGATCGATCTGCACCTTCGGAAGCTTGGGCTCTGTCTTGAGAAGATCGACGAGCTTGAGCGCATCAGATGGAAGCTCGCCTGTGGGAATTTTTTTCAGCAGCTTGCCCAGGAACACCTTGAAGCCGGGAAATCCGCAGAGGTCCACGATATTCGTCCCGACTACTTTCTCCACCCGGGTATCCTTGATTCCTTCTTTCGCTTCTGCGAATACTGCATCCAGCACGATAAGGACCCTGGCGCCCGAATCCTTGAGCTGGTGTTGGATTTCCAGAGCCTTGTAGGTAGGGTTAATGGCCGTGACCGTGACGCCCAGGAGCTGGCAGGCATAGTAGGAGACCACGAACTGGACGGAATTGGGGAGCATGAGGGCGCAGACATCACCCTTCTTCAGCCCCAGCCTGGAGAGCGAAGTCGCAAGTCGCTGCACCATTTCCCAAAGCTGTGAATAGGTCACCTTTGCATCCAGGAAGTAGAGCGCCGGCTTGGGCCCATGCTTGGCAGCGGACTCCCTGAGGAATTCGGCAAGCGTACAGCTGGGGTAATCGAGACATTTCGGAACCTGCGCAGGCCAGTACTTGTACCAGAGTCTTTCACCAAGGGATTCTTTTGCCATGGCACCTTCACCTTTCTCTTAGGATTAGAATTCGAGATAAGCGGATATTCTCAGAGGGCGCGTCAGGAATTTCACCTCGATTTGCAATGGGCGGAGTATAGGAGCAAGACCCGGCGACTGTCAAGCATTACTCGGATATCCAGGGACTTATAAACACTTGGAGAGTTGCTGCGCCCGTTGAAGCGAAGCAAGATCATCAATCCCCATGACCTCGTTCTCGTCTTCGGCAAGCACGGCGCCGACGCTGAGCCCATCCTGATCCATCCACTCCACCAGGTCGGTCATGAAAAACTCCTGAATCTCGGTCAAGGTTCCCTCTCTCTCCTTGAGGACCTTGTGCGGCCGGTCGGCAAGCATGGGAAGATATCGGACCAGTGCTCCGGTTTGAAAAGCATAGATGCCGGAATTGCAGATCCGAAGTCCCCTTTGTCTTTCCTCCGGATACTCTTTCCAGTATTTCCATTCCGTGATCTTCCTCACCCGGTCGCCCTCCATTTCCAGCACCCCGTACTGCCTCTTGTCTTCGGGTCTGAATCCCAGCACCGCCAGTTGATGGTGCGCGAGAGCGTTTGCCAGCTTCAGGTAGGTACTCTCTTTGACAAAGGGCACGTCGCCCATGGTTATGATCAGCCGCTCATGATTCGGGTCTTGAATAAATTCACGGGCGGCCAGCAACGCGCCTCCGGTTCCATTGAGCACGGGCTGGACATAATAGGTAAGGCCGAGCCCCCCGGTGGCCTCGATCACCTCTTCTTTCTTATGGTGGATCACCAGTCCTTTGGGTCCGGGCGGCAGAGACTGCAGGATGTTGAGAAGAATGAACCGTTCTCCATGAAAGGGGGACCCGGCGGGAATCAGGGGCAGAAGGGTTTTGTTGCCTTCAAATCCCTGCATTCGGCTTCCTTTGCCTGCAGCAAGGATGAGTGCCGCAATGGGTATATTCATCTGTGCGTCCTCTGAATCATTTTAATGAGACGTGAAAATCCTGAGACAATCGGCGAAGCCGGGAAAATATGTTCTTGGAATATTGGAACAATAGATCTAAAGTATCACGAATCCTTTTTGGGTTGACTCTCGTTAATTCAAGATGATAAAAATCATTCATTGCCTGAGAGGAACGGTTCCCTCTGCTTCCTGGAACGGCTTTAAATCCTTGATCACCCCCAGCGGTCTAAGAAGAGCGACCTTTGGTGCCAGCTTTATAGCCAGGCCCGCTCCGTGAACAATCTCGAAAAAACCTGGGATACTCTTGTAGAGAAGGTTCCCCGTGAACCCGAATAGATGACGGTCAACCGGCCTTCAAAAAGCTGGATTTCTTTCGCCAGCTCTTGTTCATACACCTGTTCCATGAATTGGATCTCGAGAAAATGGGTAGCTGACCCCATCGTTCTCAATGATGGAGCCTGGTTTCGGGCACTCCTGGTGAGAACATCGGGTCTTGCGTCCCGTGCGCCTGGTTTCGGTCTCCTCCAGGTCCGACTGGAAAGCAGAGGCTATTCTAAAGGTGTATCGACAGATTGTCAAAACGGGATAAAGGCCGTTCGGAACAAATCGTAACGCATATAGGAAAGGAAATGAGGAGAGAATTATGAATTGTGCTTTTTGCCGGGGTGCCCTGGAGATCACTGGGCCGGTCGATAGACGGGACACCTGCCCGCACTGTAAAAGGGATCTTCGCTGCTGTAAGCAATGCAAGGCCTATGATCCAAATGCATATAACGGATGTCGAGAAGTCTCGGCCCATCGTATCGTAGACAAGGAGAGAGCAAATCTCTGCGACCATTTTCTCATTCGCGGATCAAAGGCGCAGGGGGGCAAAGCCAGCAAGGCAAAGGAAGCGAGAGAAGCCCTCGAGGCCCTTTTCAAGAAAAAGTGAGGGACGCGCCCATTGTCGCGATATCTGAGGGACATTTGATCCCGGAAAAGGGTATCGGAAGAGACCCGGGACCTGATTCCGGGGCCTGTTGATAACGCTTGTTGTGTGGAGATTCTCCTGCCGATGATTTCCTGCTTTCCCGGGCCTGTCCTTTCCCGAAACGCGGTTTAACGGCCCGCCTCCCAGGACCAAGACCTTCGAACCCGCTTCCTCATGAACATTCTGATATGTAACCCCATTAGAGCGAATATGTTCTTCGGAAAAATCGCTGTGGACAAGCAGGCGCTAAAGAAGTTTCCTGTCTGATCAGACCGGCCGCGTCGGCGGCAGTCGGCCTTTAATAAAAAAACGCGCAGCCTTGAGCATGGCTGTAACATGCTTAAATTGGTGTTTGTAATGAATACTGGAACTCGCTTGATCAGAGTGATCAGCAGTAGAGTTCCGGTCATAGAAAGGCATAAAAGAATGGAAATCCAGGGATTACAAGAAGCCCGAAAGGCCGTAAATGAGATAGACTGGGATATGACACCTGAAGAGGCGGTCACCCTTTATCTGGAATGGGGAAACAACTGGAGCCACGGGAAACTTATAAAGTCAAAGAATGATGTCTCCTTTTATTTTGTGGTGAATACCTGGGATAACCCTCCCAGGGCGATTCTTATCCGGCGAAACTCCGATGAAGCTGCTGAGCTGGCGGAGATCCCTCTCCCGGAGGAGTTGAGCGGTCGCTTTCTTGATCAGGTGGGACATACGAAGGGGGTTTATGCCGTGACCGGGGAAATCAGGGTATGGTTGGAAGAACTGCTTCTGAAATCAGAAGGCTTCAGCGAGAGCTGACCTGATGTGTTGGTTCGTATGCCCCGTCTCTCGTCCCTGGCTCTTCGCTGCTCTTCGTTTCCTTTGCGGTAAACACGGGCATGTCCAACCACGAAGACCCCAGGGCCAACCGCCTGGAGAATGTAAAGAAGCGTTGGACGCACTGCACTAGCGTTTTACCTTTCCGAGAAAAGAGATCACCGCATCGTTGAAAAGCCCGCTCTGCTCGATATTGGAGAGATGGGATGCCGAATTGAGGATGACAAGTTCCGACCCTTCTATCCTGTCCCGGATGGTTTGGGCAGCCGAAACCGGTGTGCCTGGATCGTCTTCGCCTACGATGATCAGAGCAGGCAGCCTGATCCCTTGAATCCTGTCCGTCAGATTGAGGTCCCGTATGGCATGGGAGCAGCCGATATACCCCCGTGGACTCGTCCGCCTGATCATGTCCCCGACCCACTCGATTACCTCCGGAGTTCGCTCCCGAAAGGAGGACGTGAACCAGCGTTCCAGGGTTTGCGAAACGTGGGGCCCCATTCCTTGCGTTTGAGCGACCCGGATCCGGTCGTCCCATATCGGCCGCGACTCCTTTTCCACTCGGCTGGATGTATCGCATAAGATCAGAGTCGTGAGCATCTCCGGTGACTCCAGCCCAAGTTGCTGGCCGATCATGCCGCCCATGGAGATCCCCATGAAATGGGTCTTCTTGATACCCAGGGCCTGCAAAAGGGATCTGGCATCGGCCGCAAGCATTTCCAGAGAATATGGGCCTTCGGGGGCTTCCGTCTCTCCATGGCCTCTTGTATCGTACCTGAGGACGCGGTACGATCTGATGAGCATTTCCATCTGGGGTTCCCACATGGAGAGGTTCGTGGCGAGGGAATGGCTCAGGGTGATGACCGGCGCCGACGGATCACCGTCCAGTTCGTAGTGGATGCGTATTCCGTTCGCGTTCGTATTCATAGGGACCTCCGTCACTGGCGAGTATTTGATTATAGCAGGGTCTGTATTGTCAATACCCATCCTGCTGATCCTGTTGTCCTGTTAACAGAAATCTGGATGTGTCATGCCTGGCTGCATGCCGGCTGGGAGCTTGGGGATAAGATGGAAACCAGAAATTATGATGTGTGGGCCCTGAGAATTCAGGAAGCCGTTCACTCCAGGCGCGGGGGCAAGAGTGCGGAGGCGCATCCTTCGCCGATAAGGAAATTGCTTCTCGACCTGGCGTTCGAGGCAGCAGCCATTGTAGGGGCCATCGGCCGCAATATCGATGAGGTGGAGATCCAGGGGGCCGATCGTTTGGACGCCATGGAGGGTTTTCTGGACCAGATGCTGAAATTTCAGGAGTTCTCATTTATTGAATATCGATATAAGCTCCCTTCCAGAAATCAGCCGGGAATTCGATTCAAGGTCGAGACTGGTGGAACGGAAGCAAGAGTGGTGGTTCATTATTTCAAGGACCTCGTCTTCTGGGATGTGGATGATCAGGGACAACGCATCTTCTTCGAGCCCATTCGGTTCGATTTGTCCCGAGGAGAGATCCGAGCCCTCCCTCATCCGGATCTGCGAGCCGTATATGCCGGGTGCACCACGTGGCAGGCTGCGCTGAGAGAGACCCTTGCACTGCCTTTCCGGTTCCTTTTTGACACGCGGGAGTACCCGATGCTCTGACAGGTTGCTGAGAAACCCCTCTGCGCTGCCCTTGGACTACCCCGGGACCGGAACAAGACGACAAGGCAATTTGGTAATGGACTTCTGACACACCACACCAGGATGATATACCAGCATGGAAGAATGGTGCGATCAAAGAGATTGGGTAAACGACGGGAACCGGATCTACCGCTGCACAAAATGCCGGAAGAGGCTGCACCCCAGAGAAATGTGGGAAGAAGGCTATTTCAAAGGGTGGCAGCTCCCCCCCCACAAAAAGAAAGGGCATAGGATTCGTGCGGCCAAGCTCCGGCAGCACAGGATCCGAAAAGAGCGGAAGACCCCCGGCCCTCGCCTGGTGAAATGAGTTTGAGGCGAGAGTTGCCTCCGGCGGTCCAATCCAAGAAAGAAACTTGGCGTGTTCCGGTCCACTCTAACCATCCCACGTACTTCTTACTTGGTTTTCATTCGACGTTGGACGTTCAATGTTCGATGTTCGACGTTCATCTTTTGAATTTCCATATAGGGGCTGACGTATCAACTCGTGCTCTAACTTTTTGGTCATGATCTTCTCATACAGTCCCGGAGCCAGCCGGCTGAGCCAGTAAGTCATTTTCCCCGTCGGTGTCAGAATCAGCATACGCTTCCTCTTGATGACTCCCTGGAACACGGCCTCGGCAACATTTTCCGGTGTATCTTCTGTCCCGACTTTGGACCGTGGATGACGAGTAATGCTGCCGTCACCATCGAGAGCTCTTTCCTGCAGGTTCGTTCGAGTAAATCCCGGACAAAGCATCATCACGTGAACGCCCATTTTCTTAACTTCCGTCCGCAGACTTTCAAACAGGCCGTGAAGGGCGTGCTTACTGGCGCTGTAGGCCGTACGTCCGAGCAGAGGTGCATATCCCGCGTGGCTGGAGGTTACGACAATGACGCCGCGCCGTTCAATCAGGCTCTCTATCGCCGCCCTGGTGCAGTAAAGCGCTCCGAAAAAGTTCACCGCCATGATCTTCCTGTAGACGGCGGTTTCTGTATGGACAAAGGCGCTGCGCTGAGTAAGTCCGGCATTATTGACAAGGATGTCAATTCCTTCGTAAACGTCAATAACAGCCTGAATGGTCTGCAGACATTCCTCCTCCCGGCTCACATCACAGGTGAAGGCTTCAGCTTCAACACCCGATTCCTGCAAGGCCTTGACCTGGCGCAATGCCTCCTCTCCGTTCATGTCGATGAGGGCCACCCGGGCGCCTTCCCGGCCGAATCGACGGCAGATGGCCAGGCCGATTCCACTGGCGCCTCCTGTTACCACCGCCGTCTTATCTTTTAAGGATAGCGGGTTCATGTCTGTTCACCATTTTTGAGCGACCCGCAATTCATCGTGAGTATTTTCGGGCAGGGCCCGGCGCGAGAAGAATGCCGCAGCCCCCAAACCGGCGATGATGTGCCATACCCCCCACCATGCGGTCACGATGGCCATGCCGCCCAACCCTTCAAAGAAGTTGAAAATAAGGACTAAACCCAGGGCGGAATTCTGAATGCCCACTTCAATGGAAACCGCGCGGGAATCCTTCTCGGACAATCCGGCGATTCGTCCGGACCACCATCCGATGTTCAAGGCAAGAAGGTTATGCAGAAAGACGGCGATCATCACAAGACCGACGTAGTCGATGAAGTTTCGCCAGTTGGCGGCAAGAGCGCCGCCTACGATGGCGATGAAAAAGAGCAGGGAAACGATCTTGAAGGGCTTCCGCACCCGGTCGGCCAGTGTGGGAAAAATCCGCGACAGGGTGAGACCCAAGGCCAGAGGGATCCCCAGGATGACAAAGATGGTGAAGAAGACGTCAACCGGACTGAGGCTCACCTTTCTAAGGATCGGCGCTGTCGCCGGGTTCAGACTCCCCCACACGGAAAGATTCAAAGGGGTCATGAATACCGCCACGATCGTTGAGACGGCTGTCATGCTGATGGAAAGAGCCGTGCTGCCTTTTGCAAGATAGGTCATGAGGTTCGAAAGATTCCCGCCCGGGCAGGAGGCTACGAGAATCATGCCGATTGCGATGGAGGGAGCAGGCCGTATCACCAGCGTCAGAAGAAAAGTGAAAGCTGGAAGGAGAAGGAATTGGGCCAGTATTCCGATCATGGGGGCTCTCGGGGCCTTGAGCACTCGTCTGAAATCGTCCAGTTTTAAATCCAGGGCGACTCCGAGCATCATCAGCCCTATTGCTGCGTTAAGTGCGAAAAGTCCCTGAGGGTTGAAATTCAGCCGAACCTGGTCCACTGCAGCCATGTCCATGGAAAGCCTCCAAAATGGATAAAGATGAACACGGAGGGTTAAATCCGACCCGACTTCAGACGCAGAAGTGCAGATCTGCCTGTCTTAACGCTTGATCAGAACCGCTGACGTTCTACTTCAGTCCGCCGCTTTTTCTGCATTCCAGGAAAAAAATGAATACTTCGCGTGTTGTTTTTCGGGGGCTGTACCCGAACTCCTCTTTGAGCCGCCTGTTGGAGAGCACAGGTCTGTATCGCAGGAAATTGACCTGCTCGGGGCCGTATTGGGTCGCCCCCACTTTTTTCATGAGCCAGAGTGCGCCTTTCACCAGCCCAGGCGGCAGAGCCATATAGGGTTTATCCATGATGCGGGACATCTCCTTCATGGTCAGGATCCCGTCGCCTGCCACGTTGTAGACGCCGGCGGAGTCCTCCTCGACAATCCCCTTGAGAATGGCCCCGACAACATCCATATCCCAGATGAGCACGAAAGGAATCTCACAGCCGGCCAGGCCGAGTACACTTCTTTTATCGAAGAGGTCGGTGATCTGGTTTTTCGTCGTCGCCCCCAGAATGGTGCAGCATCGAAAGATCAATTGCTTCAGCTCCGGATGCACTCGCCGGTGCTCGGCAAGCATCTCCTCTACCTGGCGCTTATGGTTCGAGTACGGAAACTCCGGATTGCCCCGGATGGGGTCGTCCTCCTTCAGCCATTCAGGATTGTCGCTGTAGTATCCGTATGCCGCTCCCGATGAGGTGTAGATGAACTTCTTGACCCCGGCCGACAGGCATGCCTTCAGGACATTGCTGGTGCCCTCCACCTCCACGGAGTGGAGAAAGACCGGGTCCGGTTTTTTGCCAGGATTTACCACTGCGGCCAGATGAACGACGACATCCGCCCGGTGTTCGCGGAACAAAGTCGAAAGTCCCGGATCCCGGATATCTGCCGTGATGTACTGCACTCCAGCAAAGCGACGGTCGTCGGCCGGCTGACGGACGTCGGCTGCGATGATCCTGCCTGCGTTGCGCCGGTTTCCGGCAAGTGCTGCAATCGTCAGGCTGCCGATGTACCCACCGGCTCCGGTAATGAATACGTTCTTGTCCATGGCATCATTTTAAAAGATTGGAAGCATGGAAGCATGGAAGAATGGAAGAATGGAAGAATGGAATAATGGAATGATGGGTCAACAGATCCAATATTCCGTTACTCCAATACACCATCATTCCATTCTTGTTTCCCCCATTGTTCCATTCTTCCGGTTTCATCCTGTCACTTACCCTTCGGCTCTTTGTGCATGTCTTTGAAGTGGATCAGACCGGGAGCCAGCAGGTGCTTGACCGGATCCACGTCCACGTGGATCACTGCGCATCTATCGGACTCCATGCAGCGCTCCAGGGCGGGTTTGAGTTGAGCCGGTTCCGACACGCGTTCGCCGTGGGCGCCCATGGATCGGGCCAGCAGGTCCCATTCGATCTCACAGAGTTCGGTGTTATAGGTTTCCTCCGGTTCCAGCGCCTTCCCCTTCACCTTGAAGTTCCAGAGGGACTTGTAGAACTTCAGCGCAAAGCTCTGGTTGAGCTTGACCATACCCCACTGTTTGTCGGCTATAACCAGGAATATGGGTTTGAATCGGTTCCGCACGGCGGTCTCGATCTCCTGCGGATGAAACCCCATGGCCCCGTCGCCGATGATGCAGTAGACCCTTTTGTCAGGACGTGCAGCGCAGGCGCCCAAGGTCTGGCCGACGCCTGCCCCCAGGTGGCCCATATGATTTGTGGTCAGCAGGGTATTGGGAACCCGCACCTGGTGAAAAAAATTGGCCCAAACCGCCGCGTTTCCGCCGTCGAAAACGGCTATGGAGTCTTCCGGGAACATCTCCCTGCAGATGTGCCCGACATGTCCGGTGATCATGGGAGAACCGGAATCCTGGAGCTTTTTATCCAGCTCGGCCCGGTCAGTCGCAGCCTCCCCGGCCAACCGGGAGACCTTTTCCCTTCTCGGGGATGGTGAGTATTTGCGGTCCTTCAGTACACTGATGAGCCTCTGCAGGAAGACCTTGACATCACCGACCACACCTAAATCCACCTGGCGAGTGCGGCCGATCGCCTCCTCATCCACATCCACCTGTATGAACTTCTGGATGTCAGGGGTCGCCCAGTAAGGCGCCTTCCCCCACCAGTCTGTTTCGCCGATGCGTGAGCCCAGGCACAGAACCACGTCGGCCTCGTTGCGGGCCTGATTGACCGCCTTGATATGGATCATGGCAATGGAGAGCGGGTTCCTTTCATCAAGCACCCCTCGTGCCGCCCAGGAGGTGGTGACCGGCGCCTGCAGCATCTCTGCAATCTCCGCGAGCTCTGCATACGCGCCGGCGTGAATGATTCCGCTGCCCGCGTGGATGACGGGGAGTCCGGCAGAAACGAGCATATCCGCGGCCTTTTCCACGTCGGCCGCGGAAGGCTCCAAAGGCTGGATCCGTCGGTATTGATACGGGGCCGGAACTCCAGTTTCAGGACACTCGCCATTCATGAGATTCTCGGCCACGTCGATGTGCACCACCCCCGGACGGCCTTCATAGCATACCCTCAACGCGCGGCGCATGAGCTCGGGAATCCGGTCGAAGGAAGCGACCGCACAGGACCACTTGGACATTGACTTGATGACCCCTACCTGGTCGAAGCACTGGTAGGCGCCGCCCCGATCGGGATATGCAACCGGTGTTCTGCGGTAACTGGTGATCAGCAGCACCCGGTTCCCTTCCACATTTTCCACGCATGCTCCGCTGAGCACGTTTGCCACCCCGGGGCCGCTCGAGGCCAGACACACGCCGAGTCTTCCCGTCAGCCTTGCGTATGCGCCGGCCATGTGGGCCGCAATGGACTCATGGCGAGGGGTAATCATCTGCATCCCCAGATCCACACAATTCTTGAAGAGGTGGGTGTAGGTTCCGTCGATGATCCCGAAGAACTTCTCGACTCCCTCCTGTTTAAGCATTCGGGCTATTATTGCTCCGCCTGTGGTTTTGTCAGCCATGATCTACTCCATTGACTTCCTGTTGATGTTCCGGTCCATTCACGCCATGTGCTGGTTGGGGGTTGTAAGCCGTGGGTCGAGTGTGGTTATTTGAGTGTCCATCCTCGCGATCCTCAACCAACAACCCGCAACCTGCAACCCGCCACATTTCAAGGTCTCAGAAACCGATGGATCTCCTTTATGATGCTGCTCAGATTTTCTTCCAGTCTGCGCCCCTTCAGCGGTCCTTTTATCTCGAAGTATTCCTTCAACCTGTTCTGAAAATGCTTGGAGACAACGGAGGATACCACAATGATGTACAGACTGTTGATAAAGAACGCCCCCAATTTTGGATCGAGATCGCCCCGAACGGTTCCCTCGGACTGGGCGCGTTGAATCTGCTCTTTGAGATGGTCGGCCGTGTGTTTTTCCACATCCACGGAAACCTTTGTACTGAAGTGCTCCTTGCCCGGAGCGGAGGCCGTGAGATAGAGCCGGACATACTCCGGGTGCTTCAGGGCGAAATCAATTCCCTGCCGGAAGATATGCTCCACCTGGCGGTAGATGTCCCATTGGGGATCCATCTCTCCGTATACGGCGGATCGGGAGCGGGCAAGACCGTCCTCGCACACGTGAAGATAAAGGTCTTCTTTGCTTTCGAAATAGGTGTACAGCGAGCCCTTGGAAACACCGGCCCTCTTGGCCAGTTCGGCAACATCGGTGGCTGAAAAACCTCTTTCCGCGAATAGCCTGGCTGCTTCTCTCAGGACACGCTGCCGTTTTTCTTCCGGTATCTGCTTGAAAGTGGATTTCGCCATATTCTCCCACATCTCCTGAAAAGGTCTTGTGACTGGACGGTCAGTCATATTCAACCGCACTAAAATGAACTCGTCAAGCTTTTTTTCCGGAAGAACAACCTCGCATCCGACAGGCTTTCCGGTTTGGAGAGAGTTCTTCAACCGCCCGCAATGGGACTCAAGACTGTAATTTCGTCGCCGTCTCTCAGGAGGTGCTTGAATCCTTCCGGCAGGTCCAGCCTGTCTCCGTTAATCAGGACGGTCGGCTGATTTTCCATCCGCAATGCCAGCCGGAAGTACTTCCTGGCATGAAACCCGAGCGCCTTGTCCGCATTCTTGAAAAACGTTTTCAGGTCGGCATTTTCCTTCAACTCCACCTTCCCCTCGGCAAAAATCGGACCGTCTTCGAAAATGCCGGCAATATGAGCCTTGACGATCAAAGCATTATCCTTTAGCCCACCGTTGGGTGGAATGTCTCAATCAGATCTTCCATTCCCAGTTCCTGCAACCGTTGCCTGCAGGGTCGTCCGTCTGTTTCATCCCATCCAAAGGCAGCGTAGTATTCCCTGCCCATGGTATCGATGTCCACTGTGACGTTCCTGGCGGGACCGTGCAGAAGGGGAGGGTCGCCCCAGATCCTGCCGTGGGGGCGGCAGTCCCTGATAGCATGGATGCCTTCGCGGATGTTGAAACCGTTTCGGAGCTGCTGGATCCGTTCACCCATGACCAGGTACTCGTCATTGGGCAGGCCCCAGCCGGTGGCTGCGTTCAGCCACTCGCAAATCGGCATTGGGCCTCCGACCGATGCGCCGAATAGACAGGCGCCCGCACCGTCCAGCACCATCTTGTACATTACATTGACCGCAAGGGATTCTGCAGCACCGCTGTATGTGTGGCGTTGCTTGTGCGTCGCCATGGAGGGGACTCTCACGGCGCGCTTGAATTTGTTTTCCATGAGCTGAAGGTCCAGATAGGTGTAAGCCGCAGTGGTATGTCTGCCCGGTGTCGGATCACAGTAGTAGACGGGGGCAAAGCCCGGATCGAATTTGGGATCATGCATGGGCGGCTCCACCCCGCCGACCTGCACCGCGTACTTTTCGGCTCCCCTGCCAATGATGCGGGCGGCAATCTTCACTCCCTCGGCCAGCACGTCACCAATGCCTTGCCGGTTCACGATCATCTCCACCAATCTCAACAGCGGTTGTCCGTTCCCCCAGCGGAGCTCCAGCCCTCCGGTATCCGCCTGAGTGAGGATTCCCTTCTCAAAGCATTCCACCGCAAAGGCCGCAACACCGGCACACGAGATGGTATCCACCCCGCCCCGGTTGCAGAGATCGTTCAGCTTGTAAATGAGGAGCATGTCATCGTTGAGTACAAGGCTTCCAAAACCGCAGACAGTTTCGTATTCGGGTTTGTGCGTTTCGTCCAGGGGATATGGACCGTCCGGCACCCTCATGATGCCTCCGCAGCGGATGGGACAGGAGAAGCAGCCATACTTTCTTGTCTCGTATTTGATCAGGGCTTCGGCGCCGATCCTTTGTGAAAGCCTTAGAGGGAAATCCTTGTGGCCGACACCCTCCCAATTCCTGATCGGACTATCCCCGGATTCTGCGCTCAAGGCGGTGAGACCGCCGGTGCCGTATTTCTTGAGGATCTGCCGGAACAGATCCGCGGGCTGCCGGGTATAGACCGGCCCCTTCCTGGTCATCCAGCCGACAAAGCCGAAGAGCCTGTCTCCGAGAAAACGTTGAACCCCGCGGCCGGATTCCAGTCTCTCCTTGAACTCCCTGGTGAGCCGTCTGATCTCTTCCCTGTCAGCCACTCCGATCCGTTTTTTCCCCGCAGCGACTACGGCCTTCAGCTTCTTTGCGCCCATCACCGCCCCCAGGCCGCTTCGGCCGGCATACCTGCCCCCGTCGTTGCAGATGCCGGCAAAGCGGCAGAGGTTTTCCCCTGCCGGTCCAATGCAGGCGACCTGGGCCGTTTTCCCGTGCACCGCCTTCAGCCGCTTTTCGGTCTCCAGGGCATCCAGGCCCCAGAGATCCGATGCTTCCCGGATTTCAACCTTGTTGTCATCGAGATAAAGATACACCGGCCTCTCGCTCGCGCCGTAAAGGAAGAGTCCGTCGATTCCGCATCGCTTGAGAAAAGGCGCGAAATATCCGCCGCAGTTGGAATCGCCCCACCCGCCGGAAAGGGGTGATTTCCCGACCACCATGAATCTGCCGGTGAAGAGCGTGCCGGCGTCGGTCAGGACGCCTGGAGTGAACCCGAGGATGTTCTCCGGCCCCAGGGGATCGATGCCCGGCTTCATCCGGTCCCACAGCGTCTTTGCCCCTATGCCGAGGCCGCCCAGATATTTGCCGTACACTTCCTCGCCCAACGGTTCGTATTCGTGGCTTCCCCCGGTGAGGTTCACATGCAGAACCCTGCCCCAGGTCCCGGTGCCTTTTCCCGCCATTCCTTGTGCCATCTCAAACCTCCATCGAGTTTCAAAAAGTTGGAGACGGTATACTGCCGGTTCTTCGATCTTCCGCACCGCGTCCGGTCATCGCCATCCGGACCTCGCGACAGATCTGCAGTTCCTCATTCGCAGGAACGACCAGAACCGCCACCCTGCTTGATTTTTCTGAAATGATCGTCCGGTGGCTCTCATTGGCCTGCTCGTCGACCCTCAGGCCCAGGTATTCGAAATGGGAGAGCACCTCTTTCCTGAGCAGTGAGGAGTGCTCACCGATGCCTCCGCTGAATACGACTGCATCGACGCCCCGCATCTCTGCCATATAAGAGCCGATGACGGAAACGATCCGCTTCATCAGGAGATTGTTGGCCCTCAAGGCGTTGAGGTCGCCTCCCATTGCCCTTTCTTCGACCACACGGTGGTCGCTGCTGAGCCCACTGAGTCCCAGGAGACCCGACTCCTTGTTAATGATTTCGCTGATCCGCTCTTTCGTGTAGCCTCTCCCCAGAAGAAAAAGGACGACTTCCGGGTCGAAAGAGCCGCTCCGCGTCCCCATGGGCAAGCCTTCCAAGGGGGTGAACCCCATGGAGGTATCGAGGCTTTTCCCATGTCTCACGGCACAAATACTCTGGCCGTTCCCGAGATGGCACGTAATGATCCTCGTAGTCTCGATCGGTTTTCCAAGGATTTTGGCGGCCTGACGGGAGAGATACTTATGGCTGGTGCCGTGAAATCCGTATTTTCGGATTCCATGTTTACGATACATCTCCATGGGGAGGCCATAGAGAAAGCATTCCTCAGGCATGGTCTGGTGGAAAGCCGTATCGAAAACCGCGAACTGCCTTGCCCGGGGAAGGGTCTTGACGAGAACCTCGATACAGCTCACGCTTGCCGGGTTGTGGAGAGGGGCCAGGTGTGAAATCCCTTTCAGGGCATCGATTACGGTTGTGCTGATCTCCGTTACCGACGAGTAATTCTCTCCTCCGTGGACTACCCGATGTCCCACCGCCCTGATATCGGCAAGACTATTGATCGCGCTGCGCTCCTCCAGGAGGCGGAGCATGTCGAAAACCGCCTGCTCGAGGCTGCCGGTTGAACAGCTTTCCTTCTCGCCATTGATCTTGCGCAGGCACGACCCCCGGCAAACCGAACCGATGCCGTCGTAATGCCCGCGCAGGATGACATCCTCGGAGTCGCCTTCGAAGAGTTGGAACTTGAGGGAACTGCTCCCTGCGTTGATCACCAGGATTTTCATGGAAGCGTAGAAAACCTATCGCGGAGGCGCGAAGCAGTCCCCGAAACCTGCTTCTACGGCCCCCGCAATCCAGAAGGAGGTTTTCCCTAAACCGCACTCAGGTGCTTGTATTTGGGCAAATAGCGCACCGCCGGCAGAAAGGCGTCGCGCCGGAACGGTTCGGCAAGAACTCTCTCGCCCCCTTCGATCACGGCATTGATGACCACCGGTTTACCGCACTTGATCGATTCCTGAACGACCCCCCGGACATCCTTGTAGTCCTCCACCTTGTATCCTACAGCGCCCATGTCGCGGGCAAGCTGGGCATAATCCGGATTCGTAGGCAGGTTGACGCCCACAAATCGGTTCTTGAAAAAATCGATCTGATTCTTCTTCTCCGCGCCCCATTCATGATTGTTGAAAACCACTGCGATGACCGGGATGTTTTCCCGGACCGCGCTCATCACCTCGCTGAGGCCGCTGATGCCCCATGCCCCATCTCCCTGCAGCGCGAACACGGGCCTGTCCGGGGCGCCGATCTTGGCGCCCATTGCTGCCCCATAGGCGAACCCGCAGTTTCCCCAGCTCAGGGCGGCGAGATGCCGGCGCGGTCCGTCGAACCCCAGATAGCTGTTGGAGATCGAACAGTTGTTCCCGATATCCGTGGTCACTAGGGATCCCTTCGGTATAGCCTCCGTCAACTCTTTCATGAACCGCCGGGGATGCATCAGCCTGTTGGTGGAAGAGGACCACCGGTCCAGTTCTTCCTTCCACGACTGTTTCTCTTTTTGTATGTCTTTGAGGCGGCCGCTGTCCTTTGCCCTGTTCGGAGATAAGGATTTCAGCGCCTTGAGCAGTTCCCGGGCGAACTGACCGGCATCGGCCAGGATGCCCAGTTCCACCTTCTTTGACAATCCGAATTGGGATCCGTCAATGTCCACCTGGATGATCCCGGCATTCTTCGGCCAGTAGTCGAAATCATATTGGGGGAGGGTGCCGAAGGGCCCCAGCCGTGTTCCAAGAGCCAGCACAAGGTCAGACTTTGATATGGTTCTCATCGCGGCCTTGGAGCCGCAGTAACCGATCGGTCCCACAGACAGTTCGTGATCAGAGGGAAAACTGTCATTGTGCAGGTAGGTGTTGACCACCGGAGCCGACAGGTATTCGGCAAGAGCCCTGGTTTCAGGATGGGCATTGGACATGGAAACGCCCCCACCGGCAAGTATAACAGGATACTTCGCCTTTGAGAGCAATTCCGCAGCCTTTATGATCTGGTCCTCCGGGCCCGGCCCATAGGACACGTTGCCGCTCGGATAAATCTCATCCTGCACCTCCCCATAAAAATAGTCTCTAGGGATATTGAGCTGGGTCGGTCCCCCCAGCAGCTTGGCCATGTAAAAACAGCGGCGGGTAAGCTCGGCCATGCGCTCAGGTCTGTTGACGCGAACCTGGAATTTGGTGCATTTCTCAAACCAGGGCATCTGGTCCAGTTCCTGGAACCCCCCCTTCCCGATACCCATACTTCCGGTCTCGGGAGTGATAGCTACGACCGGGGAATGGGCCCAGAAGGCGGCAGTGACGGCGGAGACAAAGTTCGCCGCTCCAGGACCGTTCTGGGCAATGCAGACCTGGGGTCTTCCGGTGACCCTGGCATACCCGTCCGCTGCATGGGCGGCCGCCTGTTCATGCGCGACCATTACAAACCGGATGCCGGCGTCGGGAAAGAGGTCCAGGGCATCCATAAAGGCGCTTCCGACAATTCCGAAAACGTTCGTGATCCTCTCGGCAGCCAGTGTCTCAACCAGCGCCTCGGAAGGTGTCATCTTAGCCATCGTGTCCTCCTTATTCCGTGAACTTGCGGTTCGTTTCCTGTTCTCCTCGAAGATGACTGGACGGCCAGTCATCACCATCGTCCCATAGAATTGGGAGTCCGTCAATTTATTTTTGAACCGAAACAGCGATTGGATGAGCATCAATTCCATTGAAAATCACACCGGTCTTGGCTAATCTCTCCTGATCTTCGCTCTTCATCATGACGAAAAAAGAACAAGAAAGAGAACATGATGTTCCAATCCATTGAACAGGTGTCTTTAATGCTGGCAGAGGCGGGATACATTGCGGATCGCGCCCTGGCTACGGTGCTCTTTCTCGCTTCACGCCTCCAGAAGCCGGTTTTTCTGGAAGGCGAGCCCGGGGTCGGAAAGACGGAGGTAGGGGTCGTCATGGCAAGGCTTTTCCAGACGGAACTCATCCGGCTGCAATGCTATGAAGGCCTCGATGCCTCAACCGCTCTTTATGAATGGAACTACCCTAAGCAGCTCCTCCATATACGGATGGAAGAACGGACCGACAAGGGGAAGGAGGAAATCGAGAAGCTCATCTACAGTCCTGACTTCCTGCTCAAGCGCCCCCTGCTCCAGGCGATTCTGAGCGCGGAGACCAGACCGCCGGTCCTGCTTATCGATGAAGTCGATCGTTCGGACGAGGAGTTCGAGGCCTTTCTGCTGGAGGTGCTTGCCGATTTCCAGATCACCATTCCGGAGATCGGGACGATGAGGGCCGTGAATCGGCCTATGGTCGTGGTCACCTCCAATCGAACCAGGGATGTCCATGACGCGCTGAAGAGACGCTGCCTCTACCACTGGATCGACTATCCTTCTTTTGAGAAGGAATACGATATTGTGATGACCAGGGTCCCAGGCATCGAAAAGAGCCTGGCCGGCCAGGTTGCCAGGTTCATGCAGGGAATCCGAAGTCTTGATTTTCTGAAAAAACCAGGAGTCTCCGAGACTCTCGATTGGGCCAGGGCCCTCATGGCGCTTGAGAAAAAGTCGCTGGGGGAAGACGTTGTCCGGGAGACTATCGGGTGTATCCTGAAGTACCAGGACGACATAAACAAGTTTGGGGAATCTCTAGATAATCCTGATTTCCTCGGTGGCCTGATCCGTTGCGAACAAATGGGGATTGTGGGTTCTTAGTTCGAACGGCCAAACCTTTTGCGACGGCGGAGCCTAACGCCCCGGAAGCGCCGGTGATCAGCGCAACTTTGCCCTTGAGGTCAAAAAGCTTCTGCGTTTCCAAATCCCTGGGATGCCCTTCAGACGGCTGCATCAACACCTCCAGAACATCTTGAACATCATGCTGAATTTCGGCGGCGATTTGCCCCAGCCCGCCATGGGCACCCCCACGATCGACCACCTGTATTCCTGCCCATGTAAAGAGGGTTTTTATCACAGATGCAGTGAAAATACAGTAAGTCCTTGCGACAAATACAAGATCGATTTGATTTCATCCGCTGCTGCTTCTGCACATGTTTGTTTATGAATACAAATCGAACTTAAAATTCTCAATCGCTTGATCCTCAGGAGCAGACTGCAACACGCATCTGTCTGCCGACTATGGTATTGAAGCGTGCGCCAGCCTGGAGCGTGAAGCGCACGAGAGGTAAAGGAGGCAAATGATGGCGGACAAGATTTCTATACTTGGTATTGCCGGGAGCCTGAGGAAGGGCTCCTTCAACAAGGCTATCCTGCGCGCCGCCGTGGAGATGGCGCCGCCGGATGCACAGATCGAGATTTTCGACATCGAAGGCATCGCGCCTTTCAGCGAGGACACGGAGCAGCAGCCTTCTGAGAAATTAAAGGCATTCAAAGAGAAGATCCGCGCCGCGGATGCCATTCTCATCGCTACACCGGAGTACAACTATTCGATGCCGGGTGTGCTCAAGAATGCCATCGACAGCGCTTCCAGACCCTATGGGGACAACGCCTGGGATGGCAAACCGGCAGCAATCATGGGGGCTTCCATCGGGATGCTCGGCACGGCCAGAGCTCAATATCATCTGCGCCAATCCATGGTCTTTCTGAACATGCACCCCATGAACGGGCCGGAAGTCATGGTTCCTTATGCACAGAAAAAGGTGGATGACAACGGCCGTTTGACGGATGAAGAGACCAGGAAAAGGATAGGGGAGTTGGTGAAAGCCCTTGTGGCGCATGCGCGGAAGCCATAAATGTAATGGTCAAATGATACGCGAATTAACACGGATTAAACACATTCATTCCCTGAAAAAGGAGAGTGGCCGATGCTTGCGGATATTTTTCTTTTCCTGGGTATCGTGGCGATGGTGATAGCCTTTTACCTTGCCATGGAAGAAATCGTCGATGACATGATTCGATAAGGCGAATTTGAAAACGAGGAAGAGATTGAAGCGGGGCCTCGCAGAACCCCGCTTTTTTATGTGGAATCGGACGCTTTTTGTTGGTACGAAGTGACCCTGGTGACCGACGCTTCTTTATTGTTGCCTTCACCATAGAGGCGAGAGATCGCTGAGAAGAGTACTTTCTTTTTCATTGCCGGTGAGGTGCCGCAACTCAGTAAGGTAGGATGGGTAGACCCCGGCAGGCCTTAGGCCGGGGGAAACCCATCAGGATTGTGCCTTCTCCAGCGTTCGAATTTATGAGTTTCGCTTCGCTCTACCCAGCTTGCAGAGAGAAGGGATATGCGTAACGAATTGAACACGTCAAGGGATACACCGGAGTGGGCCGCAGACGGTCTGCCTGCCCGTGTCATTCGATTTTCGAGGTTTCTCAGACGCCGGGGCTTCAAGGTTTTTTCCTCCAGTGTGATCGATTCCCTCAAGAGTCTCGAACACGCGGATGTCTCTGCGAAGGAGGATTTTTTTTCCATCCTTCGGGCGAACCTTGCCGGCACGGACATGGAGTGGCGGCTGTTTCCTGAACTCTTCAAGGGGTTCTGGGGACTCGATGACGTGAATGAAAAGGGTGACGAGAATCCGAAAGAGCGAAAGAACGATGCCGATCCAAGAAAAGACCTGCTTCAGGAAGTTCTTGTTCAGGGCGAGGAGGGCAGGAAGAGAGTGGATGTGGAGAATGTCCCGGACAAGGAATTCCTGGAAGGGGTTGCGTACAGCCCGGTGACGGTTTTGGAAAAAAAGGATCTCGGCCGTTTCGAGACCTGCGACATCCCGGTGGCCCAACTCCTTCTCAAGAGCATGATGTCTCCTTTCAGGGTCTCCATTTCGCGAAGATTCAGGAAAAGCAAAAAAGCGGGGGATATCGACTTCCGGAAGGTGATGAAAAATGGGCTCAAGTCAGACGGCATCCCGTTTGCCCTGCTCTTCAAAAGGAAGAGGAAGAGGCTCAAGAGACTGGTGGTCGTGGCGGACGTGAGCGGGTCGATGGAGCGTTATGCCCGATTCATCATGCCTTTTCTCCTGGGGCTGAGGTCCATCGGGACGAAGGCCGAGGTGTTCGTCTTTTCCACTTCCCTCAGCCGTATCAGTCTCATCATAAGGCGGTCTACCCTCGAAAGGGTACTGAAGGACATTGAGAGCCAGGTGCCGGAATGGTCCGGGGGGACAAGAATCGGATACTCCCTGCGCCAGCTCAATGAGCAATACGGGAAGCGTTTTCTGACCAGACGAACCGTGGCGGTGATCATGAGCGACGGGTGGGATCTCGGGGCCAAGAATCTGTTGAAACAGGAGATGGAGACACTTTCAAGTTCCGTACATTCGGTTCTCTGGCTTAATCCCCTGATCGGAGACTCTCAATACGGCTTTGCTTCAAGGGCCATGGAAATGATCCTTCCATACATAGATCATCTTCTCCCGGCGGACAACCTGAAAAGCCTCAAGTGCGTAGGCAGGACACTTTCAAAGGTGATGGGACAGTAGAAGGTCCAATGTCCAATTTCCAATGACCAATGTCCAAGTAAGAGGGAAGCGGGCCGCTCTTTCAGATTTAGTATCTATTCCCCAGAAAATGGCGAAAGCCTTTTCCTTCACAGTTTCCTTTCAGATAGATTTGCTACAGACCGACGCCTTTCTTCACCGAGATCTCATGCGGGGAAAGAAGCGTTTCTCCCCCAGCTATCGATGGTCGCAGCGGAGGCTCCGGCTCTCTTGCCTTCTCTGCATGGTGGGAGTCAAGAGAACTATTTGGAATCGCGTGTACGACCCTTTGTGGGAAGGGAATTTCAATCCCGTTTGCGTCAAAGGCTTCTTTCAACTTCCTTGTAAGGTCGAACCGGACGTCCCAGTAATCTTCCTTTCTTACCCAGGGCCTTATCACAAGATTGACGCTGGAATCGGCCAGCTCAGAGACCGCCACCTGGGCAGTCGGATCCCGAAGAACCCGATCGTCTTTCCGGATGACTTCTCTGATCACGTCATGAGCCTTCTGGATGTCGGATCCGTAACCGATGCCTATCACTAGATCTATGCGTCTGGTGTCGAATGCAGAAACATTTTTGATAGTGTCGCCGAAAAGTTTTCCGTTAGGCACCATGATCTTCACATTGTCAGGAGTGGCCAGAACGGTTGTAAACAAGGCTATTTCCTTGACGGTCCCTGCTTCCCCCGCGCCCATGATGTAGTCCCCGATTTTAAAAGGACGCAGTACAAGAATGAGGACGCCAGCAGCAAAATTGGCGAGCGACCCCTGAAGTGCGAAACCTATGGCGAAACCTGCTGCCCCCAGAACGGCTATGAAGGAAGCCGTTTGGATGCCGAACTTGGCCAATGCAGCGAGGACGGCAAAGGTAAGAATAAGAAAATAGGTGACGTTTTCAGAAAATGAGATGATTGCCGGATCGGCCTTTGACTTCTCGAGCATGCTCCTTACGAACTTTCTCCCGACGCCGGCGCCGAGTCGTCCAAAAAGGAGAATGATGATTGCCCCGACAATCTTTATCCCGTACGTGGTTAGAAAAACCAGAATCTGATCTGCCATGTCGGTCATTGCCGCCTCCTATGTGAGAAAAGATTAGGATGCCTTGGGGACGAACAAAAGTGAAGCCAAGCCGAATCATCCTGGACCAAAGCAAAAATCGGGTGCATGTTAACACCTCTTTACATAGGGGTCAACCGATCCTGTTGGAAACGGGCACGTGTGGATAGGGAACATCAAAACATAAGTCAATTTGAACTGATCTCAATTTGTCACCCCCGCCAAGCTGGCCCATTTATGTTTTGATGTCCCTTATCTTTCACACTCTCTGTCAAAGAGCTGTGGGGAAAAATCCATTACCCAACTACGGTTCGGCAGGATCTGTGAACCGCCCCGTGCGCTCGCCCGCCTCTGGAGGGGACCCGCATGCCGGGTCAAAGATCCCGTTTCGGCGGAACTGGTGTGGGGATGGAGCTCGAAGCTCCCCTTTACCGATTGGCAAATTCAATACGCAAACATCGATTGCAGTGTCGATATAACTTCGGCTTGGACTTGAGGGTTTATTGTACCAGCTTTCTTTAAAAGCCTGGTTTTATCAATCGTGCGTATTTGGTCCAATACAATTTGCCCGCTTCTGCCTTGGAATTCGCAGAATACGCGAGTAGGATAAGCCTTACCAGCTGTGGTCATAGGTGCCACAATAACGGTTCTTATGTGCCGGTTCATTTCGTCGGGAGAGATGATCACGCAGGGACGTGTCTTCTTAATTTCGGATCCAACTGTAGGATCCAGATTTATCAGATAGACCTCAAAACGCCTGACTACCAGTGCCATTCTGTCTCATCCCACGAATGCGATGCCGGTCGTTCGCTATCGAGCAGCAGGTCATCACCCTTTTCGGCCATTTCTCGAAACGCGTCATCCCATCCAGCTCGGGGACTCGAAATAGGGCGGATGATGATTTTTTCATTTTCAACATCAACATCGACGTCCTCAGAAATACCCGCCTGTTCAAGAATCGGCTTAGGCAATCTAATTCCTTTGGAATTCCCGATTCTTATAATTCGCGCTCTCATGGAAGACCTCCTGAACATACCGTGGATACATTGTAATTACAAAGCTCTGGCTGTCAAGAAGAACTTGAACCGAAACAGCGCGCGCATTCTCCGCGCTTCGCTTGGAGTCCCACCCTTCGGGGCGGTGCCCATTTTCTCCGCGCTTCGCTTGGAGTCCCACCCTTC
>PHBH01000088.1 GCA_002840535.1 Deltaproteobacteria bacterium HGW-Deltaproteobacteria-15 | reverse complement strand
AGCGGCATTTCGGTTCTGCCGTCGATCGAGTACCAACTCGCTCTGTGGGCTCTGCGAGATAAATGCAAACTCTTTTCTGTCTCCGTAATAACAGTTAACGGTTAAGAGTTGAGGGTTTTCTCTTCATTTCCACTATTAACAAATAACTGATAACCATTAACTACTTACCCCCTCCTGTCTTCTGTCTTCTGTCTTCTGTCTTCTGTCTTCTGTCCTCTGTCCTCTGTCCTCTGTCCTCTGCTTTCTGTCTTCTGACTTCTGTCCTCTGACTTCTCTGTCTTCTTCAAATCCCCGGCAGGAACTCCGATAAGTCCTTTCTGCCGATCATCCCTTCCCTCAGCAACCGGGGAGGATCGCCGGCAAGATCGAGGATTGTGGACCCCTTCCCTCCCTCGGCCGTTCCCCCGTCCAGGATGAGATCGAGTTGATTGCCGAGCACCTCCTGAACCTCATCCGCGCTTACGCACGGTTTGCTTCCGGTGATGTTTGCACTGGTGCCGGTGATGGGTAGATTTACTGCCTGAGCAAGACCGGTTGCTATGGGGTGGCTGGAAAGCCGCATTCCGATCTTACCTGTGCCGGCTGTCAGCAGAGCGGAAATGATCGGTCGTGCCTCCATCACCAGGGTAAGCCCTCCGGGCCAGAACCGCTCTATCAGCCTGTGGGCAACTGGGGGTATGTCTCGCACATAATCGTTGACCATCTCCACAGAGGAAACCAGGAGAAGGATGGGGTGGCCGGTTTCAATTCTCTTGGCAGCGAGGAGACGACGAACGGCCAGGTCGTCCAGAGCGTTCACTGCAAGACCATAGAAGGATTCTGTCGGCACAGCAACGATGCCTCCGGCCAGCAAAACCCGGGCGGCCCTTGCCAGGCCGGCAGGCAGGATTTCAGGATTTTTAACGGTGACGATTTCGGCGGCCATATGGCGAACACTGTCACCTGAGCGGCGGACTCGCTTCAGAGCGTGAACCCTTCAGACTGCTCCACGGCTTTCCTTGTAAGATTCTCCCGGTATTTTCGCAGGGACTCTGAGACAGCGGGATGCTTCAGAGCGAGGATTTGTGCGGCCAGCACAGCGGCATTCCTGGCGCCTCCCTTTCCCAGGGCTACGGTGGCGACCGGAATACCAGGCGGCATCTGCACTGTGGAAAGGAGCGCATCCATGCCCTGCAGGGGAGAGGAATCGATCGGGACGCCGATGACAGGAAGGAGGGTCTGTGCAGCAATAAAGCCTGCCAGATGGGCCGCCCAACCGGCGCCCGCAATGATCACTTCCACGCCTCGCTGAGCCGCGGTCTCGGCATAAGTCCTGGTCTCCTGCGGCATCCGATGCGCGGAACTCACCCTCACTTCGTAGGGGATATTGAGCTCCTTAAGGGCTGTAACACACTCTCTCATGACTTCCTTATCTGAAGCGCTCCCCATCACGACACCTACCAATGGCTTATGACTTAACATGAGATCCCTCTCAGCCGGAAAAATTAAGGTTTAAGGTCGATCAAAGAAAACTCGAAGCACGAAATCCGAAATTCGAAACAAATTCAAATGACCAAAACTTCAAATGACTCAAATAGAGAGCTGTTTTACCTTTTTTGATCTGTTTTGAACCTTCGATCATTTGGATTTCGGATTTGTTTCGGATTTCCATATTCGAATTTCGAGTTTGTCCCAGAAACCTTCGCTTGAAATAGACGGTTTCCTCTCATTCGCCGAAAGGAAAAATCGGCTGCTATTTTCCCTTCGCCATCCCTGCCAGCGGATAGACGACCATTCCCGACAGCCAGGCCACATCCTCGGCAGAAAAGATGCTCGTGATGTTTCGATCGAACAGGATATTCCCCTCAGGGGGAAACTCGTCATCCCCTTTCCAGAGGATGAGGGCAAGCGGCACGAGAGGAAGGGCGGTCACGACGACAGAAAAATCGCCCTGCTCTGCAGGCCTGGCCCCGTAAGCAGCCCCTGCGATCTCTACCAGTTTTTCGGGCTTGTCTCCAAAGACCTGCACCAGCGGGATCTTGGCGCGTCTCTGAAAAGCATCCAGGTAGAATCTCCCATCAGGAAGGTCCTGAAATGCAATCCATTCTCCGGTAACCCGACTTCCCCGGGACGCCCATGCCCCTTGAAGATAATGGATGAGGAGGATCTGCTGCTGAACGGGCGGCTCCTTTCCGGTGTTCTCCGATACAAATGTGAAATCCGGCCATTCGGCGAGTACCCGGTCGTTGAGAAAGGGGATCCGGAAAAAAGCTCTTCCTTCCTCCTTCCTCTCCATCCGGACGTCCGCAAAGCCGGCGAGAAGGTCCGGATCGCTCTCCTTCAGAACATTTCTCCCCAGTTGCAGGGCTTGAATGTAATCATCCATTCTTGGCATTGGCTTCTCCGGTTTCGCTTGGATGCTTGGAATGTTATAATAGAACTGAAATCCGGAATCAAAGGGATAAATCTTATCGTCAAATCAGGAGACAGAGCCAGGAGCCAGGATGGCCCATCTATTTTGCCCCTGATTTCTGTCTCCTGACTTCTGATTCCTTGTGCGAGACCAGCCATGAAAAAGCCGAAGGATCTTTTCAATCCCCTTTTCAAGGGTCAGCCCGTCAAAATCGGTAAGCGTGATCGGGACGGGAGCGAAAAGGAGAAAAAGCCTAAGTTCGAGCCTCGCAAGAACCCACCCCCGGATCAACGCGAGAAGACTGAATTCCCCGAGAAGAATGAATTCATAGAAGCCATGTCAGGGGTTGAGCCTCTCCCCCGTGAGCTGCGAAATAGAGTTCGGCCTGGTGGAGCCCGCTCCCGGCATCCTGCTCCGGTCTCGGGTGAACGGCGAGAGGAGATCGGCAAACGAGATAAAGGCGGGAGCGAAAAGAAGGGAGAGCCCAAGGTTGAGCCTCGCAGAAATTCTCCCGGGAAGGGTCCCGAACAGAATGACTTTATTGAAGCCATGGCAGGGGTTCAGCCTCTCCTCGATGAGCCGCGGCAGAGAGTTCGGCCCGGTGGACTCCGGTCCCGGCCTGCCGTTCCAGTCCCGGATGATCGGCGCGAGGTCATCGGCCATCTCCGGGGACTGGTCAGGGGCGCCATCGACCTCGACATCACCTTCAGCGACGAGTACATCGAAGGATCGGTCAGGGGTTTCGACCATGAGCTCATGAAGAAACTCAAGAGAGGGGAATTTCCGGTCCAGGACCATATCGATCTCCACGGCCTCACCAGGGAGGAAGCAGAAGCGACCGTAAAGAGTTTCATCCTCACAAGCTTCAGGCTCGGTTTGCGATGCCTCCTTATCATTCACGGGCGGGGTCTGAACTCACCTGAAAGCTTCCCTGTTCTGAAGGACGGGCTTCCAATCTGGCTCGGCCGCGCTCCTGTCAAAAGAATCGTGCTCGCCTTTTGCACTGCAAGACCCTACGACGGAGGAACCGGCGCAGTGTATGTCCTGCTTCGCAGGAGGTAGAGCGCAGTTCGTTGTCTGTTGTTCGTAGAAAAACCCCCAGATCCCGCTCGGCTAAGCGCCACGCGCATGAACTCCGACATCCAACCTCGTTAACTCCTCGATACCTCATGCGGACGGGAATCCGTTCGTGATGAGGTATCGCACTACGAACAAAGCGACCCTCTTCCTCACCTCATATATCCCCAATTGTAGGATCTTTCAGTTGCGATGAGTATCCAAGCAAGTCGGGCTACACCACAGAGCCTCCCAGACCCACGGCACACCCCCCAATCACGCTCTTGACAAAGTCCTCCATTCCCTGTATTAACCATATGGACAAACCATCCGGTTAGTTTAACTCTCTGGAGGAACAGAGTCATGCCGGTGAGACAGGGTAACGGGCATTCTGAAAATGTCTCTGCGGAGGAACGCATCCTGGCAGCCGCCACCGAGGAGTTTGCGGCAAACGGGTTTCACGGCGCCAGAACACAGGCCATCGCCGATGCAGCCGGTGTCAACAAGGCCATGCTCCACTACTACTACCGTTCGAAGGATAACCTCTACAGGCAGGTTATTGCAGCCGCCTTCAAGAGAATTCTGACACGGGTAAGCATGTCCTGGGTCGAGCAGGGGCCGATCACCGACAGGGTTGACAACGTTGTGGACTCCTATATGGACGGTTACGAGGAAAACCCTGCGCTTCTGAAAATTGTTCTGCGCGAAGTGGTAGACGGCGGAAGCCGGTTGAAGCGCGCCATAGCGGAGCTCAGGAAGGAATTCCCCTTCGAAAGCCGCACCCCCGGTTTTCTGATCAAAGAGGCGGCCCGCGAGTTTGGTCTTGCCCCGGCAGACATGGTCCATTTCCTCGTGAATCTGATCGGCATGTGTCTGGTGAGTTTCATCAGTCCTCTTATCATTGAAAGTATGATCGATTTCGATGTCTCCGACATGAAGAGTTTTCTCAAGGACCGGCGGAAAGCCATCAAGACCATGGTCTCCGCCTCCCTTGGAACCTTGAAGACGCGAAAAAAGGGAAGGAGCAAGGTATGAAAAGGCGAAAGGCTCTACCCTTGCTCGTCTTGCTTCTTGCAGCGGCAGGGGTCCTGTACTACCTGTTCTTTTATCATGCAGGCCGGCAGGATGGGACAATCAGAACCTCCGGTCAGATCGAGACAACGGAGGTGGACATGAGCTTCCGGCTTGCGGGACATGTTGCTCGTCTCCACGTGGATGAAGGATACCAGGTTACCCGGGGGATGCTGATTGCTGAACTCGATCGTCAGGTAGTCCAGGCCCGGAAGGAACAGGCTGCAGCCCAGCTGGCTGAGTTGGAAGCACGGGAGGCAAGCCTGGCGCTCGCCATCGACATCAGGGAAGGCGTGCTCGATGCAGAAGTGAAAAGGGCCAAGGCCGGCGTTTCCGCTGCGGACGCCCGGTATCAAAGCCTGAAAACTGGTTCCAGGGAGGAAGAGATCGCCGAGGCTTCGGCAGTGCGGGACCGTGCAAGAACCGAATGGGAGAACCGCCGGAGGGATTTTGAACGCATGAGGGATCTCTATGAGCGAAAGATCATCTCTTTCAGCCAATTCGACACCGCCCGCACCGGCGAAGAGGCCGCCCGTGCTGCGTATGAGGCGGCAGAGGAGCGGTTCAAGCTCGTAAAAACCGGCCCCCGAAGTGAGTTGATCCAGGAGGGGGCGGCCAATCTCGCAGGCTCCGGCGCCGCGCTCACTGCGGCACAGGTTGGCAGGAGGGAGGTCGAAAAACTGAAGGTCGATCTCAGAGTTATCCAGGCCCAGGTGGAACAGGCGAGAGCGCTTCTGCGAATTGCTGAAGACGATCTGGCCAAATCGGTCCTCAATGCGCCATTTGACGGCTTTGTGACGGTCAAGGACACGGAGCAGGGGGAGTTCGTCCAGCCCGGCACCCCTGTCCTCACGGTTGCCCGTCTCGACGAGGTATGGGTGAAAACCTATGTCCCTGAAACCCAGTTGGGAAAAGTCTTCCTGGGGCAGAGGGGTGACGTCATCAGCGACACTTTTCCGGACAAGGTCTATCCCGGCACGGTGACCTTCATTTCGCCTGAAGCCGAATTCACCCCCAAGAATGTTCAGACCCGGGAGGAGCGGGTGAAGCTGGTTTATCGCATCAAGGTCACCATCCGGAATCCTCGCCAGGAATTGAAACCCGGCATGCCCGTGGATGTGGTTCTGAGGTAGCTGCATGGCCCAGGTCGTTCAGGTGGAAAGTCTCTCCCGTTCCTTCGGCGAAACCACAGCACTGGACTCTATCTCCTTTTCCGTAGAAGAGGGGGAGATCTTCGGCCTGGTAGGACCGGATGGTGCGGGCAAGACCACCTGTCTTCGGATCCTTTGCGGATTGATGGCCCCCTCTTCAGGACGTGTCACTGTCTTGGACCAGGACATGGTGCTGGATCCCGAACCCGCAAAGGACCGCATAGGCTACATGGCCCAACCTGCCAGGCTGTACGAGGAACTGAGCGTTGCCGAAAACATCCGGTTCTACGCGGATATTCACGAGGTCCCGCCGGAGCGGTATCGGGAGAGGATGAACCGTCTCCTGGAATTCAGCGGGCTCACGCCTTTTACAGGCCGGCTTTTTCGAAACTTGTCGGGCGGAATGAAGCAGAAGGTCGGGCTCACATGTGCGCTCATTCACACACCGCGGGTATTGTTCCTGGATGAGCCGACCAACGGGGTCGATCCGGTCTCCAGGCGTGATTTCTGGAAGATTCTTTACGAACTGAGAAGAGAAAAGGTGACCATCGTGGTTGCCTCCACTTACCTGGATGAAGTGGACCGCTGCCATCGGGTGGCCCTTTTTGACAAAGGGAAAATCCGTCTGCTCATGGCGCCGCCGGACATGCGCTCGCTCATAACCGGGCACCTCTTCAATCTCATTGTGCCTGACCGCCAGAGAGCGCTGAAGGTGCTCAGGTCCGTTCCCCTGGTGATCCGGAGCTCCGTTTTCGGAACTGGAATCCACTTCACCACCCGGAAGGAATCGGATGTTGCGGAAGTGGAGAAATCCCTTCTCTCCGCAGGGCTTGTATCTTTCGAGGTGAAGCCGATCACGCCGACCCTCGAAGACGTCTATCTCTCGTTGATCCTGAGCAAGGAAGAAGTCGAAGCCTGATGAATACGGCAGTAGTCCTGAAGAACGTGGTCAAGCGTTTCGGCGAATTCACCGCCGTCGACAACATTTCACTGGAGGTTGCCGCCGGGGAGATCTTCGGCTTCCTCGGACCGAACGGCGCCGGCAAATCCACGACCATCCGGATGCTCTGCGGCCTGCTCAGGCCTACTTCCGGGGAGGGCCGGGTTCAGGGTCTCGACATCGTCACCCAGTCGGAGCAGATAAAGGCCATACTGGGGTATATGTCCCAGAGATTCTCCCTCTATGACGATCTTCGAGTCGAAGAGAACATGTCTTTCTTCGGGGGCATTTACGGCCTGGATTCTTCTCTCTCCCGGAAGCGCATCGAGGAGGTGCTCCGCTTGACCGGTCTTCTCGACCGGAGAGACTCCATGACCGGAGACCTTCCCGGAGGGCTCAAACAGCGCCTCGCGCTTGGTTGCGCCCTGCTTCATGAGCCGCCCATCATCTTCCTGGATGAGCCCACCTCGGGCGTGGATCCTGGAACCAGGCGTAATTTCTGGGACCTCATCTACACGCTTGCAGATCGGGAAGTGACCGTGTTCGTAACCACCCACTACATGGAAGAGGCGGAATACTGTAACCGCATCGCGCTGATCGATCGGGGCAGGCTCATTGCCCTGGGATCTCCGGAGGAGCTGAAAAGGAAGCATCTGGCTGGGGAGATCTATGAGATCGAGATGGAAGATGCGCTTCAGGGCTCGGAAGTACTGGACGGCATGGAAGAGATTCTGGATGCCGCCGTATTCGGCAGGTCCCTGCATGTCCGGATAAAAGAAATGGGAGCCCCTGAGACATTTCTCTCCGTTTCCCTGAAAGAAGCCGGGATCACGCCGGGAAGGATCCAGAGGATAGAACCTTCGCTGGAGGATGTGTTCGTCGCGCTGGTGGGACGGACGCCCGAGGCGTGATTTATCGTTTGTCATTCGTCATTTGGCATTTATTGAGCGTAGCACATAATTGTTTGCTTTATTCAAGAAAGAGCGTCTCTCGCCCGCTTCGCTTGAGGGCACAGAGTTCTGGAGAGTGCCAACTTGTCCTGTTTTTTTCCAAA
>PHBH01000087.1 GCA_002840535.1 Deltaproteobacteria bacterium HGW-Deltaproteobacteria-15 | reverse complement strand
CTCACACGGCGAGTTGTTTTCAATGGCGGTATCTCCCGCCATTGAAAAGAATAATTCCTCTCTGCGTTCTCTGCGCCTCTGCGGTGAATCGAGTCATGCCCTTTACCAGGACGGGAAATTGCGCCAGAAGTCCTTATCCTTGTCCTGCCAGTTCTGCCCGAATTTCTTCTCGTAGTAAGACCCCAGCCTGTCCAGCCAGCGCCACCAGGAATGCTTGCCTTCGGCCCTGGCTTCGAGAATGTCGCGGAGAAAACTCTCTATCTCGCTCATTTTGTCCTTTGGGAGGTATGAAGCGGCGCCTCCCTTATAGGACCTGATGGTGTCATCGACGCTCAGGGCATGGGCAGTCAGCATGACGGTGATGATGCCTTTGCTCTTGGCGATGTCCAGGAGCTTGTACCCATCCACGCCCATGATGTCCAGTATGGCAATATCCAGCGGGCCGGACTCCAGGAATCCCTTGGCGCTCTCAAACGAGGAGGCCTTTTCCACCTTGCACATCGGGAGCAGGATTTCGAGAGTATCCAGGACATCCGGTTCGTCGTCCACAATCAGGACCCGTTTCCCTTCCAAAAGATCTTCCGCCATGGTCGTCCCTCCTTACATGCTTTTCGAATCGGGGCAGGAAGATTTTTCCTGTACCGTTCGGAATTTCTCCAACTGTTCCGTGTACCAGTCTATCTGTCTGCAGAAGCCCCGGATGATCCTGACTTCCCGTGCTCTGAGAGGAAGCCTGGAGAGGAAGCGCCGCACATTCAGCATCCAGTGTTCCGGATTCTGAGGGTTGATGAATCCGATTCTCAAGAGTACATCCGCGAGGTGCTCGTACATTCCCTCCAGTTCAAACCGATTGGCGAGACGGGGCAGGTTCTCTTCGGAAGGGACACTCTTTGCGAGAGAGAGTTCGTAGCACACGATCATGACCGCCTGCGCCAGATTCAAGGATGCAAAGGAGGCGGTGGGAATGGTCGCGATCGTGTGACAGTATCGGAGGTGCTCATTGGAGAGCCCCCGGTCCTCCGGTCCGAAGAGGATGGCCACGTGGTTATTGTCGGCGACCGGGCTCAAATCCGCCGCGAGCCTTCGGGGGTCTGTCATTGCAGGCCTGTGGGACCCTGTGCGTGCGGTTGTTCCCACAATATGGCCGAAAGGGCCAAGGGCCTCCTCCAGACTGTCGAAGAATTCCATCTCCTCCACGATGTCCGCGGAGTTTCCTGTCGCCATTTTGAGAACCCGGTAGAGATCGCAGTTTTTCGGGTTTACCAGCAGGAGACGGCTCAGACCCATATTGCTCATGGCCCGCGCCGCTGCGCCTATATTCTCGGGAATTTGCGGTTCAACCAGGATAATGGCGATGTTTTCAAGTCTCATTCCAATGCCTTTTCCGCCAAAAACGATGCTGGTCGCAATTGACTTTGAACGGAATTTAATATAGCTTTGCACGCTTGAAAAGAAAATAACCATTAAAAAGGAGGCTGAAATGCCGCGCAGGATGTCCATTTCGATGCTTGTCCTCATTCTGGTTGTGATGCTCATCGGAGCGTTTCCCTGTTTTGGGGCGGATGGGGGACTCCGGTACAGCATCATGGTTTCAAAATTCCAGAATAGGTCGAACTGGTCAGGCCAGTGGGATCTGGGGGATGCCTGGGGCGCCGTGCTGACCGACAGCCTCATGCAGACCGGCAAGTTCATTGTTCTCGGCGAAAAGGACATGAGACAGGAAGCAATGGATGAGCAGGATCTCGCGGCAAGCGGAAGGACTGCGGGGGGCGGCAGGACGGTGGTCACCGGACAGATGACACCGGCTCAGCTTCTCATCAAGGGGGACATCACTCATTTTCAGGATTCGACTGAAGGAGGAGGCGGCGGCATCGGGATCGGCGGATTTCGAATTGGCGCCGGCGGGAGCAATTCCGAAATCAACGCGGTCCTCTATGTTGTCGATTCGAGCACGGGCCAGGTCCTGGCATCCAAGAAGTGCTATGGCAAGGTCTCTGAGACCGGCCTCTCTGTGGGTCTTACACGAGGAGGTTTCTCGGGGGACATAGGGGGTTTCAAGAAGACCAATGCGGGCAAGGCGGTGGAACTGGCGGTTGACGAGGCAGTAGCGTTCATGGTCACCAAAGTCCCCGAAATCCCCTGGACAGGCGAAATCGTCATGGTCAAAGGGGACAAGGTGTACATCAACAGGGGCACCAGGGAAGGGGTGAGCGTCGGCCATACCTTCCAGGTGGGCAAGGTAGAGGTTCTGAGGGACCCCAAAACCGGGGAGGTCCTGGACCAGACAATAGAAAAGTCCGGCACGATCGAGGTTGTGTCCGTCAAGGAAAAGATCTCCATCTGCAAGTTGACCCAGGGAAGTGGCATCACCAAGGGCATGGCGGTAATGACGGCCGAATAGGCAGGTTTTTTGTTTGTTTGGTTTATTTGGTTTGTCTTGTTTGTCTGGTGGTGAAAAATGTTTCCTACTCGATTAATCTTCTCGCCTCGGGGCAAGCGGCCCCGCTGACCTCTGGCCTCCATCTCTGGCTCAGCCTTTGAGCAGAAGTGACAACGAGTGATATTTGGCGGTTAAATTTCAGCCATGAAGCGGCGACATTTACAGGAAGTGGTTAAGGGAGCCTTTCCCATTTCCCGGCTGTTCTGCTGACCGGCGCCAGACAGGCCTGAGGTATATCTCACGGACACCGGCATGGCATGCTATCTGCGGGGTGTTGGAGACTGGTCAACGCTTGAGCACCAGGGACAGACTTACAGCGGCACAGAAGTGGTGGCCTTCACTCCGAAGATAGTCGGAATACCGTTTCGGATCTTTTTCGGGATCGACGTTCTTTCTTGATTTTTCCTCAATTCGCCTTTACAAAGAGCAGTGTTCAAATAAAAAAGCAAAAGATCTTGTCTCTCCGTTTTTGAACCGAAACAGCGAGCGCATTCCCCCGCGTTCGCCATGCGCTATGCCCTGTGCGCTTTGCGGTTTAGGCCTTCTGGTTTTCGCCATGCGCTATGCTCCATGCGCTTTGCGCCTGTAAGCCTTGGAGGAATTTTCATGGCTTCAAAGAATGGAACGATCCTCCATCCGTCTCAAGATACGCCCCTCCGGGCCAACTCCTCTATGCCTGCGCCCGCCTCTGCCCCAACCGTACGCATGATCTCGATTCCGTCATTCCCTGTTTCCATATCGTCATTCCCGATTTCCATTTTGTCATTCCCGCGAAGGCGGGAATCCAGTGTTCCCCGCCTCTTTCTCCAATTGCGGCAGTACGTATTCCCTGCAAAGAGCCTTGCCGTCGATCCGAGGAGCGGCAAGGCCAGGCGACATCATCTTCATGAGAATGTAGTTCAGAAAGCTGTAAAGAAAGCGGCCGCCGAGGCCGGCATAACGAAACAGGTTGGTTGCCATACTTTACGGCATTCGTTCGCCACTCATCTTCTGGAAGCGCATTATGACATCCGGACGGTCCAGGAACTGCTTGGCCATGCCAATGTCGCTACCACCATGATCTATACGCACGTTTTAAACAGACCCGGCCTCTCGGTAAAGAGTCCGGCGGATAGATGACCTTCTGAGAAGAAATGGGCAAATCCGTGTATTTTTGGGATCTTACGCTTAGAAACCGTTATTATGCTAGGCAGAATTTCTATATTGGAGAGCATTTCTAAATACAAAAACGTGTCATCTCGGCAACTTACGGTCAAAACTACTAATCATGCTAGGCAGAATTCCTATATCAGAACCGGCTTTTTTGCGACAAAGACCTGCTATTCCAAAAGCTTAAGGGTGAACCTCTGGGTTTTGATAAGTGTTAACTGTTGGGCAAACAATCGGTGAAAGCAGCTCGCGATGGAATTTGGATTTTGCCCTAAATGAAGCGGGCCAGGCGTGCTCGCGAGGTTCCACCACGGGTATGAGCCAAATGCAGCAATGGGCGATGGCGATCTCGTGTCGGAGATCGAGCGGACGGGTTACTCGCCGAGGCACTCAAGGAAACGGTAGATGATGATAACCGAGGAGGTGTCGGAAAATGATTGAAGAGGGCAAGTGCGAACCTAATGGTCTGCCTCCGGGCGAGAACGGAAAAGGAGAGAATAAGCCACAGGCTGAGCAGCTACCGGGATGGCCTGAGTATGTAAAGGCGTCATCAACGCTGGAAATCTCCAAAAGATTTTCTTCTGAAATTGGAGAAATAATTTCCAAACATCCAGAGTTAGAAGCTGAATATTGCTTCTTGTTCCTTCTGAGCTCGTCAGGTCATATCGGATCGTTTGATCTTGACCAAATATTCAATGCTCTTCGTCATCTAAATGCAAATGGGGAAAAATCAGTTCTCCTCACCTTATTGAGCAATGGGGGTGCAATTGAACCAGCTTACCAGATCAGCAAACTCTGTAGGTCATTTACAAAGAAGAAATTTATAGTGGCCATTCCGCGACAAGCGAAATCAGCCGCTACTCTGCTCGCTCTAGGGGCGGACGAAATACATATGGGGAGCTTAAGTCAAATGGGCCCTATTGACCCACAACTAGGCGGTCTTCCCGCTCTTGGCGTTTCGCAAGCGTTAAGAACCATGGCTATGGTAGCACAAGAGTATCCTGGTAGTTCTGATATGTTTGCCAGATATCTAAGGATGGCTTTGACAGTGGAACAAATTGGCTACTGCGAAAGGATAAGTGAATCTGCAGTTCAATATGCAACTCGCCTCATTGAAACAAAGCCATCAATGGTCGGAAGAGCTGAGCCAATTGCAAACAGTTTGGTTTATGAATACAAGCATCATGGCTTCGTCATCGACTTTGAGGAAGCCCAAAAGCACTTGGGCGCAACCTGGATAATCTGTAATTCCAAAGAATCCCTGTTTGCAGAGGCGATCTACAGACTTTACGATTTCGTAACTCTTTTTCTTAATGTTGAGATCTCTAAATATATATGGTGGACCGGTTCCTTTAAAGACACTATTCTGGTGTTGGACTTACCAAAGAGTTAACAGCGAATCTGAGGACGAATGCATCGTGCCCAACAAGGCGCTTCAGTGGATGCTTCGCACCACTGAGCTTGGTCGTTGAGGCTGTCGAAAAACCCCCGGCGCGGTTTGTGCGAAGTCTATCGGAAAAAAGATGCCCTCTGAGAAGGCCCAGAATCAACGATCTCCATGCGCCGAATGGTTAGGTGATCCCGGAAAGTTTACATTCTGGAACGGTGAACACTTTTTCGACAGTCTCGTTAGGCGTTTCCCAGAAGGAATCTGATATGCAGTCTCTTCGCCGAAACAACCCACTGCTGTTCTTCGACCTGATAGGGGCTTGGGCGCTGATCGCCATCGTCAGCATTGTCACTGTTGTGTTCGCACTGGCTTACTGGGGCATCACTGTCCTTTCTCCCACGCAAGGTCTATTCTTGGTCGGGGGAAAAGAACACATTCCAGCTAGCTTCCTCGACGCGCTGTATTTTAGCGTTGTCACGGAGACTACCCTTGGAGCGAGCGACATCGCCGTCGGCCCGCTGGGAAAAGTGTTAGCGTGCATTCAGGTTTTCGCTGGTCTCGCGCTAGGCGGAGTCATCGTAGCCAAAGTGACCTCCTTGCGAGGACAAACTCTTCGGCTCCTCGCCCACAAGGTCCAGGGTACATGGTTCGAGTACTGCACCATGCCAAATGGCGACCGGGTTTTCACGTACAGCCTAATGTACCTAACTGCGGATACCCTCCACTTCGATGGAGAAAACTATGACATTGATGGCAACCCATTAGGGTTCTTCCGTTCAGAACTTTTCGACGCCGACGGCGCCACCCTGCGGTTTCATTACTCCAACCTCGACAGCAGCATGACCCACTTCGCGGAAGGCACGATGACATTCAGATTCATCGCGACCGAAGCGCCTGACTCCAAAAGAGGTGAATGGTCCCGGTATCAAGCTACTGTGCATGACTTTCTGAAGAACCTGACAATCACGTACGAGGGGAATAGGCCCTCACCAGAGGAGATAAATGCGTTCCATCAGCAGGATCGAAGTGCCAGAAAGCAGATCATCGTATCCTACTTTGCTTCTCGGGTCTAGGCGTAGAGATCTCCCCCCGGCGCAATTTGTGCGGGGTCAGTCGCCAAAATAATGGCCCCTGAGAAGGCCCAGAATCAACGATCTCCGTCTGGCCAGGAGTAAAAGGACCCCAGAAAGTTTACACTCTGGAACGGTTACCACTTTTTCGACAGTCTCGTTAGGCGTGTTAATGGAAAATTATCAATGCATTACCTTACTTTGTAAGGTAATGGAGTATGTATGATGACAAAAGACGACATCGATCTCATAGTCGCAATTGGTACACTTCTAGTGGCAATATTCGCAGGCATTTCTGCATTTGTTGCGGCAAAATCTGCACGAGAAACTACGAAGGCTGTTAGCCTCCAAAGAGAGGCCATCCGCGCACAGTCTTTTATAGACATCCTCAGCTATGAAAGAAATATTAGGTTCTCTGAATGTATGGACGTTATCCGCAGTTTGGAGGATGGCGAATGTGTAGATTATGAGGCATTCCAAAAGAACCATCCAGAAAAGGATAGACAAATTCGCAAGGCTATAGACTTTATAAACCATCTTGCGCATTTGATGAGACATGGCTATGTAACACCAAGACATTTTCTGACTCTGTACACTCCCTCTATTGAAGTCTGTCATAAGAAACTGTTAGGCCAAGGAAGCTGGCTTGAAGGTTTTCGAAAAGCCGCAAAATCACCAAAATATTATCTGAATTTTGAGTGCCTATGTAGGAATCTTGAAAACCTCTGGAGTGGCAAGGAAATACGCTGGCCTGACTCTCAGATTCAAATGTCAAAAGAAATGCGTGTATAACCTGATCCAATATTTTCAAACAAACCGCCTAACATCGATCTTTCATCGGAGCGCAAAAAGCCTCGCCCGCTGAAGAGCCCATTATGCCAATAAACGGAGGCGCAAGATCAGACTCTCATTCAAAGCAGTAAACCGTTCCCTGAAGGTACTCATACTGATAGTTGCCCTTTTGGCCATGATCAAGAGCAGCCCGGAACCGCTATTGAAAAATCGTCCTCAAAACCTACCTTTAAGCTGGCTATTTGTTCCCTTTGAAGGGGGCAATTTCATACTCTTCAATTTAGCGGCGGGCTAGTATTGGATGAGAAGGCGGTCCTTCTGGCAGTAACTGCTCACCTTAGACATCGGGAGACAAAATACGACGAGCTTTTAACAAAAGGATACGACAGGTGGGACGCGCGTGCTGCAGTAGAGAAGACCATTAACCAAGTTTTGCGCCGATGGGAGGAATCGATTAGACATCCAGCAAAAACTGGCCGAACAACCGCGTGAACCAGACCGCTACGCTCCGCTGGTTACGCGAGGGCGTTATATTTATGAATGTCTACAGATATTTCAAATACAGATCCGTCAATAAGAACCTAATCGAATCATTGGTAAATGGATCGTTGTACTTTGCTCATCCAGCGAAACTTAATGATCCATTCGATTGCCAACCAGATATAAGGAAATCAGCGAAATGTGCAAATGCAAAACTGTCAGGTATGAAGCATGACATTTTGCAGCGGATTTCTGAAATCAATGGTTTTATTGATGACATTCAGCGAAGGATGACGATTATCGGTGTATGTTCTTTTTCGGGCGCATCCGGGTTTTTAATGGGTATACACAACACCTAGCGGTTCTGATAAGTTGAGGCCATGGATGATAAAGCCTTCT
>PHBH01000049.1 GCA_002840535.1 Deltaproteobacteria bacterium HGW-Deltaproteobacteria-15 | reverse complement strand
GCGATGGTCAGCACCAGGAAGCTCATCCACAGCAAGGTCGCGGCGCTGAGGTTGCCACTGCCCAGCCACAGCAGATTGCCGGCCAGCCAGGCGCAGGCCCCGAGCAGCAGGGTCAGCGTAAACAGTGCCGGTAGTTGGCGATAGACGCCGACGCTGGCGATGCAGAACAAGGCGCTGGCCAGGCTGAACAGCGCCGGCGGCAACCACCACGGCAGTGCCGGTGTTGTTGGCATAACTCACGATTTCAAGGGGATCGTCATTGCCGTCCTGCGGGGCTTCGCTGGAGGCCGCAGAGTTCTTAGAGAGCGAACTTGTCTCAAGCCGCAATCTTCTGAGCAAGAGCAATGAGCGGTCCCGCAGAACTGCGCCGAGTCCTCTGCCAAGTCCCTCTGTGCGCTCTGTGAGAGAACACAATCTCGTCATGTCATTTCCCTCTCAGCTCGCCCTTGCCTCGCAAGAGGGCTTCAGGATTTTTTTCCAGATACTCAGCCAGCCCGCGAACGGCGCGGGACGCCTTCTCGAACTCACTGAAGGTATCCACCAGGCCGACCATCAGCTCCGAGTCTCCATCGGCGCGCTCTCCCAGCTCTGTAATCGAGGTTTCAGCCTTTTGCAGAGCGCTGCTCGCTTGCTTGATCACGTCCAGCATTTCGACAAAGAGCGGATCAACGTTCTTGTTGACATCACGCACCAGCTTCCTTGTGTCCTCAAGTGTCTTCTGCAAGCTTGAGCCGATCGGGGCAACCTGGCCTTCCACCTGCCGCACCAGCTTTTGGGCGTCCCTCACGGCATCCTGCACAGCGGAACCGATCGGGCTGATCTGACCATTCACGTCACTGAGCAGTTTCTGGATATCCTTGAGGTCCTGGTTCAGGGTGGCGATGCTCTCCGTCAGCTCAGGCGCGTTCAGCAGCCGGTCCAAACCGGCCGCTGCGGAAGTGGCTTTGCTGACCAACTCCTCGAGCGGCAGATCCTGCAGAGTCTTTGTGAGCTGTTCCATGCTGGATGGAATCGTCGGGATCTCCAGCATGGAGCCGTCCCCCACAAACACCGCTGGTTTGTCGGGGTGGAAATCCAGGGAGATCATGAGCTGGCCTGTCACAAAGCTCTGTGATTCCAGTTGCGCCCGAAGCCCCTTGCCGATCAGCATTTGCAGCGTTTCGGCAGCATCCCTGAGAGGTGCGGTCCTTTCGATTCTTTCCGGCTCGGTCTCTATGAACACGGGGATCTGGGTCTTCAGGGTATTCGGGTCGAAACGAAAACTGATTCCCGTGACCGAACCGATCTTGACGCCCCTGAACATCACAGGGGAACCGATGTTCAACCCTTTGACCGACTCTTCGAAATAGAGGACACCCCTGTTCCTTTCCGAGAAGAATTGTCCCGAGCCCAGGATGACCACGGCGGCCACCACGAGGGCCAGTGCCCCCAGGACAAAACCGCCGATCAATGACTTATTTGCCGGTTTGCTCATGGTCGTCATCTTTTCCTCTCGTCAGGAACCTGTGCACCGTCTCGTTCCTGCATTCTGAGAGGAGCGTCTTCGGGTTGCCGCTTGCGATCATGGTCTTGGCTTCCGCGTCCAGAAAGACCGAGTTGTTCCCTATGGCGAAGATGCTGGCCAATTCATGGGTAACCACCACCACCGTGGAGCCCAGGCTGCTCCTGAGCTCCAGGATCAGGTCGTCCAGCAGCCTGGCGCTGATGGGGTCGAGGCCGGCAGAGGGCTCGTCGAAAAAAAGGATGTCCGGGTCCAGTGCCATCGCCCTCGCCAGCCCGGCCCGCTTTCGCATGCCCCCGCTGATCTCGGAGGGGTAGTAGTCTTCGAAACCCGCAAGCCCCACCAGGGCCAGCTTCAGGGAACACAACTCGCGGATCTGGTTCGGATTCAAATCCGTGTACTGCCCGATGGGAAGGGCCACGTTCTCCAGGAGGGTCATGGAACTCCAGAGGGCCCCGCTCTGGTAAAGGATGCCGATGCGTTTCATGATGCGGTCCCTTTCGGCAGGTTCGACATCCCAGAAGCTCGTCCCGTCATAGAGAATCTGACCTTGCGCAGGCACATTCAGCCCCACCAGGTGGCGGAGGAGCGTGCTCTTGCCGCAGCCGCTCCCCCCCATGATGATGAACACGTCGCCGCGGTTGATCGTGAAATCCAGGTCCCGCTGGAGAACGAAGCTCCCGTAAGCCATGGTGAGATTCTTGACGACAATGTGGGGCTCTGTGCTCATGAATCAGGCCCTGATGGTTCCGGAATATTGGTGAAGAACAACCAAAACCCGGAGGTGAGGGCGCCAAACGGTGGCTTTGCAGCTCGAAACCCATCATTCCATCCTTCCATTGTTCCAACTTTCCTGCACTAAATGCCTATGATGTCGCAAATGACCGTGATGAACGCGGTCGCCACGATGATGCTGACGATTCCGGTCACCACCGCGGAAGTGACCGCCACGCCCACCGCCGAGGCGCTTCTCCCGCACTGCATGCCCCTCATGCAGCCGGACATGGCCACAAGAATTCCGAACACGGCGCTGTGAAAGAGCCCCACCCAGAGAAAAGTCAGCGAGACGGCCTCGCGGGTGTTGTTGAAATACTCAACGGGGTTCAGGTCGAGCATGAAGACCCCTACAATGAGTCCGCCCAGGATGCCCATCAGGTCCGCATAGAGGCAGAGGAGGGGCATCATGATCGCCAGGGCGACCATCCGGGGCAGGACCAGGAACTCCATGGGTGAGATGCCCAGCGTTTTCAGGGCATCGATCTCCTCGTTCACCTGCATGGTGCCGAGCTCCGCGGCAAAGGACGCGCCCGTCCTGCCAGCCATGATGATCCCGGTCATGATGGCCCCCATCACGCGGACCATGGCGACCCCTACCAGGGCGGCCACGTAGATCTGGGCTCCGAAAATCTTCAGCTGAACCGCCCCCACGAAGGCGAGGATCAGCCCGACCAGCAGGCTGATGAGGGAAACGATGGGCAGGGCCTCGGCACCGCTTTCCTGCACGATGCGAAGAAGGTCCGACCAGCGGAAATTGGCTTTGCCGCCGAGCATTTTCACAAAGGCGACGAACGCCTCCCCGATAAACCCCAGCATGTCCATGGCAGACCTGCCGAAATCAATCGCTGCCGTTCCGACCTTTGCCAGGAAAGAGGCCCGCTCTTTTGTCCTGGCCGCACCTTTTCTCTCGGGGACAGCGGTTGCGAGACGGAGCAGCCTCCGGACCCCTTCGGGCAGACCCTCAAACTCGGCGATCATACCTTTGCGGGAGCACAGATCCTTCACCTTGATGAGAAAGGTAAGCAATCCACTGTCCCAGTCCGCCAGCCCGTCCGCGCGAAAGCCGATCCGTTGAACCTTCGGACCCGTGTCAATGGCCTTCTCCAATTCGGAGGAGGCAGGCAGCGGCCGGCCGATGGTCCAGGAACCTTCGAGCTCGATGAAGAGGGCATCCGATTTCTCCCGGCCGATGCTCCAACTTGCAGGAGCCGCGTTTTCGCCTTGGCGTCCGGCCATTTTTTCCTTTCCTATAGGGCGATGGTGAGTTCTACAGCCACCAGCCTAAGGGAATCGGAGATGCAAGGATATTGGACCTTGGTCCAATATCCTTTTGAGCTCGAAAATCGCGGTTCTCTAAAAGGGACAACGGGCGACCGGCGGGTCCGGCCTGTTCACGGGGGCTCAAGAGCAACGGGAGCGGAATCAGCGTGTGAGGCGCTCAAGGGCGTGATCGAGATGCATCGGTGAGCGGTTGCTGAACGAAACAGCGAAGCGGAAAATGGGGTCCCGCTTGGGGGGTGTTCGAGCATAGCGAAGAAAAATCCCGCTGGCGGGGCTGCGGGTTAGCGAGCGAGTCCGGAACAGATCGTGAGTTGCCGGCCTTTTCCATCCACGCCAAGCTTCCCAAAAGGGGATTTCGACTTGACATTACTGCGCTTTTCTCAGTATTCTTCTTTAGTGATCAGCGTGTATTGATCCCCTGATCAGGATTGTTTCGGTTCGGAGTCGATGAGGAAAGGGATAACGATTAACGGATAACCTCCGTGTCCAGTGTGTCCTCTTAGCTCCCTCCGGTTCCCTCCCGTTTCTTTTCGGAAACCAGCATTGCACATTCGCGGCGGAGATCTCTCCAGCCGTTCTGGTTCTGACTCCTGAACCTTATCCGAGGAAAGGGCGGGTTCTTCAGAGGTATTCTGACGGAGGCACTGGGGCTAGCGGAGCGAAGTACCTTAGGAAAAATATGATCTATGCGACCTTTGTCATGCTGGGGCTGGGAACTCTTTGCGGCGTTGTCCTCAGTGTTGCGGCCCGAGTGTTCTATGTGAAGCAAGATCCTCGCATCGAGAAAGTGGAAGGATGCCTTTCCGGCGCCAACTGCGGGGGGTGCGGTTTTGCAGGTTGCTCTGCCGCGGCCGTTGCGGTCGTGGAAGGCAGGGCAAAACCCAACGTGTGCGTCGTTGGCGGGGCTGAGTCCGCTGCCATGGTTTCGGAGGTCATGGGTGTCAGCGTCGGAGTCGCGGAAGCGCCCACGGCCCAGAACCCATGTGTGGGCGGCCACAGGGCCCCTGTGAAATACCTCTATGACGGGATCAAAGGCTGCCGGGCCCAGTCCATGCTTTTCGGCGGACAACTGCGGTGCGAAATGGGATGCCTGGGGCAAGGGGACTGTGTCAAGGCATGCCTGTTCGGGGCCATGAAGATGGGCCCGGAGGGCTATCCCGTGGTGGATAAAAACAAATGCGTCGGGTGCGGTTCCTGCGAACGCGTCTGCCCCAGGGGCCTGCTCGAGGTGAAGACCCCTTCCGTGCGCCTTCTCCATTTCAATCAGAAGGACGAGTGTCTTGCCCCCTGCAGGCAGACCTGCCCGGCGGAGATCAACATCCCCCTGTATATTGCCCAGATCCGGGCAGGAGACGTGGAAGGGGCCGTCAACACCATCCGGGATCGAAACCCTCTTCTACTTTCCTGCGGCCGCGTATGTCCTCATCCCTGCGAAACGAACTGCCGCAGGGGCATAGAAGACGAAGCCGTGTCCATCAATCAGCTCAAGCGGTTTGCGGCGGATTTCGAGATGAACTCCGGCAAGCGCTTCCCTGTTTCGGTGGCCCCTTCAACGAACAAGCGCGTTGCTATTGTCGGCGGCGGGCCGGCCGGGCTCAGTTGCGGGTTCTTTCTTCGAAGGCTGGGACATGATGTTACCATTTTCGAGGCGATGCCGAAGCTCGGCGGAATGCTCCGGTACGGAATTCCCGAATACCGGCTCCCGAAGAAGGTGCTCGACTGGGAGATCCAGGGGATCCTCGATCTCGGAATTACGGCGCGCCCGAATGTGACATTCGGGCTTGATCTCGATCTTGCCTCTCTTGTTGCAGCGGGTTTCGATGCGGTCTTCCTCGGCATCGGCGCATGGAAGGATTCCATGCTGCGCGTGGAAGGTGAAAACATGAAGGGCTGCTACACGGGAATCGACTTTCTCGCCCGCGCCGGAAAGGGAGAAAGCGTCGAGCTCGGCCGGACCGCAGCCGTCATCGGGGGTGGGAACACGGCCATCGACTGTGTCCGGACCCTGATCCGGCTGGGGGTCGAAAAGGTCTATATCGTGTATCGCCGTACCCGGGGCGAGATGCCGGCCAATGAGGTCGAAATCGAAGCTGCGGAGCACGAAGGCGCCGAGTTCCTCTTCCTGTCAGCCCCTGTTTCCGTCAAAGGGGATGAGGAAGGAAAGGTTACTCATCTTGAATATCTCAAAATGGAGCTGGGAGAGCCGGATGCCAGCGGAAGGCGGCGACCGGTGCCGGTGAAGGGGTCGGAAACCCTTCTTCAAACCGATATGATCATTACCGCAATCGGTCAGGCCCCGGATGTCTCTTTTACTGAAAAGACCCAGTCACGGCTTGCACAGCTGAAAACCACACGGTGGAGCACGGTGGATGTGGATCCCAGGACACTGCAGTCCAACATCCCCTACATATTCGCTGCCGGCGATGCAGCCACCGGGCCTTCTCTGGTTGTAGAGGCCATCGGAGGAGGGAGGAGGGCCGCTCGCTCCATCCATCAGTTCCTGATGGGCGAAAAGGTTGCATCCGAGCCTGGGGAACTCGCCAAGAAGCTGATACCCGAGACCATCTTCGATCAGGTGGAGGGGATAGAAAGAAAACCGCGATGCAGCATGGTCGAGCTGCCGGTTTCGGAGCGCGTTCATTCTTTTATAGAGGTGGACCAGGTCCTGACCGAAGAAGCCGCCCGTGACGAAAGCCTGCGTTGCCTTTTTTGCGGCCGTACGTGCTATACTGTGGAAACCGTTGAAGGCGACTTTCCGATATCTCTGGAAGCAAAGAAGACCAGGGCAGCCTGAAAGAAGAGTGGATTGTTGTGTATGCCCACACATGCCATTGACGGCGGTCGTGGCGCTGCTCCGGGGGATGAAGAGGAGAAATCATGGAGACCATGGAATTCCTTAAGAAGACCGATATCTTCAAGAGCCTGAAGGAAAATCAGCTTGCCTCTATCGGGAAGGGAGTTCAGGAGTTGGAATTCCGGAAAGGCGAGAGGATTTTCAAGGAAGGAGAGGAGGCGGACCACCTCTGGGTCGTGATACAAGGACAGGTGGCCCTTGGCTTCGAGCTGCCCGGCCGCTCGCCGTCGGAGGTGAACACCATCTCGATTGTCCCTTCCGGGAAGGCTATTGGGTGGTCCTGCTTCGTACCGCCCGGGAAATACAGATTATCCTCTTTCTGCTCCTCCACCACCTGTACGGCAGGCCGCCTGGAAAGGGAGTACCTGAAAAGCCTTTTCGACGAAGACCCCGAAATGGGGTATGCGGTGATGACAAATCTCGCATCCATACTTGGTGAGCGGTTCCGCCAGTTGCAGGAATCGGCGACTGCCGCTCCCTATGCATCCGTCAAGATCACCGTTCACCTTGCAACTTGCGGAATTGCAGCAGGAGCGCGAGAGGTCATGAGTGCGTTGACAGAGGAAATGTCGGCCGGCGATCGTCCCCACATCCGCATGGCAACCTCCGGTTGTATCGGCCGATGCAAGACCGAGCCCAACGTGACGGTGGAAATCGAAGGCGAACCTCCTGTGATTTATCAGAAGATGAATGCGGACAAGATGCGCCGTGTCTTCAGGGAGCATGTGCTCAAGGGAGTGGTTCAGGCGGAATTGGCGCTCTCCTGAAAAACTCGTAACACTCTGATGGATCGATGTACTGAGTTGAGGTTTCACTTTTGATGGCCTCGTAAAAAGTCGAAAATACCCTTTTTTCGTCATCCCGGCGAAGGCCGGGATCCAGTATTTTCGAGCCTTTGCAGAATATCTGGATTCCGGCTTTCGTAGGAATGACGACTTTTTTACGAGATGGTCAATTTTAATAGAGCTCAAGTATTACAAAAACTTCCAGTTCCGTAGACGGAGGATTCATGGTCGGTCTTGATGCCCTTGAGAAGGTGGAGATCCTGGAAGGTCTGGATGATCGCCGGCTTTCCGCTGTTGGTAACTGTTGCACCGAAGCCCGGTTTCAACGCGGGGACAAGATCTTCGGAGCCGGTGAAGAGGCGCCGTACCTCTATGCGGTGATGGAAGGAAAGGTCGAGCTCAAAGCCGATTCGCAGTACTCCCTGCAGGAGAACATCGTCCATGAGAACAAGGTCTTTGGCTGGCCCAGCATGATTTCTCCCAACGTATACCAGTTTGCCGCATACAGCGCTTCCAGAAGCACAAAGGTGATTCGAATCGATGCAGCCTGCCTGAAAAGGCTGTTCGAGAAGGAGCCGGAGCTCGGCTACACAATCATGTCCAGGCTCCTGGAGGTCATTGGACACCGCTTTCACTTATTGCAGGAAGAGGTTGTCAGACGAAGAGGGCAGGATGCGATAAACCGGTGGTAGGAACGGTCAAATCCGAATATCGAAATCCGAAATTCGAAACAATGATCAAAATCCGAATGTTCAAAACTCAAGAACTGATTCCCGCTTCATGACTTCCTGCCGTTTCGGTCATTCGGGCGTTGGTCATTGGAATTTGTTTCGTGCTGCGATATTCGGATTTCGGATTTTGCCTTCTACTTGTATTTCCTGATCACCCCCACTACCTTCCCCTGAATCCGCAACTCCTTCTTCACGATAATGGGCGCCATGCCTCCATGTGCGGGCCGGAGCTCCACATGCGTTTTCTTACTGTAGTACTTCTTCACGGTTGCCTCATTATCGATGAGGGCCACCACGGTTTCTCCATTTTCAGCCCGCGGCTGTTTCCGGACAACGATGAAGTCCCCGTCCAGAATGCCGTCCTCTTTCATGGAATCCCCTTTTACCCGGAGCACGAAGTGATCCCCTGTGCCGACCAGGGACTGCGGGACCTCTATCACGTCCGCCGTTTCCAGAGCCTCGATCGGCTTTCCCGCTGCAACATTTCCGAGTAAAGGAAATTCATGCCTCCTCTTTTCAACAGGACTGATAACCTCGACGGCGCGCTTCCGATTCTTCTCTTCCGGCAACCGGACATATCCTTTCCGCTCAAGAATCCTGAGGTAGGTGGTGACGGTATTAAAGGAAGAAAATCCAAAGTGCAGGCGAATCTCTTCAAAGCTCGGAGCGGTTCCCCAATCCGCAATGTAGTGCGAGAGGTATTCCAGAAATTTCTTCTGTTTTTCAGTCAGCTTCATCGCTTTCTTGGTCAGGAAAACTTACAGTAGGGCGAGAATAGCGGAGATCGGAGGGGAAGTCAAATTCTCTTTGGGTTCAGCCGGTAACCACATCATCTATCACTCGGGCATTCCATGATTCGCGCGCATGACAGCCTCCATCCTGTCCAGAATAGCGCTGACTTCCAGATCCAGCGCTTCTCCGGTTTTGCCGTCCTGCGCCACCTGCAGATCCCTTTTCAGCCGATGGAGCCGAAGAATGCTTTCGGTGGAGTACCCTTCGCCCCTCAAGAGCTTGAAGGTCTCCCATGTCTTCTGCTGGCCGTCCGTGAATCCCTGGTCGATCAACCCGATCATTTCGGTCATCAGCCGTGACGCCTCAACAGAATCCATGGTCTTGTGGCGCCACACCCACCCCACCCCATCGATTTCGAACTTTTTCCTGTCTTCATGGACCAGCATGTCTTTCGAATAATAGAAAAGATAGGGATGATAGTAGTTCATCCCGCTCTTCTTGATGAGGTCAACCGTTTCCTGGAAGGTCTCCCTGGTTTCCCCCGGATACCCGATAATGACCCCTCCAAGAGTCTGGATCCCGTGTTCACCCAGAAGTCGAATTGCATTGAAGGCCTGATCAGGGTCCAGTCTCTTGTCCATGTTCTTCAGGATGACACGGCTGCCGGACTCAATCCCCATGTTCAGGAACTCACACCCGGATTCCTGCATACGAGGGACAACCTCGGAGGAGAGGCTGCTCGCACGGGCAAAGGCGGACCATTTGAAGTCGAACCCCTCCTCTCTCATCATGTCCAGCACAGAGATGAGGCGCTTCCCATTGGCGGTGAAGTTGTCGTCGGCAAACCGGACATGCCGGACAAATCCGAGACCCTGGATCTGACGGAGTTCGTCCCTGAGGGCCTCTACGGACTTATACCGCACCTTTGGATAGAGGCGATGGTAGGTGCAGAATCGGCAGCGGTATTGACAACCCTGACTCGTTATCACTGAGAGGGTGTTCCTCAGGTATTTTCGTGGAATCTCAGACCAGGCAATTGCCGTATCATCCAGCAGAACCTGTTCTTCCTCCCGATGGGTAAAAAAGATTTTGCCGGAATCGTCGAAGATCAGGAGATTGGGAATGTCCTTGAACTCATGCGCTCTATTCCCCCTCTGGAGACATTCAAGCAGCTTCAATAGTGTCAGCTCTCCATGTCCCTCTATCACGAAGGCATCGACCTTTCCCTTGAAACCGGAAATCCACTCCAGTGTCTGTGGCGCTACATCCCATCCCCCGCCAAGTACTTTTTTTGCAAGCGTTCCTCCCACAATGACAGGGACATCGGAATCGATTGCCTTGATCCTGGAAGCGATCTCCTTGATGTCATCGAGGTAAAGAAAGGTGGAAGAGATGCATACTGCAAGAGGATTTTTCTCCAGGGCCTTTGGCAGGTCTGCCAGGGAGTAGTTCTGAACAAGAGAGGGCTCATACCCGTTCTTCCGAAGATACTGGAACAGGAAAATTCCATTCAGGGTAAACCCGTTTGCAAAAGAATAGTACGACGACACGTTCTCGGGTTCGATGGTTCGTACTTTGCGCCCTGCCCGGATGTAATTCATGAGATCGGGCATTCCCATATATTTCCCTGAAAAGAGGAGGGGAAGTCTGAGGAGATTCCGATTTACCTCTCGCTGGATAGCGTTGAAATCGAGGTTCGCGAAACGCGCCGATTGTCTCGCCGCCCGCCTTTCCAAATTCGCCATCTTTCCCCTGATTTGGGCATCGCTGTCCAGGGGCTGATCCATGGCTATAATGAGAACCTCTGATCTCTTCATAATGGGGGCGAGCATATCAAACCGATTCCCTTCGTGCAAGGAATGGAGCCTCGATAGCGCTTGAGACAGAAATCGTGACGTTTTTTTGGTGACACTCTCTGATTCTCCTTACGGGTGAGGTACGCATTAAGTAAGTACGCGTACCACTTCTATGTCCCTGGAACCTCCATAAATTACATAGCGTGACCCATGGTAGCGTGCCGGCGTGGATGCTTATCAGTTGCGTAACGATGAGTATTGCGAATTCTGCCCATTTGTTGCGCGATTCCGAATGGCAAACGTACGGAGTTCCATGAGAGTACCTCCCCCGGCATTGATGGCCGCCACCCCGTTGGAGCCGCGGTCGGGCAATAGGCCGGGAATGATCAGGAGGAAAGAATGAAAAGGGTGTTCCTGTACTTATTCTTGTTGCTGACTACCTTGAGCCTGTCCGGTGCGGCACAGGCAGTTCCAACGGCAAGCAACTCATTGCCGAGTCCGGTCTTTGAGAATTATAGCGGCATATCCGCCGCCAATGGAGCCCCAAACATGCCCGTCTTGGGGATATCCTGGAATCTGGGCGGAGAGTCTGACCGTTTCTTCTTCGAAGAGTGCGTCGACCTGCAGTCTGAGAAGGGAAGCTTCAACGCATCACTCAGTACAGGCGTACGATCCTATTATCGGGAATCTCTTCCAGCGAACAATCCCTCTTGTGACAACGTCTTTGCCAGTGAAACCGGAAACGAGGGGTATCCGAGCGGTGTTCCGGAACCCGACACCATGATGCTGCTTGGTTCAGGGCTCCTGGTGCTGGCCGGGATCGGGAGAAGGTTCACAAGAACATAGAGAAGAATCCTGAGCAAAACAGGGCAGGCCAGGGACGCCTGCCCTATTTCTATAGGTCTGGAAACATGGTGCGAAATACGCCGCAACTGCGACAAAGCTTCATCTTCTTTTCCCACGTTTCCTGAGGAGTACCATGGCATATGGTCCCATTGATAAACCAGCAGAGGCGGCCGATCTGAAACTCCCATGCAGGGCACCGGCGCCGGGTTGCTGTAGGGCATCGCTGTGTTTCCCAGCACGGCGAGGGTTGTTCTGAAAGGGAATTCCAATGGGCGAGAAGGAAGAGCATTTGTCTCTCCACGTGGGGGGGAACGCGCCGCCATCCCTGCTCAAAACTCTCTACCGCCTTGGTGGATGATCCCAGCAACTGCGCGATTTCCCTCTGAGTCTTAGCCATTTTTACACGGACCTTCCCGAACTCCTCTTTGGTCACCTCACACCCCTTTCTGAAAAAGCCCGATCTTCAATTCGCAAAAGAAAAAACATTGACAGCTCATACCACATTGTGGTAAGCAGTTTACCACATCGTCTAATCCGGTTCAATTCTTTCCTGAGCACAAGGAGCCCGCCATGAAAAGGATAATCTTGCCTGCCCTCCTTTTCCTTCTTTTCCTTCTTGTTCACGCTCCTCAATCTTATGGGGGAGACCCGGCACCTGCCAAAAGGTTTGAAACCTACTCGAACTGCCTTGAAAGACTCCTCTCCAGATACAATGCAAAGGCTGACCTGCGGAATTCAAGTCTGGATAACCTGAAACAAGCAGGGGCTCTCTATTGGCTCAAAGCCAGATTCGTCGAGAACCTCAAAGAGGAACTCATCCGGGAGATGCTGGCACAGAACGTCGGAGAGAAGGAATACCAGGTTGTGCATTATGTGAATCATAGATTCTTTGGAATGCTGCGAACGGCCACTGCGAAAGGACCGGGCATCCCGAATTACGATAACATACCCTGACCTGCAAGAGCCGAATCCGGCCGAAGCAGGCCTGCCACCATTTCCTATCCCCTCAGGACCCGCCCGGCATCAATTTTGGCAAACCCTGGCGCCGGGCCGGTCTCCCACCAGTTTACCGTCTGCGACGTATAAGATCCTCTCTGCGTAACGGGCGCATTCTTCGCTATGCGTCACCATCACAATGGTTATGCCCGAAGAATTCAGCTTCTGGAAGATAGACATGATATCCCTGCTGTTTCTGGAGTCAAGACTTCCCGTTGGCTCGTCCGCCAGAAGCACAGGGGGCTCGTTCACAATGGCCCTTGCAACCGCCACCCGCTCCTTTTCTCCCCCTGATATCTCCCCCGGGAGCCTGTCCCCCTTGTCTGAAAGCCCCATCTTCGAAAGGGCCTCCATGGCCATGCCCCGTTTCTCTTTTCGCGACCCGCTGCATACCGCAAGAGGGAGCATCACGTTTTCAAGAACCGTGAGATAAGGAATGAGATGAAACCCCTGGAAGACAAATCCAAGATATTCTCTTCGAAAATCGGCGCGCTTTTCATTTGTGAGTCCATAGATATCTATGCCGTCCACCATCAGCCGGCCTGATGTGGGAGCGTTCATTGCCCCCAGCATCCCGAGCAGGGTGGACTTGCCGGCCCCTGATTCACCCATGATGCCGATGAACTCGCCCGTGGAAATGTGAAAACTCATTCCGGATACGGCCAGAACGGCCGCTTCCCCGTTTCCAAAACTCTTGACCAAGTTTTCCGCCTGAATATTGCTCATGATCGTTCTCCTCCTGGATCATTTCCCATTGAGAGCTGAAGTGCCGCCCATTTTTCACAGAGCCCGAAGAGCTTCATTCGGATCCATCCTGGATGCCAGGGCTGCCGGATAGGCGCTGGCTGTCAGACCGACCAGGAGGGACAGAAGGATGGCGCCGAAGATCGTGATCTGGCTCAAGGGGATATGCCAACCGTGCCCGTCGCCGAACAGGGCCATTGCAGCCCCGGCCGATGCCGCTCCCAGGAAAGAACCAATTACTCCTGCCAATCCGGAGATGATGCCCGCCTCCATGAAAATGATTCTCATGATATGGGCCCGGCGAAACCCTATCGCCCTGAAGATGCCGATCTCCTCCGTGCGCTCCCGTACGCTCCCCATCATGGTCACCAGCACAACCAGTCCTCCGGTGAAGAGCAGGGCGGCGGACACACCATAGGCAAATTTCTTGAACTGCATGAGCATTTCCATGCGGCTCTTGACCACCTGCTGGATGGCCATTACCCTGGCGCCGGGCAGCACATCGCCGAGCTGGCCGACCATGTCATCTACCGGGCAATCCTTGCAGAGGGCCGCCACCTCGACCATGGAGATACGTCCCGTCTTCCGGAGGATCTGCTGAGCATCCGAAAGGCCGGTGAAGATGAGATGGTCGTCCTGTGAACCCGTGGGCTGCAGGATACCCGTGATAGGGAGATCGAGACCCCCGACTTCCAACGAATCCACTACGCTGAGGTTCAGGACTCGGGCCGCTTCGGCACCCAGAACCGCCCCGCTCGTTTTCGGGAAAACCCCATCAATGTGCCACCAGGGTTTGAGAATCCCTGAAGCCTTGAAATCGACCCCTGCCAGCATCACCCGTCTTTCCCCTACGGAGATAACGCCAAGAACCATTGGGCCCAGTGCAGCGATGTTTGCCGAGTTTTTGATGGTATGGACCTTTGCGAGATCCGATTCCCTGATCTCGTCCATTTCGAAGGACACGCCGCCGAGTGAAAGACCGCCGTAACTGAGGGCGAGGTTCTCAGTGCGGGGCGTGATGAGGATATTGGCTCCGTACTGCTCCATTTTGTGGTTGATGTCCTCGGTCACGGTCTCCACGAAGGTATAGATGCCGACGGCTGTGGCAATGCCGGTCACAAGCCCGGCCAGGATGAATACCGCTTTGCCTCTTCTACGCAAGAGGTTGCGAACCGATATGGATGTAAGCGTCATGGATCACCCCCTCTTTGAAAGATCGAAATAGGCTTTGCCCTGGAGGATATCCCCTGCCTCGATGACCAGATTGCCATCCTGCACCTTTCGGTTCAGCGGAGCGGGATTGCAGCCTCCCTTCACCTCGTTCACCCGCACGGAGGCGAAGCGAAGCCCGCAGTTGCGGCAGATCATGTTATCTCCATCCTGCACGTACCCCTTGCCTGCACGCCAGCAGACATCGCAGGCATCGAAAGCTGCCCTGAGGACCCCGTCCGAGCTCTTGATGACGAAGTATCGAATCTCAATATTTCCTTCCTTCTGAGTGTAGTAGCGCGCTCGACCGTCATCGAAGGTCGAGACAGGCATGCTGAGGGAGGAACCTCCCGATGCGCCGGCAAAAACAGAACCTTCAACCCTAGGGTCTCCGGAAGAAGATATCTGGAAATAAGAGATCAAGCCGCCCGCCAGCAATCCTGCGCAAACCAGGACGACCCAGAGAGAACCGTGTTTCTTGTTCTTATCGCCTCGAAATGCGGCCCTTTTGGCCTCCAATCTTTCTTTCTTTTTCATCTCGGACATAGAATGCTCCTTTCCGGTAGGGAAGTTGGGTTCGAGATCAGGGAACGAGGATTCGAGGATTTGAACCGACTTCCTCGAACCGGTTTCCATGAAACTGGTTTCGCGAACCATGGTTTTGGCGAATGCGAATGGAATCCTGTCAGGAAAAAAGGGAAAGCATCAAATCAGGAGGATCGAATTCTGGAGATAAAGGGGAGTCTTTCCGGGGGGTGCATTTTCGGCGGCTGTTGAAAGGTGACCCTGTGAAGGACTTGCCGGGACTTCAACGCAGGACATCTCCACGTGATGTGACAAAAACGTGGGGCTGTACGAAACGGTCGAAAACTCTATTGCTTGCTGTCTCTCCGTCCCGCACCTAGAGCCGAGGGTAAAAGACGTCGTTGTCCCATTGCAGCAGCCATCCTCCATGAGAGACTGTCCCTTCGGCACATGGCATGGGTTCGACTTCTCCTGGCAGCATGGCATACTGCAGGGCGAGATCTTCCCCATCGCCTGAGAGACGCCGGCAAAAAGGAACATGAGTGCGATCACAACACTCGCAAATCTGGCCGCTCTCGAATTCATACTGGACTAGTATGTAATCACATCGGTTAAAGTTGTCAACCGGAATTCGCATGAAGAGGACGTTTCGGAGAACAGGCTATTAGAGCATCCCAGCTTCCAGGCGTGAGCGCAGTGAGCTGTTCACTTGAAAATCTGTGCCGGGAGCCAGGTCGCCAGAGCAGGAACAAGAATCAAAACGAGCAGACCTGCGAGCTGGAGAGCGACATATGGGATCACTCCGCGGTAAATGTCGCCCGTGGTCACCTCTGGCGGGCTTACTCCTCTGAGGTAGAACAGGGAAAACCCGATTGGAGGGGTGAGAAAGCTGGTCTGGAAATTGACTGCGATGAGAACCGCAATCCAGAGCATGTTGAACCCCAGGTCCTCAAAAACCGGCATGAGTATGGGGATGGCGATAAATGCGATTTCGATGATGTCGAGGACAAAGCCGAGAATGAAGAGCACAATCATGATAACACCGAGGATCACCCACCTGCCTCCGCCGATCCCCTGAAAGAAGCTCCTCACCATCTCTTCTCCCCCGAGACCCCTGAAAACCAGGCCGAAGGCGGTCGCCGCAAGCAGGATGATAAAAACCATGCTGCTCAGCCGGGTAGTGGTAATCATCGATTCCTTGACAACCGCCCAGGTGAGCTTCCCTTTTGCAATGGATAAGAGAACGGCGCCGAACGCACCGACCCCCGCGGCTTCGGTGGGAGAGGCAATGCCGAAGAGAATGGAGCCGAGGACCGCGACCACGAGGAAGGCGGCAGGAAGAAGCGAACCGGCCACCCTCAGGAACAGCTCCTTGCCGGAAGCTCTGCCCGCCAGGGCTGCAGGTACTTTGGCGGGCCGGAAATATCCGAACACGACAATATACAGGATATAGCAGCCCACAAGAACGAAGCCGGGAATCAGGGCGCCGGCAAAGAGCTCTCCAACAGAAACACCCATGATGTCTCCCAGAATCACCAGGATGATACTTGGAGGGATGATCTGCCCGAGCGTGCCGGAAGCGGAGATCACGCCTGTAGCCATCTGCGCTGAATACCCGGAGCGGAGCATGACCGGGAGCGATATGACCCCCATGGTGACCACAGTGGCGCCTACGACGCCGGTGGAGGCGCCGAGGACTGCGCCGACCAGTACAATGGAAATAGCCAGTCCCCCCCTGATCCGTCCGAAGAGATCGCCCATTGTTTTCAGGAGGTCCTCTGCCAAACCGGTTCTTTCAAGCAGAACCCCCATGTACACGAAGAGCGGAACGGCGACGAGGGTGAAATTCGTCATTCTCCCCCAGAGCCGCAGGGGAAGGAAGAGGAAGAAATCAAACCCGAAGCCGAACACGCCGAAGATCACGGCTATCCCTCCGAGCGTCCAGGCCACGGGATAGCCGGCGAGCAGGAAGAGAATGAGGGCGAGGACCATGAAAATATCGAGGCATTCCTTCATCGGGTTCGCTCCTCCCCGCCGCTCAAGACAAGAAAGGATTTTAGCGCCTGGGAGACCGACTGCATCAGGATGAGGCCGAACCCGACCGGAATCATTGCCTTCAGGATGTACCGGGCGGGAAGCCCGCCGGGATCGGGCGATCCCTCCCGGATAATCCATGCGTTTGAGAGAAAGGGCCAGGAAGACCAGAGCACCATGAGGCAGAAGGGGATACAGAAGACAAGGGCGCCGAAAAAGTCGATTGCGGCCTTCTTCCTTGGGCTCACGACACTGTAGAGGATGTCCACCCGCACATGGCCGTCCTTGAGCATGGTCCAACCCGCGGCCATGACAAAGTTCGCGGCGTAAAGATGCCATTCAAGCTCCTGAAAGGCAACCGAGCCGGCGTGGAAAAGGTATCGCAGGGCGACATCGATAATGGTGATCAGCACGAGGGCCGGAATGAACAAGGCGGACGCGAATCCCGTAATCTGGTTCACGCCATCGATGAAGCGTGTCAGGATCCTCACCATGTGGCACCTGCCGGCCCTATTTGTTGCGGGCATCCATGAAAGCTTCCGTGGAGATATGGGTCCACTGCGCAGATCTGGCCTTGAAATCCTTGAAGGAGTCATAGATCTTTTTCATCTTGGCGCTTTTTGCAGCCTCTTCCTCCATGACCTCCATGCTCAGTTTTTTCAACTGGGTCAGGACGTCATCCGGAAACTTCATGACCTTTATGCCGTGTTTCTCCACGAGTTCCTTGAGGGCGTCGCCGTTCAGAGAGTCGAATTCACCGAGACTCCAGATATAGCAATCTGCAGCGGCGCACTGGATGATAATTTTGAGGTCATCGGGAAGGGACTCCCACGCCTTCTTGTTGATCAGAAGCTCGCCGACCGTATTCGGTTCATGCCATCCCGGATAGTAGTAATATTTGGCCGCCTGGTGAAGCCCGATCCGTTTGTCGTGATACGGGGCGATCCAGTCGGCAGCATCGATCACGCCCCTTTCCAGGGAAACGAAGATCTCGCTGGGAGGAAGGAGAACCACGTTTACACCGGCTTTGGCCATGACCTTGCCTCCCAGGCCGGGGATTCTCATTTTCAATCCCTTGAGGTCTGCAAGGCCCTTGATCTCCTTGTTGAACCAGCCGCCCATCTGAACTCCGGTGTTGATCATGGGGAAAGGCACGATATTGAAAGGGGCATACAGCTCGTGCCAGAGCTCGAGCCCGCCGCCGTTATACATCCACGAGGTGCCTTCCTGAACGGTCATCCCATAGGGGGCGGTCGTGAAGATGGGCGCCTCCGGGACCTTTCCGCCCCAGTAGTAGGAACAGGAACTGCCCATTTCCGCCATCCCGCCCCTCACCGCTTCAAAGGTCTCCATGGGTGGGATCAGGGTTCCTCCCGGATGATGCTCGATCTTCAGGCGGCCCTGGCTCATGGTGTCTATGTTCTTGATCATCCGGGTGATCGCCTCGTCCACCACCGGAAACTTTGGAGGCCAGGTCGTCACCATCTTCCACTTGAAAGTCTTGGCGTCCGCGGCCGCTGCATCCGCCTGAGGACCGAGACCCGCACAAACGAATCCCAATAACGAGAGTACTGCCAAGTACAGGAAAAAATTCCTTTTCATTACAAGCCTCCTCTCTTAAAGGTGTTGTTGTGAATGGATCATCGTCACCCCGATATCGAATGCCGTGAGATTCACCCTGACCTTGTCAGGGGACATCTTTCTTTCGAGGACCGCCGCCAGGCCGGCGCGGTCAAGGGGCAGAATCTTTGTGCCCGCGAGAGCTCCGACCGACACGATGTTTCCGAGAATCGGGTTGCCCAGCCTGATCGCAGCCTCAGTGGCGTCGATGAACCAGGCTTCAGAGGAGAGAGATCCAATCCACTTCTTCAGATCCTCCATGGAGGGATAGGTCTGTTCACCGCTGATCACCCCGATCGGATGAATGGGCCGGCTGTTGCAGATCACCCTCACCTCAGGATTCCCGTATTCCTTGAGTACCCTGACGGCCTCTGCAGGCTCCAGGGAAACCACTATGTGCGCCCGGCCTTTCGGTATCTGCGGGGAGAAGGAGGATTCGGAGGAGACTCTGAGGTGGCTCATGACCGAACCCCCTCTCTGGGAAGCCCCAAAGGTCTCGCCGATGGTCACCTGGAGACCCCTCTGCGACAACATCTCGCCTATCATGCGTGACGCGAGCACATTGCCCTGGCCGCCAACGCCTGTGATGATCAGGTTGGTGGGGTCGCTCGACAACAGCGTCGAACCCTTCATGAGGCAGCCTCCTGCTTTTCGATGGCGTGGGCAGGGCAAATCGATGCACAGACGCCGCATCCCGCACAGATAACTTCATCGATCCTGGCCGTATTCTCTCTTTTGTTCCAGATCAACCCCGGGCATTTGAAAATCCTGGTGCAGAGACGATTGCAGCCGCAGGTTTCACCCAGACACATCCTTTCATTCACCTTCACCTCAAATCTCTTCCTGCCCTTTTTCTCGGGACTCAAAGCGCAGATCTGCCTCAGCACGAGCACGTTTACCCCATTCCTCCGCTGCATCATCTTCAGAAGGGTCCTCTCTGTCTCCTCCAGGTCAAAAGGGTCGCGCACCTCCACTGCGACTCCCATGGCCCTGCAGACCTCCGGAATATTCACCGCAGGGACGGCTTCGTTCATGGCATTCACCTTGAGTCCGGGATGCGCCTGGAAACCGGTCATGGCAGTGCCGCTGTTGTCCAGCACGATGAGGATGATGTCGGAACGGTTGTGGATGGCGTTTACGAGGGCGGGCACTACGGCATGAAAGAAAGTGGAATCCCCGCAAACCGCAAGGACCGGCCGATCCATTCCAAAAGAGGCGAGCTTACCGAACCCGCTGGCCAGGCCGGTTCCGCTCCCCATGGAGTGAAGGGTCTTGAGCGTGTCGAACCCGCTTGCGCCGGCGGCCAGGGAATAGCAGCCGATGTCCCCGCACACGAATCCTTTTCTGTTGTCGATCTGGAGCGCGTTGTGGATGGACCAGAAAGAGGCCCTGTGAGGGCATCCGGGACAAAAGGTGAGCGCCCTTGGGGGCGCGCCGGGGGGGCCGATTTCCGCAGCCTTCCTGTAGTAGGAGTCCGGGACAGCCTGGTATTGTATATCCAGGATGCGGGAAAGAGCGGAGATCACCACATCCGGGTTCAATTCATTCGTCATCGGGATCGATCGGTCGAGTTTGCCGTGGAAGGTCTTTATCCCGATCTTCGGCGAAAGTACGGCGGCAAGGGCAAGGACATTATCCTCCAGGAAGGGAAGCACCTCCTCCACTATCAGGATCCTGTCCGTTCGGGAGAGGTGTTTTTCCATCAGCCCGGGCGGCAGCGGCCAGGTAGTCCCCAACTTCAGAATCCCTGCACGTTCCTGAGCCCCAAGGAGGCGGACGGCCTCCCTGCAGTAGAGCGTGCAGGCCGAAGAGGTGATGACGAGCAGTTCCGGCCTTTCGGGGCCTTCGTAGACGTTGAAGGGAGATTTCTCGAAAACGGCTGAGGCCGCCCGGAGTCTTTCCTGCTGTCGATTGTGCAGGACCTGCAACGTTGCCGGAAGATTCACGATGGGCCCTTCCATGGGATCCACCATCGAGCCGTGGTGCTTGAAGTCGGCTTTGGCCCGGATCTCGGGGAGCTCTCCGAGGATCACGTTCCCGCTTGCATGGGAGAGGCGGGTGACACTTCGAAGCATCACCACATTCCTGATCTCTTCGGAGAGACTGAAGGCCCAGGCGGTCATGTCCTTGGCCTCCTGGAAATCACCGGGTTCGATGAGCGGGAACTCCATCATCTTGGCATAGGGGCGGGATTCGCCTTCATTCGTGCTGGAGAGCGCCCCCGGGTCTTCACAGGAGACCAGAACCATGCCGCCCCTGGTGCCGTACTGCGAAAGGTGGAGAAGGAAATCGGAGGCCACATTCATCCCCACCTGCTTCATGACCGCCAGGGATCGAAGCCCGGAATAAGATGCCGCAGCCGCCACTTCCAGGGCGACCTTCTCGTTGACCGACCATTCCACGTAGATTTTTCTCTCGCCCGAAGCCCTGGCGAGATTCTCAATGATCTCGGAGGAGGGGGTGCCGGGGTATCCGGCCGCAACACTGACCCCTGCTTCCAGGGCGCCTCTTGCAATGGCCTCATTCCCCATCAGCAGGTGCCGGGTTCCCTTTGCGGCTTCCCACAAATCCGCCATGAATTTTTCCTCCGATGAAAAACGGCTCAGCAGAACCGCCAAGACGCCAAGTGTTCTTCTTTGCGTCCTTCGCGCCTTCGCGGTTCAGTCATACAAGTATTTTTTTCAGCGTCTCGGCATTCAGCCTCAAACATGCCCTGGCGTCCCCCTCCGTGTTCAGGAGACCTTCTTCCAGTGCCTTCCGAAGTCCACGCCTTCTCTTGTTTGATGCGGCAACAGCCAGGTGCTCCCGGTTTTCCTCGGGCATGGGTCCGATCTCGAGAAAGCGCTTTTTCACGGCCCTTTCCACGAGTTCCATTCCTCTTTCGGTGCGGATCAAAACCGTGTTCCGTTCAGGATCGTTTTCAAGGACGCCCACGGAGATATCCGCCCACTCGGCTGTCATGTCCGGGCAGAGGAGACATCCTTTCGGCACAAGGGGCCGGATCCGGCTCAGGGGGACCTCGATATTTTCTTCCTCTGTCTGGAGCACCATCTTTTCGGCAGGAGGGGGAGGGATGTCCATCTTCCTGACAGCATCGGGCTCGAGCCGCTGCGAAAGGAATTCGATAAAGGTTCTCGTGTCGAGGGCCCAGGTGCAGAAGAGACCCACCGTCAGTGCAATCGGATCTGAAAAATCTTCCCGCTGAAGAGGATTCATCCGCATCTGAGCCAATGCGATTGTCTGGCACGGAGTCCCCACCACGCCGATCCTGGAGTAACCATTTCGCACTGCTCGATGAAATGCGGAAAGGGTAGGGGTGGCCGTGTACTTGGAGGACGCACAGGATGCGACTTCATCCGGGTGCGTCACCACGCGCGGCACAGGAATGAACCCGTCCCGGTCCGTCAGGACCGCAGCGTCGATCAGACCCTCTTTGAGCGAAAAGGATATTATCGAGGAAACCGTGCCGCCGGCCTGAAACCCGGCGCCCTGCGCCTTCCGGCCCGATCGTGCCGTCACGATCTTCAGGTAGTGGCCGAGGGAATCACCCTCATATTGTTTTTTCCAGAAGTGCAGTGCGAGTCCGTCGAGATCCACCTCGGCCTTCGGGCAAAATGCATGGCATCTGCCGGGGGAAAGATCGCATGGAAAGAGCATCGCGATCTTCCCTCTGTGGGCCTTGAAATAGGGGCAGAGTTCGACGCACGCCCCGCAGGCGACGCAGAGGTCCTGGTCATGGATGTCTCTTACGAGTTCTCGCGGCCCGAAGATTTGCATGTCGGAAACATCCTCCATCCTCACTCGCTTCGGTTATGGAGCGGGGCCGGACAGCAGAAAAATGGGGAGAAACTCAACGGCTCGGAAGGGAGCCTGGGTGCGCGTTCCGGAAATCAGCCCCTGTTGCGGCAATGCAGAATTTATACCCCGGCAGGATGGATGTCAATTGAGAAGGCAAGTCAGGGAGGTTCGGCGGTTGATTCAGCGCGGGCATTTACCAAAATAGTTTGCTTTGGCTGCAGCACGAGAAGACAGAGTGTCTCTCGCCCGCCTGTCCCGCGCGCAGTGCGGGGCTTCTCTAGCAGGTTGCTGAAGAACCCCTTCTTCGCAGGCTGCTCAAAAATGCCCAGATGCAAGTTGTGCTTTCCCAATCCCGCTATTCGCGGGGGCGCCCGAGATCACGAGGAGTGAGGCGTACATGCAAGTACGCCGCAACGACGCGGGATGAGGGCAACGCCGCAGATGGGCGTTTTTCAGCAGCCTGCTAGAGAACGCAGAGCCGCAGAGAGTTTGCTCCGTACTCTCTGCGAGCTCTGTGAGAGAAAAAATGCAACTATTTCCCGCTCTCCCTAACAACTGTGAGCCGGTCCGCGCCTATCAAACGGAATTCAACTGAAATGGTGGGAGAGTTTCAATCCCACCGATATGGAACCATGTCGTAGTGTTTCGCCCATTCCTGTGCCGAGCCGTCGTAGAGCTTTACGTTCTTATAGCCCAGCACCTCGCTCAGCACAAACCACATGGTGCTCCCGTAGCCGCCCACGCCGCAGTAGGTGATGATCTCCTTTGGCTTTTCCTTTCCAGAAAGGCCGGAAACCATAGCCCCCAGCGACTTCTTATCCTTGTAGGTCCAGTCGTTCGCGTTCCACATCCAGGGAGTGGGAAGGGATTTGGCCGTGCGAATATGTCCGGGCTTGCTGGCAAAAGGTTCGACACTGGCCCCGTAATAAACATCCCCATTCCTTGCATCGATAAGGAGCGCCTTCCCGAGATGCTCCTTTACATATTCTTTTGAGGCAAACATCGATTTGCGCGCTTTGCCCTGGAATGTTACGGCGGTGGGGCTGACCGCGTCCCTGGTGACGCTCTTGTTCTCTTTTTGCCATTTGTTGTGACCGCCGTCCAGAATAGCCACGTTCGGCACCCCTGCATAAATGAGGGTAAAGGCAACCCTGGTGGCGTTGGCGATCGAATAGGGAGGCTCCCCCGGCTTGGGAGCCGAGGTCACGACTACAACCAGCGAGTCGTTCTTTATGCCGCAGGACCCGATGGTACTGAACAGTGCCGCCTGTTCCGGAACCTCGAGAAGAAGATCGTCCTTCAAGACGATCCATTCGGAAACGGGTACCAGGAAAGGCACGTTCACGGCCCCGGGGATGTGGCCTTCCGCATATTCTTCCTTGGTTCGAACATCCAGGATTACCAGGTTCTTCGACTGGTTGTTTTGCTGCAACCAGTCCGTGGAGACGATAGGGGCAATCTTACGGGATAAAGGTGAAGTATCTTTGGCAAACGCATTGCCGAATAACAAAAGCGATGCCACGAGAATGGACGCAGTCAAAGTAAGAAACACTGTTCTGCTCATGTCTTCTCCTCCCTTACTTATAGACACCGTATTCCTTCGTGAAGTCGATCATGGCGTGTATGGTTTCAGGTTTTCCTTCATCCATGGCAGTCCCGAAGGCCATGATATAGCCTCCACCTTTACCCGCTACGTCAATCAGGTTTTTGCAGTAGCCCTTCACCTCTTCCGCCGTTCCGGTGAGAATCATTCCGGCAGGAACATTGCCGCCGATGCAGAGCGTCCTCCCGAGGAGTTCCTTTGCCTTGGTCATGTCGGTGCGGTCGAATATCCAGAAGCAGGAGCCCTTCGGAAGCTCGGTCAAGTACTGCAGCCGCGTGTTGTACCCTCCCTCGCAAAAGAGGAAAGGCACGCACCCTTCGTTTGCCAGCCCGAGTATCAGCGCCTTGAGGGACGGCCAGTAGAATGTCCTGAACTGCTCGTCGGACATGAAGCCGTCGGCCCCCTTGTGAAGCGGAATGAAGACGACCGGATTTCCGGCAAAAGTGGCCATCCCCACCCCCTGCTTGATGTACAGGGGGGTGATCCTTTCCAATGCCTTCAGGATCTTTTCCGGCCTCCTGTACAGATCCATCATCATGCCGCGTGTGCCCCTCAACGTATCTGCAAGGATATCATAGGGCGCCTTTGCCGCACCGCCTATGGCCGTGGGAAAACCCATCCCTCTTGCTTCCATCTCGAAGCCCATGATCTGCTGTATCCATGCCATGGCTTCATTGCCGGCATCGATCAGCGCCTTCAGGGCATTCTGAACGGGCGGGATGCCGAAGGGGATCATCTGGCCGGAGACCCCCACGATCTCCCACAGATTCGGAAACGGAAAGATCTCCTTCAGGGGCTCCAGGGCGCCGAAGACGCGGGGCATCCAGCTCCTCAGCCAGAAATCCGAGGGGTCGTCTATCAGCGCATCATAATCTTCAGGCGTCATATACTCGCCTTCAACACATTGATACCCCGATTTTTCCGACACTCCGTGGCCGGGCCATCGGTATTGCTTGAGGTCGAGAATCTCGAGGATCTTGCCCGAGCCGATGAAGGCGGGCGAGCCGTAATAATCCGGCTTGTAGTCCTGGAGAAATCTCTTGTGGGCCGAGAGCAATTTCGGATAGTCATACATGGATTCATACGTGGTCACACCATAAAGATGTCCCTGCATGAATGTACCGAGAGGGAACACCGGCACCCGGTCCGGGATTTTTTCCATGAGAACGGCGTTCTTGAACCTCGTGATGGCCGCCTTGTAAGTTGCCTCGGCTTCAGGACTTTGAAACTTGACGCCCTGGGCGGACAGCCAGGTCTGAAATCTCGCCTCTCTCTTTTCCTGTGCAGACACTTCCTGCAATTTCTTTTCCATGGTTCACCCTCCTATCCAGCCATTTGCCAGGGATACGGCCTCCATGGCGTCTTTTCCGTAGGCATCGGCGCCCGTAAACTTCCTGACCTGTTCGTCCACCTGGCCGCCGCCGATCATGATCTTGACCTTGTCTCTCAATCCGGCCTTTTGGATTTCATCGATGGTGTCCTTCATGGACTGAAAGGCAAGTGTCAGGAAGCCGCTCAGCCCGACCACCCTGCTGCCGGACGCTTTGACTGCGTCCACGAATTTCTGTACAGGCACGTCAATGCCGAGATCCAGGACTTCAAATCCGTTGACATCGAGCATGAAGACGACAAGATCCTTTCCGATGTCGTGGATGTCGCCGGCCACAGTGCCGACGATCACCTTGCCTTTGCGTTCGGCCTCTTTCCCCTTTTTGAGATGGGGTTGGAGAATCTTGACTACGCTCTTGAGAATTTCTCCGGAAAACATCAGATCAGGGATGAAATAGGTACCCTCCGAGAACCTCCGGCCTACGATATTCATGCCTTCTTTGGCCTCATCTAAAAGCTGTTTTGGATCGACTCCTTTTGCGAGGGATTCCTCGACGAATCGAAGGGCCTCCCCCTCCTGCAAATCCGAGATGAATCTCACCAATTCCCCTGACATCGCACGACCTCCTTTGGAAAAAGGTTGAGAAGAAATCGTTCAGCCACGAAGGCACTAAGACACAAAGGGTAACCCGTTTTGATATTCTTCCTCGTGCCTACGTGATCACAATTACCCGCCGTGAATGGGCTGGAAGACAGCCACGGGGGAATCGGCCCGCATTGCATCATCCGGCTTCAGTATTCGCCCCTCCGCTGCAACTACAGCGCCCATGGATTCCGGTATTTTGAGCACGGAGAGAAGCTCTTTGGCCGTCCCATCTTCAGGGATTTCAACGGCCATTTCCTGCCCGTGCCGGTAACCCGGGAAACTTCGGCTCAAGGTGCCGTAGAGTCTTACCTTCAGTTTCATAACGCAGATTCTGTAATCAGCGTTTCAAAAATCAAATGTCCTGTCGATCTCCTCGTCGCCGATCATGAAGACCGTGTTGTGCGGGGGGAGGGGTTCTTCATAGAAAAACCTGGGCAATCGATCGTCCTTATTTGTAAACCCCGCCTTCCTGTTGAACTCTCTTTCCGCTTTCAGGACGCGGATACCCATAGCGGCAATATCGTCAGGCCCAAGCCTGGTTCCGAATTTGGCGTTGATCGCATTGAGAAACGCGCCGCCGCCCTCAGGACCGGCCAGGGCCACAATCGCCATAAAGCACATTCCTGTGCAGTCGGCAGCGGCCATGGCGATTTGAAGATTCCTGGAGGCGTCGACCTGCCCTTCCGCTTTCAAGGGATTCAGCTTTTGTGTCAGATACTCGCCCACCACGTTTCCTGCTGTATGGTCCGCGCCCATCGGCGATGTGGCAAAGGTCACCCCGTTGCCCTGCATGGCCCTTGGATCATAAGCGGCAATGGACTGACCCTTCACCACTGGAACCCGGGGGTTTTTGAAATGATTCCCCACGGCAAGCGGTCCGTTTCCCAGGATCCTTCCGAAGGGAGTGTTCTGACCGATCTCTTCCACCATCCTGATTGCCGCCTCGCGATCCCCGAATTTCGCGTGCCCGGAATCCATGGCAACGGCAACGGCCACTCCCGTGCTCATGGTATCGACTCCGATGTCGTCGCACAGGTAATCGAGCCGTGCAATGGTGTCCAGATCGTCGATGCCGGTCATCCCGCCCATGGACCAGATGGTCTCGTACTCCAGGGAGCTGGTGACATACTTTCCCTGCTTGTCCACGAATTCATTGGAACAGTGGACAATACACTGGGCGCAGCCCATGTGAGTTGTGTTTCCGCCCCGTTCCTTGATCAGCCCGGCCATGGCTTCTCCGCTGATCTTCTCCCACCCCTCGAGCACCCCTTTCCGGGCATTGTAACTTGGAAAGGCTCCCATGGAATTGACCGGGGCCACGAGTCCCGCCGTGCCGAGCTCCGGCATCACGTGGCCGCTCATGGGATCCCCTTTGATGGCTTTGACTACACCCTTTGCGGCTTCCCTGAAAGTTTCCGGATCGGCAAGAGGATCGGGTGTGCTCCCTCGCTGGTCCACGATCAAAGCCTTGAGCCCCTTGGCTCCCATGACAGCGCCCAATCCCCCTCGACCCGCCGCACGGCAGGGCCGTCCGTCAACATCGGAGCCCTGGACAGAGGCCGCCTTGAATCTATACTCCCCGGCAGGCCCGATACAGAGCACAGAGTTCTTGTCCCCGTAGACTGTGAGGAGCTTTTCCACGAGCTTGTAGGTTCGCATGCCTTTGTATTCCATTGCCGGAATGAGGCTCGCGCCACCCTTCTCGTCGATCCGGAGAAGACTGAGATCTCCTTCCACCGCTTGCCCTTCAACGATGACAGCGGTGATTCCCAACCGTCCCATTGCCGCGGCAATGGTTCCCCCCACATTGCTCTCTTTGATGGTCCCCGTGAGCGGGCTCTTCGCGCCTATGGACATGCGACTCGTGTTGACCATTGTGGTGCCGCTCAGAAAGCCGGGGGCGAAGATCAGCTTGTTTTCGGGTCCCAGGGGATCGCACTTCGGCGGGACCTCACCGTTCACCATGATGGAAGTGAGCCCTCTGCCGCCGAGTCCCAGGTAAGATTCCGGTACTTTCTCCACATGAACACTCTTCGAGCTCATGTTTACCCTGATGAACTTCATAGCCTCCTCCTTTCCAGATGGCTTCGCGTCATTAATTTCTCTCACCTCGCCTCCCCTGTGGAGGGGTGGAACGGTTGGGAAGGGGAGGGAAGGGGAAGCGAAAGCTCCTTGTCAATGAACAGCCTGGGATACTAGCTGTTCATCCGCAAAACCGGTTTGATCACACGTCCCTTTTCCATGTCCTCCACCGCGTGGTTGATTTCATCGAACGGATAAAAGGTGATCAATTTGTCGAATGGAAACCGCCCCTGGCTGTAAAGATCGAGCAGCCTGGGGATGAACAGATCCGAAACGGAATCCCCGGCGAGAATCCCGCGGACGGTCCGGCCGTTCATGATCAGGTCCATGTTCAGGCCCACCTCTGTGCCCGGGGGCACAACGCCGAGGAGCCCGCAAACCCCTAATCGGGGCAGGACGTCCACAGCCTGTCGAAGAACCTTGGGGTTGCCTACGCACTCCAGGCTGTATTGCGCTCCCCCGCCGGTGATTTCCATGACGGCCTGAACAGGATCTGCCTTCCCGGCATTGATGGTGTGGGTAGCGCCGAATTCCTTTGCCTTCTCAAGCCGCTCTGCAATGACATCGATTGCAATAATCTTCGTGCATCCGCATACGACCGCAGCGAGGAGAGCGCTCATCCCTACCGGTCCGGCGCCGAATATGGCGATAGAGGACCCGGGCAACGGTTTAAGGGTGTTCATTACGGCGCCGGCGCCGGTCCGGATACCGCATCCCAGGGGACCGAGGATTTCGAGGGGAATGTCTTTTCTCACCTTCACGATGTTTCTTTCGCTGGCCAGAGCGAAATTCGCGAGGGAAGACTGACAGAAAAAAGACCCATGGATGATCTGATCACCCTTTCGCAAAGTCGTGCTGCCGTCCGGGCGAGCGCCGTTGAAATTGTAAAGGAAGAGGTTGTCGCAATAGGCTTCGTTCCCCGACTTGCACGAAGGGCAGGCTCCGCAGTAATCCCAGCTCAACGCCACATGATCGCCCGGCTTCACCTTGGTCACCCGTCTACCCACTTTTTCCACTACGCCGGCGCCTTCGTGTCCGAACACAGCGGGGAACGCGCGCGCGGGCGGGATCGGCAAATACTGCTCCCTGCCGGCCAGGTCCGTGTGGCATATGCCGGTGGCTGCGACGCGAACCAGCACTTCATCATCGTTGGGCTCGCTGATTTCGATTTCATCAATGGTGAATTTTCCCGATCTTTCGTAAACGACTGCCGCCTTGGTTTTCATTCCGGCCTCCTCTTTTCAGTTAAGGATCGAGGCGCGAGGATCGAGGATGGACAAATGGACAAGAGTCTTCCTCGACCAGTTTCCTCGAACCTCGAACCTGCTTCCGTTAGAGCTTCAGGGCATCAGCCACGTACCCCAATCCAAGTTCCGTAAGCTTTTTCCGGGTTGGAGTTCCAGTTTGAATATCCCATTCCCTTTCCGCGTAATACTCGTCCAGCATCTTCTTGAGCTCATCCTTGCCGACGAAATGTCCTTTGGACGCGCCACCCTTCAGCGGTTCGGTCAACAACCGCTCCGGCAGGGTGTCGTCTTTTCGCGTGAACCCGGAACCCACATTAAAGGCCTTTGCGAGATTGTTGATTCGTTCCCCCACTGTCTGGACCTCTTCAGGGGTGTACTGCAGACCGGTCACCGCATCCATCAGATCGGCGGTATTCTTGAGGGCGATTGCAGGCACCGCCATGTCCAGAAGAAATGCGCACATGGTCGCACAGTCGCAGGTAACGCAGCGAACATCCTGATTCCACTTGGTCAGCTTTCCTTTGCCATCGGCAGAGAGTCTGTCCACCTCATAGGGTACAGGAATGCCGAAGATTTCCTGAAACGCATATCCCTTATTGTGGTCCGCGCCCGGGTAGGCGGTGGCGTAGTTCAGTCCATGGGCTTTCGCCCCCCGAACATCGTAAGCGGGGAGTTCCAGTCCCTTGACGTGCATCGCATACTTCTCGGAGCCTTTGCCGATCTTTGCTGCTGCGGCCTTGGAGCCGTCCGCGAGAAGAGCGCCGAAACCCTCCCTGAAGGCCATCTGTCTCAGGAGGGTCAGCATGGCTTCATCATTTCCGAACCTGAGATCGATGTCCCCAGTCTCCTTTTTGCTCAGAATGCCTTTCTCATAAAGCTCCATGGCAAAGGCAATGGTGACGCCTGCAGACATCGTATCGAGCCCGAGCTCGTCAGCCAGCCTGTCGGCAGCAATGACCGCATCGATGTTATCGACCCCTGTCACCCCGCCGAAACTGAACATGGTCTCATACTCCGGTCCCTCTGCCAGGATGCCGGCGTACACGCCTGTTCTGGCCATCTTCAGCTGGCTGCACCCGACCGGACACATGTAGCAGTGCTCGCTGCCCACATTTCTGGTCGTCTGCACCTCCACCCCGAGTTTATCTGCAGGAGCGTACTCCCCTGTGGAGGTGAAATTCCTGGTCGGGAAAATTCCTATGGCGCAGGTGTGGTCTACAACCATGGAAGTGCCCAGCTTGGAGAACTGAGGATAAAGAACAGGGCTTCCCTTCATGGCCTCTGCAAATGCGGACCTTGCACTCTTCAGTTTCCCCTCGTCGGAAATGGAGACTTTTCCACTCCCCCTGACGGCAATTGCCTTGAGGTTCTTCGATCCCATGACCGCGCCGAGCCCCTTGCGGCCCGCGGCCCTCATTTCATTGATGATGCAGGCGATTTTACTCAGATTCTCGCCTGCCGGTCCTATGCACGCGATCCTGACATTCTGATCGCCCAGCTCATTCTTGATGATCTGCTGGCAATCCGTTGTCTTCATTCCCCAGAGCTTTTGAGCGCTGCGGAAAAGAGCTTTTCCATCTTTGATCCAGAGATAGGTCGGTTTTTCCGCCTTTCCTTCGATGATCAAGGCGTCATAGCCGGCGAATTTCAACTCCACCGGGAAGTATCCGCCTGTCAGAGAGACACCTACGGCATTGGTGAGTGGAGATTTGGCGGTTACAGCCATGCGGCTGGCGCATGGGATCGTTGTTCCGGAAAAGGGTCCGGACGCGAAGATCAGTTTGTTCTCAGGCCCCAGGGGGTCGGTCTTGGGCGTGACTTCGTCGAAGAGATACTTGATACCGAATCCTGCACCCCCAATGAAATCCTTTGCGATTTCCAGGGGCAGGGTCTCTTCTTTGGCAGTCTGATCCGTCAGGTTGATCCTCAACACCTTGCCTGTATATCCACCTTTGTACATGAACCTACCTCCTTGTTTCTCTTTCATTGGTCATTGGTCATTTATCATTTAACATTTGTCTGCTTCGTTTCTCATCGATTATAAAGGCAACGAGTTCTCTGGAGATTGCGTTGTTCTGATGGATCCAGGTTCAGTGCAAAACAGAGGCTGTAGGTGAGCTGCGTCTTCAAAATGATCAATGACCAATGCAAAATGATAAATGATTCTCACCCTCCGGAGACCGGGGGCAAGATCAGCACTTCGTCTCCATTCCGGAGAACGGTTTCCATTCGGTTCAGGAAGGCTATGTCCCGGCCGTTGATCATGAATCGGACCCGCGGGATGGGACCTGTGGTCGGTTCCATGAGGTGAGGGGACAATTCTCTCCATCTGCTCACCATCGTCGCGACCAGATCGCGAAGGGTGCTTCCCTCCGAAATGGAGAACTCCAATTCTCCTTTGCCGAGGATGTTCTTGATCGTCAGAATCGTTCGGATCCTGACCGTAATCATTTCAAAGCCCCAGATAAGCCTTTCTCACATGGTCATTCTCGATGAGATCATGGCTCTTTCCTTCCAGGACGATCCGTCCGTTTTCCATGACATAGGCCCGATCGGCCATTTCAAGAGCCTGCCTCACATTCTGCTCCACCAGCAGGACCGTGATCCCATGTTCTCGAAGGGTTTTGATGACCTTGAAGATCTCCTGTACCGCCTTCGGGGCCAACCCGTAGGACGGCTCATCCAGTATACACAGCCTGGGTCTTGCCATCAAACCCCGGCCAATCGCGACCATCTGTTTTTCCCCGCCGCTCAACGTGCTCGCCACCTGGCTCCCTCTCTCCTGTAACCTGGGGAATATTTGATAACACTGCTCGATAGTCTCTTTCTTTCGCCGCCAGGCGCGGGCGGGATATGCGCCCATCTCCAGATTCTCCAGCACCAGCATCTCGGGAAAAAGTCTTCCCCCCTGGGGAACATGGGAGATTCCCATTTCCACGATGGACGCGACCGCTTGCCCGTCTATTCTTTTTCCAAGAAACTCGATGCGTCCCGACAATGGAAGGACAATGCCGGAGATGGCGTTCAAAAGGGTGGTTTTGCCGGCCCCATTTGCCCCGACGATTGTAACGATCTCACCCTCGCCCACATCCAGACTCACGTCCCACAAGGCTTGGATTTTTCCGTAGAAGGTCCGGATATTCTTGACGTGAAGCATGAAAAACCCTCAAGGGAATTTCAAATTTGAGATTTCAAATTTGAGATTTCGGTTGCGCCCAGGTACACCTCGATCACCGTCTGGTTCGCCGCGATCTCCCGGGGTACGCCTTCTGCGATTTTCTGGCCGTAATTGAGCACGATGATTCTGTCGCATATATTCATGATGGCCTTCATGACGTGCTCGATCATCAGGATCGTTACCCCTCTTTCCTGGATCTTCCTTGCGAGCTCCATGGCCTGGGAAACCTCGGTGGGGTTGAGTCCCGCCATGACCTCATCCAGCAGCAACAGCTCGGGCTCTGCTGCGAGGGCCCGCGCCACCTCGAGCCTCTTCTGATTGGCCAGCGTCAAATCCATCGCGCGCAAAGCGGACATTCCGGAGAGTTCCACGAAATCCAGGATCTGTGCGGCATCCCACTTGTTTCCTCCCGACCTGGATTTCGGGTTCCCGAAAAGTTGCGCCAGTCTGACATGATCCAGGACCGAAATCCGGGGGAACACCTGGACCGACTGGAAGGTCCTTGCGATCCCTGCCCGGCAGATCTGATGAGGCTTCTTTCCTGTTATTTTCTTGTCCCTGAACTGTATTGTCCCGGAATCAGGAACCAGGGCGCCGGAGATGAGGTTGAATACCGTGGTCTTGCCTGCGCCATTCGGACCGATCAGCCCCACGATCTCCCCTTCGTCCACGTGGAAGCCGACGTCCGCAGCGGCCGCCAAACCCCCAAAACGTTTTCCCAACCTGTCAACTTCCAGGATTCTCATGCGCTTTCTCGAGCCCCCGTTCTTTCCTCTGCCACTTCCCGATCACGCCTTCGACCCCATGCGGCATGAACCGGATGACGCATATCATGGTGAGACCGAAAATGAGCATATAGTAGTAGGGAAATTTGGTGGTCAGGACTTCCTCCAGAATGGAAAAGATGGTCGCACCCACGATGGGACCATAGATCTGTCCGGCGCCGCCGAATATCGCCATGAGAACAGGCATGAAGGAGTACTGGATATTGAATGCCGTGGTCGGGTCGATGTAGGTCCACCGCATGCTCATTGCGGCCCCTGCAGCCCCCATGAAAAAGGCGCTTACAGCGAATGTCAATGCCTTCACCCTCGTGACATTTACACCGCTGTGCGCCGCGGCCTCTTCGGACTCTCCGATGCTCTGCAGGGCCAGACCGAACCTGGAGCGACGGATCAGGTAGGAGACCAGAACCACCGCCATGAAGATGAACACCATCGCGTAGAAGACGGTCTTGTTGTCTGCCGAGAGGATGATTCTCCCCACTGTACCGGTGATATTGACCTCATACCAATGCAGTCCGTTTCTGACAAGCTCGACGAGCCCGAACGTGAACATGGTGAAATACATGCCCTTCAGCCGAAGGGTCAGGGATCCCACGAGGAAGGCAAGGACGAAGCTCGCCGTCCCGCCGATGAGGATGATGAGGGGGAGTGGCAGACTGAGGCTCAGTATGGCCGAGGCATATACCCCTGTGCCGAAAAAAGCCGCCGGCGCGAGGGAGATGTAACCCGTAGGCCCGGAAAATATGGCCCAGCCAAGGGTCAGCACCACATACATGAGGATGTTCGAGACGAGGACTACCGTGTAGGAAGACATATATCCCGGAAGCCCCATCAACAGAGCGAAAAAAACGGCGACTGCGATAAAGGTGATGGTTTTTTTGCTCGGGTTCTTCATGGTACCCGCTTCCTCATTTCGAGAAGAGTCCTGTGGGTCTCACAAGGAGAAGGAACAGAAAGATCAGGTAAAAGGCAACCATGGACAAGCCCGGCTGCATGGACGTGACGATGTAACCTACAAGACCCAGAATGAATCCGCCCAGGAAACTTCCCTTGAGGTTCCCCAAACCACCGAGGACGACGACAATGATTGCGATCAGGGTATATTCCATACCCATGACAGGGGAGACCATCACCGAGGTCATACTGAGCAGGAGACCGCCCAGCGAGGCCATCATTGCGCCAAGGCCGAAGCAGAGGGCCAGAACCGTGTTGATACGCACGCCCATCAGCTCGGCTGCATGCGGATCCTGAGCGGATGCCCTGATGGCCTTGCCGGTGCGCGTTTTGGTCACGAAAACATAAAAGGCGCCGCCGAGGATCACGGAAGCGAGAAGGGTGACAATGCGGTTCGCAGAGAAAACCGTGCCCAGAACATGGATGGGAAAGGCCATATAGGAGTAGCCTTTCACAGGCGCACCCCAGATGATCAAGGCCAGATTCTGGATCACAAAAAGAAAGCCGAAAGATGCCAGCATGGAATTGCCTTCAAAGACGGCTGGCGAACCGGAAGAAACCCTTAACGGGGTGTAGAGGATGCGGTAGATGACAAACCCGATGGCAAAGAAAAAAGGGGCACAGATGAAAATGGAGGCCAGAGGACTGATACCCGCCGCGGTGAAGAGCGTCCATGCGCAGAAGGCGCCCAGCATGATGAATTCCCCATGGGCGATGTTCAGAACACGGGCAACACCGTATTGAAGGCCGAACCCGACGGCGATCAACGCATAGATCCCTCCCATGAGCATCCCGCCGATCACCACGTCCAGGAATTTAATGATCATGACTTTACGTCTTCCGGTTGAAGTGGAACGAGCCTACATCTTTGGATTTCGAGGGGGCCGCCTGGGGGGGGCCCCAGACGGCCCTGTCGGCTCCGCAAAGCGAAGGTCTACTTCTTGTCAGGCTTCGGCGGCGGCTGCCACGCCGGCTTTGGATAGACAGGGGGCGCCGTGCGCTTCGGTCCCGGGTCTATAACTTGCCAGACCCCGTTCTGCCACTGGCCGACTTCCCCGGGATGGTTCAGGAAGATGTTGTTCGTGAATTTGAATGGGCCGAGGGCCGTTTCATAGGTCTTCGTGGCCATGACATCTCTTATCTTGGTGTTGTCCAGCGTCCCCGCCTCTTCTATGGCCTGCTGGAAAAACTGGAGAGAGGAATAGTAGAAGAGTGTTCCCCACCCTTCAGGTTCAAATCCCCATCTCTTTACAAACTTGTCGAAAAACTCCTTGGCTCCGGGGGAAGACTTGACGTTCCATGCACCGGCGCCCATGACCCCGTCGATCCCCTTGGCCGTGAAGGCGTCTCTAAACTGGGATAGACAGGGACCTACGGTCATGTAAAAGGCTTTGGGATTGTATCCGATTTCCATGGCCTGGCCGGCCGCGAGAAAGGCATGGGGGGGATAGAGAAAACCAGTAAATGCATCTGCATCGGATGCCTTGGCTTCCTTCAGCAGGGGGCTCAGGTCCTTGACGTCAAGGGGGAAACTCTTGGATGCGATTATCTCGATATTCCTCTTCTTGAACTCCTGCGTCGCCACGTCCCGGTACTCGATGCCGTGCAGGTCCTGGATGTACGCCATGTAGACTTTTTTCACGCCGAGTTGGCTGAAGAGCTCGGCAAGAGGGGGGAGTTGGGTATCCGAGAAATTGAGCACCTGGAAGAAGTAAGGGTAATTTTGGATCACGCTCTTGAGCTTCTGTGCCCCGCCGGAACCGCCCAGGAGAACCATCTTGTGCTTTGTGGCGATCGGCGCTGCCGCAAAGAGGAAGGCCGTGTCCCATGGGCTGAATATCAGATCGACCTTGTCTTCCATGATGACCTTCTCCAGGAGCTTCGTCATGGTGCCGATATCGCTCTTGTCATCATATTTGATCACTTCCAGGGGCAGTTTCTTTCCGTATTCCTTGATGTACAAACCGCCTTTTGCGTTTACCTCCTCGACCCACATGGTGTACACGTTCCCGCTCGTGACCGGTACGCCGCTCGCATTGACGCCCGAGAGCGAGGTCACCCAGCCTACGCGGATCTTGTCTTTGGGCGGCGCCGCATCCAACGGACTGCAGAACAAGGCCACGGCCACCGAAATTGCCACCAGAACTGCAAGAAGCGTGCTTCTCTTCATCGTTTGCCTCCTTCCCTGTTTGTAGTGATTCAGGGTCTTCTGATGTGAACCATTTCCTTCAAAACCTTCTATCCCCTCGTTGATCCTTACCTGTCCCACCTCCTTTCTCGATAGGGACGTATTCCGCCACCCTCAAGCGCTTCGTTCGCCGGCCGGTCTGACCAACCTCACCCGGCCTCCCCCGTCATTTACTTCCCCTCCACTAAAAACGGACATCTGCCAGGACGAACGAGCCGCCTATTGTCCTTAATACGCTCCATTCTAAATTTTGACTTTACTCCTGTACATTATACGAAAGTATTATTTTTGCTGGTTATGGTCTTCTTATGGGTAAACGAGAGATTGAGATTAGCCAGCTGGGGGGGCCTGGACTAAACCGACCAGGAAAGGCGCTTCGAAGGACAAAGGGTCACTATCCCGGATCACCGCACGAACCGGCTATGGAGACGAAATCCGGATTATCCTCTAAAATCCTGTGAACCAGAGCAGTCCTGCTCTTCACCCCCATTTTTTGAAAGATATTTTGAATGTGTTTCTTCACGGTTATCTCCGATATGAACAACCTCCTGGCAATTTCCGCGTTCTTCAGCCCTTGATAAGTCTGCAGTACGATGTCGATCTCCCTGTTTGTCAACTTGTAGACTTCTTTGAGCCTGGCCGGTTCGAACCCCATGGATTCATGCACTTCCTCGATGGAGACCATGAACAATTTTCCACCTGTCGACGAGCCGTTTCCCAGAATTCGGGAGGAAATGTGGAAGGCTTTGAAATGATCCGTTCTCAGAACCCTGTACTTTGGCAATGCAAGACAATCTGCTCTGGCTCCGAGTTCCTCGGAAATGGCGCGACAATCGTCCAATAGCCCTGAGGGCATTCGAAAGACCGCATCCTTGTAAGGAACGCGTACTGAGAAGTCCTGACAGAAGGCTCTTGCCTTCTGATTCATGTACACCGGGCGCATGGAATCATCCACAAGGATGACCCCGACAGAGACATTCTTGTCCACCAGGTTGAAAGCACCCTCCTGAACCCTGGTCTTTATCAGGAGATCGTTATGGTCCAGGGCGAAAGCCAAAAAGGGAGCCATGGTACGGAGAATGCGAACATTCTCCTCGGAAAATCCGTCCGTCTTTTGAGGTCTGAACAAAGCGATCCTGCCGTGGTACCTGTCTCCTGTGTAGAGATTGATGTAAAGCTTGTGGTGTATCTTTTGGGGTCTCAGGAAATCGCAGTAGAATCTGCTGGATACGAAGGCGTGATAGTCGATCACTTCCTCCAGACGAATCACCCTTCGCATATAGTAAGTTCCGGCAATCAGCTGAATAGGATCATATCGATGGAAGTGTTCTTTGTACTGTTTTACGTATTTCTCCTCAAGGTTGACTTCAATGCCGCCCGTGGAATCGCCTGGAAGGAAAAATACGGAGCATTCCACATAAATTTTCTTGAATAAAAGCTCCAGGATCTTGGATCTGAGCAGATTCGGCTCCAGGGCAAGATTTGCCACATGCAGGATCTCTTGAATCTCTTCGAATGGTTGAGAGCCTTCTATCATCTGTTTCTCCACGGCGGAAGCCGTGCCTGTTTCAACATCGGAAAGGGAATGTGTTCCATGAATAAGAAAATGATCTATAACGATGCAGGGACGGAACAATTTCCGGGGCAGCTTCTTTACCAGAGCGAGTTGGGAGCACGCAAAAAGGCGGTACTGGGACGATTTGGAGCAAGGACGCGTTTTGTCCCCTGCGGAGACGGCGAAAGGTAAGCCAAGCAGGCGCCATTCCGGGTTCGGGGATTACAGCATTGTCGGGAGAGACTCTGACGTTGAACTTGCGCCCGGCGTCCGTATTCTGCAAGCAGGCAATTGCTTTGACAAGGGCTTCCATAAGGGCCCTGGACTCCTAACGCCGATTTTCTGAAACAATATTCATAAGGTATTAAACTATAGGTTGTTTCAGATTTTCTGTCAAAAGGAAACTGGGCCGTCTAATCAGTGGAGACGCCCTGCTTCTTGGTCCTCAGTTTTCCGATGCGACTGGCTGCCTTGTGCTGATTGACCTTTTTGTCTGCGACCTGGACATTGTTTGTGATCAACCGTCTGATCTTACTCAGGAGGTAGAGCTTTTCCTCATTGGATAAATCCTTTAACAGGAATTCCGCCCATTGATCTTTTTCTTTTTCGATCCTCTGGAGGGTTTTTCTTGCCTTGGGGGTAATTTCGAGCATGGTCACCCGCTCATCCCTGGGATCGGAGTTCCGGAAAATGAAACCGCCTTTTTCAAGCCTCTTCGCAATCCCCGTCATGTTGGCACCGGGAACGAGCATGATCCGGCTCACATCGCTGATCTTGTTATGTCCGTCATTTGAGGCTTCGAGAACCCGAAGGATGTTATATTGGGGGAAGGAAAGGCCATAGTTTCTGAACAATGCGGAGTGGGCTCTTTTAAAGATCTCCGCAGCCCTCACAATGGCCATCAATACCTTTTCGTCCGTGCTCAAGTTGCTCTTATAGTTGAGGTCGGGTGCCATTGGGTTTGGTTTATCCCGTGCGGAATTGAAAGTCAATATATGATATGTCAACATGTTGAATATTTCGGGAAGGAGTGCATACGACAGATAACCTGCAACGATCCGTACAAAAATTTCCGACCCCGCCCTTGACTCGTGTTTGACAGAGCAGGGTCTTTTTGAGTATGGATAAGACTGCAAGAGAGGGCTACATCGAACGGAGGATGTCAGGATGATCATCGTGGGTGAACTCATTAACTCGACGCGGAAACCGGTGGCCTCGGCAATCGAGAACCGGGATGCGGAAACCATCAGGAAACTGGCCAGGGATCAGGCGGATCAGCAGGCAGGATACATCGACGTGAATGCCGGTGCATTCGAGGGGAAGGAGGCCGAATACCTCAAATGGCTCATCCAGGAGGTCCAGGCCGAGGTGGACCTCCCCTGTTGCATAGACAGCCCGAGCCCCAGGGCCATTGAGGCCGGCCTCTCGGTTCACCGCGGCACTGCCATGATTAATTCCATTTCGCTCGAAAAAGGCAGGGCCGAGAGTTTGCTGCCGTTGATCGCGGGTACGGATCTGAAGGTCGTCGGCTTGTGCATGAGCGACTCCGGCATGCCGCGAACGGCGGACGACAGGGTCAGGATTGCCGATACGCTTGTGAATCTGCTCTTGAAGAGCAACCTGAAGCTCGAAAACCTCTTTATGGATCCCCTGGTCCAGCCCGTATCCACTGACCAGACATTTGGCAAGGAATTTCTCGCGGCCGTTGAGAAGATCATGGCCCTCTTTCCCGGCATTCATACCATCTGCGGGCTCTCGAATATCTCCTATGGGCTTCCCCTCAGGAAATTCCTGAATCAGACTTTCATGACCATGGCTATTGCCAAGGGGTTGGATGCGGCGATCCTGAACCCGCTGGACAAGGCTATGATGGCGAACATCCTGGCCGCTGAAACCCTCGCCGGAAGAGATCGCTTCTGCATGAGCTTCATAAAGGCCTATAGAGGGGGCCGGCTGGCGGCCTAGACCTTGGCCTGCGACCTCTCTGTGGAAGAAACAAAAGATCAGCCACAAAGACACTAAGACACAAAGAAGAACAAGAAGTCTTTTTTCGTGTCTTTGTGTCTTCGTGGCAGAGCTCAAACGGAAAGGAGAACATCGGTGACGGAAACATTGATTCATGCGCTGGTTGAAATGCAGGAGCCTGAGGCGCTGGAACAAGCGCGACAAATGCTGAAGCAGGGAATCGATCCCATGAAGATTCTGGAGAGTTGCTCCAGGGCAATGGAGATCGTGGGAAAGCGTTTTGAAAAGGGGGAGTATTTCCTTCCCCATCTCATGATGGCCGGTGAGATGTTGCAGCAGATCTCCGAGATGATCAAACCGCTCGTCAAGGATGCAAAGACAAGCGAGGCGAGCGGAAGGGTCTTGATCGGAACAGTCAAAGGGGATATTCACGACATCGGGAAAAACATCGTACGCTTTCTCCTGGAGGCCAACGGCTTCGAGGTGCGGGATATCGGCATCGATCAACCGCCCGAAAACTTCGTGAACGCCATCCGCGAATTCGACCCGCAGGTGGTGGGCATGAGCGGCCTGCTGACCCTGGCCTTTGACTCCATGAAGGAGACAATCCAGGCCATTGACGCGGCAGGGCTTCGGCAGAAGGTCCGGATCATGATCGGCGGGGGCCAGATTACGCAAAACGTAAAGGAGTATACCGGAGCCGACGCGTTCGGCTCGGACGCTCTGGCCGGTGTGAGGCTGACGAAAGAGTGGATCGGAGGGAGATAGAATGAAGGAGAGATTCCTCGAAGTTTCTGCGGATGCCGAAAAGAAGCTGGAGACACGGTTTGCCGATTGGATTTCCGGAAAAGGTATTCCCTTTGAAAATGCGGCTGCGGAGAAGGCCTATCAGGAGCGGGCGACATTGATGAGGGATGCAATCCAGCTCAGGAAAACCCCCTCCCGTATTCCAATCTGCCCCTCGGCAGGATTTTTCCCCATGGAATATGCAGGGATCAGCGCGTACGATGCCATGTACGACTACGAAGCCCTCGGGAGGGCCTGGGACACCTATCATCGGGACTTCGCTCCGGATGCGTATACGGGTCCCGCCACGATCGTTCCGGGCAAGGTATTGGACACGCTGGACCTGAAGCTTTACCAGTGGCCGGGGCATGGCGTATCCAAGGAGCGGGAATATCAGTTCGTGGAAGACGAGTATATGAAGGGGGAAGAATACCGGGACCTGATCGACGATCCGACCGGATTCTTCCTTAACGTCTATTTCCCGCGGATCTTTGGTTCTTTGAAACCCTTTGAAACCTTCCCTCTTCTGCCGCCTGTCAACGAGATCCCTCTGGTTCCTCCCATGAGCATTCCTTTTGCCGCACCGGAAATGAAGGCGGCCCTGGACTCCCTCTCCCGCGCCGGAGAAGAATCCCTCAGGTGGAGAAATGCTGTCCGGGAAATTTCCGGCCGCAATATGGGAAAGGGATATCCTGCCTTCTCGGGCGGCATGACCAAGGCTCCCTTCGATGTGGTGGGGGACAGCCTTCGGGGCACAAAAGGGGTCATGCTGGACATGTTCCGCCGCAAGGATGAGCTCATGGAGGCTTGCGAGCGGCTGACCCCCATCATGATCAAATGCGGGGTGGCCGCCTGCCGTGCGACCGGGCACGTCATGCCTTTTATTCCTTTGCACAAGGGTGCGGACGGCTTCATGTCCCAGGAGCAGTTCAAGACTTTCTACTGGCCGACCCTGAGGAAACTCATCATCGGCCTGATCAACGAAGGGCTGGTGCCCCAGTTGTTTGCGGAGGGCGCCTACAACGAGAGGCTGGAATCCATCTGCGACATTCCCAAGGGGAAGGTTCTCTGGTGGTTCGACAGGACCGATATGAAAAAGGCCAAAGAAACAGTCGGCCGGGTGGCGTGCATAGCCGGAAACCTGCCTCTTGATCTCTTGTGCACAGGCACGGTTGAACAAGTCACCGCAACGTGCAAAGAGCTGATCGATGTCGCGGGGGCAAACGGGGGGTTCATTTTCTCAACAGGCGCCGGCATGCAGGGCTCCAAGCCGGAAAACGTACGGGCCATGATGGAGTTCGCAAAAAGATACGGCGCAGGAGAACGATGAACCTGTTCTTGTTATGTCACCATTGACATAAAAGGAAGCATGATTACCTTCGGCCATGCAATTTAAGGAAGGGGGTGACCATGATGACGAGAATGCTTGTACCGCAGGAGCTGATGATATCACCCGCAGAAAGGGAACTCGATCGCATCTGCGGGTGGATCAATTCCAGGAACATCCTGTGCGAGGACTGGACGCCTGATTCGGATGTGGCGGAAACGGACAAACACTATGTGGTCACAATGGAGCTGCCCGGCATTGACATGAAAAAAGTGGATATCACTTTTGATGACGGTGCCGTCAGGGTGAAAGGCGTAAAGGATAAAGAGACATCCGAAGGGGAATGCTGCCACTGCTCCGAGAGGTTTTTCGGGGCTTTCAACCGAACGATCCGGGTCGGCGGCAATGTGGACCGTGACAAGATCGAAGCGAGCTACAAAGACGGGGTTCTCAAACTGGTTCTTCCCAAAACGGAGGAAAGCATCCCCAAGAAGATAGAGATTCATTGAAAGGACATAGGGGTTTCGTCGGGTGAAGAAATGCGAGGGCGCAGCCGGATTCAAGGCGCGCCCTTTTTCGTCGCGAATTCATGGATAAGCGGCGAACTCTCCACAGGCCAGAACCCTTTTTCCCGGTTCTCCCCACCCTGGAAAGTGACATAGCTGTACTTTCCATAGTGCGTCACCTTCCGTGCGACAATGCCCGCATCTTTCATGGAGAGGGGATGGAAAACCGCCACCACGCGGTCTTCCCGGGCGGGATGCCTGAACACCCCGAAGAAGGCATCGGAGGGGTTTTGGTATGCCCGGCCGCCCAGTGTAAAACCACCCTTTTCAAGACGCATACCTGCAGGCATTCCCGGCAACAGCCCCTCATTCATGGGCATGCCTATCAGGATGATATCGCGCGATGAAAACAACTCCGGCTCCAGGTCTTTCTCGGACACAATCCGGTACTCTTCCAGACCCAAGCCAAGGGCCAGAGTCCCGGCCAGAGTCTTTAACCGGTTTGCGCTTCCTGCAGGCAGGACCAGGAGGGCGGAAGGAGAACTCTTGAGCAGGTTGACGGCAGGCGGAATCTCCGCTGGATCCAATCTTCTGAGCAGGTCAAAGTCCGGATCGAGAGCCAGCCGCCCGGGGGAGGAGGAGCAATCAAGATTTAAACGCGTGCAATCATCGGAAAGCGCGATCTTATGCATTGTGCGGGAGGTCTCGCATTCAAGGAGTCCATCGATGTTCAGGTTGAATTGCTCCGGCCCCTGACAGAGGCCGGCCACGATCTTCCAATTACCATTCCCCGGGAAGGCACGGACATTCTCCAGATAAAACTGAGGAGCGCCTTTGCGAAAGACCCACTGGTCAAAAAAGCGCTCCAGAGACATCCTGGATTGTGTCTCGAAAATACTCTGAATGTCCTTCCATGAAGTCTGAAGGAATACCCTGCTCCGGTAAAGCTCCCGAAGAGCGGTCCAGAAAGCTTGTTCCCCTACGGCCCTTCGGAGCATGTGAAAAACCATGGCTCCCTTGTCGTATCCAATTGCCTTGCTCAAGGGGTCGACCCTTCCCGTGAATTCGGAAAGGGGGAAATCGGCTTCGGGAGGTGCGAGCATGGTGTAATTGCGAATCGCCTGCAACCGGTATTCCCTGGCCTCGGCCTCGGATTCCCTCTCCTTGTAGAGATAATCGGAGACATAGGTCGTAAGCCCCTCGCTCCAGTTGCCCAGGTCATAGTCCACGTATACCCCGTTGCCCCACCAGGAGTGAGCGATCTCGTGTCCGAGACTGGTCTGGATAAGAAAAGGCAACCTCAGAACAGAGCTCCCGAGGAGCGTATAAGAAGGAAATCCGTATCCAGTGGGGAAGAAGTTTTCCACCACCGCAAACTTGGGGAAGGGGTAAGGCCCGAAAAGGTCGGAATAGAATCGAACGTAATCCGCCGCTGCCTTCATATAGGCGGCGGCTAGCGGGCGGCTCTCAGGGAAGAGGTAGAGGCTGACGATCACGTCTCCGGCAGTCTGCTCATGAATCTCATAGGCCGCGGCCGAGAGGGTAAGACCCTCTACCGGGTGCTCGATCAGCCACTCGGAAACCGTCGTCTCCCCGATTGCTTTATGGCCGAGGCTGCGGCCGGCAGTGACCGCAAGGATGTTCAGGGGCGCCTTGACTGCAAGCCTGAAAGTCGCCCGGCTGCCCTTCAGTTCAGGATACCATCCGGCGCCGGAGAGGAGAAAGACCCCCTGCTTTGTGATGGTAGCGGTCACACCGAAGCCGGGGTTATCCACATTGGCAGGGTCAACAGGCACAGGATCGTTGAAAATGGCCTCGTAAAAAATCTCGACCTCTACAGGACGTCCATGCTCGCGAACCTCTACCGGCAGGATGATCTCTGAGTTTGAAAACTTAACGGCACGATCCTCTCCGTTCAACAAGATCCTTTTCACCCGGGCGCGATTGGAAAGATGGAACGAGAGCTCACGCAGGCCTCCTGCTTCGATGCGCATCAAGTCCCTGCCAATCAGCTTTTGCTCAGAAGGCACCAGGGTGATTTCGAGGCGGTGCTCTACCTGGTTCCGTGCTGCCTGTGAGATACCGTACAGCGAAAGCAGGGTGATGACGGCTGCTGTGACAGCCGTTTTCAGCAGGCGGCAGGGAAATATCAGAAACTTCGTCATCGGCTCATCTCAAGCATTTCAGGGCCTCAGAAAAATGGATACTTTGTTGATCTCTCTCTAAAGAAAAGATGTCATTTTGACGATTGGAGTCAAGTGACCCGGAAATAAAGGAGGTTTGATCCATGGCATCTCTGGTATGGAGCGATGATTTTGCGACAAAAGTCTTTGAGATTGATGTTCAACACAAAACCCTGTTCACCATGGTCAACGAACTGGATCATGCGATGCAGCATGGAAAGGGAAAGCAATTCCTGGGCAAACTGTTATCGGACCTTGTCCACTACACAAAATCCCATTTCGAAACCGAAGAACGTTTTATGCGGGAACATGGCTATCCCGGATACGACGAACACAAGGAAAAACACGACAAGATGACCCGAAAGGTCCTCGACGTTCAAAAGGAGTTCGAATCAGGAAACGCTCACCTGACCCTGGGGGTGATGGTTTTCCTGCAAAATTGGCTCACTGAACATATTCTCAAGACGGACTTGAGATTCGGCCAGTTTCTCGGCAGAAAGGATTCGCCCCGGCAGGCTGCGGCCGGCTAAAGCAGGGTGCCATCGGGTTATCTTCCACGGTCAAGCCGGCATAGCGCAGTGTTCCGGATTCGCCGGAGGGCTCACCCTTGGGAGCAGAATATCGAAGGTGGTGCCCTTTCCCGGTTCGCTGGAGACGTGGATGGATCCGCCATGCCCCTTCACGATCCCATGCACCACTGCCAATCCCAACCCTGTTCCGAACTCTTTCTCCTTTGTCGTGAAATAGGGTTCGAACACCTGTTTCATGGTGCAGTCGTCCATGCCGCAGCCATTGTCGGTCACACTGAGCTTTACAAAGGAAACAGGTCTCGAGTCCGGAGAAAAGGTTCCCTCCGGATGTTTCACCTCTACAGAGGCAAGCGAGATTTCCAGAATTCCTTTATTCTTCATGGCATGGGAGGAATTGATGCAGAGATTCATCAGCACCTGATGGATCTGCGTGGGATTGGCGAGAACAACCCCGGCATCGGATTCCAAGTGGAGACGAACCTCTATGGTGGAAGGCAGTGTCGCCTTGATGAATTGAAGGGCCTCCAATACGACCTGGCGGATGGGAACCTCCACCTTCTCTTCGTTCCCCTGGCGGCTGAAGACAAGAATCTGATTCACCAACTCTCTTGCCCGGTTGCTCGCCTGGAGAATCTGCTCCATGCTTTGCTTCACACGTTCGGGGTCGTCAAGATGAAGAATGGAGATTTCGGCGAGGGCTTTGATGCCTCCCAGGAAGTTGTTGAAGTCGTGAGCTATTCCCGAGGACAGCTGCCCAAGCGCCCGGAACTTTTCTACCTCGGCGAGCTCTCGTTCCATCCGACTCCTTTTCTCATACTCCTCCCCGAGCTCGCCGTAGAGCCTCGCATTCTCTATGGCCATGGCTGCCTGGGAAGCGAAGATGCTCAAGAGGAGCGCGTCGTCATCGGTGAAGGAGGTTCCGTCAGCCTTGTTGATCACCTCCAGCACCCCGATCAGCTTTGTCTTCGCCTTGAGTGGAACCGCAAGGATAGACTTGGTCTCAGCACCGGTGATTCTGTCTATCTCTGAATAAAACCTCGGATCCTGCTTTGCATCGGGCACGACAACGGTCTGCTGGTGTTCCGCGACCCATCCTGCGATGCCCTTTCCCCGCGGTATCCGATTATCCACGAGTAAATCGGCGGTCGGTCCGGTAGGAACGCTGAATACGAGATCGCCGGTTGTCTCTTCCACAAGCATCAGGGTGCTCGCCATGGAGTGCGTCACTTTGTTGGCGTTCTTCATGATCAGACTGAGGACTTCTACGAGATTCAAGGAAGAATTGACGACCGCCCCGATGTCCAGTATGGAACAAAGGGCAGTACTCGCGAGAGTGTGGAACCTCTCCAGCGTCTCATCCTGAATGGCAAGAGCTTCATCAAGCTGCGCTTGCGTGATATAGCCCATTTCAAAGAGGATCTGCCCGAGGAAAGGCATGGATGCCGCTTCCTTGGCCAATCGCGCCTCCGACACGAGCCGGGCCCTGTCGAGTCTCTCTGGGAGAACGGCGGTTTCGGAGATCTTTTTCTGTTCCCGGAGAGCGGCTTCGAGTTCAGCCGGTGTTACGAACCCCATGTCGGACAGGATCTCGCCTATCAATTTTTTCAGTGCCATGACTCCACCATTGGCTGCTTCATCCGGAATCGAAAGGATTCCCGATCCTACCACGCAAAATCGGGGGAGTCCACCCTGGTGCGCGCTTTGGCCAAGCCTCGCGACCACTGAATTGCCGTTGGCCAAAAGATATTGCCCCCTTGCCATCGTCCTAAAGGTTTTGCATACTTGATACCCGGCTCCATCCGGCATTGAACCGACTTCAGCCGATTTCATCAGAGAGGAATTCCTTTGTCAGTTTCTCGACCCTTCAGTTGTCCTCACGACCACCACTTTCTCTCAGACCAGCACCGGACCAATGAACGCCGAACGTGGGTGGTGATAGCGCTGACCTTCTCGACGATGGTCGTGGAAATCGTATCAGGCCTTTTCTTCGGCTCCATGGCGCTCCTGGCCGACGGCTGGCACATGGCAAGCCACGCTTCGGCTCTGTCCATTACGGCCCTGGCTTTTTACCTTGCTCGAAAACATAAGGACAATGGAAAGTTCACTTTCGGAACCGGCAAGATCGGGGATCTGGCCGGATTCAGCAGTGCTTTGCTCCTGGTGCTGATCGCGCTCTTCATGTGCTACGAATCCGTTCAGCGTTTTATGAGCCCTGTGACCATTCACTTCAACGAGGCGATCATTGTCGCTGTGATCGGGCTGATTGTAAACCTTTTGAGTGCCGTGCTTCTCAAGGAGCATCACACCCATGAAGATTCGGATTGTGCCGATCATCACACCCATCATGATCACAATCTCCGTGCAGCGTATCTGCATGTGATTGCCGATGCCCTGACCTCTATCCTGGCGATTGCAGCGCTGGTCATGGGCAAATTCTGGGGCTGGGCGTTCATGGATCCGATGATGGGGATAGTCGGCGCAGCGTTCATCATTCGCTGGTCATATGGACTCTTGCGCGACTCGAGCCGCATTCTGCTCGACTATGACGGGCACGGGGAGATGGCCTCTCGAATACGGAAAACCCTGGAGCAAGCGGGGGAAATCAAGGTAAATGATTTTCATGTATGGCGGCTGGGACCGGGGCATTATAGCGCAGTCGTTGCAGTAAGCTCAGGGGTCCCTGTCACTCCTGAAGCCCTGAAGGCGAGTCTTTGCAGCATCCCCGGACTGTCCCACGTGATCATTGAAGTGGATGTCGATGAATTGGAAATCAAGGAAAGGGGTTTCTCTTAATCTAAGAGGGGGAGTTCTCACTAATGAAAAGAGGGATGTACCGGGAGGATTTGACTCTTTCTCCTCCCCTTAAGTTAAGGGGAGGTCGGGAGGGGTTATTCCCGCTTGGAGCCCAGCATCCTGCATCCCGGATCTTGCATCCTGATTCTGTCTCACTTTTTCGGATCAAAAAAGCGCTCCACTTCCACGAGCATCTGCTGGAACAGATCGGCGGATGTCACATCCAGTCCCCTCTTGTACAACTGCGCCAGGGCCGCATAAGAGAGCGCATTGTCCGTTATGCGCTGCATCTGTCCGGGTTTGCCTTCCTTGATTTGTGCCGGAACACCCATGACGATTGAGTTCGGGGGAATCACCTGCCGCTCTCGAACGACAGCCCCTGCCGCTACAATCGTTCCCTTACCGATCACTGCACCGTCCTGAATGATCACGCCCATGCTGATCATGCAATTGTCTTCGATCCTGGCAGCGTGGATTACGGTGTTATGGGCCACTGTGACATTATCGCCGATGACGACCGGGTTGCCGTGATCCGGATGGATGGTCACGTTGTCCTGAATGTTGGTAAACCGCCCTATCACAACACGGTCATACTCGGCCCGGATCACCGCGCTTGCCCAAAGGCTGGAGTATTCTCCAATTATTACATTACCGTGATAGACGGCGAAAGGATGAACAAACACCGAGCCGGCAATCATATACACTCCTGATGCCCGCATTCATGCGCGGGCAGCTCATCGCTTATATCTGCAACCAAAATCTGCCACCAAGACACGAAGGCCCCAAGAAAATCTTTGTGACTTGGTGTCTTCGTGGCTGAATTCGAATTCTCTTACTCTCCTGCCATATTCGCGCATATCACTTCTGCAAAACGCGAGCACGAGACCTCTTCGGCTCCTTTCATGAGCCGTGCGAGGTCATAGGTGACCTTCCTGGTGGTGATCGCCTTTCCGATTCCGCTCTCGATCGCCTTGGCGGCCTCATGCCATCCCATATAGTCGAGCATCATGGCCCCGCTCAGAATGACGGAGGAAGGATTCACCTTGTCCATTCCCGCATATTTCGGGGCTGTTCCGTGAGTGGCTTCGAACAGGGCGTACCCCTCCTGGTAGTTGATGTTGCCGCCGGGCGCCATGCCGATTCCCCCCACCTGGGCAGCCAGGGCATCGGACATGTAATCGCCGTTCAGGTTCGTGGTGGCGATGACGTCGAACTGTTCGGGTCTCAGTAGCGCCTGCTGGAAGAAGTTGTCGGCGATCACATCCTGAATGATTATTCTGCTGTCCCCGCTCGATTCTTTGACCTGGTCCCAGGGAACGGTGAGGTCGGGATACTCCTCCCTTGCGAGCTCGTAACCCCATCTCCGGAAGGCCCCTTCGGTAAACTTCTGGATGTTTCCCTTGTGCACAAGCGTGACGCTTTTTCGCTTTCGAGAGACGGCGAAATCAATGGCCGCCCGGATAAGTCTGCGGCTTCCCGTCCTGCTGATGGGTTTGATCCCGACTCCTGAATCAGGCCGGATATGCCATCCGAAGGATTCTTCGAGATAGGACAGCAGGGTTTTGACCTTGTCCGTACCCGCTTCGAGCTCAAGCCCGGCATAGACATCCTCCGTATTCTCTCTGAAGACAACCATATTGACTCGGTGAGGGTTCTTTACGGGACTCGGCACATCGTCAAAATAGCGGACCGGCCTCACGCAGGCATAGAGATCGAGTTTCTGACGCAAAGCCACATTGAGGCTTCTGATCCCTCCCCCCACAGGGGTGGTGAGCGGGCCTTTGATGCCCAACCGGTGCTCCTGAAAGGCTTTGATCGTCTCATCGGGAAGCCAGGAGCCGGTCTTCCGGAAAGCCTTCTCTCCTGCGAGCACCTCTTTCCAAAGGATTTTCCTTTTACCCCCCCAGCAGATCTCAACGGCCTTATCCATGACCCTCACTGCGGCACGCCAGATATCGGGGCCTGTCCCGTCGCCTTCTATGAAAGGGATGATGGGCCGATCAGGAACCTTCAGTTTTCCATTCTCAAAAATGATTTTCTCCCCGTTCTCCACGAATCCGCTCCTTTACAGAAAATTCGACCCGAGCACCGCCGAAAAGCGCGTATCGTCCCATGATACCTTGTCATCTCGACCCCCGCGGCTAGCACGGGATGAGCTGCGGGAAAGATCTTACCCTCGTGCTAAAGGCAAGATTTCTCTTTCCGTTCGAAATGACACGGTGGTCAGCATTCCTGAGACACTACGCAAGCGCCTTCCATTCCTGGATGGATGGCGGGGGCCGGAAGGTTGCTCCTCTCACAAAACGACAAAAAGCCTGAAATTCTCAGGCAGAAGCCAGCATATCCGAACGGAAGGGGCAATGGAAGAGGAGAATGAGCCAAATCCTTCCGGGACTGCCCCTTGCTCATCGAGCACTCACAGGGCTATAGTAATCATTTTTTAACAGGAGGTGCTGGTTTCGGAAATGCCGTCCCTGGTTGTCAAAGAAGAAGTTGCAGAAAGGGCCGCAACAGGGGAAAAGGATCCCTCGCTCCGCGCGTCTATACGCGACGGCGTGTCCTATGCCGTGATGATGGGGGGCGCCGAGACCTACTTCGGTGCATTCGGCATTTTCCTCAAGGCGACAACTCTCCAGGTCGGAATTCTGGCGAGCCTGCCGCAGCTTTTCGGATCCGTCATGCAGTGGTTCAGCGCCCTGAAAATGGATCGCATCCGGAGCCGCAGGAAGGTCGTGATCGCAGGCGCCGTGGTACAGGCCCTTTCCCTCGTTCCCATGGCTTTTCTGCCGTTTCTATTCGGAAGCGGCAGTCTCCCGGTCATCTGCCTCATTCTTCTGGTCATGGTCTATCATGGGGGAAACGGCGCCACGGTGCCGGTCTGGAACAGCCTGATCGGAGATCTGGTGGGCCCCTCCATTCGAGGCCGTTTCTTCGGTCACCGCAACATGCTGACCGGAATGGCGACCTTTATTTCTCTTGTTCTTGCGGGAAGTCTCCTCCACGCGTTCGATCAGGGGGGGATCCCTGCACTGGGGTTTTTCATCTGCCTGTCCGTGGCCTTTGTTGCGCGAATGAACTCCGTACGGTGGCTGACCCGATACGAGGATCCGGAACTTCGCATACTGCCCGATCAGGTCTTTACCTTCAGGCAGTTCCTTCGCCGCTCGAGACATTCAAATTTTGCGAAATTCGTGTTTTTCATCGGGGCCATCAACTTCGGGGTCGCGTTTTCAGCACCTTACTTCGCCCTCTACATGCTGCGGGATCTTCAGTTCTCCTACGTTGAATTTACGCTGGTAAGCGCCACAGCCACCATCACCCAGTTCCTCACCTTCAGATATTGGGGCGGCCTGAGCGACCGGTTCGGCAACAAAAAGATCCTGAATGTCTGCGGCTGGGGCGTCGCGGTGCTTCCCACGTTCTGGCTTTTTTCCGCATACATCCCTTACCTTCTGGTGGTGCAGATCTTCGGCGGATTCGTCTGGTCCGGGTTCAGCCTGGCTTCTGCAAACTTCATTTTCGATGCAGTGACTCCCCCCAAACGAGCCCGTTGTGTGGCTTATCAGGGCCTGGTGAATGGATTCTTCATGTTCATAGGATCCCTGGCAGGGGGATATGCAGCGGTTCATCTTCCCGGGAGGTTTTCCCTGGGTCCATGGACTTGGGAGCCTGCCTTCATCCTGCCCGTGATATTTCTCATCTCCGGCCTGATCCGGCTGGTTGCAGCCTCCATCCTGCTGAGGAAGTTCGAGGAGGTCAGGCCGGTGGAGCCTATCGGCCACCGAGAGCTCATCTTTCGGATCAGCCAGATCAAACCGATTGCCGGCGCAACCTTCGGCCTGTTCACCGGCCTGTTTCGGGATCAGAGAAACGGCAGGAATGGAAATAGCGTGTGACCTTGCTGAACGCCGTTTTCGTTTCACTTGGTCGCCAATGCTCCCGGTCCAACATTGTCAGCAAAAGAGTTTCAAATGGAGAATTTGATTGCATCCATCATCTGGCGACGGCTTGACACTCCGGGGCATGACGCCTGCCGATTGACGGGAAGCGCTTCCGCCTGGCAGATCGAAGGTACGGCCGTCTTCTCCCATGAAGGGGTCCCTGCGAAGCTTTCCTATGTCGTTATGTCCGACCTCGGATGGCGCGCAGAGCAGGGGAAAGTTCACGGCTGGTTCGGAGGAAAAACGGTGGATTTCCTTATCGCCCGGAACACCAGCGGAGAGTGGACCATGAACGGGGCGGTCGTGCCGGGGCTGGAGAACTGCATGGACCTTGATTTCGGCTTCACACCGGCCACCAACCTCCTTCAACTTCGCCGTCTGGCTCTGGCTCAGGGCCAGGGTCTGAATGCTCCTGGCGCCTGGCTCGACGCGTCCATGGGTACGCTCGAGTTTCTGGATCAGCGTTATGAGCGGAGGACTGAGACGACATACTGGTACGAGGCCCCCCGGTTCGAGTTCGCTGCCCTGCTCGAAGTCACTCCGGACGGTTTCATCGCCCGGTATCCGGGCCTGTGGGAGGCTGAACCCTGATAAACACAAGGGGAATCGCTGAAGAGCAGCGCGGCCGCGGCTGATGTCCTATCCCCTTTGCCTTCGCTTTGCGCTATGCCCTTTGCGCCATGCGCTTCCCTTCTCAGTTCAAAGTTCAAAGTTGCGAGTTGAATCACTAAAAAGTTCAGAGTTAAAATCAAGGAACTTGGAAGCCTTAACCCGAACTGATCTTTCACTCTACACCCCGACGATTGTTATTGTGGACACGGAACCCGTTGATCCGAAACTCGGAAGCTGGTTAATAGAAAGCTCTTTAACTTTGAACCCGGAACAAAAACTCGGAATTCACAGATAAGGAGGACTCATGGCACGAATTGAGAGGTTCGAGGACATTGAGGCATGGCAGAAGGCTCGGGAGCTGACACGTCAGGTTTATAGATACACGGTCGAGTCCCTCTTTGCTAAAGACTACGGACTGCGTGATCAGATCCGGCGAGCGGCCGTTTCCGTGATGTCGAACATAGCCGAGGGATTCGAACGTGGAGGCAACAAGGAATTCCGTCAGTTTCTTTCCATGGCGAAGGGATCTGCAGGAGAAGTCAAATCGCACCTCTATGTGGCACTGGATGCCGGCTATATCGATCAGTCGAGTTTCAATGCCCTGTATGCATGTGCGAACGACACAAGTCGTATGACTGGGGGCTTGATGCGGTACATCGAGATGTCGGGGCAAAAAGGAGCGAAATTCACGTAGCTGGTTCAGAGTTCAAATTTCGAAGCTGGGAATTGAGCCGAAATTGGTCCTTAACTTTGAACCCGCAACTCTGAACTCGGAACTGGTCCTTTGGACCTTTGATTCAGAGTTCAAATTTCAAAGCCGGGAATTGAGCCGAAATTGGTCCTTAACTTTGAACCCGCAACNNGAGTTCAAATTTCAAAGCCGGGAATTGAGCCGAAATTGGTCCTTAACTTTGAACCCGCAACTCTGAACTCGGAACTGGTCCTTTGGGCCTTTGACTCGGAACGTTGAACCTTGAACTTCTCCAAAGTTATTGATCTTTAACCATCTAAGGTATAACTTATACCCGTTTTGCACTCGGCCATGAAGGTTTAGGGGAGAAATGCAGAAAGCTCGCCTTGTAGAACCTGGAAACATAAATCATGAACGCAGAACCCCACTCCTTCTGATAGGGAATGGGGTTTTGTTCTTTTGGACAGTTCTCGAGATCAACGCCAAGGTAACTTGATGTGAAGTCGCAATTTGCGACCACAGACTTCAGACCTCTGACTTCTGAACCTCCGATCTCTGGTTATTCAAAGAGGGTCGAATGATGAAAAGATCGGATTCTGTTGTTCCTGTGGAAAGGATCGAGAAAGCGATCTTTGTTATCCGCGGACAGAAGGTCATGCTCGATAGCGACTTGGCAGACCTGTATGGCATCACAACAAAAGCGCTGAAGCAGGCAGTAAAGCGGAACAGTGACAGGTTCCCTTTGGATTTCATGTTCGTTCTTACCCATGAAGAAGTCTCAATCTTGAGGTCACAAATTGTGACCTCAAGTTCGCCAGCCTGGGGAGGCGCTCGTTATGCACCAATGGCTTTTACTGAGCAGGGTGTGGCCATGTTATCCAGTGTTCTGAGGAGCAAACAAGCCGTAAAGGTCAACATAGAGATCATGAGAGCATTTGTAAGACTGCGACAGATGCTTTCTTCACACAAGGAACTGGCATCAAAGCTGATGGAACTCGAACGGCGCGTCGGAGAACATGACGAACAGATCGTGGCGATCTTCGAGGTCATCCGCCGGCTCACGACCCCACCCGAAACCCCTCGCAAGCGAATCGGGTTCGAGGTCAAAGAGAAAAGGGCTGCATACGGCAAGTGAATCCACAGATTAAGCAGATTTCACAGATGTCAATTTTTGGTGGCCTCTGACATCCAATCGCTGAACTCGGGTTACGGACTTTGAACTCTTCTTTTGAACTGAAGCGGGCTTTCATTAACCACTGAACGTTGAACCCGGAACTCGGAACTTTAGTCAATCATGAAAGACCTGATCATCGACTTGCGCGCCTTTGCAAAGGAAAGAGACGGGGAGCAATTCCATTCCCCCAAGAATCTCGCCATGGCCCTTAGCGTCGAGGTCGCGGAGATCGTGGAGATCTTCCAGTGGCTCACTCAGGAGGAAAGCAGACATCTCAACTTTGAGAAAAGAGAGAGGGTAAAGGAAGAAATCGGCGACGTCATGATCTTTTTGGCGAACCTGGCCGACAAGCTCGGCATAGACCCCATGGAGGCTGCCAAAGAAAAGCTCGAAATCAACAGCCAATATTCAACTTCTTCATACTTATCTTCCTGGCGGGAGTCCCAGACGAGCAAATAGAGACTTCTTTCGGTCAAAAAGAATTGGTGAGTAGCATTCCTCTTTAAACTGAACAACATCTTGGCGGGGACTGTTCGCTCACAGCTCAATCCTTTCGAGTAGAGGTTACGATTGCTGCATAGCACACATACCTCCATTGTCGAAGACCATTCTGAACAAGATGTGACTGGAATAGCGCTCCTTATCTTCGATCTTAGACACCACCGATGTCATGCACGCACATGGGGGACAGAATGGCAGACATTAATCAAGATAATGACCTAAACATGGCTGAGTGTTTGGTAGTGTATTTTGACATCTTCGGATTTTCCAAAATAGTCGAGGAATCGAAGAATATCGCGGCGCTCACGAAGACATTGCTCCAATTGTGGGACTGGATCCGTGCATTCAGGAATAAGCGAAACGTAATACCATTTTTGTTTTCTGACGGTGGATTTTTGCTCTATCCTCTTCCAGACCAAGCAAACAGAGGCACCTTCTTAACTAACGTTGTGCAGGACATTTCCCTACTACAGGATACGTATTTTGACAAAGGCTATTTTCTCAGGGGTGCTGTTACCATAGGGAGGGTAGCTTTTTCCCACTCCCTTGTTGTCGGTCAGGCCATCGTTAGAGCATACAGCTATGAGTCAAATCTGTGCCCAGGTCCATTTATAATGTTCCCTGTTGGAGAAATCGACAAGTTGAGCAGAAGTAAAGGGCTTATTCAGGATGTTGAAATGTGTATGTTGCCTTTGAAAAGCCAAAAGGGCGTGATGCAATGCCATATAATCTTTCCTTCCGACAAAGCCGCCTATATTCAGGAAATTGCAGACCGAGCTGCTCGATATACAAAAAAAGGACCTTTTGAATGGGGAAAGCTCTGGTATGAGAGTCTTCTTTTTTTGTCTGAGACTTTCAAGGAATTCAAGAATTGGAGGATTAGAAATGGCGACGACTGAACTCGAACTTGGGAAGAGGATAGAAACACTCCTGGACCGTGAACTCACTGATGAGATGTACGAAAGCGTTGTTGGCCTTTCAAATCGCCTCACCCATGCGGTAACACTCCAGCATCGTGAACCTGCTGATGCGGAGCCTTCTCATCGGTTTTTTGATGAAGAAAACCGCGAAGGATACATCCTTAACAGGCTTGGCCATATATCTGCAAACCCTTCAAACGCTGAGAAGAGAGACGTTTTGTCCAAGGTTTACGCATATGCTGTTTCACCATTACTTAGAGACAAAACACTGGAAACCAAATTTCCTAACTACAACAAGCATTCAACTCATCCGCTTCTTGTTGAACTCCTCAAAGCAAGCCGGAAGGAGCACAAGTACTATTTGCAGAACCGTCCACCGTTGGGCAGAAGTGTATTTATGTTAGTTGGCGAAAGGGGAGTCGGAAAAACGTTTTTGCTCAACCACTTTTTTACCATATATCATAAAGATTTGGATGACAAAAATATCGTATGGGTACGGATAAACGTTTCACAGGATTTTGGAGTTGAAAAGCCAGATGTGCGGCACTGGCTACTATCTCAGACGACCTACGTAGTGCTGAAGTATTACATGAATCATCCAAAGTTCTCAGGGTTCATTCAGTCAATCAAGCAACATTTCGGCGACACTTATCCAGAGAAAGAGCGAGAAAGGTATATTTCTAATTTTAGAGTAGTGACGGATATGTATTGCCAAGGTAAAGCTCCTAAAAAGGTAACGGCAGATACAATAGAAAATCTAGTAGCAGTCCAAATTCTAGATGAAGCAATTAGGAGAGGGATGTCATTCATTTTTGTTGTAGATGGTTTTGACAAGATTGATGTCATGCCCAAGTATCGACAAAGACTTGCCGCTATTAAAGAGAGTGCCAATAGTTTGACTGCTCCTGATACTCGACTTGGCGGATGCTATCTGTTTGTGTTTCGAACCGAAACGCTCCGGCGATTTGTGGACCTTGGGTTTAACTATGCAAGTGAAAACCAACACATCAATATCGAGTCGCGAGAAGTTCAAAACGTAAGCTTTTTGAGAATTGTCGTTAGGAGGCTGAATTATCTCCGAAAGAATATCCCTGGTTTGGCTAAAACGCGGAATTGGAATATCGACGATTGGCCGCAGCATATTGATGAGTTCAAGGTCCATTTATCTACAATATCAGAATCAACGAGTTTTCAGGATTTCGTAAGCCTGCTGGAGGAGTTTTATGGCCCAAACCACCGAGCGAAGGTGGAACTTATCCAGTTGGCGTATCATAGCTTTCTGCAATTTAAAAAGGATCCCAAGCAATACAAGCTTATAGAGGCGATGTGCAAAGGAGGATTTAAATATCCTCCTAATATCTACCGATATGACTCACATATCGGGGCATTGATGCCGACAATGAGTGTTAAGCTTTTCGATAATGTCTTGATGCCTACGATTACTAATTTTCCTTATCACGAGGAGTTCCCGTATAATCCTATGCCTCAGGCGAGGAGCTACGTTCTCGCTTCATTCAGAATACTGCAGTTTATGACAGCTTACCAGAATCATTATGATAACCGGCCTCAAACTATACCTGCACGAAAAATGATCAACACATTGCGAACTCTCTTTAAGTACCAGGAGAACGTTATCGTCAGACTTATTGAGGAGTATTCTGAGTACAACTTTCTGTTACTATCTGGAGGCGCAGTTGCATTTCCGACTGATTGGGATCAGGTCCAAATTGAGCCAACCCCAAAATTGCGGTTTGTCCTTGGTGACAACTATCGATTGAATGTTCTCAGTGATATAGCTTATCTTAACATGTGCGCTATGCGAACGTTGGCAAACGCGATATCCTTATCAGGTGTGGTGCCGTTTTTTAAGGCGATGTGTCTCGAGGAAGCGAATGTTGGCTTGTCGGAATGGATTATCTGGAAAATACTTAATACCGTTTCAGTGTACAGAGTTATTCGAAAAGCAGCGTTGTTGGAGGATAGGTTGGTTGAAAATGCAAAAAGTGAGTTAACAGAGCCTTTTTTGCGTGAACTGAAATGGAATGCATTCTTGCCTGAACTGCGAACCCAGATCGGCAAACAGATCAGTGGTGTTTTGAAAACCGTTTCTGATATGAGGGGCAATGTTCGAATCAAACTCGATATTGTCTTGGGCGAATACGAGAATGCGTGGGGTGGAAATCCGAGTGAAATTCGGGTCCCTCTGTGAGAGACGGTGAGCTTCTCGACGCCCCCATCGACCAGGTATTCTGGGAGACGGTGATTTCGTGGAAGACGTTTTAAGATCCGCCGAGGAGGAGATGGAGAACCGCTATGCACTTCGAGCGCGCGGCCTTGACCTGGTGAAGACTGCCTCCAGGGTAGCCGAGGTCTTAGGCGTGAGGGAACAGGATGTGTGGGCCAGGGGAAGGTATCCATGGATTGTCGAGGCCCGAAGTCTTCTTTGCTATTGGGCGGCAAGGGAGTTGGGGCAGACGAAACGGGGAATTAATCGATGAACGACAGCAGGTTGGTGTATTCAACGGAAACCGGCAGAATTTGCTCAGAGTGCGGAAGGCCGGTTTCCGCGTGCCGCTGCAAAAAAGAGAAGGCTGGTAAGACCGATAAACAGCCGGTGGGCTATCCCAGGGACGGTACCATCAGGATCCAACGGGAAGTCAAAGGACGTAAAGGCAAAACGGTCACGGCGGTATTCGGTGTTCCGCTTGAAAACGGGGAACTGCAGAAATTTGCTGCAATGTTAAAGCGCCGCTGCGGCGCCGGCGGCTCTGTTGTGGACGGCGTTATTGTAATCCAGGGAGATCATCGGCAAACACTCCTTGATGAGCTCAAGAAACACGGATACACCGCAAAGCTCGCCGGCGGTTAGATTTCACTTAAGACACAGAAATTTGGTGAAATGTCGGCGTTCTACCGACCTCGCCATGAAATCCATATCGAATGACATTTTCAGAATCTCTGGAATACTCCAACAAGCTCGGGTGCTGATCGCGGCGCTGGTACTCCCCAAGCCCTTCTTATGAGCTTTCCAAAACTCTGTTGATGGTTATCTTGCGATTGTGTAGCGCAAGAGAGGCGGACTCAACAAGGAGGTATCGCCATGAACAGGGAAGAATTGTGTGCGAAAATCGAGAGTGTCTATCCTGAAGTAGGGCAATGCGGTATTGATGTGAATGTGGAATGGAATGAGAAGAAAAGGGTGTGGATCGTGGATCTTAAGCGCGGCAAGAAAGAGCTGACCACCCATCTGGAGAACACTGATGCCGAGGCCTGCATGGAGGGGAAACAGTGTGTGGCCCTGGGACTGCAGATTGCACAACTGAAATCCAACATCGAGGGTATGCCTGCCTAGGGATTTGCAGGCCGATTTTAGATGAGTCGACGATTGCCTTGTGCAAAACGATTGGGCATCTGTAGAGAAAAATCCTGCAAGTATAGTGCAGGGCGGGTATAGGACTGCTGCGAAAGGAGGTTTAAAATGAACAGTTACAGACGAAGACGGAGAAAGGTTGCTGCGGCGTTCTTTACTATAGCTGTTCTTTCCATTTCGCTGGTTCTCTTTCAAGGAGTTGTTGTTTTTGCGAACGACCGTGGGGAAGCGGAGCAATTGGTTGAAAAGGCAATCCTTACTTTTCAGAGTTTCATGTGCGATGAAAACATGGGAGCGTTTCGCGATCTCCTCCGGGATGCCAAAGGGGTGATGATCGTTCCTTCGCTGGAGAGGGCCTCTGGTGTGGGAGCATCGGGTGGGAATGGCGTTCTACTAACGCGTGACAGCCTTGACGGCGACTGGAGAGGGCCGGCATTCTACACTATCGGGGGGGCGGGCTTTGGCCCCCAGATCGGGGGGCAGTCTTCGGAGGTCATCCTCCTGGCCATGACCGAGCGCGGTGCGACATCGTTTCTGGGCAACAGCTTTAAACTCGGAACCGATGTGGGGGTCGCCATAGTTCCTGTCGGGATGGGGGGCTTGGAGGCGAGGGCGAATCTCAGCGCGGACATGCTGAGTTTTTCGCGGTCCAAGGATCTATACGGAGGAGTATCGCTGGATGGAGCTGTGGTGGCGGTGAGCGGCGGTCTGAATAATGGTTATTACGCGGGGAATCCTTCTCTGGCGGACATTTTTGAAAGCTATGCCTTCAGCAATCCTCAATCGGGCATGCTGGCCGGGTCCATCGCGAAGGCCGCCAACGCGAAGATCGTGAAGCGCGAATGCGCGATCATCCCTACTGCAGAGAGGACAGGAGGTCTGGTGCTCGGGCACGTGCGGGCGGGGCAGTAGCTAAAGCCCGGGGTCCGCTGTCCCCGGGCTTTTGTCGATCGCATCTGTCAGGACGACTCCATGGCTCTGCGCGAATCTTCCAGGGTCAGTCTCGATCCAAAGTCAATTTTTCGGGTACGGCACCCAGATCGATCTCGACCTGCCCCTCCACTCCATATTTCAAGGCCAGGTTTCTAAAATCTCCCTGCTCGATTTTCTCCTTCACCCAACCCTTCCAATCCTCCCTCTTCCCGGAAACGATAGAGTCGAAGTCCTTGGATTGATCAAAGCGGGTAAGGGCATTGTCTTCGATCCAGATACAATAGTTGCACTTTTTTTCCCCTTTCTCCGACACAACGAAAAAGTATTGAAAGTGCTTACTTCCCGGCTTGAGATTTTCTCTCACGTCAAGGTCCTTGTACTTCCATGTTTTGTCCATCAGTCATCCCCGTGCAGGTTTTTTTTAGTTGAACATGGTTTTGGTGAACATGAGCCGCCTTTGTGCGAAACGAGCAAAGGGGCCCTTTACTCGTTTCGCATGTATAGTCTTTTTGTATCGTCTATCGTCTCGAAGTATTAATTCGGACTACTCGATTCAGAAAACCGCAATTTTCCTTCGCCGGGCACGCTTTTGGGATTCAAGAGACTTGAAGCATCATCCACACAGTCGGCCTTTTCTTCTTCGCTTACAGAGTTGGGGTCTCTCAAAGCGTCCATAGGGCAAAGGAACCTGTTGCCCACACCATCTTTCACCCACACCAGTGGATCTGTTCTTAATTCAGACATTCGGATCCTCCTTTGGCCATTGAATCAGAGATATTTTTCTCATCAGGCAATGGCAACATCTACTGCGCCTTCCATTGCATCCTTGAAAGGCACCTCGATTTTCAAAAGCCCGTCCTTATATTCGGCCTTGGCATCCTTTGCCCTGACTGGACAACAAAAAGCCATGGTCGCAGTGTAATCAAAGTCCTCTCTTGGAGCGCTGAGATTGAAACTGTCATCGAGCATTTTAATCTTAACATCTTCCTTTTTTACGCCTGGTACGGAAATCTCCAGATGGAGGGTCATACGTTCCTCATCTACATATGAACAGACTTCCGCCGGCATTTTCACCTTCGCCATAGGTAGCTTTTCTCCCGCCATATGACTCACCTTCTTTCTCTCCGGGTTTCCTATGTGGATGAAGTTAAGACTTATAGGGGAGTATGCAAGCCGCCTCGATCGAGAAACGCGCGTCAACAGGAGTTGCAACGAGGTGGGTAGGGAACGCCCGGATGAGTAAATATTGAGCGCAGCACATATTTGTTGCTTTATTCATGAAAGAAAGAGCGTCTCTCGCCCGCTTCGCTTGAGGGCACAGAGTTCTGGAGAGTGCCAACTTGTC
>PHBH01000048.1:2147-105706 GCA_002840535.1 Deltaproteobacteria bacterium HGW-Deltaproteobacteria-15 | reverse complement strand
CTGGTTTTACCGAAAAATGGAAGCTTCAATTTTTCAAAGAACAAATGACTCTAATTTCACCATACAAGGAGCAAGCTCCTCATCGCGATCTCTCTGATCAGAAGAAATCACAACCGGCCCGTCCTCCGCAGTGGCACTGCTACGGAGGATTGGGGAGGGTGCTCCTACAAACTCTTTGAATACCCGCTTACTGCTCGCTGTTTATCGGCCTTGCCTTTCCTTTCAATTCTTGAAGTCCTACATTTGACATTCTGCGGTTCTTCTTTCATTCCCAACCGAGAGGAGGCGACACCGGAGATTGAGCGGAAACACGAGCGCCGGGCTTGTCGATAATCTGCACGGTGCTGGCCTGCGGGCCATCCTCTCCCTCCTCCTCTTCGTACCGCACGCCGGTACCTATCTCCAATCGATCAAAGTCGTTCTGGAGCACGGAATTCTGATGAAAATACAGATCACGGCCATCCAGTGTTTTCAGAAAACCGTAGCCGTCCTCACGGAAGAGCCGCACCACAATAGCCATGGACTCCTCGTGAACAGGATGGGTCTTCACCTCGCCGCGTTTTTTCTCGGTCAGCCTTTTCAGCTTTCTCCTCGCAGCATCAAAAGCGTTCCTGATCACCGCAGGCAACTCATCATGAATGCTTCCCTCGCTTGCTTCCCGCCTGACTGCAACTTCATGTCCCGGCGGAACATTCAAGGTAATTCTGACCCGAAATGGCCTGCCTCCACGCTGGTGTTGCTGAGGCGCCTCAACTGCAACTCTGCAACTGATCACGTGATCGCAGACTTTTTCCAGAGCCGCCGCCTTTTGCCGGATAAGCTCCTCAAGAAAGTCCGATTTTTCAACACCCCTGAATGTGATTTCCAGTGGAACCTTCATAATTCATCCCCTTGTTGATGGTTAGGTGTCTGTTGTCAGTATTGGAAGTGAACCAGAAAATCAAAGAAAGGCATAGGTCCCTCCATAATCGATCTAAGTCCCTGTAACCTCTCCGTCATACGGCTCACCCTTTTCCACTGACATCAACGTGCTGTTCGTGTTGATTTCAAAAGCTCTTTTAGGGTTTACCGCCGCTGAGGAATAAGGTACCGAGCGACAGGAAAGCGGGCAATACGGGCAATCATGTACTTTCCATGCTCCGTTTCCCAACGGCCTGCTTCCCAAAGGGGTCGTAACTTCTCCCCATATCCTGCTTTTCACCGTATATCCTCCATACCGTTTCATCTCTCCTAAAATAAGTGCTGTTACTTATTTACCGTTTTGCACCGAAGCGCTAGGGGAGTGAATGACCATGAGATTCGCACAATCTTCAGGAGGGAGGGTTGTATGGAACTGGTGCCGTGGAGACCTTTTCAGGAGGTCGGGAATCTGAGATGGGAAATGGACGAGATGTGGAAACGTTTTTTCGGGGAGAATGTTGCGAACCGTTTCCGTTCCGGAAAATGGATGCCCTCAATGGACATAACGGAGAAGGAGGACCATATTCTGGTTACCGTGGAGTTGCCAGGGTTCGAACCCGGGGATATCGACGTTCGGGTGACCGGAGATCTCCTCACATTGAGGGGTGAAAAGAGTAAAGAGGAAATCGGGCCTGAAGAACACTATTGTTGCCGGGAGATAAATTCCAGAACCTTCCATCGCTCATTTCGCCTTCCAGCAGATGTGGAAGGCGAAATGGTAAAAGCCGTATTCAGGAACGGAGTGTTGAGAATGAGTCTGCCGAAAACGACGGCAGATGAAAAGAAGAAAGTCCGGATAAACATTCGCACTTGAACGCTCCCCTCAGGACAGATAGTCGATGTATCTTTCCTGAAACCCGGGAATCTCCTCCTCGAGCCATTTCTTCAGCTTGAGGACAATGGACTTCTGCCTCTGTCGAACTCTCTCACGGGAGATCCTGTATTTCTCTCCAATCTCTCTGAGCGTAAGCGGCTCTTCCGCCATGATCCGGTGGTCGAAAATGAATCCCTCCTTTTTGGAAAGCGTTCTTCGAAACTTCTCCAGTTTCTCCTTCATCATCTCCTTTCTCTGCTTTTCGGAAAGCTTCATGCAGATATCTCCTTCTGCAACCGGATGAGCCTCTGCTCCTTCCAAAGAGGAGAAATCAAATGGAACATCTGCACCCTCGAGCCTCTCCGCCATTTCGATCACCTCTTCCTTGCTTACGTCCAAACGCTGGGCGAGGATCTCCGGTTCAGGAGCGAGCCCCAGGGAAAGGATCTTCTGTTTCTCTTTATTCAGGTTGTAGAACAGCTTGCGTTGATGTTGTGTCGTTCCGATCTTAACCAGTTTTCTGTTTTCCATGATGAAACGGAGAATATAGGCCCTGATCCAGTATGCCGCATAGTAAGAGAACCGAGTGCCTCGTTCGGGGTCAAACTTCTTCAAGGCGTGGATCAACCCCAGATTGCCCTCCTGAATCAGATCCAGGACCTTCGAAGAATTGTGCCTTTGGAACCCCAGAGCGATTTTGACCACGAGACGAAGATTGGATGTGATCAATCGAAAAGTCGCCCTCTCATCCCCTTTTTCGCGGACGCTGATGGCGAGTCCCTTTTCCTCCTCCCGGCTCAAGAGCTCGAATCGCTGGATCTCTGCAAGATATTTGCGAAGGGGATCATATGGCGCAAAATCCTTCTTGACCGGATCAGGAGGATTCGAATCCGGTTTTTCCTCCTTCTCAACCACGTCGATCAGGCCGCCCATTTCAAAACCCGCATCTCCCCATTGTGCTTCTTCTGCTTTCATACGATACCCCCGCTTTTTTGAAAAAAGTGAGACAGGACGCTATTGTATCGGCGATCCGGATCCTGAGAATGGGTTAGTGACTGTAATTGTGAATAATACTTTCCTGTATCTTCAGAGCCCGCATCATACTTTATGGAGGATTCCGTGAGGTCGTTCTACAACATTTCTTCCATCTTCAGGTTTCCCCCGGTTCCTCCGATTTCTTCGCCTCTGCCGGAATTGAGCATGCTTTGGAGTTTGAGCGCATCCACCCCGAGAGCACTGCCGCTGAACAGGCTCCCCTGTAAGGCTCCTCCGCTCCATGCAGCCGGACATACACAAAATCGGCGGTGATGTTCTTGGGAGAAATGACATTATCCAAGCTCCCGGCTTCAAGTGTGAGTCGACCCGTCGCGCTTGTCATGGTTAGCGGGCTGAGATAGGATGGGCAGATGAATCCACTGCCGTTTCGATGCAGATCACTTGCTGGAGGATGATCAATGGCCCTTCCGCCGAACAAGACGAAGATCGTCTGCACCATCGGACCCGCCTCTGCCTCGCCTGAGACAATGGAAGGTATGATGCGGGCGGGAATGAACGTGGCCAGGCTCAATTTTTCTCATGGAGATTTCCCGGGACATGGACGGGTGATCGAGGATCTTCGTGCAACCGCAGAGAGAGCTGCCCATCCCGTCGCCATTATGGCAGACCTTCCCGGACCAAAGCTGCGCATAGGCCGCTTCGCGAGCGAGCCCGTCGAGCTGACCTCCGGAGACCTTTTCACCCTCACTACGGAGGATCTTCTCGGCGACAGGGAAAAGGTTTCCGTAAGCTTCGAACGATTGCCGAAAATTGTAATGCCGGGCCACAGGCTCTTTCTGAACGACGGGTATGTTCAACTGGAGGTGATTCAGGCCGGGGAGAAGTCGATTCTGTGCCGCGTCCTGACGGGCGGCGAGCTTCGCTCTCGCAAGGGACTCAACCTGCCGGGCATCGATCTCGGCATTCCTGCCTTTACCGAGAATGATTTCCGGTGCATGAAATTCGCCCTGGAAAACGGGGTCGATGCAGTCAGCCAATCATTTGTAGAGACTGCAGAGGACGTCCGCGCGGTACGCGAGGCAGCCAGGTCTCTGGGCTACGATCCTTTCATTATCGCGAAAATCGAGCGATCCCGCGCGCTGGATCACATGGAAGATATTATGCGTTCCGCGGACGGCATCATGATCGCCAGGGGGGACCTCGGCGTCGAAATCCCTATCGAGCAGATTGCCGTGGTGCAAAAATCTCTGTTAAAGCAGGCAAACAGTGCAGGCAAGCCCGTGATAACGGCCACTCAGATGCTCGAATCCATGACCCATCACAAGCTTCCCACCCGGGCCGAGGCAACCGATGTTGCCAACGCAGTACTGGACGGAACGGATTGCCTCATGCTCTCGGGAGAGACCGCCATGGGAAGATATCCGGTGGAGTCGGTCTCAATGCTGTCGAGGATCGCTTCCGCTATTGAACCGCGGCAAAGAGAAGAACCGGCCTTGAAATCGCTGGACCCCGAAGACGGCAGAATGAAAATGGAACTGCGCGACCTCATTGCACTGAGTGTTCAAACAGCACTCCGGCACCTCATTCCTGCCGCCGTGATCGCCCCCTCCCGCAGCGGCGCCACGGCCAGGAGCCTTGCCAGGTTCAAGCCGCCCCTCTGGATTACCGCAGTAAGTCCTCTACACGCCACGTGTCAGGATCTTCTCTTCTCCTATGGCGTCATCCCGGTTTTTTCCGCAGAGCACCCCCACGACTGGAAGCCCTTTGCTCGCGACTGGCTGCGATCCCACGGCATGGAAGGGGATCTCGTGGTCCTGATCGAGGGCCCTTCAGCGGAAAACCCTGATGCAAACAACCGTATGGAAATCCTCGACCTGCGTCGCGGTTAGCAGGATCTCACCACCAGGGAGAAGCTTGCGCGCCGAAACGCTTCAGCGCGCAGGGACAGAGCGCGAAGTTTCACAAAAAAACCGGCCGCCCAAACGGCCGGCCGGTTCACGCTCAGGTTCCCCTGGGCTTCCCAGGTGAAAATTTCGTCGTTGCCCCGAACGGCGCACGCATTCTCCTGAAACTGCGCCACCCGGTCACATTCTGCAGAAACCCTCCCGCTCTCCCCAGCTGATCTACGGATCCTACTACTCCCCGAACACTCCTGACGTTCATCATGGCGCCACAACCGAAGCATTTGACCGGGCCTTGATAGTTCTGGAACTTTGCATGGTTCAGGATCATCTCTTGTCGGCAGACAAGACATTTTACGATCATGTGAGTTCCTCCCTTAGCCGTGATGAGAAAACGGCTCCCGCAGAACCGGTTCACTGCCCCTCGTTCTCACCTTCGCCGCTGCCTTCAAAACAAATGGTCTTGCATCTCTTGAAGTGAAATGGGGGATCTCCTGCAATTCACGGGAGAGCCGGCGGTAATCACAGTGAAACAGAAGGATTCAGGTGTAGGAGTTTACGTGTCGTCCTCTCAGAACATGTGCGGGAAGATTATAATTCTTATGCTCTTTATTTTGCCCATGCGCCATGCGCCGTGCTGCACTTTGCGGTGCCTTTGCGCCACCCGCGTAGTTCTCCCGGCCCTCCTACCGAAAATACAGGGTAAACCCTATTAAGAACCCAGGACCTTTCCCCTATATTTGGGGATGACCTGAAGAGGGCAGACGACTCGTCCTCCGCAGCGGTTCAGAGGACGCAAGTTCAGTCAAGAAGAGTGGTGCCGTTCTTTGAAAAAACAAATGATAAGAACCCCGGCTGCAGGAAGGGGAATATTTCAGGCACGGTCTGTGTTGCGCAGGTGCGTGTAGAACTCCAGGGTCTTCTCGGCCACGGCTTTCCAACTGAAATACTCCTTCACCCTCTCTCGTGCGCGAAGCCCCATCTCTCTTTTCTTCTCAGGAGAGGCTATCAGTATGTTCACGGCATTGGCAAGATCCTTGGCAAAGGTTTCGGGCGAGCGAGGTTCAGAGTCGTCTTCGCTTGACGTCTCGAACGAAACCAGGCTTCCTGTCACTCCTTCCACCACGACTTCGCGGATCCCCCCGACGGCCGAGGCCACAACCGGGGCTCCGCAGGCCATTGCTTCGAGGTTCACGATCCCGAACGGCTCATAGATTGAAGGGCAGACAAATACGGAGGTCTCGCTGTACAACACGATCAGATCCTGTACAGGGACAGTCTCCGTGACCCAAATGATCGTGTTCGGGGAACGCTTTCTCACCCGGGCGATCTTCTCCATGGTCTCCTGCATCATTCCGGGGGTGTCGGGACTGCTTGCACACATGACCACCTGGATCCCGGATTCGAGGTATCCGGCCGCATCGAGAAAATGGGCCATTCCTTTCTGGCGCGTCAGTCGAGCAACCGCGAGCACAAACGGCCTGTCCGGATCGATCCCGTACTTCTTCAGAACGAAAGGATCCTTTGTGGGGCGGTATTGATCTTCATCGATGCCGTTATGGATCACCCTGATCTTGTCATGATCGACGCCATAGAGGAGGTGGACGTCCTTCTTCATGGCTTGGGAAACGGCGATGACCCCGTCGGCGTTCTCATAGGCGGTTTTCTCGATCCAGGATGACGCCCTGTAGGCCGTATCCAACTGCTCCCGTTTCCAGGGCCGATGGGGCTCCAGTGAGTGTGTGGTCAGCACAAGGGACGCACCCACCATCTGTTTCAACAAACATCCGGCAAGGTGGGTGTACCATGTGTGGCAGTGGACCACGTCCGCTTCTCTCAATCGACCCAACATGGCCACATCCCGGTAGAGGGCATCCAGGAGGGCGCCGTGTCGCTGATCATAAGAGTCGAGAGCAGTGGGCGGCGCTACACCATTGACTTTCCAGCGATCGGAGGTTTCTCGCTGCTCCCCGAAGCACAACAATTCGATCGAATGTTTCCCTCCGGCAGCTCTTCTCAGCTCTCGGGACAGGTATTCGACGTGTATGCCCGCCCCCCCATAGACATGAGGCGGGAATTCCTTGGTTAAGATGGCTATCTTCACGGAGATTCTCCTGGAAAGGAAATGGGCTGACATTCAGCCGCAAATGAGAGATGGTATATAAGATTCTCTGTTCTGTCTATCCGTGGATGAGTAAAAGGAGCGCAGCGTGATCCCGGTACAAAGAACACCCAGAGTCGTTATAGAGAACGTGGCCCCGCAAGTGGACTGCGGCAGGTTTCCGATCAAGCGAACCGTTGGAGAGAGCGTTAATGTGGAAGCCGATATCTTCGTTGACGGCCACGATGTCATCTCCTCTGTCCTGCTGTTTCGAAGGGAAGCCGATCCGGATTGGGCATTTTCGCCGATGAAGCCCCTCGTGAACGATCGATGGCGGGGTTCCTTCGAGGTCGCGGAAGCAGGAATCTATCGCTACACCCTTCGCGCATGGATCGACCCCTTCAAGAGCTGGCGAAGGGATCTCATTAAGAAAATGAGAGCGAGACAGAACGTCTCGGTCGACATGATGATCGGCGTCCAAATGGCTCACGAGGCATCAAAGAGGGCGGAAGGAAGCGCGGCTGCAAGAATTCAGGATCTTGCCGAGGAGATGGAAAAAGCGGCAGGAAGGGGTTCCGGGATTTCTCCGGCCCTCTGGGACGAACTCGACTCCCTGATGGATCGCTGGCCGGACAGGGCTTCCGCAGCCACATATGGATGCGAGCTGGCGGTGGTGGTTGACAGGGAGAAAGCCCGCTTCAGCGCCTGGTACGAAATGTTCCCCCGTTCCCGCTGGGCCGGCCGGGAAGGCGGCCATGGCACGTTTAACGATTGTAAGCAGCGGCTGTCCTATATCGCCGATATGGGATTTGACGTTCTCTATCTCCCTCCCATTCACCCGATCGGGACCACTCATCGAAAAGGCAGGAACAACTCGGCGGTTGGAGAACCCGGAGATCCGGGCAGCCCATGGGCCATCGGCTCGGAAGAAGGCGGTCACAAGGCGGTGCATCCTGAGCTCGGCACACTCGCCGATTTCCGTTCCCTTCTCAAGAAGGCACAGGAGCACGGGATAGAGATCGCGCTGGACCTCGCCTACCAATGCAGCCCCGACCATCCTTATGTGAGGGAACACCCCGAGTGGTTCAGGCATCGGCCGGACGGCGCGATCCAGTATGCGGAAAACCCTCCCAAGAAATACGAGGACATCTTTCCCATCCATTTTGAAACCGATCGCTGGCAGGAGCTTTTTTCCGAGCTCCTGAGCGTCGTGTACTTCTGGATCGAACAGGGGGTGCGGATCTTCCGGGTGGACAATCCTCACACCAAGCCGTTTGAATTCTGGGAATGGCTGATCGGCAACATCAAAAAGGATTTCCCCGACGTTCTATTCCTCTCCGAGGCCTTCACCCGGCCCAAGGTCATGTACCGGCTTGCCAAGCTCGGGTTCACGCAGTCCTACACCTATTTTGCATGGCGAAACACCGCTTGGGAGATCGTCGAGTACTTTCGAGAGTTGACCCTCACGGATGTGCATGAGTTTTTCAGGCCGAACCTCTGGCCCAATACACCCGATATCCTGACAGAGAATCTGCAGACCGGAGGCAGACCGGCGTTTATGACGAGGGCGGCGCTGGCCGCCATGCTAGGCGCGAACTGGGGCATCTACGGGCCGGCTTTTGAGTTATGCGAAGGCAGAGCAAAGGAGTGGGGGAGCGAGGAGTATCTCGATTCGGAAAAATATGAGGTCAAGGACTGGAACATTCATGATCCATTCAGCCTCAGGGAGTTCATCGGCAGATTGAACCGCATCCGGAGGGAAAATCCGGCGCTTCAGAGCGACCGGGGTCTCGGGTTTCACGAATCGGATCATGAGCAGATCCTCTGTTTTTCAAAACACACGGAGGACTACTCCAATATTCTGTTCGTGGTGATCAATCTCGACCCGCACCACACCCACGGCGCATGGGTCCATTTCCCTGCCGAGGAGATGGGGCTCGAGTCGCGGGAGGGGTATCAGATGCACGACCTTTTGGGCGAGGGACGGTTCCTCTGGCATGGAGCAAGGAACTATGTCGAGTTGGACCCCAGGGTTTCTCCGGCTCAAGTGTTCCGCGTGCGCCGGCGTTTAAGGACGGAGAGAGATTTCGACTATTTCATGTAGAGACAGGGATCGATTATGAAACAGAACGGGCCCCCACCGCTGTGGTTCAAAGACGCACTGGTCTATCAGCTTCACGTAAAGGCATTCTGTGACAGCGACGGCGACGGCATCGGCGATTTCAAGGGTTTGACCTCTGGGCTGGACTATCTTCAGGATCTTGGGGTGACCGCGCTCTGGCTGCTTCCCTTCTTCCCTTCCCCTCTCAAGGACGACGGCTATGATATTGCCGATTACAGATCCATTCATCCCGAATACGGCACGTTGCGCGATTTCAGGAATTTCCTCCGGGAAGCCCACAGGCGTGACCTGCGCGTGATCACGGAACTGGTGGTAAACCATACCTCGGATCAGCACCCCTGGTTCCAACGCGCGCGCCGGGCCAAATCCGGAAGCAGGTGGAGAGATTTCTATGTATGGAGCGATACCCCTGTTCGTTACGAGGAAGCGCGCATCATTTTTCAGGATTTCGAATCTTCGAATTGGGCCTGGGACCCGGTGGCGAAAGCGTATTACTGGCACCGCTTCTACTCCCACCAGCCCGATCTGAACTATAACAATCCTCACGTGAGGAAGGCCATCCTCAATCTCCTCGACTACTGGCTCGACATGGGCGTGGACGGGTTGCGGCTGGATGCCGTGCCCTACCTCTTCGAGAGAGAAGGGACCAACTGCGAAAATCTTCCCGAGACACACGAATTTCTCAGGACAATGAGAGCCCACGTCGACGCGAAGCATGCAAACCGGATTCTGCTGGCCGAAGCCAACCAGTGGCCGGAAGATGCTGCAGCCTATTTCGGAAAAGGGGACGAAGCGCAGATGGCCTTCCACTTCCCATTGATGCCCAGGATGTTCATGGCCATTCGCATGGAAAACCGCTTCCCCATCGTAGACATCATGGAGCAGACCCCTGCCGTCGACGAATGCTGCCAATGGGCCATCTTCCTGCGCAACCATGACGAACTCACCCTGGAAATGGTCACGGACGAGGAAAGGGATTACATGTACCGCGTCTATGCCCAGGACCCCAGGATGAGGGTCAACCTGGGAATCAGGAGGCGACTTGCCCCGCTCCTGGCCAACAATCGCAGAAGGATCGAGCTCATGAGCAGTCTTCTCTGCTCCATGCCCGGAACCCCCATTCTCTACTACGGAGATGAAATCGGGATGGGAGACAACTTTTACCTGGGGGACCGAAACGGCGTGCGAACGCCCATGCAGTGGAGTGCGGATCGGAATGCGGGTTTTTCCCGCGCCAATCCCCAGAAGCTGTACCTCCCTCTGATCACCGACCCGGAGTACCATTATGAAACCATCAACGTAGAGGCGCAGCAGGCGAATCCGCAATCTCTTCTCTGGTGGATGAAGCGCCTTTTTCTCCTGAGGAAGAGATACAGGGCATTCAGCAGGGGGAGCATTCAGTTTCTGGATCCGGATAACTACAAAGTCCTCGTTTATGTCAGATCCTATCAGGACGAGCACGTCCTGGTCGCGGCCAACCTCTCCCGCTTCGTGCAGTATACGGAGCTGGACCTTTCCTCCTTTGCCGGAAGGGTGCCCGTGGAGATGTTTGGCAGAGTTACGTTCCCCCTCATGAAGGAAAACGTTCTCCCCCTCTCGTTCGGTCCCCATGGTTTTTACTGGTTTTGCCTGGAACCTTCGAAAAAGGTCGGGGGCATGATCGAAATTTCCAGCAGGCAGGATCTCCCGCTTGTTCCGCTCTCGGGAAAGGAGGATCTTCCCTTCCAAAAAGCCGACCGTGAATCCATAGAGAAGGTTCTGCCCGATTTTCTCCAAAGAAGCCGCTGGTTCAGGAGCAAAGCCCGCTCTGTTCGAACAGCCGTTTTCCGGGAGATGCTCTCTCTTGAGCATGCAATAAAAGCTCTCACTCTCAGTCTGATTCAGGTAGAGTACAGGGATGGAGAGGGAGAAACCTATCTCCTCCCCCTCATGAAGGCAGAGGGAGAGCAGGCCGAGAGAGTCATTGCCGATTACCCGCAGGCAGTGATTACAAGGTTGAAACATGCAGACGGCAGAGAGGGGATTCTCTTCGATGCCTCGGTAGATCGCTCTGCGAGCGAAGCCCTGCTCGATTTTTTATCCAAGCCGAGGCACGTGAGGGCGGCGGAAGGCAGGATTGTGGCGCAACCCGCAAAACATCTTGCCTCCGCATTGCGGGAAGCCGAGTCCCTGGAGCCCGCCCTGATCAAGGCGGAGCAGACCAACACCTCGATCGTTTATGGGAAGCGTTTTATCCTCAAGCTCGTTCGGCTATTGGAGGAAGGGATGGATCCGGATCTCGAGATCGGACGGTTTCTGACCGAGAAAGGCTGCGATTTTGTCCCGGCCGTACTGGGATCCCTGGAGTATGACAAGGGCAAGAAGGGTTCGATGAATCTGGCCGGCCTTGTGGAATTCGTTCCCAACCAGGGCGATGCATGGACCTATGTTCAGGATGTGCTGCGGGGATTCCTGGAGATGGCCGCGGCAAAAAGAAAAACGATGGAGGAGATCCCCTTCCCCGAGAAGCCGCTGGCATGGTCCGGAGACGAGGAGGAACTGCCTCAGGGAGCCTTTGAAGCGGTGGGTCCTTTTATCGAGCCCGCCCGTCGTCTGGGGTCCCGAACCGGGGAACTGCATTCCATTCTGGCATCGGAGCGCGAGAATCCCGAATTCACTCCGGAGGGCTTCTCAACACTGTACCAGCGCTCCCTCTATCAGTCGTTGCGAAACCTGAACGGCCGCGTTTTCAATACCCTCAGAAGACAGATCAAAGACCTTCCCCTGTCCCTGAAATCCGACGCAGTGAAGGTCCTCGCTCTCGAAGGCCCCATACTTGAACGCTTCCGCGCCATTACGCGCATGAGAATCACCGCCCGCAGAATCCGGTGCCACGGCGACTTTCACCTGGGACAGGTTCTGTATACCGGCAAGGATTTTGTGATCATAGACTTCGAAGGCGAGCCTGCAAGACCCCTGTCGGAGAGAAGACTGAAGCGCTCGCCCCTGAGGGATGTGGCAGGGATGCTTCGCTCCTTTCAGTACGCCGGCTATTCCGCGCTTTTCGCACAGCAGACCCATGGGGTCGTGAACCCGGACGACATGGACTATTTCGAGCAGTGTTTGAATTTGTGGGTGCAATGGGTTTGCAGAGTTTTTTTGAGAGCATACCTGACGGCGGCCGAAACCGGAAAATTTCTCCCTTCCACCCGGGAGGAACTCCAGATGCTTCTCGACACATTTCTTCTGGAAAAGGCGGTTTACGAGATGGGCTATGAATTGAACAATCGACCGGAGTGGCTGAAGATCCCTTTCAAGGGGCTTTTGGGATTCATGTCCGGGGAAAATAGATAAGAGCGAGTCGATATTCGGATTTACCGAAAGGGGGAGTGACGCAGTGGAGGCAAGAAAATCGAATGGACCTGTATGGTATGAGCACACCCTTTTGAGCGAAGAGGACCTGTATCTCTTCAATGAGGGAACCCATCTGCATCTGTTCAACAAGTTGGGCAGCCATCTCGCGAATCATCAGGGAGCGGAAGGCGTTTCCTTCTCGGTCTGGGCGCCGAATGCGGAGCGCGTGACCGTTTTTGGTGATTTCAATGGGTGGGACAAGACAACCCATGATCTGAGACCAAGGGGTCAATCCGGGATTTGGGAGGGATTCATCCCAGGCTTAGGCAAAGGTGCCAAATACAAGTACCATGTGGCCTCAAAATACAACGGGTACCGCGCAGACAAGGCCGACCCCTTTGCTTTCCATGGGGAAACGCCTCCGCACACCGGATCCATCGTCTGGGATCTCGATTATTCCTGGGAAGATCAGGAATGGATGGGAGGAAGAAGGGAAAAGAACCGAGGCCAGGCGCCGATTTCCATTTATGAGGTTCACCTCGGCTCGTGGAGGAGGGTTCCGGAAGAGGGAAATCGGTTCCTCACTTATCGCGAGATAGCGAACTATCTCCCGGAGTATGTGCAGAAGATGGGGTTCACTCATGTGGAATTCCTTCCTATTATGGAACATCCCTTCTACGGGTCCTGGGGATATCAGTCCCTGGGATATTTTTCGCCTTCAAGCCGTTTTGGAACCCCCCAGGATCTCATGTTTCTGATTGACCGTTTTCACCAGCACGGGATCGGAGTGCTCCTGGACTGGGTACCCTCTCACTTTCCTACGGACGAGCACGGGCTCGGGTTTTTCGACGGCACCCATCTCTATGAGCACGAGGATCCCCGACAGGGCATCCACCCCGACTGGGATAGCTTCATATTCAATTATTCCCGAAACGAGGTCAGGGGGTTCTTATGCAGCAGTGGATTCTTCTGGCTTGAGAAGTACCATGCCGACGGGCTCCGCGTCGATGCCGTCGCTTCCATGCTCTATCTGGATTACGGACGAAGCGAGGGGGGATGGATCCCTAACAAGTATGGAGGCAAGGAGAACCTGGAAGCCATCCAGTTCCTGCGCCGTTTCAACGAAGATATATACAGGGAATTCCCGGATGCGCAGACGATTGCGGAGGAATCCACTTCATGGCCCATGGTCTCGCGGCCCACGTACGTAGGTGGACTGGGGTTCGGTATGAAATGGGACATGGGCTGGATGCACGATACCCTGGATTACATGAGCAAGGACCCCATTCACCGAAAGTTTCACCATGACAGATTGACCTTCCGGATGCTCTACGCCTTCCATGAAAACTTCGTACTCCCTCTTTCCCATGACGAAGTCGTTTACGGCAAAGGCTCGCTCATCAGAAAGATGCCGGGCGACGACTGGCAGAAGTTTGCCAACCTCAGGCTGCTTTTCGGCTACATGTATGCGCAGCCCGGCAAAAAGCTCATCTTCATGGGAGGGGAGTTCGGCCAATGGAGTGAGTGGTATCACGAGGCGAGCCTGGAATGGAATCTTCTCGACTCACCCCTTCACACAGGGCTTCAGCGGTGGGTGAGCGATCTGAATGGCCTTTACAGAAGAGAGAAAGTCCTCCACCAAGTCGACTTCGATCCGTCGGGTTTCCGGTGGATCGATTGCAGCGACTCGCAACAGAGCACGGTAAGCCTCATGAGAATGGACGGGGAAGAAGATCCCATTATCGTTGCCTGCAATTTCACGCCGGTTCCGCGCCAGAATTACAGGGTGGGGGCGCCCTCCGGCGGCTTCTGGAAAGAGGTCTTGAACAGCGACGCAACGGGGTACTCCGGAAGCGGCCAGGGCAACATGGGAGGGATTCAGGCCTCGCCGGTTCCATTCCATGGATTCCCTCATTCGCTCAATCTGACCTTGCCGCCCCTTGGGGTGATCTACTTGAAGAGGGGGTAATCGTGAGAGATGTGCTGCAGTTTCGTTCCAGCGCTTCGCTGGAGGTGCTGACCGGAAAACGGGCGTATACCCTTCCCGAACTCCTTGACCTGATAAGGACATGCACGGAATCCTCCATCTTCAACCACACCTTTTCGGCGCTTCACAAACTGCGGGAGGTTCGAGCCCCCTATAACAGCGACTTCGCGGTTTGGGTATTGAGGAGTCTTGGTGAAAATGCGCTCGCCGAAAAGATCATGGCCGTGGATTTCAGGGAGTATTCTTCGGTGGAGAGTCTCAGGCAACGTCTGGTGCACATCATCGAGAACTACCGCACGTTGAAGCCCGCCGCGTTCGACAAGAAAGCCGACGATCCCTTCTTTCTCCACGATGTTCAGAGATTCATCTATCTCACCGACAAGTTCGCCTATGACCTCAGTTCGTTTCGTGACCTTCTTTCTGCGATCAGCAGAGATTCCCTGTATTACCATTTCATAGAATCGAGACTGGAAACGAAACTGGAGACCGACGATTTTTCCACCTGGATCGAAAAAAGCCTTGGGCTGGCCGAACTGGCGGCCAGGATCAAAAGAATCGATATCCATGTCCATACCCTTGAAGATTTGCGATCGAGAATCATTCATATGGTCGATGAACACTTAAACGGTTAGTTGGTTTATCTCGTTTGTTTGGTTCGTTTAGTTAAAGAAATCCACGACACCGCATTTCTTTTTGATTTTCTGTAAACCAAACAAACCAAACAAACCAGAGAAACCCAAATAAACCAAATAAACCAAGAAACCGGAGAAACCAGGGTAACTATGGACGGTGCAAATCTGTTTGACTACAGAGAAGTGGTGGGACCGGATGTGATCGAGGAACTGACCATCCTCGCCTCTCACGTGGGCGGGCGAACCATCAAGATGGTCAACTCCACTGCAGTGGGTGGTGGAGTGGCGGAGATGCTGCATCGAATCGTTCCCCTTTTGAATGAGCTCGGCGTTAAGGTGTCGTGGGAAGTCATCAAGGGGGATGAGCCGTTCTATGAGATCACGAAGAGCTTTCACAACGGACTCCAGGGAAAGGCCCAGATTTTCTCGGAGGACGAGTTCGAAAAATATCTCTCGGTCAATCGGATGAACGCGAAAGAGTTCATATTTGAGGAAGACCTGATCGTCATCCATGATCCGCAGCCTGCGGCCATGATCCTTCACAAGAGCAACATGAAGAACCGATGGGTCTGGCGCTGCCACATCGATCTTTCCCGTCCCAATGCGCAGTTGTGGCAGTTCTTGAGGCCCACCATTGAAAAGTACGACGCTGCAATTTTTACTTCCCCTCTCTTCTCACCCGAGCTGGCCATTCCCCAGTATCAGTTTTTTCCGGCCATTGACCCTTTGGATGACAAGAACAGGGACCTCGAAGAATCCTACATCGACGGGGTTTTTGAAAAATACGGCATTCCGAGAGACAAACCCGTTGTGACCCAGATTTCGAGATATGATCCCTGGAAGGATCCTGTGGGAGTGGTGCAAGCCTTCAAGCTGGCCAGAAAGTATGTGGATTGCAGACTTCTTCTCGTAGGCGACAAGGCTGCCGACGATCCTGAGTCGGACAAAATCCTCGAACTTGTCCGCAATGAAGCCGGGAACGACCCCGACATTCACATCCTTCTTTTCAGTCCTTCGATTCCGCTGGAGATCAATGCCTTTCAACGCGGATCCCAGGTGATCCTTCAAAAATCATTGAAGGAGGGGTTCGCCCTGACGGTTGCCGAGGCGCTCTGGAAGGGTCGACCGGTCATCGGCGGTGCCGTGGGAGGAATACCGGCTCAGATCATCGACGGTCACACCGGCCTCCTGGTTCATACAGTGGAAGGGGCAAGCCTTGCCATCCGATCGCTTCTCAACCAGCCGGAGCTGGCAATGCGTCTTGGTGAGAACGGGAAGCGCCGCGTGAGAAACGAATTCCTGATTACCAAGAAGCTCAAGAGATATCTGCTTCTGCTGCTGGCTCTGGACAAGCCTCGCGGGACGATCTTCTTGGATTAAGCAGGTTGCTGAAAAACGCCCATCTGCTATGTTGCCCTCGTCCCTCGTCGTTGCGGCGTACTATAATGTACGCCTCACTCCTCAAGACTTGTCCGTCAAGGGCCACGGACTCCCCACCCCTTCGGGTGGGTCCCCGTCATCGGGCGCTGCCACAAATAGCCGGATTGAGAAAGCACAACTTGCATCTGGGCATTTTTGAGCAACCTGTTGTGGAGGCGGCTGGGGAAGTAGAGGGCGAGTATCCTTCTCTCTGGAGGAACCTCCTGGTTGCGATTTCTTCTGATTGGGACAAGCTAAGTCGCAAGGAGGACTTGCTCCAGATTACAAGACTGGAACTGCGCGAACTCTGCTGATGGGTTTCGCTGCGCTCTACCCATCCTGCATCTGGGCCTCTTCGCTATGCGCTATGCTCTCTGCCCTTGCCTTTCCACGGCTGAGCCAAGCTGGGACGCTGAAAGGCGAGGGGGTTGATCCATTCTGTCTTTTCCGGAACTGCTTACTGCTTACTGTTTACTGCTTACTCTCCCTAAATCACGGCTCGCATCTGCGGATTTCATCGCAGATCCTCCCGAAGATGTCGTCCATCCGCAGAATTCCCGTAACCTTTTCGTCCTTTTTCACAATCAGGAACGGGAGATGCCCCAGTGCCAGCCGGTGAATCGCCTCAGCGAGGGAGTCCTCTTCCTCCACGAATTCTTCAGGGCCGGGTTTGCTCATGATATCTCCGACCTTCCGGCTGGCTGCCTTCCTGCAAATGTCCGTTAAAGGATCCTGCCACAGCCTGTGGCTGTCGATCATCATCTTCATGAACTCCCGTGTGAACCCCATATGGGAGATGGACTTGAGATCCCCTATCCTCCTGTATCCATCCTCCACTCCTGCGATAAGATCAAGGGGATCGATTTTTCCGACGATCCGATTCTCGCGGTTGAAAACCAGGATGGCCCTGGACCTGTAAGAGCTCTGTAGATCCCTTGTGTGGGTATCGTACAACACCGCGATCGCATCGTGGAGGTTTGCACCCTCCTCCACCCTGGCGCATAAGCTCAGGGGAATCATCATCGTCTTTATGGTGGGCGACTTTATGTCGGTCCTCTGTGTGTGTTCAGAATTTTTCATAGTCCTATCATGCTTCTTTCTCAGGGGGTGGCGCCGGAATGGTCAGCACCGGGCTTGGTGAGAGCCTCACCACCTTTTCAGCAACGGAACCCTCATTCCTCTCTTTTCTGTTTCATGCGTCCATCTCCACTTTCAGAGACAGAAACTTCAGCATGTCTTTGAGCGATATCACGCCGGCAAGCCGGTTGCCTTCCACCACGAGCAATCTGCTCGAGCCTGTGCGGTTCATAAGGGAAAGGGCTTTCACGGCATCGGTTTCTGCCGGGATGACCGTGTCGGTGGAGCAGGGTTTCAGGATATCGCCCACCCTCTTGCTCTTCCACTCCTCCCGCGGGATCGCCTTGATCTCGGCGGTTGTAATACAGCCGTCCATCTGATCCGAGTCGCTCACCACCGGGAACATCTTGTGCTGGTAGCGGTAGACATAATCATTCACGAAGCTTTCCAGTGTTGTGGACCGCGAAACCGTGACAGGGTCTTTTGTCATGAAGCGGCTGACCGATTCGCCTTCAAGCGCCCTTCGGGTAAGGAGCTGTTGATAGGACATCCTCGCGGCGCTGTTTAGAAACATCCCTATCAGAAACCACCACATGCCGCCGATGAAATTTCCTGAAAAAAAACTGACAATCCCCATGAAGATCAGAAGGATTCCGAAAGCTGAGCCGATGAAAGAGCTGATGCGCGTGGCCCATCGGAGGTCGCCCTTGATGCCCCAGAGAAGAGAGCGGAGCACCCTTCCTCCATCGAGAGGGAATGCCGGGATGATGTTGAAAGCAGCCAGAATCGCATTGATGAACGAGAGATACCCGATCACTCCGTTTACCGCCTGCGGAATCAATCCACCGCCTGCCGCGTAGACGCCATAGAAAATTCCGGCGATCACAATGCTCGAAATCGGGCCGATCACCGCCATCATAAACTCCGCCTTGGAGCTTGGGGGTTCGTCCCCCATTTCAGCCATGCCGCCGAAAATGAAAAGGGTAATGCCTTTCATCGGCATTCCGTATTTCCTCGCCACGAGCGAATGAGAAAACTCATGGACGATGATCGACAAAAACAGGCCCAATGCTCCCACCACTCCCATGATCCAATACGTACCCGTATTGAGACCCTGGTAATAAAACGGGAAAAAGCCGGTGGACAGGGACCAGGAAATCAGAACGGCGATAAAAATCCAGCTGAGATCGATCCGCACCTGAAAACCCATTAGTCTGAATAGATTGAATCTCTTGCCAAACATATGAGAACCCCCTGTGTTTAAGGCCACTTGTTTACACTGGCTCTCAGGCGACCAGCGGCCGGCCCACACCCCACATTCTACTGACTACCCTCTGTTCTCACCAATAAGCCAGATCCTGTATTCCACAAGGTCCTCAGGGGTATTCGCCTGCTTTAACCATCACAGGTACTTAGTCAATTCAATAACCTACCGGGAAAATACATGAACTGCCCTATTGTAACCGGACCCCTGCAAAGGCATGAGTAATAGAAAATTTGCTCGAGGGAGAGTGGAGGAACGAGGTGACTAAGGGATGAACCTGGTTGCACTACAAAAGGAAATCGATCGGATGGGTACAGCACTGCGCATGTCCGGCGACTTGACCGATTCCCGCCTTATGGAAATGAAAGCCGAGATCGATAAAATCAAACTGGAGATTGCTGCGCTGAACAGGTTTCTGGAGCAAACGTTACCCTCATTCGCCGGGACCTATCCTGATATCAAGGAAACCATTTTCCGGGAGATCAATCCGGAAATGGATTAAACGGGTATGCCTCCACGGCGGAACTCGAGAAACTGCGGCCGGAACCGGGGGATCAAGCTCCGGAAGGCGAAACCAGCCGATGCAGACGCATCGCAAGCTGAAAAGTGGGGGCTCCGATGAACAGCAACGTCAGGAACCTGGTGGAGCAGCTATCGAGCAAGGGAATCCCCCTCGACCGGATTCCAGCATGCATCAGAGATCTTGGCTCGATCATTGCCGAGGAAGCCTCCTTGAGTCTCGACGAGATGAATATCGAGATGCAATCAAGAGGCTGGGATGATTTCGAAGTTGACGAGGGGACTCTCATTCTTGTGCTGCTCTTCATGACGGAGACACTCATCGAGTCAGAGCCGGGAAGAAGTCTCTGGTTTGAGAGTCCCTATGCCGAACCGTTGCTGGCGGACAACTGATTCTCAACCCTGCAAGATCTGCAGTTCCTCTTCGTATCGATCGGGATCGAGAATCCGCCTGAAGCGCCGTAGCTTTGCAAGGGCTTTTCTTTCGATCTGCCGTATACGTTCCCTGGTCACACCGAATTCCTCTGAGAGTTCCTGCAGGGTCTGCTCTCTGCCGCCATCGATGCCGAAGCGTTTCCTGAGGATAGTCTGCTCCCGCGTGGTAAGGACTTTCAGGAGGTCCCGTGTCTGGGCGTCCATATTGTTTCGAATGAATGACTCTTCAGGGGTGAGGGAGTCCGTATCCGCCATGAAGTGCTTCATTTCCGTCTCGCTGTCGCCAACGGGCATGTCCAGTGAGATCGCACGGTTCCGCATCGCTTCCAGGACACCCTCGAGATCCTGGACAGAAATCTCCATCATCCAGGCTATCTCCTCCTTGGTGGGCGTCCGCCCCATTTCTCGCGCTGCCTGCTTGGATGTCCTTTTGGCCCTCTGAACCTCTTCCATAATGTGTGCGGGAATGCGAACCGGCTGGCCATGGCTCTGGACCGCCCGACTGACCGCCTGTCGGATCCACCAGATCGCATAGGTACTGAATCTGCATCCCCTTCGATAGTCGAACTTCTCCACTGCCCTGATCAATCCGAGATTGCCTTCCTGAATGACGTCCAGAATGGGAATGCTGTGCCGGGCATACTTCACGGCTATGCTGCGAACAAGCCGGAGATTGGCTTCGATCATGTTCCTTCGTGCTTCTTTGAGTTCATACTGAGCGTCAAGGAGTCGTTTGAGGTCCTCACAGGGATGCTCGCCTGCGCACTCTATTTTCATTCCCTGAAGTTCCAGTTTCTTGAGGAGAAGAGAAAGTTTCTCCACGAAAAAATCCACTTCCTTATCCGTGATGCCGAGCTCACGAAATGCCTCCTGCAACTTCTGAAGAACTCTGTCCCTTCTTGCGCTGAGACGGACCGGGATCGGTGAAAACAGCCATTTCTCATGGGCAGGATTAAGGCGCAAAAGGCTCCCATAACCCCGGTCATTTTCTTCAAAGTTCAAGGCACGGATATTTTCACGCAGAAGGTGCAGGTAGCGGACCATCAGGTAGAACAACCGGGCTTCCTGCAGTTCTATGCGTTTGAAGATTTCCACCTCTTGTTCTGCGGTAAGTACAGAAAATCGCGTCATTTCCTGAAAATAGAGATCCTCGGGCGCACGACTGTACCCTTCATCCTCGTCTCGATCCGGATTGGCGATTATCGGTTCGCAAACCGGGCCTCTGATCAGATCTTTTTCTTCTTGCTCAATCAACTTATCCTCCATCCCTATAAAGACGGATATTCCCACCACGTCACCCGTGTGATGAAGACTCATTTCACATTCAGGGGATTCGTCTCAGAAAGGGTTTGAAATGCTTAAAAAAGATAAGCTGAAGATTAAAACTGTCAAGGGATGGGCAGTAGGAAAGCCGGCGTGCTCAGGAGACCAGGATCTTGACTGCAACGGCTATCAGGAGAACAAAGGGGTAGAGGCTGGATCGGTTGAACAGGGCCATGGCATCAACGGGATTCCTGGACCGTAAGAGACGAACACCGGGCAGAAGGAGGAAAAAACCGCCCGTTGTCAGGAACAACATTGCACAGGCTGCCCTGTTCTCCATCGGCAGCATAAAGACCAGCAGGAGTGACAGCAGAACGGTAGCCACCAGCAAACTAAACATCACGATACCGGCCATCCGCGGGCCAAGACGAACCGGAATGGTTTTTGCCTGCAGCCGCCTGTCATCATCAATTTCCGACCAATCGGCAGGGATGTTCTGGCCTCCGATTTCCCAGCAAAAAATCCAGAGGAACAATACAATCAGAAAAGTGAAGGGAGGCTCGGGAACCAGCGCAAAAGCGGCAGCGACCGGCCCGGAGCATTTCACTGCACCGCTCACGATCGCACGAAAATGGCTGACCCGCCACATCAGGCAATAGATCGCCTCCAGCAGGCAGCCTCCCAGAAAAATCAGAGCACAGACGGGATCGAGCGCATAGGCCCCTGCGAGGGCAAGGCAGGCCCATGCAGCGGACCACGAGAGACCTTCTCGAAAATCCAGAATCCCCCGTGCCACGGGATGACGCACAATCACACTGTCGAGGTAGCTCTCCGCCCCGCCGTATCCGGCCAGCTTGATCCTGGCGCTGTCCGAGCGGCAATCCATGAGATCATTGAGCGCGTATACCGATGTATAGCCTGCAAACACAGTGAAGAGCCCCAGAATGGCGACCTGCAACGGCGGGAATGCGTCCAGCAGCAACAGTCCTGAAAGTCCCGGCGCGGCCATATCCAGGATGGCGTGGGGCGTTCTCGAAAGAGCCAGCAGCAGCATCCATCGTGGACGTTCGATTTCGCTCTTCTGCAGCACGGTTCCCGTTGGAGGATTCACCTTTTCACCGCCACTCCCAGAATTGCAAACCGGCTCTCGTGATACCCCTGCAGGAGATCCAGACCGACATGATCCATTGCGGCCCGGAACTCCGGCCCATGGAAGCGGTTTTCCCGGGGATGGGCCACAACATGTCTCAAAAGGCGGTTGGCATAAAGTGGGGGATAGATTTCTTCAAAATAGAACCTGCCGCCTTTTCTCAGCACCCTCGCAATCTCCTCGAGTCCGAGCTTCCACCTTTCGAGATGATGAATAATGCCGAAATTGAAAACCGCATCGAGGCATTGATCCCGGTATGGAAGCACCTGTGCGTCCGCTGCCATGATCAGGCCGTGAGGAGTTGTTCCCCTTCGCCTGCCCATGGCTCGCCGGACCATTTCCGGATCGATGTCAAGGGCATCGATCCGGCGAGGGCTGAACCACCTGGAAATCAATGGTACTGCCGCGCCGCGGCCGCAGCCGATCTCGAGGCAGGCGGCGCCCGGCGGCATGTCATGCAGCCCCTGAAAGAAGCGGGTCTCCCACTTCTGCACCATGAGCCGCATCGGGCTGTTCACCCATATCTTCTCCGGCCAGTTGACTTTCACAGGTCCTTCTCTCGCTTCACTCCACTATAAATGACGGCAATGCCGAAGGTGAGTTTCCTTGTTCCGAGGTGTCTAAACCCGGCGTCTCCCATCTCCTTCAGGAAGGCCTCTTTCCCCGGGAAGGATCGCACGGATTCGACCAGATAGGAGTACGCATAATCCGTTCTGGAAAGCCTGTTCCCCAGCGGCGGAAGCACATAATGAAAGTAGAAGCCGTAAATTATGCGCAGGAGCGGATCTTCAGGGTAACCGAATTCCATGATGAGCAACTGCCCGCCGGGCTTCAGGACCCTCCCGAACTCCGCCAGCGCCTTTTTTCTTTCATCGATATTGCGAAGCCCGAATGCTATGCTGACTGCGTCGAAAGTCCCGTCTTTGAATGGAAGCGTGCGGCCGTCTCCCAGCCCGAGGTGTATTCGATTATCCAATTGCCTCGCCCGGATCTTTTCACTGGCAATCCCCAGCATCCTGGGCGAGATATCGACGCCTACGACCTTTGCGCTTCCATTCTGCCTGCAAATCTCGATTGCAACCTCCGATGTGCCTGTGGCCGCATCCAGGATCAAGCCCCTGTATGACGCGCCGAGGGAACGGGCAAGAATCCTTCTCCACGATATGTCCCTTCGAAGAGAAAGAACACTGTTTTGAAGATCGTAGGAGAAGGCTATATCTTCAAACATCCTTTTGACAAAAGAGCTCTTATCCATGAGCAGATCGGAAGCGCTTTCCTCCGGTGAAACCGGCAGAATCGGGATGCGGATGGGATGGCTTCTCCCATCCAGGGTTCAGGTGGCCCTGAGAGTGCCATGGTTTAGCAAAAGGCTAAATCAGGTATTTACCGTATTTTCGGGTGATGGGTCCCTAATGGACATCCCTCTGCACGAATAGTATATGGAAAAAGACGAAAGCTGAATTAGAATCTGCACTAACACTTTTCTAACAGATTACATGAGGTGGAAATGGCTAAGGAAATCGATTTGGACGAGTTGAGGAAATGCAATGGGAAAGAAGGCAGGCCCGCCTATATAGCCCACATGGGCAAGATCTACGATGTCACACAGAGCAAGCTCTGGAAGAGCGGCCGCCACATGAACAGGCACAATGCCGGGAACGATCTCACGCACGATATCAAGGCGGCGCCCCATACACTGGAAGTGCTGGAAAGATATCCTGAGGTCGGCACCCTGAAGGAAGAACCGGTTGAACGAAAGCTGCCGCCGGCTCTCGAATGGATCCTGACCAGGGTGCCCATGCTCAGAAGACACCCCCATCCGATGACCGTTCATTTTCCCATCTCCTTTACTCTTGCCGTCCCCGCTTTCGTCCTCCTCTACCTTGCTACGGGAATACGCTCTTTTGAGGTCACTGCGCTGCACTGCCTGGGCGCCGCCATTTTTTTCACCCCGATCACCATGGCTACCGGGTTCTATACCTGGTGGCTCAACTACTTTGCCAAATGGATTCACGCTGTGGTCATGAAGCAGATCCTTTCATTCCTGCTTCTCCCATTGGAGATTCTCCTCTTCGTCTGGAGAATCCAAAACCCCGAAATCCTCAGCAACCTGGATTTAGGGGGTGTCATCTATCTGCTTCTCGTGATCTGTCTTTTCGCTCTCACCACCGCGATTGGCTGGTTTGGGGCAAAACTTACGTTTCCGACGGAATAAAAGAAGTGAGCAGTAAGCAGTAAGCAGTAGGCAGTAGGCAGTAAGAAGCGAAAGGACAGACCGATATAGTTAGCTTGATGTAAGAGTCGGGGACGCAACGGACATCCATTCATTCTTCAGTGTTCCTATTTCCGTCATTCCGGCGGAAGCCGGAATCCAGATTGCTGTTGGACCGAACTTTTACATTTCTCAGTTGGTTTTGCTGCTTACTGCTTACTGCCTACTGCTTACTTTCTTCTAGTGATCCTGATCGTGTTGCCGATCACGGTGAGGCTGCTTGCGAACATGGCGAGGATTGCGAGGACGGGGTTTAGATATCCGCTCAGCGCAAGGGGAATGCCAATGCCGTTGTAGAGGAATGAAAAGAAGAGATTCTGCCGCACCACATGGTTGTGGAAGGCCGAAAAATCCAGAGCGTCGATCACCTTTTTCAGATCCGCGGAAATAATCGTGACATCGCTCGCCTGCTGGAGGAGGTTGCTTTTTGCCGCCAGAGCAAATCCCACATCAGCCTGGGCCAATCCGGCCGCGTCGTTGATCCCGTCTCCTACCATTCCCACACGCTTGCCCGCGGCTTGTAGAGCACGCACAATCTCGACCTTGTCCATGGGGAGCGCCTGCCCCGCGTAGTTTTTGATACCCAGCCCCCTGGCAACTGCTGCGGTCGTTTCTTGTGAATCGCCGGAGACAAGCCATACCTCCAATCCTCTGGATCGGAGAGCGGCAATCGTGCCGTTTGCGGCTTCCCTGATAGTGTCACCAAACGAAAAGAGACCCCTGGCTCGTCCGTCCCACGCCACGAACACTACCGTCTGCCCTGCCCTTTCGAATTCCGTGGCCTTCCGCTCCAGAGCAGGGTGAATGGACCATCCCCTGGACCCGATATGGGACCGATTCCCGACAAGAACCTCCTTGCCCCTGTCCTCTCCGCACACTCCCTGCCCCTCGACACACTCGGCATGCTTGCACTTGACCCATGTTAGAGAGAGAGCCTTGGCCTTTTCCAGGATCTCCCTTGCAATGAAGTGTTCGGATTCGGATTCCACGGAGCATGCCCTTACCAGCCCTTCCTCATGGCTCGTTCCTTCTTCCATGATCATGTGTTGGAGACCAAATCGGCCTTCTGTGACCGTTCCCGTCTTGTCCAGAACAATGGCCTGCAAATCCCTGGCTCTCTCCAAAGCACCCGGCTTTGCAATAAGGATCCCTTTCTTTCGAGCGGATCCCAGGGAAGCCACTCTGGCCAGGGGGGTCGCGATCCCCAGGGCGCAGGGGCAGGCGATCACCAGCACGGTAACGGCCCGCAGCAGGGAATCGGACCAGGTCGCGCCGGCAGCGACGAGGATCGCTGCCGTGGCGGAAGCAAGGAGCAGTACGGCCGGCACGGCCAGGCGGGTCACGCGGTCGGCAAACAGTTCAATCGGGTCCTTGAGGCTTAACGCATCCTGAAGAATCTGCATCATCTGGCTCAGCGTGCTCGAGCTTCCCTCAGAGACTGCATGCATTTCTACGGTGTTCCCGAGAAGAAGGCTGCCGCCGGTTATGATTTCCCCTTCGGATTTTCGGAGTGGGCGGCTCTCCCCTGTCAGGAAAGACTCGTCCACCATGGTACGGCCGCATACAATTCGCCCGTCAACAGCCGATCTCTCCCCTTTCCTGACCTGAATGAGATCTCCTGCATGGACCAGATCCGGCGCTGCCCATCTTTCCCTGCCGTCCAGCATCAAACGAACTTTTTGTCGCGCCAGAAGGTGCATTTCATGGATGCCCTGCGTGACTCTATCCCTCGCATGAAGTTCAATGAACCTCCCCAGGAGAACCAGTGTAATCAGCATAGCTGCCGTATCGAAATAGAGATGAACGCTCCCCTGGCTCATGCTGAAGAGGCTGTACCCGTAAGCGGAGAGTGAACCGATCGAAATCAATGTGTCCATGGACGCCGTCCGATGCCGGAGCGCTGCAGCGGCCCGCTTCAGGATCGGCAATCCTCCATACAGCAGCACCCCTGTACAGAGGACCAACAAAGGGTAGGAAATGGATGATATGGCCTTTTCCCCGAGCTCCCGGAAGAAGCCTCCATACACTACGAAGGAGATCCCCATGATGTTCATGGTCAGGATGGACGATACGCCCAATCTTACCAGCAGATCCTTTTTTTCATGAGACCCGCCGGAATCGTCCTCAAAGAGAAATGCACCGTAGCCTAGTTTTGTGATTTCTTTAAGAATCAGTTCTGGACTTGTTCGATGGGGGAGATATTGGATTCGCACCAGATCGCTGAAAAAAAGGACTTCGACGCCGACGATGCCCTCCCGCTTCCGAAGCACTTCCTCGATCAGGAAAGCACAGGCCATGCACCACATTCCCTCTACTCTGAGGTGGCACTCCTGGACGAACTCTTTGGGGTAACATACTTTCTTGGAAGATTCGGGGGCAGGATCGTCGTAGTTCCGAATCACACCGGCGGCAGCCGCAGCCCGAAAAAGATCGGTATCAAGGAAATCCGAGGGAGGTCCTTCCGGCCTCTCGGACAGGACCTGGAAGACAAACAGACACCCCCTGCAGCAAAAAGAATGCGTGTTTCCATTCCAGCTCAGGCGAGCTGTGGAACGGCCTACCGGAAGCCCGCAAAGACGGCATTTCCCCTCGTCGGATGTCCGTCGATGAGCCGTTTCCGCTGATCGTTCATCCATTTCACGGCAGTTTCTGTGCGGGTCCGATTGTCTTTTCAACAGCGGACACTCTGAGTTCCAATTCGTCCACTCTGGAACGCAGTTTTTCCAGTTCCCGTTGATCGGCAACATCCATACTGTCCAATCGTTTTCGCATCATCTCACGAAAGGATTTCTCGATATCCTTCCATTGATTCTCCCCGGCTTCCCTCAACTCGTCTATCAGACGCTTTGCTTCGCCTTCGCTCATCTTGTTTTCCTTCACCAGCCGTTTTTTCCATTCTTCGAGTTTGTCCTTTGTCAACACCACACCGCCCAGACCTGCCAGAAGTAATTTCTTGATATCATCCAGCATAGCGTTCTCCATTCAAGTGTCTGATCCCCTTCAGCAAGAAACCTGCTTCCGCAACTCGCGCCCCGTGGACGGCACGCATGAGACGCTTAGACGCAGGGGTGCCTTTAGCATACCACCCTCTGCTTCGTCGCGTGAAATAATAATTTTTTTCGGTTTTTCCTAATGCACGGTCGGTGGCTTCATCCGTTCCCAGTGTGTCCAGTTCCTCCAGCGGAAAGGAGAAGTTCTTTTTGTGAGCGTTCACCTCAAATTCACGCTCGAGCTGCTGAAGGACGCGAAAGGACTCCTCAAGACCTTCCCGCAATTCCCGCAGCCTGTTCCGCTCGTGCAAAAGGAGTTCTCGGAATTTTTCTCGTTCTGGAGCCTCTTTCATCTCCGTTGCCGGGTCTCGATCCTGGGACCTCAATCGATTATTTCGAGCAGGACGTTCTTTCTCGTCTTGGACGAAACCGCCCCCAATATGGTCCTCAGGGCCATGGCGATCCTCCCGCCCCTGCCGATGACCTTCCCGATGTCCTCCTTGGCCACCTTCAGTTCAATGACCGTCACCTGCTCTCCCTTCAATTCGCTCACAGCAACTTCTTCCGGCCTCTCTACCAATGCTTTTGCCAATTCCTCAACCAGTTCTCTTGGTTCCATAAAGGCCTCCCTCCCCGGAGGAGCGCGAATGTAACTGATTTCATTGTCCTCTATCCAGCCTCAGCCATGATCACTTCGATATTCAGAGTTCCTGAATCACTTTATCCAGATGAGGGGGTTTCGACAATGGGGGAACCACTGTATTTAGAATGGGAGGAAAAAAGTAATTGCGTAATTCCACGTACATCTGGTGGAGATCGCTTCCCTCTCAAGGATTCACCGAAATCTCTCAAACTTCGACCGGCAACCGGCAACTACCTGATGAGCAGCACCGGGTTTTCGGTCAAGTTCACAAGTTCGCAGAGATCGTCACTGAAGAGAAAGGTCTGCTCGCATGGCAAAACCACAGGCCCCATCCCATGTACGGTATGTGCCAACAGTGCAATGCCGGGCTTGATCAGGACGCTCGCTCGGCCTTCCACACCCCGGCTCTTCAGATACTCCGCCGCACGCCCGTGCAGTTCGCTACCCGTCTCCGCGTCCGGGGCGACTACAAGCACCATGAGCCTGCCATCCTTCATGTCGGCCAGCGTTGCGGCGGTTTGGAGCACCTTGTCCGCATTCTCCGAGGTATTGTAGATCGCTACGACAGGGACCTTGAGCTTTGCGCCCTCCTGGAGCACGAGGGCCATTCCTTTTCCGCGTGTGATAATGAACCGGACGGTCGAGCCCAACCGCCTGCTGAGGCTCCACCCTCTCTTCCCGAGGATCACCAGATCCGCCTCCATGCTGGCAGTCAGGATTTCCGTTGCTACAGGCCCGCGGCTCACTCTGAAGCTCCACGTCACTCCCCAACGCTCGGCAGCAGCCACCAGCGCTTTGCGCATCTCTTCGGCCTGGGCCCGCATCTGTCTCTCCAGGTCCACCAGCCGCACAGGCCGGAGACAGCAGCTCCTGCTGCCTATCTCCATCGCGAACGGAAGCTCGGCGAGATGGAGCAGGTCCGCATCCTCCACAAAGACCGCGCTCAACTCTGCGCCCAGTCTTGCAGCGAGCTCGGCCGCAACATCGAGAGCGCCCACGCTGCGGTAGGAAGGGTCCATGGCAACGAGAATACGTCGAATGGTCACTTTGTCTTCCCTTGCGTTCACTCTTTCCCCCCTTGCGCCGACTGCTGGGCGCTGAATTTCCGCGCCTTCTCCGCCAGTTCGAGGAGCCTGGCATGGACCTTCCCGTTCACGCTCTTCGTGGGGTAACTGCCGTTCGCATCCTGCACCCCTGCAGCCATTCCCGTCAGGATCTCAATACCCTCATCGATCGTCTCCACCGGGTACACGTGGAATTTACCCTCACGAACCGCTTCAACCACGTCCTTTCGCAGCATCAGGTGCTTCACATTAGATTTCGGGATGAGCACTCCCTGATCGCCGGTCAACCCCTTTCTCCTGCACGTATCGAAGAACCCTTCGATCTTCTCGTTCACACCGCCGATGGGCTGTACCATGCCATGCTGATTTACCGATCCCGTAACGGCGAGCGATTGCTTTACGGGAATTTCTCCAATTGCGGAAAGGAGCGCATAGAGCTCTGCCGAAGAGGCGCTGTCTCCTTCGATTCCGCCGTAGGATTGCTCGAAGACGAGACTCGCTGAAAGGGAGAAGGGCTGTTCGGTCGCAAAACGAGCACCAAGATAGCCGGAGAGGATCAGGACGCCCTTGGAATGAATGGGCCCGCCCATCTCCACCTCTCGCTCGATGTCCACTACCTCTCCTTTTCCGAGACGTACGCGGGCAGTGATGCGGCTGGGTCTCCCGAAGGCGAATCCGCCGAGCTGCATCACCGAAAGTCCATTGATCTGCCCGATCTTCTTGCCATCCGTGTCGATGAATATGGTTCCTCGCTGGATTTCCTCCTGCATCCGCTCCCGGATACGGTCCGATCTGTATACCCATGCCTCCACGGCCCGATCCACATCGGCGGCGGTGATCGTGCCGTTGCCGTTTCCCCCGTTTTTGCCTGACCAGAAATCCGATTCCCGCAGAAGATCCGTGATACTCTGCATGTGAATCGACAGCCTTTCGGCATCCCCCACCATGCGCGCACTTCGCTCGATAACCCGGGCAACGGCCCCTCTGTCGAGAGGACGCAGACCTTCCTGGCGTGCGACGGTTCCGACGAGCCGGCCGAACTCTTCCTGTGTTTCGGGCGTGCGATTCATCTGGACGTCAAAATCTGCGGTCACCTTGAATAGCTCGCTGAACTCGGGATCATGCTGTTGCAGCAGGTAGTACACATTGGGCGGCCCCATGAGAACTACCTTCATATTCAGGGGAATGGGCTCCGGATCGATGGAAACCGTGCTGATTAGCCCGTACAGTTCACCGAGGGACTCGATCTTGGCTTTTCTTGCCCGCAAGGTCCGCTTCAGTCCTTCCCACGAGTAAGGCTGCATCAGGACCTTGACTGCGTCCAGCACCAGGTAGCCGCCGTTGGCCCTGTGAAATGCACCGGCTCTGATCATATTGAAATCTGTCAGGAGTGTGCCCATGTGAGGCAGATGCTCGATACGGCCGGCCAGATTCTGATAGGTCGGGTTGTCCTCATAGATAACAGGGCCTCCCTTGGATTTGCTGTTATCCACCAGCACATTGACCCGGTACTTTCGGGTGGCCGACGCATCCTGCTGCGCTCCGGGAGGACCCTGCTGCTGAGGATTTTCCCGCGGGAGCAGATCGTGAAGGTTCTCGATCATATCCTTTTCCACATCCTGGAGATATTCCACCACCTCCTGCACGTCCTTGAATTTCTCACGCAGCTCCTGCAGGAGGGGGCCCACCGCCAGGGTGGAGACTTCCTGGTTCAGGGATCTCATCTTGTCCCGAAGTTCCCTTTCCCATGCCGGGACCTTGATAAACATTTTTTGGGCGCTTTCCTGAAGACTCTGAACCTCCTGCTCCAACCGCTTTCGTTCTTCCTCCGGAAGTTTGCTGAACTCATCGGGGGGAATGATGTTTCCTTCCTTCACAGGGGCAAAGGCCAGCCCTGTCGGCGTTCTGAAGAGGGTCAATCCCTTTTCCTGTGTTTTTTTCTGCAGCTCCTCCACCGCCTGCTGCTGGCGATCCTGAAATTCCTGGGTAATGCCCCGCGCCCGGTTCTGATACTCTTCGTTTTCAAACGCCGCTTTCAAGGCGTTTCGGCCGTCTTCTATGATTCTCTCCATTTCGTGCGAAAGCTCCCTGCCCCGGCCGGGAGGCATGCGCAGCACCTTGGGTTTATGCGGTTCAGCGAAATTGTTCACATAGCAGACGTCGGGGGGAACGGGGACCGTCTCCGCCTTCTTCTTCAGAAAACGGCAGACAAGGGTATGTTTCCCTGTTCCCGGATGGCCGACTGCAAACACGTTGTACCCTTCACGATCAATCTCCACTCCGAACCGGAGGGCTTCCACCGCCCTGGGTTGCCCTACGATCCGCTTCAGATCCTGGATTTCCGCCGTGGATTCGAAAGAGAACACCTTCGGATCAGTAGCATGATAAAGCCCCTCGGGGCCCAATTCTCTTGGATCCATCTTCTTCATCCTTTCATCCTGCAATATTTTGGCTCTATACAGGGACGGTCGATAACGACCCCACCGCCGGAGAGCTTGGTGTTACCATTTCTTGAACCGAAACAGCGAGCGCTAACCCGCAGGCTTGTTGCAGCGAAGCGGAAATCCCGTAAGCTAGCGGGGCTGCAGGGAGCTTCAATGTGTCACGATTGGGGCAACCACCCCTTCCCCCTTTGTTGTTATGCGGAGCCGTACAAAAGCCAGTCAGGTCCGGATATTTCTCCCATATGACCGCCGTAGTGGATCGTCGGCACTGAAGAGACTTGAACCCCCTGTAACACCAGCGCCATCCAGTAGCAGATGGTCAGATCCGAAAGCGGAGTGATGTTGTCATCTTCAAGATGTTCCATACTGACTTCTATCTGCCACCACAACCATTCCTTCAGCATGGGCTCTCCTCTTCAGTTCACTCCGAGCTTTCAATCCTTAGCGGGAATGCCGATCCGTAATCATTACCAAGCGACTGACCACGCCCTTAAGAGGTCCCTCATGTTGCGGCCAGAAGAGGAAAAAGTCAGTAGGGTAGAGACCGTATTTGTACGACTCATGGTACGTATGCCGGGGAGGTGTGATGCCTTATGCGATTTGGATTTCGGCCACTATCGGCAGGTGATCCGAGGCCACCCTGGAAAGAGCAGTAGCGTGGGCTCTCACCTTGATCAAGGAATTCCTGGGTCGCACCCAGATCCTGTCCAGAGATAGAAAGGGACACCAGGCGGGGTAACTCGGAATGGTGTTCGGTTTCCCCATGTATCGGTGCAGCAGATCCAGTCCCCTGCTCCGTGGATACCATTCATTCATGTCACCAAGAAGGATCAGCATTCCGGAGTTCCTGTTGCGAATCACCTCTGCCAGTCTGCAGATCTGCACCCACCGTTCCGCGGCTGCAAGGCCGAGGTGAACGACAATTATCCGCACTTCCGCGGACCGAACTCGAACAAGACCTTCAATTGCGCCTCTCGGTTCGCGTCCGGGGACATTCAGGTTGATTTCCCTGCTCTCGATGAGGGGCCAGCGCGTAAGCAGCACGTTTCCATAGTGACCGTCCACTCGGCGAATGGTGGGCCCGGCCAGGGCGGTGTACCCGGTGTACTTTGCAATGAACTCCATCTGCGCCGACAACCGCCTTCCTCCCGAGCGGTTATCCACTTCCTGAAGCCCGATGATATCCGCACCGATCTCCCTGACAACAGATGCGATTCGCTCCGGATCGTGCCTGACGTCCATTCCCACGCACTTATGCACGTTGTATGTAGCTGCCGTAAACGTCCTTTGGGTAAGAACCATTGCTTGAAAGCCGTCCTCGCCTGTGCACTGTAAGATGAATTGGAATAATGGAATGTTGGAAGAATGGGATTGGAATGATGGAATATTGGAACGATGGAAGAATGGGTTAAGAGGTCAATACCGAATTTACCTAACGGGCATGAAGGAATAAGGCATCTGACCTTCTAATCAGCCTGATGATACCCATCATTCCATTATTCCCACTATTCCAATATTCCCTCATTTCATTATTCCAATACTCCATCATGGCCATGCCCAATCATTCCAGTATTCCATCATTCCATTATTCCATTTCGTTATATCCCGGGATTCCGGAAGTTCAAGGGTCAGTATGTTAGTCGCCGGCTTTTCCACCGGACGAGATGATGGCGAGGGTCCCATCCTTCACCGTTTGATGTGCAAAATGAGATCATTTTGTTTGGCGCTTTCGTTCTGGGTTGGTGTATAATGGCCTCTCACGTCAACAACAACCTCCTTCTTGCATAGCGCCCCTAACCTTCCGGAGGACCCTTCCCATGTGCCCGTCGGAACTCGAGTCTCAGAATGCGGAACTCCGCCGGATACAGGCGGAACTTCAAGCCTCGCGCAACAGATATTTCAGGCTCTATGACCTTGCCCCCACCGGCTATTTGACCATGGACCGGAATATGGGAATCCTGGAGGTCAACATGGCGGGCGCTGAGATGCTCCGGTGCCATCGGGATGACGTCATCGGCAGACCGATCGGCGATTTTGTCGCACAGCCTGACCTGCCGATTCTCTCCCTGCATCGAAACGCAATTCTGGAACACAGGGGCAAAGCGACCTGCGAGCTGAGATTGAGCGTCAAGAACGAGGTCAGCTGGATCCGTCTGGTGAGCACACCTCTTTTCGATTCTCTTGGAGACATCGAAGCCGTGTACTCCGCGTTCATGGACATCAGCCGTCCGAAGGTGATGGAGGAGAGGCTCGCAAGGTTTCATCGACGAGACTATGCATTCGCCGACGGGGCTCCGGATATCATTGCCACTCTGGGGAGAGACCTGCGTTTCACATATGTCAACCCGGCCGCTGAACATCACCTCTCCATACCCAGGGAAAGTTTCCCCGGAAAAACCCCGGAGGAGATCGGCTTGCCCGCGGTTCTCTGCAGCGCCTGGGCTCAGGCCATGCGGACAGGCAAGGTCCAGACATTGGATTTTGAGTACTCTTTCGCAGGGGAGCCGCCCCGGTACTTCCAAGCAAGCCTCATTCCGGATACTCCGGACCCCGATGCTGTGGAAACCGCAGTGGGATTTATCCGCGACTTCACCTTTCTCAGAAACATCCATGTGAACCTGGAAGAGGAAGTTCGAGTACGAACCGCAGAACTGGAAAAAATCAATGTAGAACTGAGAAACGAGATTGCCAGGCGCGAGAAATTTGAAAAAGCCCTCCAGTTTTCGACAACTCAGATCATCGAATACTCCAGAAGGCGCAAGCATCTGTCCAAGAAGCTCGTGGAACTGCTCGAACAGGATCGTCGGGACATGGCAATGGCCCTCCACGACCATATCGGGCAGATACTGACCACGCTCAAAATGGATCTTGAACTCCTTCGAAAGAAAGTCACGGATGAGGGGGCGAGGGCTGTCATGGAGTCAGCCATCGAAAAGGCATCGCAAGCCATGAGTTTCAGCAGGAACATTTCTCAGGAACTCCGGCCAGCCATGCTGGATACCCTTGGCCTCGTCCCCAGCATCGAGAACCTGATCACCCAGGTGACGCGGTCGTCCGGCCTGAAGATCACGTTCTTTCACCGGGGAATTGCCAGCAAACTCGGGAATGACAAGGATCTCACCCTCTACCGCATCCTCCAAGAAGCCCTGACCAATGTGCTCAAGCACGCCTCAGCGCGGAGTGTAGACATTACGCTCATTCGCAAGGCGAATTCGGTGCTCCTCACCATCGAGGATGACGGGTCCGGCTTCGATCAGAAACAGATCACAACCTCCGCTAAGGGTCCTCTGGGGATCCTGATCATGAAGGAGAGGGCCGCGCAGGTGGGTGGCACGGTTGACATTGAAACCCGACCCGGCAAAGGCACGCACCTGACCGCCAGGGTCCCTGTACAGGAGCAGACATCGTGAACACCGCGCCTAGACCCACCAGGAAAACGAGGCTGGTCATCATTGACGATCATATGATCGTGGTGGAGGGAATTCGCAGCGCCCTTGCTTCGCTTCCGGATTTTGAGGTGGTCGGCTTTGCTCTGGATGGTGTGGAGGGAATCAAAAAGGTGAAGACACTGAAGCCCGACCTGGTCATCCTGGATATCTCGATGGTTAACCAGGATGGATTTCAGACCACCTACGAGATACGCAAGTGGAATGACAACACCAGGATCATCATCTTCACGATGTACTCCGACAAGGAACATGTGGTTTCCCTTTTCCGGCAGGGAATTTCAGCCTACGTTCTCAAGGATGAGCCCGTTTCCGACCTCCTCTTCGCGTTGGAAGCCGTGAGAGAGGGAGGAACTTATTTCAGCGGTCCGGTAAAGGAGGTCATCAGAGGTCATCTTGAGCAGCTGGAGTCGGCCGCAGGTGGAAAAGAAGATGACCTTCACGGCAGTCTCACCAGGCTCAGCCAACGGGAAAAGGAGGTTTTCCCTCTTCTGGCCAATGGGAAGTCCGTCCGAGAAATCGCCGAGGTACTGTGCATCAGTCCCAAGACCGCCGAGACTCACAAGTACAACATTATGGAGAAACTCAACGCAAAATCCGTCGTGGATCTCACCAAGCTCGCTCTCAAAAGAAAGCTGATCGAGCTGTGAACAACCATGATTTCCTCCGACCGCCATCCTGTGAATTTGAGGTCCGGGCTCAGGGAACCAGCCGCAAACGTTTCCACAACCTTGAATAACTCTGAAAAAAGCATTAAGAATATACGTAACGCTTACCTCTTTGAAACAGAGAGTTGATGAGTGCCCGTTTGTAAAGAGCTAAAGCGTTACGAATATACCAGGTTGAGTCACGAACAAAGTCTTGCCGGGGGCAACTGCAGTGACGACCTGTCGCAATTATCGGCGTTTCAGTCGCGCAGTGCCCGCCCGAAAGGATCACAGGAACGGTTGAGTGCCGTGGTGAACTACCACAAAGAACTACCGGAGGCGCCATTGGAATCGCTGAGAAAAACCAGATTGCTCAGGATGCTCCTGGTCGACGACGATGAGGATGATTATTTGATCTTTCGGGACATGCTCTCGGAGTTCAAGAACTGGGAAGTCCAGCTGCAGTGGATCTCTTCCTATGAGGCGGCCTTGGAGTTGCCAAAACCCGGATTCTACGACGTGTGTCTGATGGACTACCGGCTCGAACCGGGAAACGGAATCGAGTTAATGAAGAAGTTCCAGAAGGACGGCTTCACATTCCCGGTGATCATCCTCACCTCACATGGCGATCATGAGGTGGACATGGAAGCCATGAGGGAAGGCGCAGCAGACTTCCTCGATAAAGGACAGGTCAATTCCCAACTCCTTGAGCGCTCCATCCGATATTCCATCGAGCACTGCAAGAACCTGGAGGCCCTGCGTCAATCCGAAAACCAGCTCCGCATTCTCTCTTCCAAGCTCATGGAGGCCCAGGAAAACGAGAGGAAAAGGGTGGCCCATGAGCTTCACGACAGCATTGGCGCGAGTCTGACTGCTGTGAAGTACGGGCTGGAACTGGAGGTCACCCGCGCCGGAGAAGGCAAACGATGTCTTGACGGCGCCGTGCTGGGCCAGCTCACCTCCACAGTGGAAGCCACCATCAAGGATCTCAAGAGGATTTACGGAAATCTCCGTCCGCTCATCCTGGACGATCTCGGAATTCTCGCTGCCATGCGTTCGCTTGTCAGGCAATTTCGGGAGGTGCGGCCGAATGCGAGCCTGGTGGAGACTATCGACGCTGAAGAGCACGAAATCCCGGAAGGCATCAAGATCGTCATTTACCGCATCATCCAGGAAGCCCTGAACAACATTTCCAAGCACAGCGATGCGGACCAGGTCGAACTCGCGCTCTCCAACAAGCGAGGCATCGTCCTGCTCTCCATTCGAGACAACGGGCGCGGATTCGATCTGCGGGAGATCCTCATGGAGGACGACCACCGGCACAAGCTCGGGCTTCAAAGTATGAAAGAAAGGGCGGAGTTATCCGGAGGGGCCTTTACGATTGTATCCAGCAAAGGCAAGGGCACGACGATAAAGGTCACATGGCCCGTCAGCTGAACGGATCAAGGAGTTTCCGCGAGTAGAGAGGGCCTGCCTCCTTTACGGACGCAGGCCCTCTCTGTCAAAAACAGAATCCGAAGGGGATTCAGGGGTTGGTCGCCGTCTTGGTCACCAGCCCCTTTTCAATCGCAATGGCGGTGAGAGCGGAGGAGGTGTGGACGTCCAGCTTTCTCATGATGTTGCTTCTATGCTTCTCCACGGTCTTCACGCTGATGCAGAGATAATCCGCAATCTCCTTGTTCTTGTAACCCTCCCCTACCAGCTTGAGCACTTCTCTCTCCCTCTGGGTGATCATGTCCCAGGAAGAACGCGACTTGAGGGTCTTGCGGTCGTCCAGGAAACCGGCCAGGACTTTTTCGGAGATACTTGGGCTGAGATATGTCTTGCCTTCCAGAACGCTCCTGATCGCGATGAGCAATTCGGAATAGTTCGCATCCTTGAGACAATACCCGTCCAGGCCCGAATGAAAGGACTCCAGAATATAATCTTCGGATTCATGAATGGTGAGGACGAGTATTTTCGTTTCAGGGAAACGGCTCTTGATATCCCTGATCACGGAAATCCCGTTCATCTTCGGCATGGAAAGATCGAGCAGCAGGAGTTCCGGGTGATAGTTTTCCACACACCGGATGGCTTCCAGCCCGTCCGCCGCTTCGCCGACAATTTCAAGATCATCAATGGTCCTGAGAAGGGATTTCAATCCCTCTCGAAGAATCTTGTGATCCTCTGCTATGACGATCTTCCGTTTTGGGGCCATGAATTAACCTCCGCAGAAAGACGGATCCCGCCTGCCTTCCGCCGGACTGGGGTGACACAGAAAACGCCGGGAATCATCCGGATCATTGCAGTCCCGTAAGATGGATCTCGTCAGGATAAGGGCATTAGGCCTAGCCGGAAACGGGGGCACCGGCTTACATCTGGAATCAGTCCGAAAGCAGAACGAAATACATTGCATGGATTATATACCACAACCCGGCGCTACTGTATATATATATACAGGACGCGCATGAAAGCAAGCAGTGCGCTGCCCTAGACTTCTGCAGCGATGTACGAAACGCCCCTCCCTCGTGTTTCTCCTGATAGTGCCGAAGCGGAGTTTAATCAGGGTGTTATGGGCGAGGTGTTCGACGACTTTTTGATCGAATCGGCCAGTATTCAGCATCTGAAATAATAGTATCAAAAAATTCACAAAGGCCGATTGCGGAGGAAGCATGGAAGATCTCTTTACAAAACCGGACCTCGAGGCTCTCATGTCCAAGCAAAGGAGTGCTTGCCTCAGCATGTTCATGCCGGCAGTTCAGGCTGGCCAGGAGGTACGACAAAACCCCACCAGGTTCAAAAACCTGCTTACCTCGGCCGAAAGGCTCCTCTCGGAAAATCCGGGTCCAACCCCTTTGCCGAAGGATTTCTTCGGCCCATTGCGGGCATTGACACACGATAATCTTTTCTGGTCGAACCAGAGCAGGGGATTGGCGATATTCAGGTCCCCAGGGATGATCAGGACCTACCGACTTCCAGCCCCCTTTAGAGAGTTGGTGATTGCGGCAGACCACTTCCATGTGAAACCGCTGATCTCCTTTCTTCGCCGTCTACAAAAATTCTATGTCCTGGCATTGAGCATGAAGGAAGTGAGATTGATGGAGTGCTCTCTTCAGCAGGTGCTTGAGGTGAATATCCCGGACATGCCCGGCAGCATGGAGGAAGCCCTCCGGTACGACGAACCTCAGAACCGGCTGCAGTTCCGAACCGGCACCGATAGAATTGGAGACAAGCCCTCGGCAGCCATATTTCACTCTCATGGCACAGGGCTCGAAGAAACAAAGGATGATATCCTCAGGTACTTCAAGCTGGTGAACAAGGCCCTGGAACAGTTCCTTCAGCAGGGAAAGGATCCCTTGATTCTGGCAGGCGTCGATTACCTTCTTCCGATCTACGAAGAGGCGAATACCTATCCCCATCTTCAAAAAGTGGGAATACCGGGAAACCCGGAGGGGTGGACTCCGGAGGAGTTGAAGAAGCAGGCATGGCCGAAAATAGAGAGACTCCTCAGCGAAAGAGCGGCCAGCGCAATCTCCGATTATGAAGAAAAGGCAGTCAGGCTGCCGGGATCAAAGGACGTCCGGGAGATCGCCGCTTCTGCCTATCATGCCCGGGTGGACTCCCTTCTTCTGTCTGAGGATGAAGAGGTTTGGGGGGTCTTCGACAGGGAGAAAGACGAAGCAAAGGTATCACCAGGAGGGTCTCGGATGGGCAGCTACGATTTGCTCAACTTTGCCGCCATTTACACACTTGCCAATGGCGGCACGGTCATTCCGCTTCCCCGGGCGCGCGTCCCCGGCAGAGCGCAGGCGGCCGCCCTGTTCCGGTATTAGCTTGCCCCGCACTACTCCTCAGGGCTTTCGAGAGCCAGAATACAGCTTATCCCGTATTGAGCGTTGGGCACAATGCAAGTAGTATAAGCGAATCCCGATTCCCCCGGCAGCGAGACTTCATACGCCAAGATCAAGTTCCGACACGAATTCTGCTGTCCATAGAAGGGCAGCCATACCCGGAGAGGAGGAAGGATCGTTATGCGCTGGAAAGAGAAAACATGGAGGGTTTCCAGGAAAGTCGGCATATTTCTCGCACTGGTTTTTTTCGTCTCTCTTCCTTCCCGGGCACATCCATCCGAAACGTACAAGAACAATTCGGAGTATGACCGTTACTTCTTGAAGTACTCTATCCGCTACTTCGGCTCCCATTTCGATTGGAGATACTTCAAGGCTCAAGCTATCGCCGAGTCCAATCTGAGGCCGACTGTTCAATCACAAGACGGAGCAATGGGCATCATGCAGATCCTCCCTGGGACTTTCCGGGAAATCACTGACAAGAACCCTTTTATCTGGAGCGACCCGCAGCAGCCCCGTTGGAACATCGCAGCCGGGATCTATTATAATTGGGTGATGTGGAATGAGTGGCAGGAGTCGATGACGGTTCAGGATCGCCTCAATTTCATGTTCGCCTCTTACAATGCCGGCAAATACACCATACTCAAGGCCCAACAGCTGGCAGCCCAAATGGGTCTGAATCCGAACTCCTGGGATTCCATCTCAAAGGTGCTTTTGCTGGTCAGCGGCTCCGCCAAAGAGACGGTCGCCTATGTGAAGAAGATCAATCGTATCTGGACGACCTTGCAGTGATTCTCAGTCAAGTTTTCGACTCTCCACGATCGCATCGATATTGTTTTTTGCCCAGTCGTCCACCCTGCGCTCCTCTTCCACATAACGAATCAGTCGATCGGATATCCGCACCCCGCGTTCCATAGCATCCACGGTCTTCGTTCCGGCATCCTTCGGACGCAACGGATTGATGTAAACAACCCCGTCCTTTTCCCCGAACCCTTTTGCTTTGAGAACACGCGAAGCACCGCTTGAGCTGAGGACCAGGATTCCCCTCTCTCCAGGCTTGACGAATTTTTGAGAGAGAATGTACTCGAAAGCCACCAGATTCATTCCATCTTCCAACGGGGTCACCATCATGACATTCACCTCTTTCATGAATCGGTAGTTCTGAGGAACCGGAATACCTTTGTCGATGTGAATGATCGTCTGACCGCCCAGGTCTCCATTCAGCCTGAGAACTTCCCGATGCAGCACCTGCTCGAGATTTCGGTAATCCGGATTCTCGGACCTGCTGGGAGCCGTGACCTGGTAAAAGCGTGCCTCTCGTCCGCCTTCCCTCATGACGGAAAGGGCTCTGGCGAAGATCTCAAGCCTTTCCACGAGCCCTTTTGTGTAGTCGCACCTCTCCAGACCACCAAAAATGGTCAGGCCGGCTTTCTTGTCTTTCGATATCCTCTCATGAATATCCATTGACTCGAATCTGTATCTGAATCGTTTCCCCGCAGAGACTTCCGAGAGAATCCTTTGCACGTCGAGCCCGATGGGGAAGGCGCCGATGGTGGTAACCCGGTCCTGGTAGCTGATCTCATACCACTGTCCGGTCACACGGATGTTCACCGGAAACCACTCCTGCACGGCTTCCAGAAAATTGTCGCAGTATTCTTTAGTATGGAAGCCTACAAAATCATTGGCGAGCATCCCCCAGGTGATCTTCTGCAGCACCGTTTCCATGCTGTCGCCAAAGGGATCGTGGATCTGCATCTTCACCCTCTTCCTCTTGTCCTGGCGGATGAGCCCCTGAATTTCGTGGATGTTGAAAAACGGCGTGTGGATGAATTGTCCGACGTGGACTCTCCTTCTGTCGGATCCGGTGTGACCTTCTGCGGCCAGCAGGGCTTTATACAATTCGGCTATCTGCATGAGATGATAATCCTGGTTCCACACCACAAACTGCTCTCCAAAGCGGTTGGAACGGCGGATCTCGTCCCAGATAGTGTTGGCGAATGTCACGGCGCTGCTCGTATACTGTATGAAGTCATTCTTCTCGAAGGCCGGCCTCGGGAAGGCCTTTGTTGTCTGATAAAAAAGAGGAGTCCTGGTAAGGTGCATGATGGGCCACAAGAAACCGTTGGCAAATCTGCTGTAGTAGCTGTGCATATGGGTAATGTCGAAAAGCACGAATCTCATGCGGAAGGAATAGTCCCGATACCGGAAACGCATCCTATGATCGTGACCGATTTCGATGTGCGGGAAATGTTCAGGAGCATGGTTTTCATCCAGCATCCTCTGGAACAGATCGGAGTAGCGCCCCCTCGCGACATCGACATCTCTGTCACCCATGGAAGCCCCTATCCATGTGGGGTTCCACTCCCCCCCTCTCAATAGCCCGGCCATTGCCTGCACCAAGCCGCCTTCCCCGAAGCCGGGCGATTTGGGGGCAACTCCCTTCCTCAGACACTCTTCTGCGTTTTCGAGAAACTCCGTAGTAAAGTGAAAGGGGCTGCGGTTCGAGACAATCACCAGATTACCCATTTCATCTCTCTCTTGAGTCGGCGTTCAGACCAAAGGAAATTTCGAATCGACGCTTTCGCCCGCGAGCCTTCTTCTCTTGTTCAACCCCATATTTTCATGAGTCCCTTGTAAGGTGAATAGGTTTAATCCAGTATCGTGACCATCCGTACTATACAACAAATCAGGCCCGTTGACACACCGAGGGAAAAATCTCTATATTCATTGCCGAACGAGAGGAGCCGATACAAAATGAATCCACTGCGTATTCTCATCACCGGCGGGGCAAGATGCGGAAAGAGCGCATTTGCCCTCCGTCTCGCCGTCAGGAATTACTCCAGGCGAACCTTTGTGGCGACAGCCGTAAACACGGACCCTGAAATGAATGAGCGAATCTCAAAACACCAACTCGAAAGGGGCGCCCTTTTCGAGACTATCGAAGAACCCACGGCACCCGGCCGTATCCTCGCGACTCTGCCTGATTCAACCGAGGTGGCCGTTGTCGACTGCCTCACCGTATGGCTGGGAAACCTCTACCACCGTTCGGGCGGCCGTCAGGAACAAATTCAGGCGGAGGTGGATGCCTTCCTGTCCGACATGGACCATGTTTCCTGTGATCTCGTTCTTGTAACCAATGAGGTGGGCTGGGGGATCGTGCCGGAGCATGCCCTTGCGCGGTCCTTCAGAGACATGGCCGGGTACCTGAATCGGAAGGTGGCGGAAAAGTCGACCCATGTCTATCTTCTCTGCTGCGGAGTCCCACTCGCCTTGAAAGGGAGTCTTCCCGACCTCCATTGACTCTCGCGGATTTGATGGCTATCGTTTGGGTGTCTTTACTTATCTTTTCGGAGGAGGCCATGATGATCAAATCGCTCGGTTTCATCGCACTCGCCTGCCTTCTTTTTCCAGCTGTGGCACTCGCGGAGTACGACAATTTTCGCTGCGGCCGTGAACTCATCAGCCTGGACGACACGTCAGGAAAGGTCTTTATGGAATGCGGGGAACCTACCTGGAAAGAGATGGTGGGATACAGGGACGGTCTCTTGGATACTCAACTGTGGTATTACAATTGCGGGAGCAGTGACTTCCTTTATGTGCTCCGCTTTGTGGGCGGGAGACTCAAGGAGATAGAGTCTCAGGGTTATGGGACAGGGCAGTCCGACTGCTATGGCCCAAGGACCAGACGCTGACCTGAAGGCGATCAGTAATTGATCCCGGTCCTCTTTCTTACCAGTTCCATGGTGGGAAGAGCTTTGTGCCTCGCCTTTTCGGCGCCTTTTCTGAGGATGGCACGAATGGTTTCCGGGTCACGGACCAGTTCCATCCTTCTGTTCCGCGCCTCCTTGAAGTATTCCGTCATCCTCTCGAAAAGCTCCTTTTTGACATCGCTGTACTTGAGCCCTCCCCTTCGATATCGCGCAGCCAGATCCGCCTTTTCCTGCTCATTCATAAAAAGGCTGATGGTCGCATAAAGATTGCACTTGTCAGGATCCTTGGGGTCAGCCACCGGTGTGGCATCGGTCACAATCCTGGCGATCTTCTGGCGCAAGGCTTTTTCCTCACAGAAGATCTCAATGGTGTTGTCGTAGGATTTGCTCATCTTTCTTCCGTCGGTTCCCACCACCGTGGGGACCTTTTGATTGATCTCCGCTTCAGGAAGCACAAAGGTTTCCCCATAGATGTTGTTGAAGCGGATCGCGATGTCGCGGGTAATCTCCAGATGCTGCTGCTGGTCCTTTCCGACCGGCACCCTGTCAGTCTGGTAGAGGAGAATATCGGCCGCCATGAGAACGGGATAGGTCAACAGCCCGTGATTTGGCGCGATGCCTTGCTCCACCTTGTCTTTGTAAGAATGGCTCCTCAGGAGGAGGCCCACAGGGGTCACGTTGTTCAGAATCCATGTGAGTTCGGTCACCTCGGGCACATCCGATTGAACCCAGAAAATGGCCTTTTCCGGGTCCAGACCCAGGGAAAGGAAATCGAGTGCAGCACGAAGGGTTCCGGACGAAAGTCGTTCCGCTTCCGTTACGGACGTCATGGCATGATAGTTTACAATGAAGCAGAAGAGCTCGGATCGGTCCTGATACTCGATCATCGGCTTCATCATCCCAAAATAGTTGCCGATGTGAAGTTCGCCAGACGGCTGGATGCCTGAGAGTACACGCATCTTCCTGCACACTCCTCCTATGGATTTTTTAATTGCAGAGTTTGGCCGGATCTCCTGCAGCGCCGCCCGCGACGGTATATCCTCTTGCGGCCGGTTGCCCGATGATCCTGTCGGAACCGGTTACCTTGTCGTCAAAGGTGACCAGAATACTCTTCTGGACGGTATCCACGTCATAAGCGATGAGCCCGTCTATCGCCTTCAGAGCAGCCCTTGCCCTGTTGAGGGGATTGCCTCAGCCGCCCATGAGATTGGGAACCGAGAGCAGAATGGTTCTGGAATTCTCCGGCGGGACATTCCGGACGCAGCCGAAACCATGAAGAAGCACAAGGCATAGGAGGAAGAGCGGCGCACATCTTCCCGTCATTCTTCGGACACCTTTTCCCTCTGGGACTCCTTGGATTTCATTGCACTCTGCAGTCTCTCTCCCAGGGAACCCAGGGTCTTTTTCCCTGTTGTCGCCGCGAACTTCCGCCAATCGTCCTCATCTTTTCGGTCTGCCGGACCGAGGGTGATTCTTCGCTCCTGCGATTGGATCATCTCTATGAGGACCTTAAGGGATTCTCCCTCCCTGATCTTGTCCGACGTGCCCGGCGCGCCTGATTCCATCATCCGGGACTTTGGCAGAAGACCGGTAATGCCGGGAGCAAGGTTTACGAACCAACCGAACCTCTCCTTCTTCTCCACGGTCCCTTCGATGATCTGGCCGACCTGAAATCTCGTATCCACATCCGCCCATGGGTCTCCCTCCGCATCCCGGATGCTCAGGGAGATTCTCCTCTTGGAGCTATCGATCTCCTTTACCAAGACCTCCACGATATCACCGGGATTTGCCACATCTTCCGGTCTCATGACCCTTTTCCGGTAACTCATTTCGCTGATATGAACAAGCCCTTCCACGCCGGGCGCGATTTCAACGAACGCACCGAATTTCGCGCATCGGGTCACTTTTCCCTGCAACCTGTCGCCCGGATGGAATTTCTCTTCCAGATTTTCCCAAGGGTCGCCGGTTACCTGTTTGGCGGATAGAGAAATCCTCATTCTGTCGCCGGCAGCTTCCTTGTCAATGCTGATGACCCTTACCCGAATCATCTGGTCCTTTGAGACAACTTCCTCCGGCTTGTTCACGCGGGACCAGCTCAACTCCGAAAGATGCACCATGCCTTCCAGTCCCGGAAATATTTCGACGAAAGCACCGTATGGCATCAGCCTCGTTATCCTTCCGTCCAGCTCGGCGCCCGGGGCCAGCCCCTTCAAGAACTCCTCTCTGACCTTTGCCTGTTCCGCCCTGAGCAGCTCCCGTCTGGATACGACAATGTTCTTCCCCCTTTCCTCGAGCTGCGTAATGAGAAAGGGATAGGTCTTTCCAACATGGTCTTCGGGCTTGTCCACGTAACCCAGACCCATTTGGCCCATAGGGCAAAAGGCCCGCTTTTTCATGATCTCGACGAAAAATCCTCCCTTTACAAGCCCCTTCACTTTTCCCTCTACGGGCACGGAATTTTCCTTGGCGCTTATGAGGGCCTGGAACCCCCCTGTCTTGGATGCGGTCCTGGAAAGCCTTATCTCGTCACCGGTTTTGGAGGCCACGTAAAGCTCAAGGGTGTCTCCGACCTGGTAAGGAAGGACCCCGTGCTCATCGACGAGCTCGTCGCGGTCCACGGCGCCGTCGATCTTGGTTCCGGTGTCGACGAAAACGGCGTCTTTTCCGATCGACAGAATCTTTCCACTGATCCTATCGCCCACGCGTATGTTCTCATCCCTGCCGCCTTCATACGATTCCATGAGCTCCGCGAAGCTTTTCTCTTCACTGTCCTGAACGTCTTCCTGAATATCTGATGGGTTATCGGTCGTCATAGGTATTCCACCAATCCTTGCTTCTTTTTCTTTTCATCGCCCTTGAGAGGCTATGATCAAGTATCAATCTAACATAATCACTGCCAAGTAAATAAGAAAAAGAAGAGTAGTAACACTTTAGCTCTATAAAAGTGGAGCGGGACTCGGTGGCGGGATTCTCTCTTGAAGAAGGAGGTGTGCTGAGGAAAGCGCACGCAGAAGGGAGTCAAGTTCCGAATCCGACCTGCCGATAAGAAGGTAAACGATTTTGCCAGAGGGCAAACCTTCCGAAAGGCAGGGACGCAAAGCTTCCGGTCTAAGTCCAGGAGATTGGATATGACAGCGGAGCCGCAAGGTGAGTTCCCATAGAGCCCGGTCCCTGTATTGGAAGCGGGCTTTTTTCTTGACGTGAGCCCCTGTTGCGTTTGCCGCAAAGGATTGCCGAACGAAAGGAGGGCTGCAACAATGATCATCGATACCTTCGACCCTGCTGCCTTAAGACCTCAACTGCCGGTTCAGGCAAAAATCACCGAACCGGAACAAGCCCGACCCGTCCAGGGTGCTACGGAGAGCCTCAATTCCGGGCTGGACGTGAACAGAGAGAGGAATAAAATGGATGAGAAGGTCGACGAGCGGAACAGGGACTCCGACCCCAATGCCTCGACCTATGATGCAAGCGGGAACCAGAAAGAGTCCCCGGATTCCCCATCCCATTCGGAGGAAGGCGATACCGTGGATATTTTTGTATAGCTCTCATTGCTATGGCCGGAATGCACTTCCATCCTGCCACAAAAGCAAGATTTCTCCCTCTGGTCGAAATGACAGGTGTCGTTATGCACCCTTGTCCACCTTGGCATCGGTTTGCCGTTATCTTCACGCGGTCTGCTGAACTCTGAACACTGAACCCTGAACTACGCCCTCTTCACCCCGGATCGGTAGAACTTACCCGGAAAACGATATTCGACATCGGCATTCCTATCCGTTCCACGATTCAATACAGGCCAGTGTCGCGGTTCTCATCTTCTCTCTTGAAAACATCTCTTGGACGACATTTTTGATCTTGCGCCCCGGCGCTGCGGTGTGAGAATATTCCTGTTCGGGTCGCTTTCCATGTTGTTCAGTCTCCGGAAGCGCCCCCATGGGTATGAAGAAATGGACTCGAGCCTCAAGAGTGAACTGGGCGAAATTGTAGGCCCTGACAATTTTACGGACCGTTTGATCGACCTGGTGTCTTATTCCTATGATGCCTCGGACAACGATCACAGACCCGATTGCGCCGTGTGGCCCTCCACGCGGGAGCAGGTTTCGAAAATCCTTTCCCTTGCAGATCGATTAGGCTTCCCCGTGATTCCACGTGGTGCCGGAACCGGTCTGTCAGGGGGGGCTATCCCGATTCGCGGCGGCGTGGTTCTTGACATGTGCCGAATGAACCGCATCCTGGCCATCCGCATCCCCGACCGCCTTGCTGTGGTACAACCCGGTGTGGTGTATTCCGATCTGGAGAAGGCCCTTCTCCCTTACGGCTTTTTCTTCCCGCCCGATCCGGCTAGCGGAAAGGTGTGCACCCTGGGCGGGAATGTAGCGACGAATGCCGGCGGGATCCGCGGCGCCAAATATGGGGTCACCAGAGATTACGTCCTCGGTCTTGAACTGGTCCTGCCCGACGGCCGGATCACCCGTACCGGCACCTCCTGCATGAAATCCTCTTCAGGGTACGATCTGACGAGACTCTTCGTAGGTTCCGAGGGAACGCTGGGGGTCATTACCGAGATCACCCTCAAGATCAGCCCACGGCCTCTCACATTCCAGACCGCTCTGGCCGTGTTCGCAACCTTGCGGGACGCGGGGCAGGCGGTTTCGGATATCATGCATTCAGGCATCATTCCAAGCGTTCTCGAGGTGCTCGATGCCAATTCCATCAGGGTAATCCGCCAGAGCGCCGGCGTCTCCCTTCCGGATGGTTCCGCCATGATTCTGGCGGAGACGGACGGCTATACGGACGCGGAAACGTCCTTTCAGATGGACAAGGTGATCGAGGTCTTTAAAAAGAATCATGTGAGCGACGTCCAGAGGGCGGCGAACGCCGCTGAGGCGGAGAAATTGTGGAAGCTCAGAAAATCCGTGGGCAGCCTTGCCGCCAAGCTCAGAACCAACAATGTTTCGGAGGATATCGCCGTTCCCATCTCCAAAGTGCCGGATCTCCTGACAGGGATCTCCGCCATCGTACAACGTCTTGATCTGCCTTTTGTCATCTTCGGCCATGCAGGAGATGGAAATCTCCACCCGCGGATCATGTATGATCGTGCGGACCCGGATCAGGTGGCTAGAATGCGCAAGGCTGTGGCGGAAGTGTTTGCCTTTATCTGTGAGATGGGCGGCACTCTCACCGGGGAGCACGGTATCGGACTCTCCAAAGCGCCTTACATGAGTCTTGAGCACGACAGCGCAGCGCTCGAGCTCATGCGTTCTCTTAAGAGACTCATCGATCCCAAGAACATCCTCAATCCTGGCAAGATGGCTCTTGACGGATCCTCAGACGGGCATTGAGGTTCATAGGGACGGCTCCGCAGGGAGTCAGCGGGGTCCAGCATTCCATAAAAAAAGATTTGACACTTTTCTCTGATGTATGGTACGCGGAGTTTTTCGAATTTCCTCGCATTTTTTTCACATAGTTGGCAGGCCCGGCACGGGCCGAAGGACAAGCCTTTTACCCCGAGCAATCCCACTCGGGAAAATGAAGGGCGGAGTCCGACTGGAACCATTGCGGAAACACGGGGAAAGGCTCCTGAACATGCGACCCGGATGAGACCGCTCCGAGAATAAAAGCTTTCTTGCAGGAAAGTGCATCAGGAAAACCTCACTAAAGGGGAAATGAATATGGCGGACACCAAATTGCAGGAACTCATAGAGACTTTGAAGAAGCACGGTGTGGAAAGCGGCGAAGAGGCCTCTCGCAGTATCATAGAAGGCGCGAACCAGAAGGCCAACGAGATCCTTCTCAAGGCAAAAGCTGAAGCGGAATCCATTGTCTCCAGCGCCAGGGAAGAGGCGGAGAAGAATCATCGTCAGCTTCAATCTTCCATGGAAATCGCTGCCTCACAGCTGATGACAGACCTCAAGAGGACCATCGAAGAACAGATCCTCGCGCTCCCCATGAAACAGAAGATCTCCGAAACCTTGGACGATACCAAGTTTCTGAAGGATCTCATGACCACCTGTGTACGCGAGTACGTGAAGAATCCGGAACATACGGACCTCAACGTCCTCGTATCCAAGGAGCAGCAGGAAAAACTCACGGATTTCACGATGGAGCTCGTCAAAGCTCTTCCGGGCGAGCGCAAAGGCGGCAATGTCACCCTCAACCTCAGGAGCGACGGCGTTGCCTTTGGATTCATCATAGGCACCGGCGACGGAGTGGTAAGACTCGATTTCACCGATGAGGCCTTCCTGGAGCTCTTCCTGAAGTATCTCGCTCCGCGATTTCGCAGCTATTTCAAAGCCATAGATGTCAAGGGATTGAGCAGCAAATGAAATACTACTTCCTGGTCGCTTATCTTCCTGAAATCCACAGGGATGACAAGAAGCTGAAAATCCGTTTGTCGGACCTTCTTGCTGAGAAGAATCACATCACGGAGCAGGACTGGAAACAAGTGGAGTTGCTCCTTCTTGCAGGCGATCTTCTCCAGATTGAAAGGTTGTTGCGCGGAAAATCCGTGGAGGTCGAATACAGCCTTTATGGAATGGGGTTCTGGAGGGAACAGCTCAAGTCTCCCAAGGATGTGCCCGAGTTCATGGCCGAGCAATTTGAAACCATTGCCGCCGAAGGTTTGAGCCCAAGGAACCTGGAACGGATTCACGAGGCCTACTACGACTATGTCATCGAGAAAACCTCGAGTCCCTTTCTCCGGGCTTACATGATCTTCGAAAGGGATCTGAGAAATACGGTTGCTGCCGTCCGTGCGCGGAGGAGGGGTCTTCCCCCCTCGGACTCCCTGGTCGGCGAAGGAGATGTAGTCGATCAGCTCAGCCGAAGCAGTGGAGAAGATTTCGGGTTGAGTGCAGAATACGCATGGATCGAAAAGATCGTTTCCGCAAAAGGGCCTTTGGAGATGGAAGAGGCCATTCAACAGATCATCTGGGATACCATCGACGAGATGACGGAAAAACTCGATTTTGACTTTGACGTGGTTCTGGCCTATCTCCTGAAGCTCCACCTGGTGGAGAGAAATGTCTCCTTGAGCGAGGAACAGGGCATGGAAACCGTCAGGCATCTGGAGGAACTATAAGGCGGGATACGGTAACATGCTTACCGCCTCTTTCGACACAAACGTGCGCCAGAATGAAGTGGCGTACGTGGTCACGGGCGAGAGCCGTCTCAAATGCGAGGTCATCCGGGTGAAGGACAACCTCTGCTACATGCAGGCTTTTGAAGATACCCGTGGTGTAAAAGTGGGAGATCAGGTGCAGTTCACAAAGGATCTCCTTGTGGCGGAGCTCGGTCCGGGTCTGCTCGGCCAGATTTATGACGGTCTTCAGAATCCTCTTCCCAAGTTGGCCGGCAAGTGCGGCCTCTTTCTCACGAGAGGGGTCTACCTGGAGAGTCTGGATCGCGAAAAGAAATGGGAATTCACTCCCGCAGCCAAGCCGGGCGATGTCATTGCCGCAGGGGATGTCCTGGGCACAGTGCCGGAAGGGATTTTCACGCACAAGATCTTTGTGCCCTTCAATTTCATAGGCAAGGCCAAAGTCAAGAACGTGGCAGGCAAGGGCTCCTACACCGTGAACCAGGTCGTGGCCCAGGCAGAGGATGAGACCGGCAAGGTTCACGAACTGACCATGATGCAGGAGTGGCCGATCAAGATCGCTTTGCGTGCCTACCAGCAGCGGCTTCTTCCTCAAGAGCCCCTGGTGACCGGGTGCCGCATCGTCGACACCTTCTACCCGGTGGCAAAGGGAGGCACGGCCTGCATCCCCGGCCCATTCGGCTCGGGCAAGACGGTTCTTCAGCAGATTATTTCCCGATATGCGGATGTCGATGTCATCATTGTCGCGGCCTGTGGAGAGCGCGCGGGTGAGGTCGTCGAGACTCTGCGCGATTTCCCCCATCTGATCGATCCCTACACGGGCAAGACCCTGATGGAGCGGACCATCATTATCTGCAACACCTCCTCCATGCCGGTCGCGGCGAGGGAGGCATCCATCTATACAGCGGTGACTCTCGGGGAATACTACCGCCAGATGGGTCTGGGCGTCCTTATTCTCGCAGACTCCACCTCGCGGTGGGCTCAGGCGCTTCGGGAGATGAGCGGACGTTTGGAAGAGATCCCGGGAGAGGAGGCCTTTCCGGCCTACCTGCAGTCCAGGATCGCCGATTTTTACGAGCGTGCAGGGCTCGTCCGTCTGAAAGACGGCAACAACGGCTCGGTCAGCATCATCGGGACCGTTTCCCCGGCAGGCGGGAACTTCGAAGAGCCGGTTACCCAGGGCACCCTGGCCGTGGTCGGCGCCTTTCTGGGCCTCACGTGGGCAAGATCGAATGCGCGCCGATTTCCAGCGATCGACCCCCTCATCTCCTGGTCAAAGTATCCTGAGCAGATGAAGGAAACACTGGACAAACTGGATCCTACCTGGGTCAAGAAGGTCAAGGATGCGCAGCGCCTCACCTTTGACGGGAATGAAATCAAGAAACGAATGGATGTCGTCGGCGAGGAAGGCACATCCCTGTCGGACTTCATCGTCCAGCTCAAGGCGGAGTTTCTGGATTCCGTCTATCTGCAGCAGAACGCCTTTGACGAGGTCGACGCTTTCAACACCATGGATCGGCAGGTCTATGTTTTCAACAAGGTGCACGAACTCCTGCAAAAGGAGATCCCGGCCAAGGACAAGGATGATGCAAGGAATATCTTCTTCAAACTGACCGCGCTGTTCAGAAACTGGAATTCCTCGAAATGGCAGGAAGATAAATTCAAGGAATATGAAAAGCAGATCAACGAATTTCTAGGGGGTTAATGCCGTGAGAGAAATCATCACCAAGATTCGCGAAATCACAGGGAACATTGCAACCCTGAATGCTACGTCCATCGGTCTCGGGGAGCTTGCCGTGATCGAGTCCCCCGGCAAAAAGACCCTGGGCCAGGTCATCCGGATATCAGGAGAATCGGTCGCTCTTCAGGTCTTCGGCGGAACCAAAGGGCTTGCCACGAACGACACGGTTCGTTTTCTGGGACATCCCATGCAGGTCAAGTACGGGCCGTCCATGCTCGGACGGATTTTCAACGGCGGCGGGGAGCCGATCGACGGCGGCCCGGTCCCTGTGGAGGAAGAGATCCCGATCGGCGGTCCCTCCTTCAACCCGGCAAACCGCATCATTCCCAAAGAGATGATCCGAACCAACATTCCCATGATCGACGTGTTCAATTCCCTGGTGGTGAGCCAGAAGCTGCCCATCTTCTCCATCCCGGGCGAGCCTTACAATCAGGTGCTTGCGCGGGTGGGAATGCAGGCTGAGGCGGACATCATCATTTTGGGGGGGATGGGACTCAAGTTCGATGACTTCACCTTCTTCAGGCGAACCTTCGAGGAAAGCGGGGTCATGAACCGCGTGATCATGTTCATTCATCTCGCCTCCGATCCCGTGGTGGAATGCCTGCTCGTGCCGGATATGGCCCTTGCGGTTGCGGAACGGTTTGCCGAATCGGGCAAAAGGGTTCTTACCCTGCTCACGGACATGACCAACTTCTCCGACTCCCTCAAGGAGATTTCCATCTCCATGGAACAGATCCCCAGCAACCGTGGCTATCCCGGGGACCTCTATTCCCAGCTCGCATCCCGCTATGAAAAGGCGGTGGACATGGAGGGACTGGGGGACATCACGATCCTCGCCGTAACAACAATGCCCGGCGACGACGTCACCCACCCCGTTCCCGACAACACCGGGTACATCACGGAAGGACAGTTTTACCTTCATAATGGCGTCATCGACCCCTTCGGCTCCCTGAGCAGACTCAAACAGAATGTGGTCTCCAAGGTCACACGCAAGGACCACAACGACATCATGAACACCATGATCCGCCTGTATTCGGATTGCCGTGAGTCCCGCAACAAGATTGCCATGGGTTTCAAGCTCTCCAAGTGGGATGAGACCCTTCTTTCCTACGGGAAGGATTTTGAAACGGAACTGATGGACCTGAACGTGAATATTCCCATCGAGCAGGCACTGGATCTTTGCTGGGACATTCTGGCCAGGTACTTCGAGCCGGTCCAGACCGGTCTCAAGAATGAAATGATCAATGAGTTCTGGCCCGCGAAAAAGGGATTGAAGAAAGCGGCTTAATTGGCGAGCGATGCATGCCAGATGTTCGATGCTCGATGCTTGATTTAGAAAAACTATCCAGCACCCCGTATCCGGCATCCAGCATTCTGTAGCAGGTGAAAAATGGCTGAGAAACTCAAATACAACAAGACGGCTCTCAAGGCGCAGCGGGATGCCAAGTCCAAGTACGAGAAGTTCCTTCCCATCCTGCAGTTGAAGAAGATGCAGCTCCAGATCGTCATCCGGCAGATGGAGCCCATCATCGAGGAGAAGCGGAGGAAGCTCCAGGAGACCACGGATCGAATCCGGCCCTGGTCGCGATTTCTGACAGACCCCGCCGTGGATATAAACGATTTTCTGGTGATCCGGGAGGTCGTAACGGAAACGGACAATATCGCCGGTGTGGATGTACCGGAATTCAAGAAGGTAGTTTTCGAGGAGGTGGATTACTCCCTGTTCGCCACCCCTTCCTGGCTGGATACGGTCGTCTCCGCCCTTCGGATGCTTGTGTCCATTCGAGAAGAATTGCGCGTTCTCCTGCGCAAGGAAGAGCTGATCCGCGATGAACTCCGAACGACCACGCAACGCACCAACCTGTTCGAGAAGAAACTGATACCGGAGCTCAAAGAGAATATCCGGAAGATCCGCATCTTTCTTGGTGATGAGGAGACCGCTGCGGTGGGCCGGGCCAAGCTGGCCAAGGCGAAAATCCAGCAGAGCGAGGCGAGCAGATGATTGTCAAAATGCGAAAAATCACCTTCATCGGCATGGAAAGCCAGAAGGAGAAGTTTTTGGAACGCCTCCAGGAAATCGGGGTGGCCCATCTCATCCTTCCGAAGGAGGCGGTAGAAGCGCAGGACCTTGCCAAAGAACTGGCCCGGGTTACCGAGACGCGGAAGTTTCTGGCAACAAAGGCGCCCGCCGGTATGGCCGCGAAGCAGACCGCAGAGGAGAAGACCCGGCACGAAATGAACACTCTCCCGGTGACGGTGCAGGTCTCCGGCCAGGGTGCAGTGGCACCCGGCGTGACCGTTTCGAAGACGTCGATTGTCTCTCCCCGTGGTTTTGATGGTTCTTCTTTCTCTTCAAAGATCCCTGGAACTCTCAACGCTTCCGAGATCTGCAGCCAAAGGGAGTCGCTGGCACAAAGAGAAGCCCGCCTCCAGACGGAAATCGTAGCTCTCAGGAAGGAAATCGGAACCCAGGAGCCGTGGGGGGATTTCAGGGTGGAAGACCTTGAGTCCCTGCAGGCAAAGGGGTTGCACGTAGGTTTCTTCAGGGTCGCGCAGAAGGCATTCGAGAGTCTTCCGCTTGAGAATGTCTATCACCAGGTAATCAGCATCGCCAACGGGGAGGTTTGCTTCATCACGCTCTCCTTCGAGGCCGCTCCCCTGAATATCCCCGAGGAGAGGATGTCCTCGAAAAGCCTTTCCGGCTTGCAGGGAGAGCTGAACGCCAGGAAGGAAGAGTTGAAGGAGATCGAGAGTGCGTATGCCGGACTGGCCTCCAATCTGGACACCCTCATTCGGAGCGAGAGCGAGCTGACGAATCTTCTCTCCTACCGGAGAGCCGCGCTCAACACGGCAACCGAGCTTGAGGGCCGTCTCTTCATTCTCAAATGCTGGTCTCCCATGCCTGACAAGGAGTTGATCGACAAGATCGGACCGTCGTTCACCCTTCACCACTACAGCGAAGAACCCACAGACAACGACGCGGTCCCGGTCGCGCTGGCGAACAAGCGTGCCTTCGAATCCGGAGAGGATCTGGTAAAGGTCTATTCCTATCCCAACTATGCCGATTTCGACCCGAGCGGAATCGTTCTGTACTTCTTCGCCGTCTTCTTCGGAATGATTCTGGGGGATGCCGGGTATGGCGCCACCCTTCTGATTCTCACCTTTATTCTGCAGAGAAAATTCAAGAGCGATTCACCCGGTGCGGTGCGCTTTTTCCGGCTGATGTATCTCCTCGGCGCCTCGACGGTTATTTACGGCATTATCAGCGCCGGCTATTTCGGTGTCAGCATCAGCCCGGAGAATCCCCTCAACAAGCTGATGATCCTGGATTTCAATACCAAAGAGGGACAGAACCGGATCATGCTCCTCTCGATCATCATCGGTATGATCCACATTTCCATTTCCCTCCTGATCAAGTTCAAGAACTCGCGCGATTTTGCAGCGCTCGGATGGGTTCCGGTTATCTGGGGCGGATATTTCCTCGTGAGCAGCCAAATGGGGCAGGGTGTGGATAATCCCCCTGCAAAATACGTCCTCATTGCAGGGCTCGCGGTGGTATTCCTCTTCTCCTCCACCAAGAAGAACCTCATCCTGAGGGCGGCGGAGGGATTGAACGGGCTCCTTGGAATCGTTCAGATCTTCTCGGACGTGCTCTCCTATTTAAGACTCTTCGCCCTTGGCATTGCAACGGTGTATATGGCTCAGACGTTCAACATGCTCGCGGACGACATTGCGAAAGGGGTGCCCTGGTTCGGTTACATCATTGCCGCACTGATACTTATTGTAGGGCATCTGGTCAATCTTCTGCTGGGAATAATGGGAGGGGTGATCCATGGTTTGAGGCTGAATTTCCTGGAGTGGTATCGATGGTGTTTCGTAGGTGATGGGGTGGTGTACAAGCCTTTTAAGATAATCAAATCAAGAGAACAATAAAGAGGAGATGCATAGAATGGACTTTTACACAATGCTCGGATTTGCGGGTTGCGCGTGTGCTGTAGGTCTTCCGGCCATGGGAAGTGCGATCGGATGCGGAATTGCCGGCTCTGCTTCCCACGGAGTCATGGCGAAGGTGGAGGAAGGACACGGAAAATTCATCGGGATCTCTGCGGCCCCTTCTTCACAAACCATTTACGGGATCGTGCTGATGTTTGTCATGCTGGGCAAAATCAAGGCCGGCGCCGGTCTGGGTCTTCTCGGCATCGGCCTTTTTTGCGGGCTCGGCATCATGGTATCGGCCATCTACCAGGGCATGGCTGCGGCCACGGCCATCCAGGCTTCTGCCAAGAAGCCGGAGATCTTCGGCAAATCCTTCGCAGCGGTCGGCATTGTCGAGAGCTTTGCCCTCTTCGCGATGGTGTTCGGACTGATTATCGTCGGCAGCATCTAGTCCGCATCGAAGATAGAGAAGAGAGGAATCTTGTGGCCCTCGTCGACAAGCTGAGACGGGGGCCGCCTCTTTCTGCTTTATCGAAGATGGGGCTCGCGAAGGCCCTTCTTGTAGATCTTGCCTGATCCGGTCCTCGGAAGGGTTTCCAGGAACTCCACGCTCTTAGGTGCCTTGTAATGGGCAAGATGTTCCTTGCAGAAACGGATGATCTCCTGATCCGTCGCCTCCCGCCCGGGTTTTAGAACCAGACATGCCTTGACCGCCTCTCCCCACTTCGGATCCGGCACTCCTATGACCGCCGCCTCGAGAACCGCCGGGTGGGTGTAGAGGACGTTTTCCACCTCCGTGGAATAGACGTTTTCCCCGCCCGTGATGATCATGTCCTTTTTTCTGTCAACGATAGTGACGTACTCTTCTTCATTGACCACGGCGAGATCTCCGGTTCTGAGCCACCCGTCTTTGATGGCGGCCCCGGTTTCCTGGTCCAGGTTCCAATAACCCGGCGTGACAATGTCTCCCTTTACGATGATCTCTCCAACCTGTCTGCCGTCCCTTGCCACTTCCCTTCCCTGCTCGTCCACAACCTTGAGAGAAACATTTATGAATTCCCTTCCCGTGCTCGCCTTGAACCCGAGCTGCTCCTCATCCGGAAGATCCCGGAGTCGCGACTTCAGGATAGAGAGTGTGAGATAGGGGCTTGTTTCCGTCATCCCGTACGTCTGGATGTAATCGCACCGGAATGTCTCGATGATTTTTCTAACCACTTCCGGTGCAATGGGCGCCCCCCCGCTCAGGAGAACCCTGAGGCTGGAGTAATCATGCTTCGCTGAATCGGGATGATGAATCATCATATTGAGCATGGTGGGTATCAGGTTGGTCAGGGTGACCCGTTCTTCGTCTATGAGCCTGAGCACCCTCGCCGGCTCGAACGAGGGACAGAGGATATGCTTTCCCCCGGCCCATGTGATTGCAAAGGTCGCCCAGGCATCAGCAAGATGAAACAGAGGCGCCACATGGAACCAGCGATCCCTGTCCGTCAGATGGAGCTCGGCTATGGTCCCCAAAGCGTGGCTCTTCACGTTCTTGTGTGTCAGCATCACTCCCTTGGGACGTCCGGTGGTTCCGCTGGTATAGTAGAGATGCGCAACATCGTCATCCCGGATCGACAGTTCCGGAGGAACCGTCTCCTCCTCTTCCCTCAACATCTCTTCGTACATCATGAACTTCTCGCCGGATTCCAAAGTCGATTGGCCTGGACTCCAGACGACCCTTTCCATTGACCGGACAAGTCCTGTAAGATCCTTCACCTTTTCCTTGAAACTCTCGTGGGCAATCATCACCCGTGCCCCGCTGTCGTCCAGGATGACTGCAAGTTCCTTTGGGGAGAGCCGGTGATTGAGGGGGACGAGTATCAGCCCGCTGTGAGCAGCGGCAAAATAGGCTTCCAGAAACACATGGCAGTTCTCATGAAGAATGGCGACCCTGTCGTTTCTTTGGAGGCCGAGCCGACGCAAGCCACCGCACAATCTCCAAACCCGGCCCGCGAATTGCCTGTACGTCAATCTCGTCTTGCCGCAAACCACGGCTTCCTGCTGCGGATGCAGTTTAGCCGCCTTGGGTAAAAGCTCGTTCAGGGGCATGCTCTACCTCCTTCATGATTTGAAAGTTTAGCAACCAACCCCGGCGCCCCGGCGCCAGGCTTATAGATGAAAGAAACTCTGTAGGTGTCGGGTGCCGGGTGTCAGGTGTCAGGTGCCAGGTGTCAGGTGTCAGGTGTCAGGTGTCAGCAAAGAAGATATCAGTTTCCTGACACCTGAACACTGAAGCCTGAAACCTCAATCCGGAAAACGCCCGTTTCTGGACGGACACTAACTCTTTGAAACCGAAGTTTGCGGAATTCTGTAAACCCTTTCTGAAAGTGTGTCAACCACAAACCAGGCACCCAGCAACCCATCCATTTCCTCCAATTTCCAGTTGACAGTCCCTCACCCCTTTGCTAGGGGTATGTTGTTGTGTCAAAGGGAAAGGTGTTCCCTTTCCGCATGCCTGCCATGGGCGCCGTCAGCCCTGAACAAGATGAAAACTTAAAGAGAAGGAGGCTTAACAATGAAGCGTTCGTTCATGCTCGCAATTGTTGTGACCCTGATCTTCGGGTTGACCCCTGCGTGGGCTCAAAAAAAGGATGTCCGCCTCTCCATCGCTACAGGCGGAACCGGTGGCGTGTATTACCCCATGGGAGGAGGGATGGCCAACATTCTCTCCAAGCACATCGCTTATGTTGAGGCCACGGCCGAAGTGACCTCTGCCTCGGTGGACAACTGTCTCCTGGTTGGAGGCGGCAAGGCGGACATGGCCTTTGTTATGGCGGACGTGGCATGGGATGCGTTCCAGGGCAAAGGAAAGTTCAAGCAGAAGTTCCCGATCGCCACCCTTGCCGTCCTTTATCCCAACAACATGCACTTCGTGACACTCGAGGGAAAGGGAATTGAAAAGGTCCAGGATCTGAAAGGCAAAAGAGTCTCTACTGGTTCTCCCGGAAGTGGCACCGAGGTCAAAGGGTTGCGTGTTCTGGAGGCATACGGGCTGGACCCCGACAAGGATATAAACAGAGAACGGCTGGGCGCGGCTGAGTCGGCAGGGGCGCTCAAAGACGGCAAAATCGATGCGTACATCTGGGATGGTGGAATTCCCACCGCCTCGGTGACCGATCTCGGCGCAACCCCCGGCGTCAAGTTGAAACTGATCTCCCATGGAGACGGTGTGCCGAAGATGGTCGAGAAATACGGGCCCATCTATGTCAAAGGCACCATCCCCGCCAAGAGTTATCCCGGGCAGGATCAGGATGCTTCCATCGCCGTGGTATGGAATGTGCTGATCTGCAACTCTGCGATGAAGGACAACGTCGCATATGATGTTGTAAAAACCCTATTCGAGCGCCAGCCGGAGTTAATCGCAGTCCACAGGGAAGCGGCTCATATCAAACTGGAGCCACAGGTCCATGGATCGCCCATTCCCATTCATCCCGGTGCCCTCAAATTCTTCAAGGAAAAGGGCCTCAAGTTCAAATGATGGCATGGAGATCCTGCCCGCCTGCACTGCCATGCGGGCAGGAGGTTCTGAATGCCCTTTCGAACAGATTGAACTCACCCGCACATCCTTCAGCGCCAGGGGCTTACCGGAGGCTCCCCGGATGTTTCATAAGATTCGAAGCACCGGCGCCGGGGATGAGCCCTCCGGAGCATTGTCTTGGCCGCTCATTGCCCTGCATCGGAGTACACTTTGAACGATAGAGGAGAAAACCTCGAACCCGTAGTTTCCGAAGAGGCCCTCAAGAAGGCGGAAAAATACATCGAAGAAGAGGAAGGCCCCTCCCGAAGGCTCACGGGCAAAACGGCCGCTTTTGTGACAATCGTGGCCGTCGCCATGTCCCTGATCCATCTCTATGCAGCGGCAGGCGTGATCATGACCCAGATTCTCCGGGGGATCCACGTCATGATGGTCCTCTTCCTTACGTTTCTCGTGTTCCCTTCCTCTCGACGACTAAAAAACAGGATCAACTGGATCGATGTCCTTCTCGCCCTTCTGAGCGTCGCCGTTATCGTATACATGTTCGTGGACTTCGAGGAGTTCATCTACAGATCGGTGATTCCGAATTTCTGGGATAAGCTCTTCGGGGTGATTCTTATTCTCCTGGTTCTGGAGGCGACCCGCCGCTCATCCGGCTTGATCATGCCGGCCGTGGTGCTCGCATTTCTCGTCTACGCTTTCGTCGGTCCCCAACTTCCCGCGCCCTGGACTCACCGCGGATATGACGTAGACAGAATCATCGGCCACATGTACATGACCCTGGAAGGCATCTTCGGCGTTCCCATTGACGTTTCCTCGACCTTCATCATCCTGTTCACCATATATGGGGCATTCCTGGAGTACTCGGGGGCCGGCAAGTTTTTCATCGACTTTTCCTTCGCGGCCATGGGAGGGAAACCGAGCGGCGCCGGTCGCACTGTGACGCTCGCCTCCTTTCTCCTGGGGGGACCCTCCGGGAGCGGCGTAGCGACTACCGTCACACTGGGCTCTGTGGCATACCCCATGCTTGCAAAGGCAGGATACAGCAAGGACGCTGCAGGAGGACTTCTCTCCGCGGGCGGCATCGGGGCTATTCTTTCTCCCCCTGTCCTTGGAGCGGCGGCCTTTCTGATTGCTGAATTCCTGAAGCTTTCCTATCTTGACGTGATTCTCATGTCGGTCGTGCCGACCTGTCTTTACTACTACTCCATATTCCTGATGGTGGAGCTGGATTCGAAGAAATTCGGAACGCGGAAGATCGAATTCGACACAACTTACAGCATCGCCCGGCTCACCTATCTTTACGGATTCCACTTCATATCCCTCTTTGCCATTGTGGGGATCATGATCCTTGGATATACCCCTATTCTGGCCGTTTTCTGGGCGACGGTGATTGCCTTTGCTGTCAGCTTCATCAGAAGGGAAACGTCCCTGACTCCCGGGAAACTGGTTCAGGCCCTGAGAGGAGGCTCGATCGGGGTCCTGAATGTGGCCTGCACATGCGCGGCTGCAGGAATTATCGTCGGCGTGGTCACCCTTACGGGACTCGGATTGAAGTTCAGCTCCATCATTATCGCCTATGCCGGAGGCAACCTCTTTCTCACTGCGGTCTACACTGCCCTTATCGTGTGGGTCGTCGGGCTGGCGGTACCTGTCACGGCTTCGTACATCATTGCGGCCGTGATCGCCGCACCCGCACTGATAATGCTGGGAGTCCCTGATTACGCGGCACACATGTTTGTCTTCTACTACGCCATTCTCTCCGAAGTCTCTCCTCCCACCGCTCTTTCCTGCTTTGCCGCCGCAGCTCTGACCGGCGGGAACCCCTACAAGACGACCCTCTATGCCTGGAAATACACCCTCCCGGCCTTTATCGTTCCTTTCATGTTCGTTCTCGATGAGAAAGGTGTGGGAATCCTTCTGAAGGGCCCTCCCCTCGGGATGGTATGGACCATCGTCACCTCCTTTCTGGGATTGACCGCGATTGCTTCAGGTGTGGAAAACCGGCTCTTCAAAGAGACGACAGCCTATGAGCGGTTGATGCTGATTGCGGGAGGTCTGCTCCTGATTTACCCGGTGGCACTCTACGATGCAGCCGGTGTCCTGCTTTTCGCCGGCGCGGTGGCTTCGCAGAAACTCAGGAGAGATCACACTCAGGTGACTTACCAGAAATGAATGACAAACATCTTCTCAACGCACCTCTCTCACAAGGCGGAAACCGGTGCTGCTGAACCGGCTGGCCGGATGACCATAAGCTCTATTGGCGCAACGGAGCCGGTGGCCCTCGCTGAGCCAGCTTCCACCCCTTCTGACCTTCAGGTTGCCCGTTGCCGGCCCCGAAGGATCGACCTGCCACCCCTTCAGATATTCGGAGAACCAGTCCTGGCACCATTCCCAGACGTTCCCATGCATGTCAAAAAGCCCCCAAGCGTTCGGGCTGTAGCTCTTGACGCGAGCGGGTCCATCCGCCTGCAGGTGCTTTGACTGCTCGACGCACTCACCGCCCCTTTGGCTGCTGTTCCCGAACATCGCCCTGGCGCAATCCGCCTCTGCGCCCCAGTGAAATGGTTGAGCGCTTCCTGCCCTGCATGCATATTCCCATTCCGCCTCGGTAGGAAGCCGGTAGGTACCCTCCCCTCTCGCATTCATCTTTTGGATAAATTCTGCACAATCGAACCAGGAGACCCGGGTGACCGGTGAATCCAAAGACCCGGGCAGCGCCTTCAGCAGACGTTTTCCCATGACGCTTGTCCACTGTCCCACCGTCACCTCGCTCGATTGCATATACAGAGGTCCTGAGATGGTCACGCGGTGAAGGATCTCGCTCTTGTAGCGGGAAGGCTCTTCCAAAGGGCTTCCCATCTCGAAGGAGCCCGCAGGAATAAGCACGAACTCCATCCCGAGTGAATTTTTGAGAACCCTTTCCTGGGAATGCGAGGGAGAAAGCCCAAGCGGTCCGAAAAGAAGGAAAGCCAGCCCAAACCAGAAAACACGCCTTCCCAATACCCTGCTCATAAGCCGTTCACCCCATCAAGAGTCGCCTGCCTGAAAACTGATGAATAGACAAAACTGCACTCCGGCTGCGCCTCTGCATCTCAGGCGCGCCGGCGTTTGGAATGACGAAAGAAGAGATGAATCCCGTATATTCCTTATCACTGTCGACCTGCGATTGACAACCGGCATCGGACATTCATTATGCATGTCGGTTTTTTCTCCTTTAGACACCCGATTTCTCCGCGTCAAGGAAAATGGGCACCCAATTGATTTACCTCTTCCTGATTTCTCTTGAGAGGCAGGGTTACAATGAAGGCGGCCCCTTTCTTCTCCCTGCTTCTCACCTCTATGCTTCCCCCCAGGTCGTGGACATTCTGATGTGCAATAAATAGACCCAGTCCCGTGCCGCTATGCATCTTGCTTTTGTGTTTTGTCGTGAAATAGGGATCGAAGATTTTCTCCACCATGGAAGGATCCACTCCTATCCCCTGATCCTTTATCTCGATGCGTACGGTCCGGGAGTACTCCTTTTCGTTCATCACTTTCGTAATCACCTCGATCTTGCCTCCATCCGGGGAGAACTCGAGGGCGTTCGCCAGGATATTGAGAATCACCTGTTTCATCTTTTCAGGGTCCATCCAGATCTCTCCTACCCGGGAATCGAAATCCCGAAGAACTGTGATATTCTTCGCCTTGCTCTGCGGGGAAAGGAGAAGAACCATCTTTTCGATCAGCGCGTGCAGGTCTGATGGTTCAAAGTGAGATTCCTTGGTCTTGACCAGGTCTAGAAGCTCGGTAATCAGATTGTTTACCCTCTGCGTCTCTTCCATGGCAATCCGATAGAAACTGCTCCGAAACTCCACGTCATCATACTTCTGAGGCAGGAGTTGAATGAAAGTGCCGATAGCAGTCATGGGGTTCTTGATTTCATGGGCCAGCCTGGCTGCAAGATTTCCAAGAAAGGAAAATTTTTCGGCCCTGTTCAGAAGAGCCTGGGACCTCGTCAATTGCACCATCTGTTCCTGAAGCGTTCGATAGAGCCTCGCGTTCTCAATGGCAATGGCGATCTGCGAGGCAAAAATGCCGAGGAGATCCCTTGTCTCTTCAGGCACCCCGTTGCCGTCCACAGCATCCGTGGCAATGATTCCGATGACCTTGGATCTTGTAATCAGCGGAACCACGTAGATGGAGGTAGGCTTCCCAAAGGCGATGAGAACATTGTCCTCCTTCAAACTGGCGTTCTTCACTTCCGGAATATATTCCGGCCTGCCGGTATTGGTGACCCTGGCAAGCATGTTGCTGATCCTGCTGAGCGGAACCCTGTAATTCTTCACTTCCGCCGGCACTTCACCCTGAAAACCCATGCCATGCACGTATTCCAGACATCCCTCTTTTTCGTTGGCCAGCATGATCAAGGCTCGATTGATCTGGCAGACGTCGGCAAGCAAATTCATAATGACCGTAAGGAGCTGCTCCAGGTCGAGCATCGAAAGAATGGCCTTGCCGGTTTCCTGAATTGCCATCAGCTGCTTTATTTTTCGATTCAATTGCGTATTTAACCGATTCACCTCCTCATATTTCCGCTCGATGATTTCCTTTCCTTCTTCCATCTCCCCGATGATTTCCATGAGAATGGATTTTGAAGTGAATAGCCGCGAAAAGATTTCATAAAAACGATTTCTGATGGGCCATCTCAGGTGGTACTCACAAAAAGGCGCCCCTTCAAAGAAGCAACACTTCTCATGAAGAGACAGCGGCTTACCGCCCCAGATGATTGGGAGAAAAGTACATACCCCTTGATTGTTCAGGCACATGTCCCTTGTAGCTTTCAGATGAGGGTGCCAGTGCAACCGAATGACTGCGCTGTTCCTTTTTAGTTCGGCAACCTCCACTCTTTTGTTCCGATTGAACTTGTCATTGATTTTCTGAGCGTGCTTCACCGCTCTCCTGATCGACCAGAACGCCTTAACGATTATGCTTTGAGCATACCCAAGGGTGATGTTCTCCACAGACAGCTTGGCAGCCTTGTATGCGACCATGTCATCGTTTAAAATCGTTCTCGCCCTCTCATAGAGTTTGCCTATTACCTCACAGGAAATCCAGTTGTTGTGGTCCACGAGGAAAGCCTCCGGGTCAGGGAGACTGTCCAGTTCAGGGTCCAAGTTTTTGATCATACCGGAGATATCGCTCTTGTGAACCTTGACATAATCGAGGATAGCCTTGGCATTGATGCAGCTTGTCTCCTTTTCCATGCAGATCCTCCTCTGACTCACCTGCGACGATACCACTCTTCTCAATGGCCGTAAATATTCGTTTGCAGCTCTTTCGACGTACCCTTTCCTGTGCACAAAATACTGTGCAACCATGCACAATTTCTTGTGCACTCCTTCTTGACTCGCCACAGGTTCTATGCTGAAATGAACCATTCTGCAGACTATTAGTCGTGGAAAAGGATTCCCGGGCCGATAGTATAGAGGATTTCCACACACATTCGGGCACCGCTCGACCAAGAAGGAGCAGGAATGAACAAGAGGGCAACGATTCTCGTGGTTGATGATGAGCTTGGAGTGCGAGAGTCTTTTAAGATGGTGTTGAAGGACAATTACAATGTTCTCCTGGCAGGCACAGGGAACGAAGCGATCGAGCTTTTCGGGAAGAATCCCACCGATCTGGTTCTCTTAGACATCCTGCTCCCGGACATTGACGGTTTGACTCTCCTTGAAAGGATTAAGAACGTCGATCCTCAGGTCGAAATCGTGATGGTCACTGCTGTGAGGGAAATCCAGTCTGCGGTCAAAGCCATAAAGCTCGGCGCCTATGAGTACATCATAAAGCCCTTTATAGTGGAAGATGTATTGAATATCATCGATCGCGCTCTCGAGAAACGCCGCCTGGTCAATGAACTGGCATATCTGAGAGGCGAACTGCAGAGGGTTCAATCCTTCCAGAAAATCGTCGGCGAAGATGAAAAGATGAAGAGCATCTTTGATCTCATTTCCACAATTTCAGAAAGCGACGGCCCCGTCCTCATCCAGGGTGAAAGCGGAACCGGAAAGGAACTGGTTGCCAGGGCGATTCACAACCTGGGATGCAGAATCGAGCAGCCGTTTGTGGTCGTCAACTGCGCTGCAATCCCCCCCAGCCTGATGGAAAGCGAAGTCTTCGGACATCAAAGAGGCGCCTTCACCGGGGCGGTGCGTACGGCCATGGGGAAGTTGGAGATCGCCAACAAGGGGACGGTCTTTCTGGACGACATCGATACCCTGGACGTGAGCATGCAGGCCAAACTCCTGAGAGTTATTCAGGAAAAAGAATTTGAAAGGGTGGGGGGCAACAAGCTCATAAAAATCGATGTTCGATTTATCGCCGCTTCCAACAGGGATATCTCCGCCCTCATAGCAAGAGGCGATTTCAGAGAAGACCTCTTCTATCGATTGAATGTTTTTCCTATCCATATCCCACCCTTGCGGGAAAGAAGACGCGATATCCCTTTACTGTTGGATCATTTCCTCAACCATTTTGCAAGAACCACCGGAAAGGCGCCGAAAGCTTTCTCGGCCAGAGCAATTAACCTGCTCACGGACTATGACTGGCCTGGGAATGTGAGAGAGCTCCAGAATCTGGTGGAAAGGTGCTTCACCATTACTCGAGATTCAACGATTCATCTCAAGGATATCCCGCATTTTCACACCGGCAGCAGGAATCTGAAAAAGATCCCCCTCAAGGACGCGGTTGCCAGTTTCGAACAGCAGTATATTGCCGAAATCCTCGACTCGGTGGATCGGAACAGGCAGAGAGCGGCCAAAATTCTGGGGATCCATCGTAACACCCTTGCTTCAAAAATCACCGGAGCGGGTTCCAAGAAATAGCGCCAGGTTCACCGCTTTCATCTGAGACCGAGCCTCCATTGCACAAAACTTTGTGCAAAATTGATTATCTGGCTAAGTTATTATGAGATATATGCTTCCAAAGTAAGAAAGAATCATATGGCACGAGAATAGCATTTTAAGCTGGTTCCGAATGGAATTCCCGGCACAGATATCAACGACAAAGGGCTTTCGAATGGAACTGGAGCAGGCACTGAAAAAGATTCGAAAACTGGAGCGGGAAGTAGATCAGCTTCGCTCAAGAATGGCGGAGATGCAGGAGATCGAAGAGCGATTTTTCCAAATCCGGAAAATGGATTCGCTGGCAAATCTTGCCGCGGGGATTGCTCATGATTTCAACAATATTCTCCAATCCATTCTTGGCTACACACAACTTGCCCTCATCTCTGAAAAGGGCGCCGACCCCGAGACCTTCCACCAGATAGAGAAGATCGTCAGCAGGGGCAGGCAGCTGACCGATGTGTTCCTGACCATAGGGAGAAAAAGACCTCCCACCTTTGTTTCACTCGATCTCAACCAAAAGATCCGGGAGGCCATTCATGTTTTCAGGAGGTCAATACCCGATACGATTAGAATCGAACTGGATCTTTCGGCAGATCTCAAGAACATCCATGCCGACGGCACCCAGTTGGACCACATACTGGTGAATCTCTGCAACAATGCCAAGGATGCCATGCCCAGGGGAGGCACCCTCGCCTTAAAGACTCGCAATGTCCGGATTGCCGAGAACCATCCCCTTTTCCAGGGGGGGGAGGGTGAAAGAGAGTATGCTCTTCTCTCTATGACGGATACCGGGTTCGGAATTGAGCCCAACGATATGATGAAGATCTATGAGCCTTTTTTTACTACAAAGGCGAAAGGTCAAGCGAAGGGTCTTGGATTGGCCATGGTCTATGCAATCGTCAGAGATCATGGAGGGTTTATCGAGTGCACGAGCAAGGTCGGCGAAGGTACGGTGTTCTCCTTGTATTTCCCGGCATTCGAAAAGGCATTCAGATCGGCCGGACAGCCGCTTCAGGAGGGGTCTGGAGACATCCTTCAGTCCCTGTGCTAGCGTACTGCTCCAGAAGTCCTTTTACAGATCGCGACACTGCCTAGATTATGAAAAGAATCGTTGGACGCACTGCACTAGACCAGAAGGTACTTCTTTCTCACTTCTTCGTTAGCGCGAAGATCTTCTATCCCGCCGTGATACCGGATTACCCCATTGTCGATCAGGTATGCCCTTTGGCTTAACCGGAGGGCGACTTTCTGGTTCTGCTCTGCCAGCAGCACCGTAAGTCCCCGCTCCTTCAGATCTCCGATTCGCTCCTCCAGAACCCTGACGATCATCGGGGCCAGACCTTCGGTCGGTTCATCGAGCAGCAGGAATTCAGGGTTGGTAATCAGCGCCCTCGCAATTGTCAACATCTGCTGCTCCCCGCCGCTGAGAAAGGTTGCCCTCCTGTTCTGGATATGTTTCAGGGGGGGGAAGAAATCATAGATGGATTCCGGGGTCCAGGAGTCGGAGCCCCCTCTCTTTCTCTCCGAAATTTCCAGATTCTCTTCTACGGTGAGATCCTTGAAGACCCTCCGATCGTCGGGCACGTACCCGATCCCTTTTCTTGCGAGAACATAGGGCTGTTTGCCTGTCACGTCCTCCCCTTTGAAGGAGACGGTTCCCTCCCTGGGGGGCACCAGCCCCATGATGCTCTTCATCGTGGTGCTCTTGCCGGCGCCGTTACGCCCGAGCAGGCACACTATCTCCCCGGCGGATACCTTTAAGGAGACGTCGAAAAGGATGTGGCTCAGTCCGTAATAGGTGTGAATGGATTTGACTTCAAGCATACTCAGGACACTCCAAGGTAGGCCTCCTGGACCTGCTTGTTGCTTCTTACCTCATCCGGACTCGCCTCGATGATGGACTTACCCTGGTGCATCACCATGATTCGCCCGGCAATGGAGAACACAAGATCCATATCATGCTCGCAGAAAAGAATGGTCAAACCCAGCTCATCGGTCATTCGATGGATCAGGTCTATTGCGGCCGAGGTCTCCTCGCGGGCCATACCTGCAGTCGGCTCATCCAGGATCAGCAGGTCGGGATTGCTCCCCAGGGCTATGGCAATCTCCAGGACCTTCTGGTCGCCATGAGACAGGGACCCGCTCACCGATCGAGTCTTTTCTATGAGACCGACATTGCGCAAAATCTTTTCCGTTTCCTCGACGGCGAGAGCGCGTGCCGGAGAGAAGAGCTTCCCTGTCTTTCTCTGGTGCGCGAGAACCGCCACCTGCACATTGTCGAATACCGTCATGCGTTGAAAAATGTTCACGATCTGAAAGGAGATGCCGATCCCCTTTCGACAGATCTCATGCGGGGGCAAACCGGTGATCTCTTCGTCCTTGAAGATGACTCGCCCCTTGTCCGGAAGATGCTCTCCGGTGATCAGCCTGAACAGGGTGGTCTTGCCGGCGCCGTTCGGCCCGATGACGGCAACTATCTCCCCTTTGCCGACGCGGAGATCCGCAGAGCTGACCGCCATGAAACCATCAAAGGATTTCTGTAACCCTTCAACTCGAAGCATGGGCACGCTCCGTCCGCTCTGTCGGCGTCGTGTTTGGTTTCCCTTTGAACCTCTCGACGAAAAAACCCATAACCCCCTCGGGGAGGAAGAAGATCAGAAATATCAAAAGAACCCCTAGGATCAGAGTCCAATATTCGGTATAGGATCCCAGGAAGGTCCTGAGGCTGACGATTATGGCTGCGCCCAGAATAGGACCCCCGAAGGTAAACCACCCTCCCAGGAGGCACATAATGAAGATCTCGAGGGACAAAACCCAGAAGAGCAGGTCCGGGAAGACTGATCGTTCCAGTATCACGAAAAGTACTCCCGCCACGCCTGCAAAAAAGGAGGCAATCACGATTGCGGCGAGCTGATGCCGCCGGACATTGATCCCTACCGCCGAACACCGCGCCGGGTTGTCACGGGTTGCCCTGAGAATTTTGCCGAATGGAGATTGATGAATCCGGTACATGACAATAAGGCACAAGACGAAAAAGAACAGGATGAAGAAGTAGGAGCTGGATGTAGATGCTGCGAACTCGGGAACCGGGATCCCGTGTAGCCCGTCATCTCCCCTGGTCAAACTGTACCACCGGAAAACAATTGCCCAGATCAGCGAACCCAGAGAGATCTGGAGCATCGCAAAATAGAGGCTGTTCAGGCGCACACAAAACCAGCCGATGAGAAAGCCTATAGCCGCAGCAGCAAGGGGAGAGACAACGAGGCAAAGCCACATGGGCATGCCGGCCCTCGTCACGGTAAGGGCGAAGGTATATGCTCCCACTCCGTAGAACACGGCGTGGTGAAACTGATAGAGTCCCCCGTGGCCTACCACCATGTTGAGGCTCATTGCCACCAAGGCGTTTACAAAGATCAATGCAAGTATGTAGGTGTGAAACCGTGGCAAGAAAAGGGGCAGCACCACGAGTGCGACCAAAAGAATGGCATAGAACACAATGGATCTGGCACCGCTCTTCGCCAAAGTTAATCCCTCACCAAACTGACTTCAGCATCCCCTTGGGCCGCAGGAGAAGCACGATTACGACCGCAGTATAGGGAAATACGATTGCAAACTGAGGCCAAAAGAGGATACCGAAGGACTGGGTCAAACCAAAAATCAGTGACCCCGCCATAGCGCCCCACATATTCCCCAGGCCGCCGATGGTCACAATGAGAAAGGCTTCGATGATCAGGTTGTGGTCCATGCCCAGGGCGATGGTCCCGGTCGGGGCCACTAACGCCCCTCCCAGACCGGCAAAAAAGCAGCCAAAGACAAAAGCGAAGGCGAACACCCAGCTCACGTTGATTCCCACGGCCCCGACCATTTCGCGGTCTACGGCGGCTGCTTTGGCTATTTTCCCGAGCTTCGTCTTGTTTGTGAACAACCAGATCCCAATTGCAACCAGAGGTCCTAGGAGCAGGAGAAAGAGGTTGTAACGGGGAAACGACGATCCGAATACTGTGACGAACCCCTGCAGGACGGGAGGTGCCATAATCGATCGGTACTCAGCGCCCCACACAAGCTTCACGAGATCCCCAAGGATAAGACTGAGGGCGAAGGTGAAGAGCAGGAGCATGAGGTGCTCCCTTTGGTATAAATGACAGAAGAGTACCCTTTCAGCGACGAGACTCACAAGAGCCACGATCAACGGGGAAAGAATCAGTCCCAACCAGAACCCGGTCGAGCCTCCGCCAAACAGCTTGGATACGCTGAAGGCGCAGAACGCTCCAATCATGTAGAGAGACCCATGGGCAACGTTAGGAACCCGGAGAACCCCCAGCACGAAGCTGAGACCCGAGGTCACTACGAAGAGGATCATGGCCCGGCTCAGGCCTACAAAGAACTGGCTTCCCAGAGCGGCAAGCGTGAATGTGTGCCCTGTATCCATGTCTCAGGCCGCCTTTTTGCAGTCCGCCTGAGTCTCCGCATCAAGGGAGACTCAGACGGCATCTGCATATTTCATTGTCCTCGTGCCTTTTTGACTTCGTCGCAGGTGGGGAGGATATCTTCACCAGGCAGCGTGACGATACCCGAAGAGATCGCGTAGCCTTTACCGGGGTCCATCTTCGTGGAGCCGAGGAACATGGGGTAGACCATCTGGTGATCGCAGGCCCGCATCTCCAGTTTGCCTATGGGCGTGGAGATCTTCAGACCCTCGAGTGCGTCCACAAACTTTTCCCTGTCAATGGCCCCGGCCTTCTTGAACCCCTCTTTAATCAGCAGCCCGGTGACGTAGGCGTTGAAGGCGGGGAATCCCGGGGGTTCCTTGTAGGCTTTTTCAAATGCCTGCACGAATGCCTTGTTCTCCGGAATTTCGGGATAGTAAAAGTGGTAATGCATGGTCCCCATAACTCCTTCGGGGGCATCCGCGCCCAAAGGCTTGAGGACGGCGTGATCGGTCGCCGTGTGGACATAGACCGGGATTTTCTGGAGCATGCCGGTCGTCTTGACTGCCTTCAGCACATTGGCCATGCTCTGCCCGCCGGTGCAGAAGATCACTGCATCCGGTTTGGCCGCCATGATGGTCGTCAGGTAAGGCATCAGATCGGGCTCCCCCAGCTTCCACCAGGATTCGCCAACCTTTTCGACCTGGGGCTTCAGCGCCTTCAGGTTATTCCATATGGAAATAGCAAGGTCGTGGCCATAGGCATAATCATCCCCTGCGATATAGTATTTGGCATAGGGTTTCTTGGCCAGTGCGACCGCGCCTACCTTCCCGGCCTGAGCCGTATTGTCGGCCGTGGAAAAGACATAACGGTGGCCGTTCTTCACCGTGATATTCTCGCTCTTGGAAATCCAGACAATCAAAGGGACCTTTTCTTTCTTGGACACGGCATCAGAGACAGCCAGGGCGACGCCGCTGTTGATGGTTCCCACGAGGAGATCCACCTTCTCATTCATAACCAATTCCTTGGCGACGTTGAGGCCGATGTCCACTTTAAACTTCGTATCCCGGGTGGTGAATTCGATCTTGCCTCCCAATAGACCTTCCTTGTTGATCTCATCTACTGCGAGTTTGAAGCCGTTAAGCGCATCTTTGGCAAAAACGGCTGCCGGGCCTGTGTAGGCATCAATGACCCCGACCTTGATGTTCCTGGCTTCGGCCATGGGACCCGAAAACAGGAGGATTCCGGCCGCGATTATTCCCAAGAGGATTGGAACCGCCACTGTGACATGTCTTTTCTTGCTCATTGCAGCCCTCCATCTCAAATAGAATAAATGGTGAACACCTTGTCCTTTTCCCGACACCGTTTGTATCTCTCAAACCCGGGTCCGACCGCAGCCGATGGACGGACTGACTCAGGTTTTCTTCCAAAAAAGCCTGAAGTTAGAGGAAACACTCTATGTAAACCACAAAACCCTGTCAACACCAAACTGGATCTCTCGGAAATCAGATTCCCCAACCGCCAGACACGGGAATGGCGGCGGAAGTGACGAACGAAGCATCGTCCGATGCCAGAAAGGCCACCACCCGGGCGATCTCCTCAGGCTCGGCCCATCTGCCCAGAGGAGTCTCCCTGATGATCATCTCCTTGAATTTGTCCGCAAGGACCTTCTCGATGGTCGGGGTCCTGGTCAGGCCCGGAAGAACGGCGTTCACTGTGACCCCGTAAGGCGCCGCCTCTCTGGCAACCGATTTGGTCAGCCCCAGGATCCCCGCCTTGGCGGTCGAATAGGCGACCTCTCCCTTTGCGCCGGTGAGGCCCCAAATCGATCCGATGTTGACGATCCTCCCCCACCCCGAGCTTTTCATGGAGGGGAGAAAACGCTGTATGAGGAGGAGGGGGACCTTGACATGGATCCGGAGAACGGATTCCATGTCGAAATCGGTGATTCTTGCGGTTGTCCCGGGATTGTCGAACCCGGCGTTGTTGACGAGGATATCCACGGACCCGATCTCTTCAAGACCAGACCGCAGCCGATCGAAATCGACCAGATCTATGACGAGGGCTGTGACATTCCCTCCTGACCTCGAGATCGCGGCCCGCACCTCTTCCAGGGTCTCGCCGTTCTTGTCGATGAGGACCAGATCCGCCCCCCTGGAAGCGAAAACCTCGGCGCACGACCGGCCTATTCCCTGCCCTGCCCCCGTGATCAACGCCCTGCGACCGGATAAAGCCATTCAACACGCCTCAAGAAGAGAATATCGAACATCGAATAACGAATATCGAATGTCGAAGTAAAGTAGAAGAAGTGAATATCGAACAACGAAGTAACTTGTTCTGCGGTACGCTTTGACTATTCCGTGAGAGTTCTGAGAATGTCCTGAAGCTCTTTCTTCACATCCTCGAGGATTTCCTCTTTCGAGGGGGGACTCTTTTCGATCCTGTGCTTGAGCCTCTGTCTTGCCCCTTCGATAGTCAGCTTCTCTTCATAGAGAAGCCTTTTTATTTCCAGGATGATCTCGAGGTCTCTTTTCTGGTAGGTCCTCTGCTTTGAATCGGCTCTTAACGGGCGGATTTGCGGGAATTCGCTCTCCCAGTATCGAAGCACATAAGGCTCGACTCCTATAATCCTGCTGACCTCTCCGATCCTGAAGAATTTCTTGTCGTCAGGAATCTGCATGACTTCAGCGCTCTCTCAGCCTGCCGCCGGTTTCCCGGCTGATGCTCTGAACGATTCTTTCATGAATCCGGTTGACCTCTTTGCCGTCGAGGGTTCCTTCTCTGGACCGGTAGGAGATTCGAAAGGCCAGCGCCTTTTCCCCGGCACCGAGTTTACCTCCCCTGAAAAGGTCGTACAACATCACGGACTCGACAAGCCCTTTTCCTTCCCTGACGATGATCTCGCTGATCCCGTTGCTTTCGACATTCACCCCGACCACAATGGAGAGATCTCTGAACACGGCGGGAAAACGGGCGAGCGGTTCGAACTTCACCGCCGAAGGAATGTGAGCCCGCAGCGAATCCACATCGATTTCGAAAAGGAAACTCTTTTCACCTTGCAGTTCCAGCCTCGCCATGACCTCGGCGTCTGCACTCCCCACCACTCCCACCATGGCACCCGACACAGATACCGCTGCGCAGGAACGGGCGTCATATCCCGGAACCCGCTCCTTGATATTTTCAAAACGTACCGGGCCCACCTTCAACGCCTTCAACAGAACCTCTACCGCTCCCTTCGCATCGAAGAAATCGGTGTCTCTTTCCTGGCTGAACCACTCCTTCTGGTTCGAAAGCCCCGCCATGATGCCGGAGAGGACGTGTCTTTCGAGCGGTAGTTCATCAGGGCCCCGGCTCACGAACACCTTTCCCCACTCGAAGAGCCTGAGGTCCTTTTCCCCATGAAAGAGATTGTTCTTCAATGCGGCAAAGAGACCCGGGAGAAGAGAAGTTCTCATCACCGATTGGTCCTGACTCAGAGGATTCAACATCCTGACGAAAGACCGCAGGGGAGAGCCTTCCACGGCGCCCAGGACATCGGCCGAGTCCGGTGAGATAAAGCTATAGGAGATGACCTCGGTGAAACCGCACCCTGTCATGATTTCCCGCACGAGGTCGCTCAAACGGACGATGGGATCGTCTTTCTCGCCTGTCGTCCGAACCAGCGGCGACGTGACCGGGATGTGATCGTACCCTACCAGCCTGGCGACTTCCTCCATCAGGTCCACTTCTCGAGCGATATCCACCCGTAAGGCGGGCGGCGTGACAACCAGATCAGAGCCGGCGGGCCGGACCTGCATCTCCAGGGATTGGAGGAACCCCGCCATGGCCTCACTGGAAAGAGAGGTGCCGAGGAATTGGTTCGTCTTGCCTACCCTGAGCAGAATCTCCGGACGCTTAACCGGAGTCGGGTACCGGTCGATGAGCCCCTTTACCACCTTCCCGCCTGCGAGGTCCTGCATCAGCATGAGCGCCCGCTGCAGGGCGATGACTACCCCTTCGATGTCGATGCCTCTTTCGAAACGGTAGGATGCCTCTGTGGAAATTCCGAGCTTCTTGGAGCCTCTGCGGATGGTGATTGGGTCGAAGTAGGCGCTTTCAATGAGTACGTTTGTGGACTCCTCGAAGATTTCAGAATTCAAGCCCCCCATGATCCCTGCCACGGCAACGGATCTTTCGCCGTCGCAGATCATCAAGTTGTCCCTGCTCAGGGTATGGGTTTTTCCATCGAGAGTCGTGAAGGTCTCACCCTCCGCTGCCCGCCGCACGACGATTCGGTTCTCTTTCAGCCGGTCGTAATCAAAGGCGTGGAGGGGTTGCCCGAATTCCAGGAGCACAAAGTTGGTTACATCCACCACGTTGTTGATGGACCTCAGCCCCGAGACATGCAGCCTGTATCGCATCCAGAAGGGCGAAGGCCCGATCTTCACGCCAGTGATCATGCCTGCTGCGTACCTGGGGCAACCTTCAGGGTCTTCCACATTCACCCCGGCAAGATCCGAGATCAATCTATCTTGTTCATGGATCCTGATCTGGGGTCTCTTGAGCTTCCCGCCGGTGAGTGCCGCAATTTCTCTTGCTATGCCGATCACGGAAGTACAGTCAGGCCGGTTAGGAGTAATGCTGATCTCGAAAGCCCAGTCTGCCAAAGAAAGAGCGTTGGTCACGCTCTCCCCGGGTTTCACATTCCCGGGGAGAATCATGATCCCGGAATGGTCTTCCGTAAGCCCCATTTCGTCTTCGGCCAACAGCATGCCCGTGGAGAGCTCCCCACGGATGCGGGATTCCTTTACGGTCACCCCTCCGGGCAGCCTGGTGCCGGGAAGGGCAAGAGGGGCCATGGCCCCTTGTTGGATGTTGGGGGCGCCGCATACCACCGGGAGCACTCTCCCCCCTGCGTCCACCTCACAAATGTGCAGTCGATCGGCTTTGGGATGAGTCTTGATTGAAAGGATTTTTGCAGCGACGATGTCTTCTATAGAGTGGCCAACGGGCTCCAGGGCTTCGACCTCCAGGCCGGCCATGGTCATCCCCTCGGCAAGATCCTGCGGAGAGATTTCAACGCTCACATATTCTTTCAGCCAGTTGAGACTAACGCGCATCACTCACCATTCAGGACACAGGATGCAAGATACAGGATACAGGATTCAAGATCAGGATACTTCGGATGCAGGATGAGGACCCAAGATATTCTCTCACATCTCTTATCCTGATTCTTGTATCTTGCATCGGTTCTGCATCTTGTATCTTGGATCTTGCATCATGCATCTTTTCTTAGAACTGCCTCAGAAACCGGATATCGTTTCTGTAAAAAAGCTGTATGTCGTCAATGCCATACTTCAGCATGGAAATTCTCTCTATGCCCAACCCAAAAGCGAATCCGGAGTAGATTTCGGGGTCATAGTCCACGAACCGGTAAACATTGGGATCGACCATGCCGGAACCCAGGATCTCCAGCCACCCTGAAAACGAGCAGGTTCTGCACCCCTTTCCTTTGCAGATGACACAGCGGATATCCACCTCGGCACTGGGCTCGGTAAAGGGGAAAAAGCTCGGTCTGAATCGAAGCCGTGTTTCGGAGCCGAACATCTGATGAACAAAGGCGGTAAGGGTTCCCTTCAGATCTCCAAAGGTAACACCCCTGTCTACAAGCAGCCCCTCCACCTGATGAAACATGGGTGTGTGGGACACATCCGAATCTCTCCGGTACACCTTTCCCGGGGAGATGACGCTGACCGGCGGCTTCTGCCCCTCCATGGTCCTGACCTGCATAGGAGAGGTCTGGGTTCTCAGGACGACATTGTCGGACACATAAAAGGTGTCCTGCATGTCGCGGGCAGGATGATCTTTGGGCATGTTGAGCGCTTCGAAATTGTAATAATCGAGCTCCACATTCGGCCCTTTTACGATCCTGTAACCCATCCTCACGAAGATCGCGCAGATCTCCTGAAGAACCTGGGTGATCGGATGCAATGAGCCTCTGGCCGGTTTTCGTCCGGGCAGCGTGACATCCAGGTCCACGTCCTTCCTGGCGGTTCCGGAATCCAGCTTCTCTCCGGTCTCTTCGAATTTCCGGGTCAGGGCGGTCTTGACCTTGTTCGCCAGTTGCCCTGCCTCCGGCCGCTCTTCCGGGGTCAGCTCGCCCAACCGTTTCAGAAGGGATGTCAACAATCCCTTCTTTCCGAGATAGGTCACTCTGAACCTTTCCAGTTCGGTGTGGTCCGAAATGGAATCGAGCTCTGCAAGGGCCCTTTTCTCTAATGCAAGGATTTCCTCTTTCATCTGGCGACGGATCTCTGGAAGGAATGATGGAATACTCGAAAAATGGAAAAATGCATTCCATGCCCATTCTTCCATTTCCCCGCTCTTCCACTATTCCAGCAGCTTATTGGATGCTCTCCACCACACGGCCGAATGCAGACGGATCATTCACGGCCATTTCGGCCAGCACCTTGCGGTCCAGCTCGATTCCGGCCTCTCTAAGCCCGCTCATGAGCTTGCTGTAGGAGAGCCCGCGCTCTCTGGCAGCCGCATTGATCCGCGTGATCCAGATCCTTCTCATGTCTCTTTTTCTAACCTTGCGGTCCCTGTATTCAAAGACCATGGCCCTGGTTACGGTAATGAACGCCGTCTTGAAAAGCTTGCTGTGGCCTCCACGGAAGCCTTTGGCTTCCTTCAGAACCTTGTTTCTCCTCTGTCTAGCCTTGAATCCTCTCTTTACTCGCATCTTTCAACCTCTCTTCGATAGGGTGGCCTCATACATCCACAGGCCCGAAAAGGACTCCCCCGCTCCTGCCGGATCTCCCATAAAATCTTCCTGGATCAACCGCCCCCAACCTGCTTTGTCATTGAATCATGACGGGGTTTTCTTCGGCGGATCATCTTCGAAGGGTGTACGGCAGGACTGCTTAAATGGCCCCGGCTTGGCGTTATGCATTGCTGGAAAGCCATCCTTTGAGAAACCCGCGGAATGAGGCAAAACCCTTAGGCCTCCCTCACCGGATAATGGTTTCATCGACCGGACCTACAGGTAAGGCACCAGCCTCTTGATATTTTTCGCCTGGGTCGCATCCACAAGTGCCGACTTGCGCAAACTCCTTTTTCTCTTTGTAGTTTTCTTGGTCAGAATATGACTGGCAAAGGCTTTGCTCCTCTTGATTTTTCCTGTGCCTGTGGTCTTGAACCTCTTTGCCGCCCCTCTATTCGTCTTGAGCTTGGGCATGCCTATACCTCCTCTAATCAAAACAGATGAAAAAAGCCCTGTCCGCGGTGCTGCTGCTCCTGCTTGAGGCCCGCTGAAAGGGACACCTCTCTGCTCAGCACCACGTTCGTGCTAACGGCTTTCCCGGACTTTGGATAAAAGGTTACTTCGGCACCAACACCATTGTAAGACGCCACCCTTCCCTTGTGGGAGGTTGTTCAACGGTGCCGACTTCAACGACATCGTCCGCCATCTTCTTAAGGAGAGTGTAGCCGACATCCATGTGGCTCATCTCACGGCCCCTGAAAAGAACGGACACCTTCACTCTGTCCCGCTTTTCGAGGAACTTCTTCGCATTCCTGATTTTAAAGTCGAGATCATGTTCCTCAGTATTGGGCCGAAGCCTGATCTCCTTGAGCTGAATGGCTTTGGATTTTTTCTTGCTCTCCTGCGCCTTCTTGCTGGCCTGGTACTTGAATTTCCCATAGTCCATGACCCGGCACACGGGAGGATCTGCGTTGGGCGCAACCTCCACCAGATCGAGCCCCTCCCGGGCTGCAGTCGCCAGAGCATCCCGCGTGTCCATAATCCCGAGCTGACTCCCGTCGGACGCGATCAGCCTGACCTGCTTAGCGCGGATACTTTCATTGACATTCACTTCATCGGTCTTCTTTCCTATAAGCCTTTCCTCCTGTCTCTGCATTCTGCCTGAATGAGATTGATAAGGTCCCCAACGCTCATCAGGGGCAGATTCTTTCCGTCCCTCAACCGCGGAGTGACCCCTCCCTGCTCAGCTTCCTTGTCCCCCACCACCAGCATATAGGGGGTTTTCTGGAGCTGCGCCTCCCTCACTTTTAGTCCAAGCTTTTCGTTTCGAAAATCTCCTTCAGCCCTTATATCCGCCCCCAGGAGAGAGTTCAATACCTTTTCACCATGCGCCACGTTCCTGTCGGTAACAGTAAGCACGACCGCCTGCACCGGCGAGAGCCACGTGGGAAATGCCCCTGCAAAATGCTCTATGAGCACGCCGACAAACCTCTCCAGTGCCCCCAGGATCACCCGGTGTATCATGACCGGCCGGTGTTTCGCCCCGTCCTTTCCGATATAGAAGAGATTGAAACGGTCGGGAAGAGTGAAATCGCACTGAATGGTCGCACACTGCCAGAGCCTTTCCAGCGCATCCTTCAGTTTGACATCGATTTTGGGGCCATAGAATGCTCCGTCCCCCTCATTGATCTGAAAGGGCAATCCTGTGTCTTCCAGGGCCGAAATGAGCGCCTTGGTAGCCCTTTCCCAATCTTCATCCGAGCCGATGGACTTTTCAGGCCGTGTGCTGATCTCAAGGATATAGTCGAAACCGAAGATAGCCATGACCTCCTGCACAAAACGGAGCACCCCCTTGATCTCTCCATCCAGTTGTTCGGGCGTGCAGAGGATGTGGGCATCATCCTGGGTGAACTCCCTGACCCGCAAGAGCCCGTGCAAAACTCCCGACCTCTCATGCCGATGAACAAGCCCCAGCTCAAAATAGCGTTTGGGAAGGTCCCGGTAGCTCTTGATGCTCGACCCGTAAATCAACATATGGGAAAGGCAGTTCATCGGCTTGATCCCGTACGACTGCTTGTCGATCTCCGTGAAGTACATGTTCTCGCGATAATTGTCGAAATGACCCGACTTCATCCACAGCTCGGTCTTGAGTATCTCCGGGCCCCTGACGAGTTCGTAACCCCTTTTAAGATGTTCTCGAATCTCGAATTGTTCCAAAAGATACCGCAGCATGGCCCCACGCGGGTGCCAGACGATCATTCCCGCACCGATTTCTTCATAGGTGCTGAACAACCCAAGCTGGGTGCCCAGCCTGATATGGTCCCTCTTCTTCGCTTCCTCCAGTTTTCTCAGGTATTCCTTCAAGGTTTTCTGGTCGGCAAACGCCACCCCGTAGATCCGGCTGAGCATCGGTCTTCTTTCATCCCCTCGCCAGTAAGCGCCGGCGACCTTGGTGAGTTCGAAGGCCTTGATCATTTTGGTGGAAGGCAAATGAGGTCCACGGCACAGATCGGTAAAGGAGCCCTGCGTATACAAAGAGACCTTCTCGGCATCGATACCCTCGATCAGCTCGACCTTGTACTCCTCGCCCGCTTTCCCGAACAATTCGATGGCCTCTTCCTTTGTGACATCCCTTCTCCGGAAAGGCAGATCTGCCTTGACGATTTCCTCCATTTTTTCTTTGATGGCTGCCAGGTCTTCTTCCTTGAAGGCACGCTCGAAATCGAAGTCATAGTAAAAGCCGTTTTCTATGGCGGGCCCGATCGCGACCTTGACGCCGGGGTATAGCTCCTTCACGGCCATGGCCATGACATGGGAAGTGCTGTGGCGGAGAATCTCCAGCCCTTCCATGGAATCCACGTAGATCGGCTGGATCTGGGCATCTGAATCCACGGGGCTCGTCAGATCCCGAAACTGGCCGTTTGCCTTCAAGGCAACGATCCGATCCAATCCCCTCACATTGAGCCGTTTGAGGGCTTCCAATCCGGAAATGGAATCCTCCTGGACATCGATGGGAGGCAGTCCCTCCATATGTACCTGGAATTTAGTCATATATCTGCTAAGGCCCTAAGCAAAAAAGGCATCCCAGAGACTCCCGGATCGGATCCGCTGAAAGGATGCCTTTATTGACTTTCGTTAAAATCTCAAGTGAAGGAAGACCCCTTTTCGTTCGGTTTTCAGCAAAACCCCCCGGCGATTTCCTCTTCTCAGCACAAAGGGTTTTTATCTCTTCATTTTTATTGTTTATTCTGGTTTTCTTGTCAACAGAAATCTCTTCGTCTCCTCCGGTTCACAATGGTTCCCTATCGTGTCTCCGGCCTCCCAGGCTTCGCCCATGTTCACTTTATCCCTTGAAGAAAGAAGCAGATTATGCTTTATAACACGTTTCTCCTGTTTCTCCAATGGATCTGACCGGAGATTGGACGGGCGCAATTTATTTGAATGACCAAGAAGTCACTGCAGGAGAAGCGGTGGGGAATTCACCAGAACGAATGCCCGGGCAAGTAGAGGGAGCTTGTCTTTTTGAACCGAAACAGCGAGCGCTAACCCCGCAGCTTGTTGTAGTGAAAAGGCTCATCCCCTTTGATTCTCTTTATGATCCTGGGAATAAAGAAGGAGAAGATAAAGAGGCCGACGGAGAAGAATACCTTGAAAGAGATCAGGTCTCCCCAGTTTCCGGAGGCCCATACCACTTTCACGGTACCGATAAAGAACGTAAAGATGAAGGTCCCCACGATGATGCCCAGGCCCGTGCCCAGGAGGTAATCCCGGAAGCGCACCTTGGTAAGCCCCATGCCGAAATTCATGGGTGTGAAAGGGAAGTAGACAAGCCGGAGATAGAGCACCGTTGCGAAGCCGTTCCGCTCGATGGCATCATCGTATTTCTTCAACCGGTCTCCTACGAGAGATGCGGCGAATTCCCTGCCCAGGGTGCGCCCGATGACAAAGGCCGCACTCGCACCAAGCATGGCCCCGATCCACACATAAAGAAAGCCCCAGTAAGGTCCGAAGATTGCAGCGCCCAACCCGGTGAGAAGGGTTCCGGGCAAAAACAGACAAACGCCCACCGCATAGATGATCATATAAAAAATGGGCGCCCATATTCCGGCGCCGCCCAGAAGACGGCCGAGCGCTTCCGAAGTCAGATACCCCTTTGCCGGCGTGAACCTCACCGCAAAAACGGCCGCAACAATGAAGGCCACAAAGACAAGAGCCTTGAGAACGGCCCCTCTCCTGGTAGACGATGAGTTGGTCAATTCATCCACCTTCTTTCTCCTCCCCACCCCTGAACTCAGGGGCTGATTGGGCATCCTCAAGTAAAGCCCGCGCCTGCCGTGCAGGCATGCAATGATCGGCGACGGCGATGGGGCTGCCTTCCGGCGGCGGTCCGGACATTTGTGAGACATGGGTCTTCTGCTTGTCCATGTGAAGTCCCCCGGCCAGGTTGAAATCACATAGAGATATCCGTCCCAGGAACGGAGACCAGGGTTCTGCACATGAGCCCTCAACGGCACAGGCATGAAGCTGCATGTGCGACGGAAAGCGCAATCAGGACCTTCTCACGCTCCGTGAGCACGCCTTCGGCAAAGACCGCGTTGTAGTAGTCAAAGAACCTCTGCGCCAGATCAGGGGTGCTCTCCAATGTCCGGGAAAGCCCGTCGTTCAGGTAGAGGTTGAAAGTCCTATTTCTTTTCCGATGTGACGACGGCATGACCGCCGAATTCCCTTCTCAGTGCCGCCACCACCCTATCTGAAAAAGAATCCTTGTCCCTCGAACGAAATCGATTCATCAACGACAGGGTGATGACGGGAGCCGGAACCCCGGTCTCTATTGCCTGGTTGACGGTCCAGCGACCTTCCCCCGAGTCTTCAACATACCCACTGATGTCGGCAAGCTTTCCATCCTTTGAGAATGCCGCCTCCGCAAGCTCCAGCAGCCACGACCTCACCACGCTTCCCTGATTCCACAAATGCGCCACCTGTGCATAGTTGATAGTCTTGGCATAGGGAGACGCCTCCAGGATCTGAAAACCTTCTCCGTAGGCCTGCATCATGCCGTATTCAATCCCGTTGTGAATCATTTTCACAAAGTGCCCGGCACCGTTCGGACCGCAATAGAGATAGCCTTCTTTTGGCGCCAGGGACTTGAACACAGGTTCGAGGTAGCGGTAGGTCTCCTCGGGTCCGCCGATCATCAGGCAATATCCGACCTTCAGGCCCCAGATGCCGCCGCTGACCCCGACGTCCATAAAGCCAATCCCTTTTTCCCCCAGCATTTCCGCACGCCTGATGTCGTCCTTGAAGTAGGTGTTGCCTCCGTCAATCACGATGTCTTCCGGGGAAAGGATTTCCTTGAGCTGGAGAAGATGATCCTCCACTGCAGCCCCGGCGGGAAGCATCGTCCAAGCCACGCGGGGCGCCGGAAGCTTTTCAGCGAGATCAGAAACAGAAAAGGCCGCCACCGCACCCTCCTTGGCTATCTCCTCCGCCTTCTCCGGGCTCCGGTTGTACGCCACCACTTCATGGCCGCCCTGCAAAAGCCGCCGCACCATGTTCATACCCATCCGTCCCAACCCGATCATTCCAATCTTCACCGGCCGCCTCCCTGAATGATATTTGATTGAAGCTCCCCGCAGCGAGCTACGGGGAAAATGGGCACCGCCCCGAAGGGGTGGGACTCCAAGCGAAGCGCGGAGAATCTTCTACCTCACGAGGACTCTCTGTCTGTTTTGGCTCGCTCGCTAATCCCCGCAGCGAGCTGCGGGGAATGCGCTCGCTGTTTCGGTTCAGCCTTCTCTCCTCACCCGCACGCTCTGCCCTTCAGACTGAAGAAGAACTTGAGGCCTTTTCTCACTTTGTTTGAAAAGATCTTTGGAGAAAGATATGCTCCAGCCACCCGCTTGTTGATCTCCCCCAGGGTCGGGTAGGGGTGCACGGCAGAGGCCAGGGTGGAGAGCTTCACCTTCCCGTTCAGGACCGCCACCCATTCACTCAACAGATCCCCGGCATGAGGCCCGAGGATCTGAACGCCGATGACTCTTTCACCCTTGTCCAAAACCATCTTGATCTTTCCGACTCTCTCCCCTTCGGCTAGGCTCCGGTCATTGTCCCTGAAGGCTTCGGTAAAGACAGAGTATTCGATGCCCGCTTCCTTTGCCGCCTTCTCGTTCATCCCGATACTGGCCAGTTCCGGGTCCGTGTATGTGCACCAGGGAAGGAAGGTGTAATCCGCTTTTCGGGGGAGATGAAAGATCGCGTTGCTCACCACAATGGATCCCTCGTAACCCGCTGCATGGGTAAACTGGAATCTCCCGGTCACGTCGCCTGCCGCGTAGATGCGCTTTCGGGAGGTCCGCATCCGGTCATCGACCTTGACCCCCTTGCGATCGAACTCAATGCCGATTCCCTCAAGGTTGAGGCCTTGAATGTTGGGATCGCGCCCCATGGCCACAAGGAGCTGTTCCGCCTTAAGGCTTTCGGTTTCGCCGTCCTTGGCTTTGATGAGCACTTCTCTCTCATTCCCAAGATCTCTTACGCCGAGAACCGAGACATTCAAATGAAAGCCGACCCCTTCCGAGGCAAGAACCTGCATCACCTCGTCGGCCATGTCCTTGTCTTCCTTGCTGAGGATCTGACCGCTCCTCTGGACAACGAAGACTCTTGTTCCCAGGCGACAGAAAGCCTGCGCCATCTCGATGGCGATCGGGCCGGCGCCAAGGATGATCATGGACTCAGGGAGACGATCGAGGGAGAAAATTTCCTTGTTGGTAATATGGTGCGTCTTGTCCAGACCTTCGATGCGAGGGCTGTCCGGCGATGAGCCGGTGGCAATGACCCAGTTCTTTGCGGAGACGCTGTCACCGTTCAGCCTGATGCTGTGCTCGTCCGTGAACACAGGTTCTCCGAACTGCACCTTGGCCCCGAGGCTGCAAAACCTCTCCTCCGAATCGTGCGTCTGAATGGTCGCGATCACGGAGCGGATCCTCTCTCTCACCTTCGCGAACTCAACGGGGGGAACCTCCACGATGGGAAGTCCGAGGGCCTGGGAATGCTTCATGGCGTGATAGGCCCGGGCCGTGCGGATCAGGGTCTTGCTGGGGACGCATCCGAAATGCAGGCAGTCCCCGCCCAGTTCCTTCTCCTTCTCTACGAGGAGGGTTTTTGCACCCAGCTGGGCCGCACCGGATGCCACGGTCAGGCCCGCGGCTCCGCCTCCGATAATACCGATGTCATACTCATACTTGGCCATGGTGCTTCTCCTTAGCTTCTTACGGCTATTTGCCGTTCAGAGACCAGCCATAATCAAGATATTCATTCTTGACGTATTTTCCCGGAAGCTCGCCCTACAGGCCGTGATCAACTTTGTCGGCTGGCAATCCGGCGGATCCCCACAGAGGCAACCCTGGGTCCATTGACACCAAGTCAGTTTATCGGAGAACCTTAACATGCCATGGCCTGCATCCTGAAGCAGGATGATTTGAGCAATTCTTCAGTATTCATGTCGTAGATCAGTCCACTCGTTCCCAGCCCCTCGACCGATCCACTGCGCGCTGCCATCCTCGTAGGAGATTCTGTCTTTGGACAAGCGGCATCCGGGGAAAAAATTCCCTGTCGACCACCACGTTCCTGATCAGTTCCTCCTTTCCCTTCCAGAATCCAACGGCCAATCCTGCAAGATATGCTGCCCCGCGTGCGGTCGTCTCGAGGATCTTCGGCCTCGTGACCTTTGTCTGAAGGAGATCTGCCTGAAACTGGCACAGGAAATTATTCGCCGAGGCTCCGCCATCGATCCTCAGCTCTGAAAGTGTCAATCCAGAGTCATGGGAGATACAGTCGGCTACATCCTTTGTCTGGAAGGCAATGGACTCCAGAGCGGCGCGAACGATGTGGCTCCGATTCGCACCCCGCGTCAGTCCCAGGATCGACCCCCGAGCGTAAGGATCCCAGTAGGGGGCCCCCAGACCAACAAAAGCGGGGACAATATAAACGCCGTTTGCATCCTCCACGAGCGCGGCAAGCGCTTCGGTTTCAGCGGCCGTGTCAATCAGTTTTAATTCATCCCTAAGCCACTGAATCACCGCTCCGGCAATGAAAATGCTTCCCTCCAGAGCATACTCCACACGGCCGTCTATACCCCATGCGATGGTCGTCAACAGCCCGCTCTCGGATCGCTTGGGTTCTGTTCCGGTGTTCATGAGAAGAAAACAGCCGGTCCCGTAAGTATTTTTTGTCATTCCCGGATCGAAACAGCACTGCCCGAACAGGGCAGCCTGCTGGTCTCCGGCCATTCCGGAAATGGGCAGGGCGGCTCCCAATATCTTCGGGTCTGCAACCGTGTAGACATGGCTTGAGGGTCTTACTTCAGGCAGCATGCTTGCCGGTATATCGAATCTCCTCAAGATTTCGGTATCCCATTTCAGATCGTGAATATTGTAGAGGAGGGTCCTGGAGGCATTGGAGTAATCCGTGATGTGGGTTCTGCATCCGGACAGCTTGTAGACCAACCAGCTGTCGATGGTGCCGAAGGCCAGAGATCCCTTTTCCGCCTTCTCCCTGGCCCCAGGCACATGGTTCAGTATCCAAGCCGCCTTGGTTCCCGAAAAGTACGCGTCGGCAACCAGGCCCGTCTTTTCTTTCAATGCCCTGTCAAACTTTTCGGCCTTCAGCCTGTCGCAGTATTCTGCGGTCCTGCGGCACTGCCACACAATGGCGTTGCACACGGGCTCGCCGCTGTTCCGATCCCAGACGACCGTGGTTTCCCTCTGGTTTGCTATCCCGATGGCCGCAATGTCTCCGATTTTCAGATCGGCCTGTCTGATGACCTCCCTGGCGGTATGAAGTTGCGAATTCCAGATCTGGTTCGCATCGTGTTCAACCCAGCCGGGTTTTGGATAGAGCTGGTCAAATGGCTCGCTGCATGACGCTACAACCTCTCCGCGGTGATTGAAGATAATGGATCGGGAGCTGGTCGTCCCCTGGTCTAAAGCCAATAGGTATTTTTGCGCCATGGGTTCCTCTCGGTAGTTGACATGGAGACAGCTTTGTACAAGTTACTGACAGGAGCACAAAATAATTTGCACTCGGACGAGGCTGGCCATGCCATGCATGACAAAATGCAGACTATTTTGTGCTCCACGCAATAAGATCCGGCCCGGAATGGGGAGTATTGGAGTAATGGAGTCTTTTCATTTCGCTGTCCTCAGAAAACCCTTCACGGCGCCATAGGCGCTGCCGATCGCAAGGCCTGAACCGCACTTCATGCGCATCCAGTCCTGGTGGGCCAGGATGGAACCGGCCGCGAAGAGCCGGTCAAAAGCCGGTCCGCCCGTGCGGTCCAGCGGCCGAAACAGGCCGTCGATCTCGAGGCCGGCGCGATTGACCGGGTGTCCCCGCAGATCCAGGAAGTCGTTCCGGTGCCAGTGCTCCCTGCCATCCGGCTGGTGCACGGGCAGGTCCAGGAGGGGTTCCCTGATCCGATCCCTGTCGGCCACCAGCCCTCGCCCCCAGAAACGGCCGGTCGCCAGAATGACCCCCTCAGCACGAGCCACACACTCCCGGCCGTCCCGTCCGATTCTGAGGAGAAAGCCCCTTTCCTCTTCCTGTTGCAGGCACAGCACCCTGCTTTGCGTCAAACGTCGGACCCCTTTTCTGGAAAGACCTCTGGCAAAGGCATCGTTTAACCTGAGCCCCGGAATAGAGACGGGAAAGGTGGGGATTTCAAAAATCGGGATCCCGATCTCTTGTTCGAGCTCAGCCAGTATTTCTGCGGTCCGTCTCATCCCAAAAACGGCCGGAAATCCCAAAAACCGGGCATCTTGAATCAAGGGTCGAACAGCGTTCAAAAGCTCTTTCCTGTTTCTGCGAGATTCCATGTCCGCGGCCAGTATCTCGCCGGTAACAAGGACACCCTGATTGTTCTTTCCTGGAAAAGGAATCCTCGCAGAGCGCAAACCGGGCCAGGTTTCCTGCATCACCTCCGCCATTTGCCTGGCGCTGAATTCAGTGATTCCATGAAAATCAACGAGCAGACAAGGGGTCTTTGCTTTCAGAGCCCTTACGCCGTTCCACATGGAGGAGGGAACAGCATAGGTCTGCTTGATCATCCCTGTGGGCATGATCATCTCCACGTTTTGCTCATGTTCTTTTATATAGAGCAAACCCTGCTCATCGAGGAAGGAGAATACGTCGGCCAGGGCGGACTCGATCTCCGTCCTGCTCAGCAGTCCATATGGATGGTTGGGAATGTCCTTCCTCAGACTCTCCATGCCAGCCCAGGGATCTTCCCATGTCCGGCTATTCTCAACCGGATGCACGCCCAGGAGATCCATGAGACCGCTCGAAAAAGGGATCTCTCCTGCGAGTCCTGCCTGGACCACCTTGAGGCCGCGATTCGCGGCAAACAGGGCCGAGGCCATGCCTGCCATCCCCATTCCGATCACCAGCACATCACAGTAGCCGGTTTCAGAACGTCTCATCGGTCCTTACTTCCGGGCCGCGCGTCCGCGGCCAAACGATCCAGACATCCGGTAGCGCAATAGATGGCCTCTTTGAACTCCGCCTGCATGATCTGACCATCCCAGAGAACTGACCGCTCCCCTTTCCACCTCTCCTGGAGGAATTCTTTTAAGAGAGTCACTCCCTCGTGTTGCACGAATTTTTCTTCTTCATAGAGATGGGCCGTCACCCGTAAGCCGCAGAAGGTCCCCTGGCATGGGCCTTTGCCCATCCGGCTGCGGAGGCTTATACCCGTGAGGCTCACGGCCTCATGCTGATCCTCCATAGACCGGGTTACGCCCTCTATGATGCTCTGCGGCAAAATCTCGCATTCGCAAAGCACCTGATTGTCATGACGCCTCTCCTTCAGCCAGGTTCTGGGTCCCAACCCCGGGTCCGTCCACATGCCTGCCATGTTATCAGGCAGGGGCTGGAATCCAGTCGAACCTGGTTTTAGAACGCCGATCCGTTGGCAGACCAGGTCAGCCGCCTTCTCTGCCATCAGCCGGTGGGTAGTGAGTTTGCCTCCGACAATGGTCAGAAAATTCTCCAACCCTTCCGCAGTATGGCCCAGGAGAGCGAACCCCCGTGTTTCTAAACGATCGTTGTCAAGCTGAGCAGTGCTCAAGAGAGGTCGCACCCCGGAATACGCCCGTATAAACCGGACAGATTCAAGGACCGGCAGCATGGCCGCACCCTCTTGCACAATGAGGTCGGTTTCGGGAATGGTGGGCCTGGTCCCTTTGAGAGAGTCAATGCGCACAGAGGTGGTGCCCAGTATGGAAACCGCTCCCCCGGGGACCAGGATGTCCCCGTCTGCAGGGGGGCGCAACCGGTTTATCACGCGCCGTGCGATCCTTCTCTCTGCAACCAGGAGGGTTCCTTTGGAGTAAATGATGGGGATGGTGACGCCGGCCATGGACGCAACTTCGCCGCTCCAGGCCCCTGAGGCGACCACTACCTGATTCGGCTCGATCATGAACTCCTCGGAGGTCTTGAGGTTCCTCAGAAAAGCCGCCTCTATCCGTCGTCTCCCGGTTCTGAATCCTGTCACTTGGGTGTGCTGGAGACTTGCAGCTCCCATTTCCGTGGCGTGGGCAATGTTTTCGAGTGAGATCCTGAAAGGGTCGATTGCGGCATCCTTCACCTCATAAACGGCAAAGATCCGCTCAGACAGGCTGGGCTCCAACTCACGCGCCTCATGGATATCCAAGCAATTGACAGGGATTCCGCACCGGGCGCACAGGGTGGGGAAATCGGCCGCATACTGCTCGTCATCCCCCTCCACGGCCACAAAAAGACCGCCGGTATCATCGATGCAGTGGGCCGCCGTTTTCTTGAGGATACCATTCTCTTTCCAGCATTCCCGTGCTGTAGCAGCATCCGAGAGTACATAGCGGCAGCCGCTGTGAAGGAGACCGTGGTTGCTTCCGGATGCTCCGGAATTGATGTCGCCCTTCTCTACCACGGTGCACTGGACCCCGCGCAGAGCCAAATCCCTCGCAAGGGCGGTGCCTGTGACGCCGCCTCCGATGATGAGGACCTCTGTTTTTAAGGGATGACGCATAGCCCCTCGGACACCGAATTTCCGACCCAAATTTGGGACCGCTGCTCTCGCTCATCATTGTCTTGATCATTGCCTGACATGTCAAGATCGGGTATTTCGTGATGGCGAGGGAAAGGGAATCAGGCAATTTTCCGAGACCAGGGCGGATCGAAGTTCGCAAGAGGGAGGAAGGGGCAATAACTTGAATGTTGCGGTCATTCTCAGTGAAAATGACAACTTTGAAGTCATTCTTCTTCTTACACCTTCATCGTGGATGAAATCCCGGCATTGACCTGAATGGGCAAGTCATTATGTTAATCACACATTCTTTCGTGATGAACAAGGAGCATGTTTTTAGGGTTTTCTACAGCGCTGTTTCCCAATCCCACGGTTGACCCACTGCTGCATTGGGAGGGGGCCTCGGCACAATAGCCCTTGCTTCCCTTCTGAAGAATCCTTTAGACGTACCCCTTGCCCTCTTCTGCCTGCTCGATCGCGAAGGCTGACAATGGAGCAAATAAATAACTCGATGAATAAATCACAACATTTTGATGGCCGGCTCATATATGGGGAACAGGTCAGGCAGCTTTATAAACACATGCCTATCGGTGTGGCCGCCACGTTGGTTAATTCCCTCATTGTTACCTTCGTTCTGTGGAAAGTGACCCCACATGTGAATTTAACCATATGGCTCACCGCATGTGTACTGGTTTCCATTTTCAGATGCCTGCTGTATTTGGCATATCGGCGCTCCTCCCAAGAACCGGCGGAACCCGGCAGGCAGGAAATGTGGTTCAACCTCGGGATGGCTGTATCCGGGGTCATCTGGGGCTCTGCAGGTGTCTTCCTTTTTCCCTCCGACTCCATAGCCCACCAGAGTTTCATTGCTCTTGTACTGGGAGGAATGGTAGCCGGCGCAGCAGGGACCTTCTCAGTAATTCTCAGAACTTTTATGGCTTACAGTTTGCCCGTTTTAATTCCTCTCAGTATAAGATTTTTCGCTGCTGGCAATCACATCCATTTAGCCATGGGGGTGATGACACTGCTTTTCGGACTCCTGATGTTCTCGACCGCGAAACGTATAAACACCGCCATCCGATCTTCGTTACAGTTGCAGTTTGAAAACAGGGATCTTGTCCGCCAACTTGAACGCCGGGTAAGGGAGCGCACCGCTGATCTGGAAAAAGCGAATGAGAAACTCAAAGTGGGGATAGAGAGGCGAAAAGAAGCCGAGAAGGCACTCCTGGAATTGAACGAGAACCTGGAGTATCGGATTCGGGAGCGCACCGCCGAACTGGAGCGCAAGAATCAGGAGCTTCAGGAGTTTGCCTTTGTCGCTTCCCACGATCTGAATGAGCCGCTCCGGAAGATCCAGACTTTCGGGTCTTTGTTGGCGTCAAGGGCCGGTGATCGCATATCTGACCAGGAAAAGGATTATATCTCCCGCATGGTCGGGGCGGCCAACCGCATGCAGGAACTTCTCGAGGCCCTTCTCCGGTATTCACGCATAGAAACGATGGGTGAGGAGCTCAAACCAACGCGGCTCAATGATGTTATTCAGGATGTGATCAGCGATTTGGAAGTGGAAATCCGGAAGGTCGGGGCTCAAGTGGATACCGGTCCGCTGCCGACTGCCCTGGGGGATCCCAGTCAGTTGAGACAATGTTTTCAGAATCTCATTGCGAATGCAGTCAAATACCGCCGCCCGGACGTAAAAGGCATCATCAGTATACAAGGAGAGGAAAACGGAGGCATGTGCCGCATCTCTGTGGAGGATAACGGGATCGGCTTCGATGAGAAGTACCTGGACAAGATCTTTCAGCCTTTCCAGCGTCTCCATGGGAAGGATGAGTACCTGGGGCTGGGCATCGGGCTGGCCATCTGCAAAAAGATTGCAGAACGCCATGGAGGAACGATCACTGCCAGAAGCACCCCCGGAAAAGGCTCCACTTTCATCGTGACTTTGCCTGTGAACCGGAAAGCATGACCGCTTGGTGAAGCTTCCCCAAAGAGCCCGTTGGATTGCTTCCACCGCAGATCAGCGGTGGAAACCCCTGCCATATCCTCGGCCTTGAGATCCGCGGTATCCTCGAAAATGGTCAGATCCTTTTTTCCCGTAGTGCCCAAACCGTTTTCCCCCGGAGTACCCAAACCGTTTTCGATCATAATGCCCGAAGTCCCTTGGCCCTTTGTGCCCGCCATAGTAGAAAAAGCTGAACCCCGGACTTCTGTAGTATGACCTTGGATAGGGGTCATAATAATAATACGACCTTGGGTAAGGGTCATAATAGTAAGGCGAAGAGTATCCGTTTACAGGGTACTCCGATCGGACCGCGGCGTAGCACGATGTGCAAAGCAAAGCCAAAAAGGCAAGAAGAGCATTTCTTTTCAAGACGCGCATATGCTCCTCCTTTCATCGATTCTTCATACACAAGGTAATCCTTCTGTCAGAAGATGTCAGAGGGGAACTCTACTTTCTGCTTGCGGTGAAATCGCCCTGCGCTTTGGCAGCATTTATGTCAGATCTTCATGACACAAAAAAGGGATACGGCCTCTCGCCCCATCCCTTCTTAACTCCCGTCTTCTGTCTTCTGTCTTCTGACTTCTGTCTTCTAGTTTGTCATGGTTTTCCTTTTCTCTCCCCCCAGACTCCGCTGAAACTCTTCCACATCATGGAGGTATCTTGCCCTCCCAATCCCTGGGCCTGCGCCATTTCGTTGATCAGTTCCACGCTCCGGCCGAGGATCGGGGGAGCGCCGCTCTCCCTGGCCATCTGGACAGCGAGCCGGACATCCTTCACCAGCAGATCCACCGTGAAAGTGGGATCGGCGTAATCCTCAGCCGACACCCTTCTTCCCAATTCCTTGAAAAGACCGCTCACCGTGGCGGCCTGGCTTGCTGAAATGGTGTCGTAGAGAACTCCGGGGGAAATACCCATCTTTGAGGCAACGGCCATCATCTCGGCGGTCATGGCATTGATTGCCCCGAACATGAGCTGGTTGAGAAGCTTTACCCGGTTGCCCGAACCGGTCGGTCCGATGTGAAAGATCTTCGCAGCCAGAAGTCCGAGAACCGGACGGCACATTTCAAGAATCTCCGGCTCTCCACCTACGGGCAAAGCCCAGTTTCCGACAGAGGACGGGCGGCCGAGCACCGGCGCATCCAGATACCCCACATTCCTTGCGCGGGCTGCCTCGGACATGCGCATGGTCGTTCCGGGGTCCACCGTGCTCATATCAACGATAGCCAAACCGGGACGCGCGCCTTCGAGAATCCCTCCAGGACCTGTCACACACGACTCCACCTGTTTGGGGCCCGGCAGGAACATCAAAACGAGATCGGCCCCACCTGCCGCCTCCGAAGGGGCATCCGCCAGCCCTGCCCCCAGAGATTCCGCCCTTTTCCGGGCAACCGCGTCCGGTTCAAACACCAGGAGCGTATGCCCTGCTTTTACGATCTTTTCGGCAGCGACGCTCCCCATGGTCCCAAATCCCATCAATCCTATGGTGCTCATCGTATTCAGCTCCTGTCATTTCCCATTCTTGCGATAGAGATGAACGGCCACTCCGCCGGTAAAGCATTCCGGTGTGCACAGGATTCGTGGATTTTTTCCGACGATTCCCTTCGCCCTTTCCATCGCCTCCTCAAAGGTGCGGGTGGGAATATAACCCATACCGCGCGCGTAGCCCGGGGCCTTGGGCCCTACCATAAAAATCGCCGAAGTCCAGAGCAGGGCCGCGCTCCCGCCGCTGATCATGGACATGGCATGGAACGGATGGTACTTGTAGAAATTGGAGTACTGGAAGAGGTATTCATACTTCTCCACGATTCGTGTCGCTTCGTCGGACTCGATGAATTCGGCCGCCGTGCAGTATCGCTGCAAAGCGTCGTAGGTCTCAGCATAGGAAGGGAACCAGTGGTCGTTGAACCAGCCGTCGCAGACCGAGGCGGCGATGACCACCCCGCCCTCCCTGAAGGCGTTCCAGCAGCGGGAGAGCTGTCCTCCGATCGCCAGGCTCATCAGGATGGGGTTGGTCCCCATGCCTGGCCCGTAATGAAAATTCCGGGGCAGCCCGATCACGAGGATGTCGGCCGGCTCCTCCATTTCGAGTTGTATGTTGGTCCTTCTGTCGGCAAGCGGCCAGGTCGCCTTCTCCACCGCTTCCAGCTCCCCGGCCTTCACATCCAGGATCTGGGACTTCTGCCCCAGCACCGCGTCTACGCCAAAGAACTTCTTCCCGATCCCCTTCTCCATGGCCTGTCCGATGGATTTGAACTGGTGTCTCATGTGGGAGTGAGCGGAGGATCCCATCCAGTCCCGTCGGTGCATGGTGGCCGGAACGTGGTGCGATGCAATGGAGCGCCATCCGGAAAGTCCGGTGACGATCATCTTGTACCCGCCGCTGTATCCCCCATAGGGATTCCCCGAGCAGTGCCCGACCACGATGCAGAGATCCGCCTCAGCCATGAGACGGTTGCACTGCACCACATTGCCCATGGAGTCTTTCCCATAATTACAGAGGTCCGTCTCGGCATCGTGGTTCACGATACGGTCCGGATAGAAGCGGTCCACAATCTCTTTTCCCAGATACCAGTACCACTCCTCCAGCGTGTTTTTACGGTGGAGCCCCGCGGCACAAAGAAGCGTGATATTCTCGAGTTTCGCTCCTCCCTTGAGCAGGTCCTCAAGGATCATGGGGATCGCAACCCGTCGATGGCTGTTCTTTTGGGCCCCGCCTTTGACTCTATCGGGGAACCCGATGACGATCTTCTTGTCTGGACCGCTCAGTTCCTTGAGCGGCGGAAAACCCAGAGGGTTGTCGAGAGCCTTGCGCGTGGCCTCGATTGGATTTACCTCCGGGGGATCCGTATATGTCTCGCCGTAGCGCACCACCACCGCGCTATCGGGCAACTCCACCCGCATCCGGGTGTCGCCATAATCCAAAAGGACTTCTTTCATGTGTAATCTCCTTCCATGCAATTATCTTTGACAATTTCGCAGTAAGTCGTCTCTCGCTTGAAAATGACGGGTACTTATTGTCCTGTCATGCCGGCCTTCATGATTTTCCGGACACGATATCGATATGCTCCCGGACAGCCGCTTCGATCGAATAATCCGGCGCCCACCCGATCTCCCTCCGCGCGGTCGTGTCGTCATAGGCTGCTGGATAGGGAGAAAGACTCTTTCCACCTTCCTGCAGGGTCACCTGCGCGTCCGGACGGATCCTCACGGCAATCTCCACCACCTCGCGGATGGAATGGACCCCTCCGGCCACGTTGTAGATCCTTTGTTTGGGTTTCTTCGCCTCCCAAAGGGTAAGGATCGCCTTCACGGCATCCCGGATATAAAGCCAGTCGCCCCTCTCATCCGGGTTCGGGATGGTAACCGTCTCCCCTCTGCCAATCGCATCCAGGATGAGTGAAGAGTAAAGAGCCGTGATCCCTGTGGTCCGGCCGGGCCCGAAAACCCATGTGAAGCGCAAACCGCGCGTATCCAGGCCGTGTTTTCGTGCATACCAGAGCATCAGGTTCTCTGATGCCAGCTTGGTCTGGCCGTAAATCGTCTCCGGATTCTTCTGAGCATCATCGCTGACCGGTTCCTGCACGTCCCGTCCGAAAACCGAGATGGAACTGACCATGAAGAATCGTTTCACTCCCAGGGCCACAGCCGCATCAAGGAGGGTCTGTGTGGAGAGGAAGTTCACCTTGAATCCCAGGACAGGATTCTCCTCGCACGGACCTGCCAGGATGGCGCCCAGATGGAAAACCCCTTCAGGCCGGTACGCAAGCATCACCCTGTAAAGATCAGCCGAGGACCCCAGGTCACCGCGGACATAGGTGATTTTGTTCCTTACCTGGGCCAGCGTGCTGGGTTCGGGCAATAAATCCAGAACGACCACTTCCATGCCCTCTTCCAGCAACCTGGGAACCAGATAGGATCCAATGAAGCCTGCACCTCCTGTCACCAGAACTCTCATAAAATTCTCCTTTGCAGGTATCTGAAAAACATTTCCTACGCACCTGTTGAGACATTCCTCGGCATATGCCGACCGCCTCAGCGGGCTGAGCATTTCTCAATGGGTATCTCCCGCCGTTGAGAAACAAATTCCTCTCTGCGCTCTCTGCGACTCTGCGGTGAATACTCTTCTCTTCTGACTCCTGACTCCTGTCTCCCGGCTCCTGCCTTCTCCCTAGCAGGTCTGCTCGCGCTGTTTCTGAAACTCCTCCCGCACCACCTTTTCGATCCTTGCCCTGATCTTGATGAACTCCGGGGAGGTCTTTGTGCCGGCCCCCCTGGGATAAGGCAGATCGATCGGGATGATCTCCCGGATCCGGCCTGGTCTCGCGGCCATGATGACTACCCTGGTGGAAAGAAAGGTGGCCTCCTCCACCCCGTGGGTAACGAAAAGAACGGTCTTGCGCTCCTTCTCCATAATCTGGAGCAGGGATTCCTGCATGAACTGCCTCGTCTGCGCATCCAGTGCCCCGAAGGGCTCGTCCATGAGCAGAACCTGGGGATTGACCGCATAAGCGCGGGCAATGGCCACCCGCTGCTTCATGCCGCCCGAAAGTTCCTTTGGGAATGCATCCTCGAATTCCCTGAGCCCTACAAGATCGATGAAACGATCTGCGATAGCCCGTGTCTCCGAGGAAGACCGCCTGTTCACCCCGAGATGAAGTCCGAACTCAACATTTTGCCGAACCGTCATCCAGGGAAAGACCGCGTATTGCTGAAATACCACGCACCGGTCAGGCCCCGGGCCATGGATCTTCCTGCTCTCGATGAAGACCTCTCCCGAGGTAGGTTCAAGAAACCCGGCGACAATGTTCAGGAGGGTCGTCTTCCCGCACCCGGACGGCCCTACAAGACATATGAACTCGCCCGGGTCAATATTCAAATTGACTTCTCTAAGTGCTTCCACGTTTCCGGCAATGCCGCTATAGGTCATGCTTACGTTTTGGACGACAATGCCCTTTCGCTCAGTAAATTGCTCTTGCATAGGTCAACCCGGAACAAATCTAGTTTTTGACTTACAGAAAGATTTCTCCCCCGGCTTTTGCCGGGTCGAAAAATGACACTTCCTAGAGAGCAACACTTGAGGAATCTTTTCCTCAATTGTTTCAGGTTGCTCAAAAATGACCAGATGCAAGTTGTGCCCTTTCAATCCCGCTATTCGCGGGAGCGCCCGAAAATGGGGACCCACTCGTGGGGTGTCCGTGTTTGCACGGACAAATCACGAGGAGTGAGGCGTACACGTTAGTACGCCGCAACGACGCGGGATGAGGGCAACGCCGCAGATGGGCGTTTTTCAGCAACCTGCCCATCATGCCATTTTCTCCTGCCAGGAGGTCGCCCTTCGCTCAATCGCTTTCACTGCGCCATCCATGACCAGGGAGATGGCCCCGATAATGAGAATCCCAAGTACCAGGGGCGCCATCTGGAAGAAATTCTGGGCATCCACCATCATGGCGCCGATCCCTTTCTGAGCGGCGATCAGTTCTGCAGCGACCAGCGTCGCCCAGCAGACACCGAGAGACACCCTGCACGCGGTAATGATATGGGGAACCAGCTGGGGCAGGATCACCTTCCGGAAGATCTCGAGATTGGTGGCGCCCAGTGTCTTTGCCGCACGGATGTAGACCGGATCAAGATTCGTCAAAGCCTGGTAGATGACTACCATTGCCGGAAAAAACGCTGCGTAGCTCAGAACAACGATCTTGGAAGTCTCCCCGATTCCAAAAAAGATGATCATGAGAGGAATGAGGGCGATCGGCGGCAGGGCTCGGAAGAAGTTGATCACCGGGTCCAGAAGAAGCCGCACGATGCGGAACCAGCCGATCAGAAACCCGAAGACGACCGCCAGCACGATCCCGATGGCAAAACTGGTGAGAACCCGCATGAAGCTCGCATACATGTGCATCTGCAGGGTGCCGTTCTTGAAACCGACAATACAAGCCTTGATCACCGCTTGAATGGAGGGAAAGAGCATGGGATCGATGAGCCCCACAGCACGGGTCAACTCCCATATCACGAGCAGGATCCCAAAAGAGACGCCAAAATAGCCCGCCTTCTCAAGACGGTCCCGCCTGCGCTTCTTCCTGAATCGCTCCTCCACACAGATTTGCTCTTCCGTGTTTGTCGTGATTCTCTGCTTTGCTTCCAGCATACATCTCTCCCTGCGAGGGGCCTGGAGCTTCTGCACCAGGCGCATTTTCCTCAAATCATTTCAACCGAGGACCCGAACGGCTGAATGAACACCCCTCTTCAGCCGTCCGGCCCCAAACTTCCGAGTCTTCAATTCGTTTACAAACCCTCGTCTTCCCCCTCTCCCACAGGTGAAGGTGGAAAGCCGTCTTCTTACTTGGATTTCATGACCTCCAGAAAAATACTGGGATCGAAAAACTTCTTGGGATCCACCCAGTCGCCGATGGATCCGATCTCCACAAAGACCTTCTCCACCTGTCCGATCCATTTGCTGACGGTCCCGTCTTCATAGAGTTTCACCCAGTCCTTGGAGGTCTCGCACTTCTGGGCATCCCAGCTCGCCTGGATATCGCTGAAGGGGATATTCGAATAGGCCTTGGAGTGGATCAGCTTCAAGGACTCCTCGGGTTTGCCCACCAGTTCGTCATTGGCCTTCGCCCATGCTTTGACGAGCTTCTTGAGCAGATCCTTCCTCTGCTCGTGAAACTTGTTGCTCGCTACCCAGCCGCCGATGATGGCGGCATCGGGATAGTAGTCCTTGGCAGAACTGAGCATCACCGCACCCGGCACCTTCTCCCGAATCTGCACATGAAAAGGCGCCCAGGTGCACACAAGGGGAACGGCGCCGCTGATAAAGGCGGACACAGCTCCGGCCATATCCATGCTGACGATCTCCTCTTTGGTTGAATCGATGCCGTTCGCCTTCAGTGCGGTATGGAGAAAGACATGGGCGGTGGTTCCCTTCACCGTGGCAATCTTCTTGCCCTTCACATCAGTGATCTTTTTGGCGTTTGCCTCCGGGCGCGCGAAGAGCATGGCCGTATCATACTCGATGTCGTTGATCAGAAAAACCTTGCCGACGCCCCGGGAGGGGAAGTTGGAAATCACCGCGCCCATGATGGCCACGTCCACGCTGCCGCCGCTGAGGGCCTGCATCAGCGGTACCCCCGAGGTAAACTGTATAGGTTCGATTTCCAATCCCTGTTCCTGGAAATAGCCTTTGTGCACGCCGATCCAGAGTTGGCCGTCCACGGCAAGCGTATGAAGATACCCCACCTTGACCTTCTCCGCTGCACCCGCCTGGCTCGAAAAGCCAAGACCCAAAATCACCATAGCCACGAAAAGATACCTGACCAGCTTCATTTCACATCTCCTTTTCTGAATTGTTTCGGCGCCGGCTATTGCTCCGACCTCCTGGGCACGCCGAAGCCATCGTGAAGTGAACCGCAGAATAGCCCATTATCTTCTTTCTTCCTTCCTTGGACATTGGGCATTCACCCTTGCCTGATCGCCTCCTCTGTTTTCTCGTCAAAGAGATGAATCTTCGTGAGATCCAGTCGGATCTCCATTTCGTGGTGGACTCTTGCCTCGGTATGAGGATCGACCACCGCCCTGAATTGGATTCCGCCGATGGAAAGCAGGAGAACCACTTCATTCCCCATGGGTTCAACGATCTCGACTTTTGCCTTCAGCCTGATCCACCCGGGCAAGTCCGGGGAGAGTGCAGCGTCCTGCATATGATGGGGTCTGATCCCCAGCATCACCTTCTTTCCCGCCGCATTTTCGCATCTCTTTTTGGCTTCCTCTGGGAGTGTCAGATACAGTTCCTCATTCCTGAAAACCAGTTCATCCCTGTCGCGTTCCAGCACCCCGCTGAAGAAATTCATGGCAGGGCTGCCGATGAATCCGGCTACAAACATATTCCTCGGATTCTGATAGACTTCCAGAGGCCTCCCCTCATCCATGATGCGGCCGTCCTTCATGATCACAATGCGTTCGGCAAGGGTCATGGCCTCTACCTGGTCATGGGTCACGTAGATGACCGTCGTTCGGAGCCTGTCGTGCAGTTTGCTGATCTCAGCCCTCATCGCCAGGCGCAGCTTGGCATCCAGATTGCTCAACGGCTCATCGAAGAGAAAAACCTTGGGCTGTCTCACGATTGCCCGGCCCATGGCGACGCGCTGACGTTGACCCCCTGATAGCTCCCTGGGCTTGCGATCCAGGAGCGAATCGATCTCCAGGATCCTGGCCGCTTCCTCCACCCTTTCACGGATCTCGGCCTTTGAGAATCCTCTCATCTTCAGCCCGAAACCCATGTTCTTGAAGACATCCATATGAGGGTAGAGAGCATAGTTCTGGAACACCATGGCGATGTCGCGATCTTTTGGCTCTAAGTGATTGACCACCCTCCCGTCGATCAGGATCTCCCCTGCCGTGACTTCCTCCAGACCGGCAATCAGCATGAGCGCAGTGCTTTTGCCGCACCCCGAAGGCCCGACGAGCACGACAAAGGATTTGTCTGCGACAGCGAGGTTGAGGTCCCTCAAGGCATATACGTCGCCGAACTTTTTGCTGATGTTCCTGAGTTCAAGCTCTGCCACGGTTACACCTGCTCATCCGAGTTTGCAGGTTGATCAAAAACGTCCAGATGCAAGGCGCCCGAAAATGGGGACCCACTCGTGGGGTGTCCGTGTTTGCACGGACAAATCACGAGGAGTGAGGCGTACATATTAGTACGCCGCAACGACGCGGGATGAGGGCAACGCCGCAGATGGGCGTTTTTCAGCAACCTGCTCATGAGATGGCCAGTCCTGTGTGAGCATCGAAGAAATACGCCTTGTCCATGTTCGCGATGAACTCCGCGCTCTCCCCTATCCTGTGGCTGGAGTCTGACCCGAGTCTTGCGACCAGCGTGTTTTGCCCGTTGCGCAGGTGAACGTACTTCTCCGATCCCAGCGGCTCCACTACCCAGACCGACGCCTCGAAAGTGGCGCTGCGCATGCTCTCCTGTTGCTCGGACCGCGGCTCCAGAATGTGTTCCGGTCTCAAACCGAGTGTGACCTTTTTGCCTGCATGGGGAGCGAGAACCACGGCTTTCGCGCTCGTCACGGGAAGATTGAGCGTTTCGGATACCGCTGCCATCTCTGCACCCTTTACCACGAGCTCGCAGTCGACAAAATTCATCGGCGGTGAGCCGATGAACCCGGCTACGAACCTGTTCACAGGAGCATCATAGAGTTTCTGAGGTGTGTCCACTTGTTGAATCCGTCCCCTGTTCATGACCACGAGACGATCGCCCATGGTCATGGCTTCCACCTGATCATGGGTGACGTAAATGGAAGTTGTTCTGATCTTCTGATGAAGATCCAGGAGTTCGGCCCGCATGGCGATCCTGAGCTTTGCATCCAGGTTGGACAGAGGCTCGTCAAAAAGAAAGACTTTCGGACACCGCACAATCGACCTTCCCAATGCGACCCTCTGCCGCTGCCCGCCGGAGAGCTGGCGGGGTTTTCGATCCAGGAGTTCGCGTATGCCCAGGAGCTCGGAAGTACTCTCCACGATGCGCCGTATCTCCTCCCGCCCCATCTTCCTCTGCTTCAGGGAAAACGCCATGTTGTCGTATACATTCATATGGGGGTAAAGGGCGTAGTTCTGGAAGACCATGGCAATATCCCTGTCTTTGGGATGCACATCGTTGATCAGTCTCCCCTCGATGTAAATCTCACCTGCGGTGATTTCCTCCAGCCCGGCAATGGAGCGCAGAACAGTGCTCTTGCCGCACCCCGAAGGGCCCACCAGGATCAAGAATTCACCGTCCCGGATGTCGAGGTTGAAATCCTCTACAGCGACCACTCCGTCGAACGTCTTGCCAACATGAATGAGTCTGACTTCCGCCATTCTTTTCTTCCCGCAATGAAAGAACCGGAACTCTCCGGTTATCTCATGTAGTGTAGGTGCTCTTTCCTCTCAATCCTTTCGATCCCGTCTTCGCTCGGGAGCGTTCTTTCCACTCTCGGCAGGACTCCCGGATCACAATCTCCGTGGGCAATTCCACACGGCGGTCTTTCTTGGATTTTCCTTCGATCATCTCCACCAGAATCGAGACCGCTCTTTCACCCATCTCCCGGGCAGGTACCCTGACGGTTGTAAGAGGCGGATTGGAATACGCTGCAAAATCGATGTCGTCGAAACCGGCCACGGAAATGTCGTCTGGGACTCTCAACCCCCTTTCCCTTGCGGCGGACATGGCGCCGAAAGCAAGCATGTCGCTGCCGGCAAAGACCGCGGTGGGCCGATCGCTCATGGAGAGCAGACGGGTCATCGACTCCTTCCCATCCTTGAGTGTCGGCATGGTTTCGATCACAAGTTCCGGGTCGAAGGGCAGGCCGTTCTTCTGGAGCGCGGAGCGATAACCCTCCAGACGTCTTCGGGCCCGCCCGATCCTGGAGTAAGGCCCCAGGATCAACCCGATGCGCCGGTGATTCAGACCCGCGAGATAATCGGTCATGGAGAACGCCGCCTGGAAATTGCTGAAGCCGACAAAGCTCAACCCCGAATTCTTGAGAACCTCCCATACGACCACGCACGGGATGCCGCTCTTGACCAGCTCCTTGATTACGTTCTCCCGTCCGATGCCGTACCCTGTCAGAATAATTCCTGCAAGCCTGCGCTCCTGGAACTGCAGCAGCAATTTGAGCTCCGCCTCTGCATCATACCCGGTGCTTCCGATGATGAGGGAGAAACCATTTTCCTGTGCCTTTTCCTGGATTCCCTGAGTAGAATTGGCAAAAATGGCGCCTCGCGTCGTGGGAATGATCACCCCGATGACCGACGATCTCCTCCTGGAAAAATCTCCGGCCGTGGCATTGTATACATAACCTTCTTTTGCCATCAATCGACGCACCTGTTCCAGGGTACCCGGCTTCACCAGGTGCGGGGAGTGGATGGTCCTTGAGACGGTCGCAAGAGAAAGACCGGCGAGGGCGGCGATTTGCTGCATGGTTATTCTGGCCATGGCTAAAAAAGTTCCTTGAGAAAGTTGCCCTCTGCGTTCCGGGGAACGGGCCAGCCCAGGAGCCGAGCGAGTGTCGGAGCAAGATCCGTCACATTCATCGGAATCTGCCTGTGGATCGTGTTCACCCCGGCGCCTCCCAGTATAACCGCCGCATGCATTTCCGGGATAGCCGGCAAGGCCAGGTGAACCCCGGTGAAGTTCCTGTGCAGCTGCGCCGGTTCATATCCTTCGGGATTGGGAATAAGCCTTTCGGTCCCGTCCCGGTACTTTACCGCTACAGGATAGATAAAGGGGTTTGCCATGTACTGTGGTCTCAAGGCAAACAGGACGTCCCCAATCCGGTCGAATCCCTGTTGCTGGAAGACACCGAGGGTGGCTGCCTCTTCCTTGCGAACGGCGATAGCCACCACCCGTTTTCCCGTGACCGGGTCCTTCATTGCCATGAGGGCGTCGATGATCTCCTCCTGCACTTTCGCGTACTCCTTTGGATCCACGATTCCCTGCGGATCCCTGCCTTTCAGATTGATGAAGATGTGGGCATGGCAAGGTTCCAGAGGAAACGCCCTGGTGCGGGACCAGTCGATCTTCATCTGATTCGTCCCATAGTCGAGATCGAAGTGGATCAGCCCGGCCTTGGCAAGATGGTGCTTCAGATATGGATTCCATTCTATGGCCGAGAACCCATGGTCCGAAACCACGCAGACCAGTGTCTCGTCCAGGTTTACGGACTGGAGAATTCTGCCGATCCGCTCATCGACTTCGGAATACACTCTTCGCACAGCGCCGAGCAGCCTGGGTTCCTCCGCAGCATCAAAATAGGACGTGTCGGCGCAAATGCCCCCATAGAGGACATGCTGGACGTGGTCGATGGTTCCCACCCATGTGAAGGCCATGTCCCATTCAGTCCTGCCCAGGCCGAAGCGCGTGGCCTTGTCCCACCAGTCATTGTGCTGAGTCAACTGGTCAAGATAGAAATCCAAGCCCACCCAGCCGTCCATGTACGCCCATGGGTCATCAACTTCCATGTATGGACCGGCGGCGCCTATGAGCTCATCCGTAAGCTCCGCAGGCAGTGTCAGGGTCTCGGCGGTGTTGACGGCGCTTTGGTAAAGGCCGAAATCTTCAGGGCCACCCAACCGGACAAGGTAAAAGTAAA
>PHBH01000048.1:0-2115 GCA_002840535.1 Deltaproteobacteria bacterium HGW-Deltaproteobacteria-15 | reverse complement strand
GGCCCCGCCTCTTCTCGCCTTTCGAATCGACGAACGACTCCGTGATCCAGTCCGAGCGCTGACCAAGTCCGAGATCCGCCACCGCATCCGCTGCATCCCTGGATGGAGAGACCATGACCCTGTCATATCCCCTGCCTTCCGAATCCATGATCAGTACATGGTAGCGCCTCCCTTTGGCATAGGTCGGCGGAACCTCGATCCCAATCTCCAGAAGCGCGCCGGAATGGGCGGGCGCATTCTTCCACCCCGATGCCGGCTGCAGCCTGACCTGCACAGCCCGGCCGGGAACCTGATTACATCGCTCCTGTTTCGTGGAAAAGATGGACGAGGAGGCAATGTCCCAGAGCGGCATGTAAAAATACCGGAAAGGCGGGTTGAGGGAGGCCGCCAGCTGAATGCCGTTCTCGATCTTCAAGGGAAAGGTCACAGGCCAGTTCATCAGGACGGTCCTCTTTCCCTCCCGGGCTCCTGCCTCCCACAGAGTCTCCGCCCTGAGCATGCGGCGATCGAAGGAGGTGTACCATTTGTCGAGGGGCTCCCCGGGTTCGTGAACCATCAGACTCGGAATGCCTGCAGTCCCCGGCCCGGCCCCCGAGGTGATGGCGCCCCACGCCGCGGCGGTCAGAGGAGGAAAGGTTGTGATCATGCGGGAAAAAAATCCCTGCTGCATAAGCCGCCTGCAATTCGGCATGCTTCCCTCATCGGCAAAACGACGGATGAGGTCAGGCAACGCCGCATCCACACCGAGCATAAGCAGTTTTTTTGCTTTTGTTTTCATTAACTCCTCTTTTCTTATTCAAGCAAGATCAAGACTCACCGCAGAGACGCAGAGTTCGCGGAGAAAGAATATCCTTTTTCAATGCCGGGAGATACCGGCATTGAAAACCCCTTCCGTAGCCTCTTTCTATCAACGATATGCTCAAGGGTGCTCTCCATTCGAGAGTCTTTTTGTCTGCCGCCGTCTCCCGGCAGACAAAAAAAGAATTATCTTTGCGTGCTCAGCGTCTCTGCGGTGAAATACTATCCTTTTGTTGCGCCCATGGTCATCCCCTTGACGATGTGCCGCTGTGCGATCAAAGCGACGACGATGACCGGCGCCATGATCATTACACCCGTGGCCGTAAAAGGTCCCCACCGGCTTTCTTCCGCAGCCAGAAAGCCGAATATGGCCACCGGGGCAGTCTTCGTGTTGGATCCGGTGAGAACGACCGCATAGAGGAATTCGTTCCATGATTCTATGAAGGCAAATATTGCGGTTACCCCGATTCCTCCCCATGCATTCGGAAGAACCACCTTCAGAAAGGTGTTGAACGGCGAAACCCCATCGAGCATAGCCGCCTCTTCAAGGGACGAGGGCAGGTCCTGGAAATAAGTCACCATGAGCCAGATGCTGAACGGTACCGTGAGAGTCATGTGTACAGCGATCAAGCCCGTGTAAGTATCCAGCATTCGCATCCGGTTCAGCAGAAGAAAGCAGGGAATGATGAGCCCGATGGGAGGTGCCATCTGTGCAATCAAAGTAAAAAAGGAAAGCCTGTCTCGAAATGGAAACCGGATTCGAGAGAACGCATACCCGGCCGGCACTGCGATCAGCAAAGTGACTATGGTGGCCCCGGATGCCACCACAAAGCTGTTCACGATTCCAGGAAGAATGTCATTGCCCGTGAGGGCATCGACATAATGAGTCAGCGTCGGCGTGAAGAAGATCGTGGGGGGAATCGTGAATATCTCTGTCCTGTGCTTCATAGAAGTGAGAATTACCCAGATGACCGGAAAGGCCCAGACGAGGATCATGAGCATGAAAAGCCCGTATACCAGGATGGTTCGAAAAATCCTGAATGCTCCCGATATCCCCTTGTGCTTCACCGTTCAAAACTCCCGTTTGAGGATTTTCCAAAGCCTGTCACATCCTGGACTGCCTGGCGTTCGCAACGCATGATGACGATCCGGCTCGGACACCGAACTGATTGAGCACGCCGGCACGTCAGCTGTGTTGATTGGCGTAGTGTCGCGTCGGCGATGTAGGTCTGAGGTCGCAAGATGTGTTTTTCGACCTTGAAGTTTGCCGCAAAACGTCAGAGGCGCCGGTTTGTGGACAATGGGACCCATGACGAC
>PHBH01000047.1:58973-117466 GCA_002840535.1 Deltaproteobacteria bacterium HGW-Deltaproteobacteria-15 | reverse complement strand
CACGGCGGCTCTCCGCCCGCCATACATCAGTACTGCCGCCGAGCAAACGGCACCGAGTTTTCGTCCTTGAAAAAAGCCCCCCGGGGCCAACCACCTGGAGAATGTAGAAGCGTTGGACGCACTACACCAACAGGCGTTGTTGAGGGTCAGGCCTCACGCGGGGAGCGAAGACGCTCTTGAAGGGATGCGGCCAGATCACGGAGCGGAGCCAGCTCACTTCCCGCCACTTCTTCCAGCAGCTCGCCGAGCGATTCCACGGCCCTCGGTATGTACGCTTCAAAATATCTCTTGCCGGCGGTCTTGCTCAGGTACGAGAAGGCCCCAAGGATCTGAAGATTCCTTTGAAGGGCAAGATAAGGAAAGGATCTCTCGAAGGATCCCACCATCGAGCGATGGCGTTCTTTCAGGAGAGCCGTATAGGAGTGGTAAATCTCCTTTCTTAGACTAGCGGACAGATCCGGATAAGGGTCCACAAAGAGGGATGCCAGGTCATACCCGACAGGTCCGAGCCTTCCCCCCTGCCAATCGATGACCCCAACTTTCCCATTCCGGATCATGATGTTTCGCGACTGAAAATCCCTGTGCAGAAAAAAATGATTCGGAGGAGCGGATGCCTCCTGCGCTATCCTTTCAAAAGCGGGCTCCAGCTCAGGCCAATCCGATTTCAGCCCGAGATAGCGACACAGAAAGGCCTCCTTGAAGTATTCCGCCTCGTATCGCCGCATGACTGCCTTGTCGTACCTTTCGGTCTGGCAGGTCCATCCGGTATCGAAGCCGTCTGCCCCCCGGATCTGCATCCGGAGAAGGACACGGAGTACCTCCCGGTACAAGGGTATTGGATCTGCTTTTCCGGATGCTTCCTGCAGGTTTTCATCTCCCAGGTCCTCCATGATGAATAGACCGGAAGAGAGGTCTGCGCGGTATATCTCCGGTACTGGGATGGACCTTGCCAGCAGATGGTTGCCAATCGAATAATAGGCGCGATTTTCTCTATCCAGATGCAGGTTTAACGGCTCGTTCTCCATGGCCACGTAGCTGATCCCGCTATCCGGGACATGAACTCGCCAGTAGCGCCTCGTCGAGCCGTCGCCGGCAAGAAGGCGAATGTGGAACGCTCTTTTCCCATGCCCCAGGACTCCCAGGGAGTCCTTCAGGAAATTCTTCATCCGGTCGCCGGGAAGTGTGTCCTGAACCGGTTCTTTTGTTTGCAATGGTCCTCCGGAATCATCATGAGAAGTTGAAAGCTCTCCAGAAACAGAGAGGTCGATGCTGCGGCCCCTTCGTCGGGCTAAGGGTTGCAATATACATTATTCTTGTGACAAATACATGGATTGGTCACTCCGAAATACTCCCATTTCCCAATGGAACCGCGGGAGGGAAGCCGTAAGCTAGGGATATCGAACTCCAATCCGAAAGGTTCTTGCGTATGAAAGAAGAGTCCACCGGTGGACACGAGGGAGGAAACCCTTTACACCTGGACACCTCATGGATTCCTTTGGAACAGGAGCAGCTGTATCGTACCTGCCTTGGCTGCCTCATCGAAAACAAAATTCCGTTCATACTTGCAGGAGCTTTTGCCCTCTATGCCTATACCGGGATCCAACGAAACACTAAAGATCTCGATGTGTTCCTCCCGGCCGAGCATGTGAGGTCCGCACTGCTGGCCCTGAGCGCCAAGGGACTTCGCACAGAAGTGAGAGATGGGCTCTGGCTTGCCAAGGCCCACAAGGACCCCTACTTCGTGGATTTGATATTCGCCAACCCGAACAAGGAAATTCAGATCGACATGGGCTGGATCAGACGAAGCAACACCGTGGAGCTCTTTGGAATGGGCATCCCGATGATCGCGCTCGAAGAACTTATCATATCCAAAATCTATGTGGCGAGGATGGATCGATTCGACGGCGCTGATATCTGCCATTTGATTCGCGGTTCCAAAGGTCAGTTGGACTGGCATTGGTTGTCGAGATGCCTTGGAAGGGACCAGGAATTGCTCCTCTGGCACTTTGTCCTTTTCCAGTATGTGTATCCGGGACATGTTCACCTCCTGCCTACCCCGCTCATGGACCGGATTTACGAATCCATGAGTCGCAGCCGCATAAATCCGCCCGCCGAGAAGACTTTCCGAGGCATGCTGATAGACCCCGTCTCTTTCGAGGTAGACTGCAGGATGTGGGGATATGAAGACATTCGCGATACCAAACCCCTTGTTTCGGAAGATGGGAGCCGGATGTGAGAATCGCGGCAATCGGTGACTTGCACTGCCAGGCAGATTCGCGTGGAAAAATACGGGAACTCCTGCGTGGAGTCAATGAGGCGGACGTGCTTCTTCTGGCCGGCGATCTCACCAATGTGGGGCTGTTGGAGGAAATGGACGTCCTCCTCGATGAACTGGGCCACTTCGACCTTCCTGTCGTGGCTGTGCCCGGTAACCACGATCATGAAAACGACAACATCGAGGTGCTGTTGAACATGATGCGCAGCAGGTCCATCCATGTGCTTGACGGGACAACTTTCGAGCTCGGAGATGTGGGTTTTGTGGGAACAAAAGGATTTTGCGGCGGGTTCTCCAACCTCCGGATCCAGCCCTTTGGAGAGCGTGCGATAAAGGCATTCATTCAGGCGACCCTTGATGAAGTGGTGCGGCTTGAAAACGCAGCGATGAGCCTTTCGTGTCCCCGGAAAGTGGGAATTCTCCATTATTCCCCCATCAGTGCGACCCTGGAAGGCGAAGAACCGGAGCTTTTCCCTTTTCTCGGGTCATCCCTTTTTGCCGATGCCCTGGATCGGCAGGGAACGACTGTAATAGTTCACGGCCACGCCCATAAGGGATCCCCCGAAGGGAAAACTCAAAACAACACCCCTGTCTACAATGTCTCCCGGTTCGTCCAGACCCGCTTCGGACGAAGGCCGTTCTTCTGTTTCGATCTCTGATGTCCATTGCCCGGCATGTATCCTTGAGAGACTTCTACAAAGAGGCTCCGTGATATGCTAAGAATGAACGATCATGGAGCGTAGATGACATTTTGCATTTCCTGGAGGAATGAAAGATGGCCGGGTTTCTGATCCTCGACATCGGCGCAGGCACAATGGACGTTCTTTACTACGATACCGGCTCCGGTCTCCATTTTAAATCTGTGGCCAGATCGCCCGCGCTCACCGCGGTCGACAAAGCGGCAAGCCTCCCGGGCGATTTGCTCGTGGTCGGAATCGAAATGGGAGGCGGCTCCCTGGCCGGGGTTCTCAAGCAGAGGGCTGCTGAAGCCAAAGTGGTGATGTCGCTTTCAGCCTCAGCGACGATCAATCACGATCCGGAGAAAGTGCGCTCGCTCGGCATTCAGATCATTGACGACCTGGAAGCCGAAGAGCTGCGCAAAAAAGGAAGGTTCAGCGTGCTGACCCTTGCCGACCTGGATTTGGAGCGCATCAGGCACATAGTAGAAGGACTGGATGTTCCCTTCGCATTCGAAGGGGTAGGGATATGCGCCCAGGATCATGGAATTCCCCCTGCCGGTGTTTCTCACCTGGATTATCGGCATACGATTTTCAAGGAATCCCTGGAGAAGAGCCCCCTCCCCCATTCGCTTCTGTTCAAGTCGAATGAAATCCCGGAAACGTTCCATCGTCTCACGGCCATCGCCAGGACCGCCTCGGGTATTCCGACGGATGAAGTATATGTGATGGACAGCGGAATGGCCGCAATCCTCGGCGCTTCCATGGATCCCCTGGCAAGGACAAGAACAAGGATCCTTACCCTGGATGTTGCCACTTCACACACGGTAGGTGCTGTGCTGGAAGATGGCGAGATCGCCGGATTTTTCGAATACCACACGCGCGATATTACCCTGGAGAAAATCGAGGGGCTGATGAAGAATCTGGCTGAGGGCAGGCTGGAGCACAGGAGAATCCTCCAGGAAGGAGGCCATGGCGCCTATATTCGAAGGACTGTCGGGTGGAATCGAATTGAAATCATGATCGCGACAGGCCCGAAGAGACGCATGGTTGAAGGATCCCGTTTCCCGATCGTCCGGGGGGCCCCTCTTGGCGACAACATGATGACGGGCACAGTGGGCGTTCTGGAAGCCCTGCGCAGGCGAAAAGGGATGGAATCCCTGCAGTATACATAAATTCGTCATCGAACATTGACACCCGTCAACATTGAACGTCCGACATCGAAAGATATCCCCGGCTTCGGCCGTCCATGGTGTGCGGGAAACGGGCTTCCGCCGAATTGGATAATTTTCTTAAAAAAGTCGATTGTCAATAGGCGCGGCAAGAGGTAAAAAGGGAGCTTATTTCTGCGGAGGGGAGTAATGGATGTGATCCGGGATTTCTTTTTTTGCGAAGCATGCCAAAGCAAAGCCTTCAGGCAGGTTTACACATTCTCGATGGTGTTCCAAACGGTAAACTTTTCCGATGACTTGATCTATGACAGGCTCACTGATGAGTCATACGAATGCACCCAATGCGGAAAGATCTACTCCAAAGAACAGGTAGAGGACAAACTTCGAGAATTCAAGCAGATGAGGAGGAGCAGGGACTGAATCAATCGCGCTTCATGTCTTTCAGGTAAAACTGGAACTTGTAGGCGCCGATTTCAACAGTATCGAAATCCTTAAGATCAATGCTCTCCTTCACGACTTGCCCGTTCACTTTAAGCTTCGTCATGCCGCCTGTAAACGTGATTGTGTAGCCGGCCGGACGTCTGCTGATGGTTGCTGCGGTGGCCCCCATCAGGAGTCCCGAAAGCTGGACCTCTGAGGACTCCGACTTTCCGATTTTCGTCAGTTTCTTGTTCAGCTCGATATCACCCAGGCCGGAGCCGTCCACAAAACTGATCACGCCGATCTTTTCTATGGGCTTTTGGACGGGAGCGGCTCCTTTCTGCTTGGCCAGGAGTTCTCTTTGTTTGGCCGTGTCGAGCATCATGGTCTTGTTCAGGCTCATCTTCTGATCGGATTCTTCCGATTCGGCCTTACCTTTTTCTCCCACGAACAGGAGGATATGCTTTCCTATGGAAACATTGTCACCATGGGCCAGCTTGTGAGTAACGACGCGGTTTTCATTGATAAATGTGCCGTTCGTGCTCTGAAGATCGGTCAGGATGAAATCCGTGCCTGCCCTATCGATCCTTGCATGGTATGAGGACACGGCAAGGTTGTCGATGACTACGGTGTTGTCTTCAGCCCGCCCCACAGTGATGCTGTCCTTCAGAAAGGGGTATTCCCTGATGACCTGCTTGTTGAACATTAGGATCAACCTTGGCATTGATTTAACCCCCGATCAGAAATACGATGCATATTCTTCAAATGTGAAGAAAAATAGCAAGTGAAATTGATTCCGCCGTCATTTTTTTATCAGCCGCTGGAGTCCGACTGCAAGACCCGCGAGAGTGAGCCCGATCTTTGCCAGCGGACCTTTCTTCGCCTTTTTCATTCCTCCGACAAACACGGCGATAATGGTCGTATTGTCGTGCGCCCCCCGCTTCAGTACTAAGTCCATGAGCTTACGACATAATTGTTCCGGATCATCCGCCTCCCGGCCCATCTTCAGCAGTTCCTCGTCGGCAACCAAATCTGTGAGGCCGTCGGAACAGAGAATGAACCGATCGCGATCAGCGGGCACCAGTTCGAAGACGTCGGGATCGGTCTCTTCCGCAGATCCCAGGTTTCTGGTGAGGATATGCCTCAAGGGGGAGGTGGCCGCTTCCTCCTCGCTCATCATGCCCATTTCGATCTGCTCGGAAACGATAGTGTGGTCCCTGGACAATTTTTCGATTCGGTCGTTCCGTATAAGGTAAATCCTGCTGTCTCCTACATTGGCTGCGATCACCAGATCCGGCGACACATGCAGAGCAACGACCGTGGTGCCCATCCCGTGATACTGCTTGTACTCCAGAGCCATTTCATAGATGACTCTGTTCGCCAGTCGGATGCTGCTCAGGATGTAGTTGCCTTTCGCGGAAAGGGATTTGTCCGGGGCAGCGAAGAGTTCCCCCAGGGGTGTTTGATTTTCCACCCAGGTGCGGTAGCTCTTGCTGATCATCTCCACGGCAATCTGACTTGCAACCTCTCCTGCAAGATGGCCTCCCATTCCATCGGCGACAACATACAGGTGAAGAGGGTCGTCGATGAAATAGGAATCCTCATTGTGATCCCTTTTCAACCCTACATCGGTTATCCCGGAGGTTTTGATCTCCAACTTTCCTCCTGCTTTCAACTCGCCCGGCCTCGTGCCGATCGCTGGCTCTTCACTTGATCCATTTTCGAGATAATGAGCCTCGCAAGCCGACCGATTTCGCCTGCGGTGCTGAAGCGCTGATCGGGGTGTTTCGCCAGTGCCTTGTCCACGATCTGTTCACAAGCTTTTGGAATATTCTCCGCCAGTTCTCTCACAGAGGGGTGCTTCACCTGGGTGATCTCATAGAGAAGCGTACTGAGGTTGTCCCCATGGAACGGCAACTGGCCGGTCATCGATTGGAAGAACAGAACGCCCAGCGAAAATATGTCCGTTCTGTAATCGATTTTCTGCCCCATGATCTGCTCCGGGGACATATAATTGGGGGTGCCGAGGATAACACCGGTCCTTGTTCTGGACGAGGAGACGGCCTTTGCAATGCCGAAATCGGTGACCTTAACCCCTCCCTCCTTCAGAAGCATAATGTTTGCAGGCTTGATGTCCCGGTGGATGACCCCGGCCTTGTGAGCGAAATCCAGGGCATCGGCAATTCGCGCAACCACTTCCAGCACCTTTCTCAGGGGCAGAAGATTTTCCTTCCTGATGAACCTCTCGAGATCATCACCATCCAGGAATTCCATGGCCATATACGTGAGATCCTGGTCTTCTCCCACATCGTACACTGTCACGATGGATGGATGGGACAGCCTGCCCGCGATCTCCGCCTCTCGGAAGAAACGGGACCTGACCTCTTGAACGACATCCGGATCGAACTCGTCGGAAAAACGAACGGTCTTGATCGCCAGAAGCCTGTTGAGTTTGGGGTCCAGCGCCTTGTATACGAGACCCATGGAACCCCTGCCGAGTTCCTGGATGACCTCATAACGGCCGATCTTCTTTATAGGCTCCTCTTCATCAGGTTTGACCTGCAGTTCCTCTTCCGCCTCCGCCTGGGCAACGGCCGGAGGAGCGTCGTCGACTGTTTCCAGGCGAAGAATCCGCTCGTCCAGGTCCTGGAATTTGCCACCCTTCTGAATCGCCTTATAGGCTATGAGCGCCTTGTCGTTCATTCCCCTGCTTTCGCACTCCAGCCCCAGGTTGTAAAGGAGATTCCTGGCCTCCTGGTCAAGGGGAAGCTTTCGGAATTGTTCGAGCGCCTGGTCGAGCAGACCATGCTCCTGAAGTCCGATCCCGAGCTGGCGGGTCACCTCCATGGATTCTCCGCTCGCCCTTTCTCCTGAAAAGAACATGGAAAGACAAAGGGTGGGATAGAGGGCCAGGACAAAGAGTGCGATAGAACCTGTTTTTGCCCAGACGCCCTGGGAGAACAGGAAAAACCCGGCACCCAGGACGAGAGCAAACAGTCCCAGGATTCCTATGAGCCTGCTCCATCGCCCGTACCGGGCAAAGCAGTATGCGGCGAACAGGCCGATGACCCAGAATGCGCCCAGTTCCAGCCAGACCATGGATGACGGGCGGGTGATGAACCTCTTTGCAAGGAAAGCCTGAATGATATTCGCATGCAGTTCCACCGGAGGAACGGCGGACCCCAGAGGAGTGAGGATTTTGGGGGTCTCTTCCAGATTGAGCCCGACAAGGACGATCTTTCCCCTGGCGGAAGAAGGTACCTTTTTTCCCAGCAGCACATCGCTGAAGGAGTATCGCGGTACGGGACTGGCCGCCCTCCTGTGGTCCACCAGCATCTCGCCCTGCCATAAAGGAACGGAAAAATCCAGAATGTCGAGCCGGGAACCTTCGACGGAAAATTGTTTCGAATTCGCTCCGAGGAATGAAATGACCGTCTGCAGGGGGAATGACGGCAGAAGACCGCCCTTGTAAGGAACGAAAAGGGCATGGGACCTGCCCTCCATTCCCTTATTGAGGCTGAGAGCCGTATGCCCGAGTGCAAGGGCCGATTGAGAGAGTTCGGTAAATGGAGCGGAGATGCTGTTGATAGCCTCATGTCCCCAGACTTTGGGGAGGGACTCCCCTTTGAGAACCACACTCCTGAGCAGCAGACGATCATCCTCTACCGCTCCTGTCCCGTGCCGCCCGTTCGTGATGAAAGCGGGGAATACCACGTTACCGGCCTGCTTCGTTTTCTCCACCAGGATTCGATCGGAGTCGAGATTCTCCTCGATTTCCTCCAAGTTCTCCAGAACCCAGGGTCTGAGTCCCTCATCCTTTCTGCTGAAGGAGTATGCGTGAAACTTCTCTTTGAAGCCCCTTAATGCCTGGAGACCCTGATTGCTCTCCTTTTCGGGCAACGGTATGTCGAGACCTATGACCTTCGCCCCATCGCCGGCGAGAATCGTGACCATCTCTGCCAGAAACCTTCGAGGCCAGGGCCAGGAACCCAGTTTTCCGGTACTCTTCTCGTCGATTTCAATCAGAATGACCTGTCCCGGTACATCCTTTCTCCCGTAGGGGAGATTCATCGAACCATCAAAAAGGAACCATTCAAGGGATGCGAGAGGGAGAGGCTGCCAAAGAGCCGCCAGTGAAAAGAGGAGGGCCAATGCGATCGCGACTGCGTAATTGGGCCTCATTTTCCTCTTGGGCATAGAGCGTCTTCCGGGTTAGAAATTATAAACTTAGGATCAAGGGCAAAGAGTCTACCACAAAATAAAGCAAAACAACCACAAAAAACCGACCTTTCCTTTCTTACGGCTGTTTCAGCACGGTCGGGTCGTAATTTCATACTGCTCCAGGTGAAACTGATCTCTGGTCGTGATGACGATTCTTTTGTTAATCCTTTTCTCGATCTCCGCGATCGACTGCTGCTCTTCCTCCTTGAGGATATGGTCGATAGCCGGGTTGACGCGCACATGGATGCTGCCGCTGTCTCCGGATACGGCGATTTCCCGCTCGATGCTCCTGAATATTTCATAGCAAATCGTCTTCTTGGATTTCAGGATGCCCCTCCCTTCACAATAGAAGCAGGGCTCCCCAAGGATTCTGTTGAGGTTTTCCCGGGTCCGTTTCCTCGTCATTTCAATCAGCCCGAGCTCGGACATCTTGAGGATATGCGTCTTGGCCTTGTCCTTGCTCAGCGCCTCCTTGAGAGAGGTGAAGATCTTTTCCCGATTGGTCTTCTTCTCCATATCAATGAAGTCGATGACGATCAGCCCCCCAAGATTGCGCAAACGAAGCTGCAGCGCGATTTCCTTGACCGCTTCAAGATTGGTTTTCAAGATCGTATCCTCCAGATTCCTGGTCCCCACATAACTGCCTGTATTGACATCGATGGCTGTCAGTGCCTCTGTCAGCTCGATCACGATGTACCCGCCCGACTTCAGCCATATCTTCCGGTGCAGGGCGCGCGAGATCTCCATCTCAATCCCATAGCAGTCAAAAATAGGCTCAGGGCCGTCGTAGAGATCAACGGAATACTTCAACACCGGCACGAACGTCTCGATGAATTCCCTGATCTGGTTATACACCTCTGCCGAATCGATGATGAGCCGGTCCACTTCCTTTGCGAAGAGATCGCGCACCGAACGCAAAGCAATGGAGAGTTCCTTGTAGAGCAGGCTCGGCCCTGTGGATCGCGCCATCTTTTCCTGGATGCTGGCCCACAGCTTCAGGAGGAAATCCATTTCGGCCTTGATTTTGCTCCGGTCCACCCCTTCACTGGCGGTTCGGATGATGAAACCACAGTGATTGGGTCTCAGCTCCTGGACCATGGACTTCAGCCTTTCCCTTTCTGTGGGATCTTCGATTTTTCTGGATACCCCCAGGTGATTTACGGTCGGAAGGAGAACAAGATGTCTTCCCGGCAGCGATACATAGGATGTGAGGCGTGCGCCTTTGGTGCCCAGGGGCTCTTTGGAAATCTGCACCATGATGTCCTGGCCCTCGTGCAGAAGATCCTCGACGTTGAAAGATACCTCCGTGGTCCCGCTGGACTGAAACTCTCCTTCCTGCCCTTCGTTCGCTTCATCACCACCGCTGTTTCTGAGCATCATCTGCTCGAGCTCCATGATGTCCTTGTGGACATCGGAGACGTAGAGGAAGGCGCTTCTGTCAAGGCCGATATCCACAAAGGCCGCCTGCATACCCGGAAGGACTCGGACCACCCTTCCGCGGTAGATATTGCCCATCAGTTCCTGGCCGGTTCTCCTCTCGATGTGGAGTTCCACGACCTGCCCGTTCTCCACGAGAGCCACCCTCGTTTCCTGGGGTCTCGCATTGATAATCAGTTCATTTGCCATGGCATCCCCGTTCATGAAAGACAGCATCCACCAACAAGCCTTTCCCGTGCGCGGCACGGGAAAGGACGAGGGCAACGCCGCAGATGGGCGTTTTTCAGCAACCTGCTAAGCCATGATCTGGCGGGTCTTGACAACCCGGATTCTCTTCACCTCCTCATCCCCTATTCCACAAGCGGTCTGAAGGATTTCGATCGGTCTCAATTGAGGGCCCAGGTTGTGGCTGAGTACGAGCGATATCTCATGAGAAGAAGTTCTCTCAATCGAAACCACCGAGGCCCTTGCATTGATGGTCCTCTCGCCGCCCTTCCCCCTTTTCAGCGCAGGGACAAAGTCGGTTTTCATGAATGCCTCAAGCGCCGAGTCACTGGGCTTCAGGCCGTCGAGCATCATCCGGAAATGACTCTCTTTCAGCATGGGGCTCTTCTTTTCCCCGGTCACGTCCTGAACACCGACTATCCGAATGCCGTGAGGGAGCGCCGGGTTCAACCGTGTGCGGATGGCCTCCGGTGAGATATCCCCATGAAGACGTATATCCATGCATTCATCCAGACTTTCCATTCCAACGGGCAGCGCCGAATGAAACGATATCCTGGGCATGGGATGATACCCTGCCGAATGAACCACCTCCAGTTCTGCCCTTCTGAATGCCCTTGCAAAGAGACGAACAAGTTCCAGGTGGCTGAGGTGTCGTGTCTTTCCAACCTTTGTGAAAACAAGCCTGTATTTTTTCTTTTCCCGGGAATCTTGTTGTTCTGCCGGTTCGAATCCGATCGCTGCGGCGCTCCACTGCTGATGCAATACCGGATCGACTCTCCGGTGATCGCATACACCGCACTCGGAACATCCGTGGCGACAGTCAGGGGTGGGCTCGGCCTTCAAAGCCCTTTTCCATTCTCTTATGAAGAACGACTTGGTCACTCCACAGTCGATATGATCCCAGGGCAGCGTTTCGTCTGTGGACCGTTTCCGGCTGAGATAGAAATCCGGGTCTATCCCACAACTCCTGAAAGATTCCGTCCAGATTTCCGATTTGAAGTGCTCGCTCCAGGCATCGAATCGGGCCCCCCGCTCCCATGCTTCGATCAGAACCGGGAGCAGTCTCCTGTCTCCCCTGGCAAAAACCCCTTCCAGACGGCTCATTTCCGGAGGATTCCACTTGACATGGATGCGGCCCCCAAGTCCGGAACGGATCTTCTGGATCCTTCTCCCGCTTTCCTCAACAGAGAGTTGGGGGGACCACATGAAAGGAGTGTGGGACTTGGGAACAAAGGCTGCAACGCTCACGTTCAACTTCGGCCTTCCTCCCTTGCTTCCGCACTGATTCGCCACCTCTCTCGCAAGCAGAACGATATCATTGATGTCCTCCTCCTCTTCCTCAGGAAGACCAACCATGAAATAGAGCTTGATGAGATTCCAACCTGCGCGATACACCTCCCGCGCCATTTCAAGGATTTCCTGATTGGTGAGCCCTTTGTTGATGATTCTCCTGAGCCGGTCATTTCCTGCTTCCGCCGCAAGGGTAAATCCTGTCTTTCTCACTCGCTTGATCTGTTCGAACCAGGCGGGGTCCAGGCTGCCCACCCGCAGCGAAGGGAGACTGACGGCAATATTCCGACCTGAATGAATATCCATCAGTCCCTTCAGAAGCGGCGAAAGGCAGGTATAGTCTCCCGCGCTCAACGATAAAAGGGAGAGCTCTTCGTACCCGGTGGACCTGAGGGCAGGCCCTGCCGCATCGATGACGGACTGAGGGCTGCGCTCCCTCACGGGACGATAGATCATTCCTGCCTGGCAGAAACGGCACCCTCTTGTGCAGCCGCGAGAGATCTCGATAGCGAGCCGATCATGCACCAGTTCTATATTGGGGACGAGTTGCGATGGGGGAAGGGCCGCGCGTTCTATGTCCGGAAGAATCGCTTTCCTGACCCGTTCATAGCCCGGGCGCGTCGATTTCACCTCTGCAATAGTTCCTTGTTGCCCATAGGAGACCTCGAACAGACGCGGGACATACACCCCCTCCACCTCTGCAATATCGTGGAGGAGATCCTCTCTGCGTGATCCGGCTCTTCGTTTCCTCTCTCTGACCTTGCGGCAGATCTCTGCTGCCGCCTCCTCGCCGTCTCCGATCACTATCGCATCGAACAGAAGGGCCACGGGTTCCGGATTGAAACATGCCGGCCCCCCGGCGATGACCAGGGGAAAAGAAGAATCCCTGTCCCTGGAAAGAAAGGGAATCCCTGCGAGTTGGAGCATGGTCAGAACATTGGTCAGGGTCAGCTCGTGCTGGAGGCTGAATCCCAGGATGTCGAAATTCCGAACAGACCTGCCCGATTCAATTGCGCGAAGGCCCAGCCCCCGTGCCCTCAACTCCTTCTCCATGTCCACCCAGGGCGAATACACCCTCTCTGCAGCAATCCAATCGAAGCCGTTCAGGATATGATACAGGATCTTAAGCCCCAGATGGGACATTCCCACCTCGTATACATCTGGGAAGGCCAGGACAATGGAAACCTCGACAGAGGAAGGATCCTTTCGAATGGAATGGATCTCTTCTCCGATGTAACGGCTGGGATGTCTAATCCCGGCAAACCACGGTTCATCAAATAAATCCACCTAAAGACCTCGAAAAAAAGATGCAAGATTCAGGATACAAGATGCATGATACAAGATCAAAACGTTACAACCAAAAGTCAGCCTCTCTGCATGTCTTTTCCTCGATCCTGTATCCTGGATCCTGAATCCTTCATCCTGGATCCTGCATCCCTGCGTCTTGTATCCTGCTTTCAGCCGGTCGGAGTCGAAGGAAGAAGCATCGTAATCTCCGCCCCCCCCTGTGAATGGTTTTTCCCGGACACCTTTCCTTTCAACCCCTCCACAATTCTTTTTACCACAGCAAGACCCAACCCGGTACCACCTTCTTTTGTGGTGAAAAAGGGGGTGAAGAGTTGGTCCAGCGCTTTCTGACTGAACCCTTCTCCGGTATCCCGGATGGTGATCTTCACCATCTCCCTGCGAGCGTCATCGGGAGCCCAGAAGACCGTCTTTTCGGTCTTCACACGGAGAAGGCCGCCTTTGGGCATGGCTTCACATGCGTTGAGGAACAGATTCCACAAAACCTGGCGAAGTTGCTCGGGATCAGATCCGAGCACAAGGGAGTTTGGAAAATCCGTCTCCACCCGAATCCTGCTCATCCATTCCTGGCGGCCCTTGAAGATCGTCAGGGAGTCGAGGATCAGCTGATTCAGGTCAAACTGCTCGATGTTGGTCTGCTTTGGCCTGGCGAAAAGCAGAAAATCACTCACCAGGTTGTTCAATCTTCCGATCTCCCGCAAAATGATATCCATGAGCTGCCCGCTCATCTCGCTCCTGCCGGGATCCTCCCGCAGCATCTGAATGGAACCGCTGATGGAAGCGAGAGGATTCCTCACCTCATGAGCGATTCCGGCAGCGAGTTCCCCAATCAGGGCCAGCCCTTCCACCTTCTTCATCTCCTCCTCGATCTGTTTCAGCTCCGTCAGGTCCTGGAGCAAAAGGATTTCTCCCTTCTGCTCTCCTTCCGGAAGGCTGAGAGGAGACATCGAGCAACGGAGGAAGACCTTCTTGCCGTCCGGGCGGGCATAATTGAGATCGAAGAACTTTCGTGCCCTGCTCTCCACCGCATGCGTTCGCCCGATCGCTTCCAGATGGGAACGCAGCCCCGGGAGGACTTCGATGATGGATCTGCCGATGGCCTCGCCCGAACGTATCGCGAAGATCTCTTCGGCGGCTGGATTGAAAAGAATGATTTTGCCTTCCCTGTCCATCGTAATCAACCCCGAACTGATGCTGCGGACGATCCACTGGTTCAAGGCCTCCAGTTGGACAAGATCATGCTGCTTTTCCGTGAGCTCCACCCGGCTTCTCCTGGCCTGCTCGGAGACAAAGCTGCTGAGAAACGCCACGAGGTAGAATGCCGCTACATTCACGGTGATCATGTAGAAGATGTAAGAACTGCGGTAGACCGCTGAAAAACCAAGCGGGCTGCCGATGGGGTGGATGATCCCGTAGAAATGAAGATCGAGGAGAAGGCCGTAGAGAACGCTGCTGAAGGAGGCAACAATCAGCCCTCCTCGCCGATAAAGCATGATGCTGCCATTGATAATTGTGAGGATGTAGAGGAACGAAAAGATGCTCTCGATTCCGCCGGTCGTGAAAATCACGGCCGTAACGACCACGATGTCCATGAGAAGCTGAGAATAGGCGAGCGCTACGAGGTCCCTTACTGTTTTGAGCAGCAGGATGTAGAGAACGGTGAGAAAGTATATGGCAGCGATGAGCGCGTAGTGGGCTGTCTGAATATCCCCGAAGTAGGTCTTGGTGTCCCTGACCTGGAGGAATACGGAGGCGCCCAGGAGCAGAGAAACGAACAGGACCCGCAAAAACATGAGCTTCTGAAGGCGGCTCGAAAGCTCCGCATGCGGGATTTTCAGATCAGAATCGGCGGTCTCCAAAGCTAGCCCATGGCGGCGGCCATCTGGAAAATGGGCAGGTACATGGCGATGACCAGCCCTCCGATACTGCCTCCCAAAAAGAGCATGAGCAAAGGCTCGAGCATTGAGGTGAGCGCACTGACTGCGGCATCCACTTCGTCGTCGTAGAAATCGGCAATCTTCTCGAGCATGGTATCCAGTGCTCCTGTCGCTTCACCCACGGAGATCATCTGAATGACCATGCCTGGAAAAACGTCGTTTTCCGAAAGCGGCTCTGCGATCGTCTGACCTTCGGCAATGCTGCCCCGCACCTCATAGATGATCTCCTCGATGACCATGTTTCCCGATGTCTTGGCCACAATTTCAAGGGCATCCAGGATGGGGACCCCGCTCGCGAGCATGGTTCCAAGCGTTCTTGTGAATCGCGCAACCGCGGTCTTCTTGAGCAAATCGCCGAACACGGGAAGTTTCAGAAAAAGCGTATCGGTAGTCTTTCTTCCCCCCGTCGTACTTCTGTATTTCTTGAACGCATAGTAGATCGCGAATACGGCGGCGAAGCACCAGTAAAAATTGCTTTTCATGAACCGGCTCATGTTGACGACTATCTGCGTCGGCGCCGGCAGGGCCTTTCCAAAGCCTTTGAACATGTCCTCAAAGACGGGGATGACGAAAATGAGGATTACCGAAATCACGATGATGGCAATGGCCACCACCACGATGGGGTAGGTCATCGCCCCCTTGATCTGGGACTTGAGTTTTTCCGCCTTCTCAATGAATCCGGCGAGGCGTCGCAGGATGGTATCCAGAATACCGCCGACCTCCCCGGCCGCGACCAGGTTGACAAAAAGGCTGTCGAAGACCTGCGGGTGTTTTTTCATGGCTTCGGCCAGGGTCGACCCACCCTCCACATCCCTGTTGATCTCCTTCAAAATGGCCTTGAATGTGGGATTCTCCGATTGTTCGGCCAGGATCTGCAGTCCTTGCACCAGGGGCAGCCCCGCGTCGATCATGGTCGAAAACTGCCGGGTGAATATCACAAGGTCTTTCTTGGTGACCTTCGGCTGCATAAAGGAGAGGCCGGCGAGCATATCCTTCGGCTTTGCCTTCAGCTTCTTGATCGTCAGATTCCGTTTCTTGAGCTGACCCAGGGCCATCTTCTCGTTGGCCGCATCGAGCTCGCCCTTCAGCCTTCTGCCCCTCTTGGTTACGGCGACCCATTGATAGATAGGCATTGGAATCCTCCTGAGGTCCGCAGGGCTCGGGATCGATCCGCATGACTGAGCTGCGGTGACTCCCCCTGCTTGGACCGATACTTGTAGTGAAAGATGCATCACATGTCAAGCCAAGGGAATTCTCTGCAAGTTTCGTTCCCATTGCATTGTGCCGGGGAACCGTTAACGCGAAAGGGCGGAAGTCGACCGGTGAAGTGGCGGGAATGCAGGATAATCGTGCTCTTGCGGCGGTTCCGCGCCCATAGATTGAACTTGACATCACACGGACAAGAATTGTTATATATGGCTTTTGTGGAGTCTCATTCTCAGAACTCAAAGGAGGAAACGGTTGTGAGCGAAATCACTGCACCCATGGGCGGCAAGGTCATTGACGTGAAGGTAAAAGTTGGGGATTCGATAAATGACGGTGACGAGGTGTTGATACTCGAGGCCATGAAGATGGAGCTTCCCGTGGTCGCTACGGATTCCGGCTCCGTAAAGGAGATCAAGTGCAAGAAAGGGGATGCGGTCGAAGCCGATTCTGTTTTGATTGTGCTGGGTTAACCGCTAAGTCGGTCGGCTTCAATCTATTTCTTGGAGACTCCGGATGAATATCGAGGAAAAGATCAAGGAGCTTGAAGAGAGAAACCGTCTGGCCGAATTGGGGGGCGGAAAGGCCAGGATCGATGATCAGCATGCAAAAGGTAAAATGACCGCCCGCGAAAGGATTGAGCACCTTCTTGATAAGGGCAGTTTCCAAGAAATAGATAAGTTTGTAGTCCATCGTTGCCATGATTTCGGAATGGGCAAGAAGAAGATCCCCGGCGATGGGGTGGTTACCGGGTTTGGGACCATCCATGGACGCCGGGTTTTTCTGTTTTCGCAGGATTTCACCGTTTTCGGTGGCTCGTTGAGCGGTCCGTTTGGCGAGAAAGTCTGCAAGATCATGGACCTTGCGCTGAAGAACGGCGCCCCCATGATCGGCCTGAACGACTCCGGCGGCGCCAGGATTCAGGAGGGCATTGTAAGTCTTGGAAGCTACGGGGAGATCTTCAAGAGAAACGTCCTGGCTTCCGGAGTGATCCCGCAGATATCCGTGATCATGGGACCATGCGCGGGGGGAGCCGTGTATTCGCCGGCCCTGACCGACTTCACGATCATGGTCAAAAAGACGAGCAACATGTTCATCACGGGGCCGCAGGTGATCAAGGCCGTGACCTCCGAAGAGGTGTCACCCGAGCAGCTGGGCGGCGCCATGACGCACAACACCAGGAGCGGTGTCGCTCAATTTGCCGAGGATTCCGATCAGGCGGCGCTTGAGAGGGTAAAGGAGATCCTCAGCTACCTCCCCCAGAACTACCGGGAAAAGCCGCCCGTAGCGGAATGCACGGATGACCCGAATCGAACGGACAAATCCCTGAATAAAGTAGTCCCCACCAATCCCAAACTCCCTTACGACATCAAGGACATCATCCACAATGTCTTGGATGACGGTCGTTTTCTCGAGATCCATCGACATTATGCCATGAACATGGTGATCGGCTTCGGGAGACTGAACGGCTATCCGGTCGGAGTTGTCGCCAATCAGCCCCGGTTCCTGGCGGGATGTCTGGATATCAATGCCTCCATGAAATGCGCCAGGTTCGTAAGGCTCTGCGACTGCTTCAACATCCCCCTGGTGACTTTTGTGGATGTGCCCGGATTCCTGCCCGGAGTGAATCAGGAATACGGGGGCATCATCAAACACGGTGCAAAGATCATCTACGCCTATTGCGAGGCCACGGTCCCCAAGATTACGGTCATCACACGCAAGGCCTACGGCGGAGCCTATGACGTGATGTCCAGCAAACACCACGGGGGCGATATCAATTACGCCTATCCCACGGCGGAAATCGCGGTGATGGGGCCGGAAGGTGCGGTCAATATCGTTTTCAAGAAAGAGATCGACAACGCTGAAGACAAGGTGGCAACGCGAAACCGGCTCATAGAGGAATACAGGAGCAACTTCGCCAGCCCGTTCAAGGCGGCGGAGCTCGGCTACATCGACGGCATCATTTTCCCCGAGAATACCCGGCCGCGCCTCATCGATGCCCTGATGATGCTGAAGGACAAAAAAGACTCCCTCCCGTCAAGAAGGCACGGGAATATCCCCTTATAATCGAAATCCGGCCGAAGGAGAGGTCTCGCGAGAGTAAATGCGGGAATTCCGTTCACGGTTCCAGGCCTCTTCACGCGCTGAATCCGATACACTGCTGTTTCCGCGTGGGTACGGAGTACGGATGCCTTGATGCGTCACAAGGTATCCGCACTCCATACGAGACTCCTGGGAGACCGTCAAAATACCGTGCTTTTGGAAACGGTTCTTCCGCCTGGTGCAGCGCGTCCAACCTTCTTTACATCTCTAGGCAGTTGGCCCTGGGGGTCTTTTTTAAGACACTAGATGATTCCCATGCCGCTCAGCACAGAAAGCATAACCGCCGCTGCAATGACGGAGCCCACCTGACCGCCGGCATTCGCACCCATGGCGTGCATCAGGAGATAGCTCTTCTTGTTGTACTTCTGCCCTTCCCTCTGCGCCACGCGGGCGGCCATGGGAAAGGCGGAGATTCCGGCGGCTCCGATCAGGGGGTTGACCTTTCCGCGGCTCAGCGCGTACAGGACCTTTCCGAACAGGACGCCGCAGACCGTGTCCAGACAGATCGCCAGGAAGCCCAGGGCGAGGATGATCAGGGTCTGAGGCCTCAGGAATGCGCCTCCGGCCATGGTTGCGCCGATGGAGATCCCGAGGAAAAGGGTGACCACATTGGCGATCTCGTTTTCCGAGGCTTTGGTCAGCCGGGCTACCACACCGGATTCCTTCATCAGGTTCCCCAGCATGATGGTTCCGAGAAGAGGCAGCCCCATGGGGGCGATCAGGCCGCCGAGCACCGTGATGACCAGAGGGAAGAGCAGTTTCGTGGTCTTGGACACCTTGCGGGTCATCGCCGGCATGATGGTCGTTCTCTCTTTTTCGCTGGTCATCAGTCTCATGATAGGAGGCTGGATCACGGGAACGAGAGACATGTAAGAGTATGCGGCCACGGAAACAGCCCCCAGGAGCTGCGGTGCATACTGCGAGGTGACATAGATGGCGGTCGGACCGTCGCAAGCCCCGATGATGCCGATGCAGACCGCCTCCATTTGCGGGAATCCCAGGGAAAGAGCCAGGGCCAGTGTGATGAAGATTCCGAACTGCCCGGCCGCCCCCAGCAGGAAGGTCGACGGATTGGAAAGGACGGGACCGAAATCGGTCATGGCGCCGATTCCAATGAAAATCAGGAGGGGGAAGAGCTCATTCGAAATACCCATGTCATAGATAGTTCGAAGGAACCCTTCCTCGCCCATCAGGTTTCCCAGAGGAATGTTCACCAGGATACAGCCGAATCCAATGGGAACGAGGAGCAAAGGCTCACAATCCTTCTTGATGCCCAGCCACAGGAGCGTACCGCCGATCAGGAACATGACGAGGGAGCGCCACTCGAGGTGGAGAAATCCATTGATGAGACCCTGTAAACCGTTCAGAATCGCTTCTTCCATGGCTACTCTGCCTCCTTCTTGTACGGGAACAATTTTCCAAGGAGACTCATGACGAGACTCATGATCCAGAGCGTCAGGATTGTTCCCCCCATCCCGCAAACCATCATTGTAATGCCGAAAGTCCAGTTATCCATAAGTGCCTCCGATGAGTGTTGCACGCGCGTTGAGATTCCCCAGGAAGAAAAGGTGGCTGACCACGGTTTCAGGCCTTGAGGATTCGGCCCCTTTCCAGCGGAAAAAAGCAGCGGAATAAAAAGTAGCTGCATCATAGCACTCTCGGCAGGTCATTCAAGGAAAAACCACCCCGAAAATCCGGATGGGCCGATCGGCACATCCCGCCATGCCGGTCAGGCTTCCAAACCGGTCAAAACCGCTTTAAACCCGCCCTTCTTGACCGCCGGACCGCTTTCTTCTATACTCGGCCACGTTGCCAACGACTGCGGCTCTTCAACTCAACATGGCAGCGCTCGGAAGGAGATCACAGCATGAAAGCCAAGGATATCATGGTGCAGGATTATGCAATCATTCGTCCGGACTCACGGGTTAAAGAAGCCGCGTGCCTGATATTTGAGGGCAAGGCGCGGGAGGAGACCGGTTACAAGCCGTACGGCGTCATGGTCGTCGATGAAAAAGGACGGCTGGTCGGAATGATCTCCATGACCGACATCCTCTACCACGTGAGGCCTCCCTTCATGAAGCACCAGGTGGGAGGGGGCTCCCTCTGGGAGGAGGAAATCGACTTTCACCTGGAGGAATTCAATGACCTTCTGGTGCAGGACATTATGAGCTCGCCCGTTCTGACCGCCTCTCCCGACGACCATATCATGGTGCTGGTCAACAAGATGATCAAGAACAAGGTCCGCCGCCTTCCTGTGGAGGACGGAGACAAACTCTTCGGCATCGTTTACCTCTCGGATGTGTACTATCACACGTACAAGGTCTGGCTTGAGGCAGGGCAGTCCTGTTGACTGAAGGGATGAATGTCCAGGAGAAGGATCAGCCACAAAGGCACTAAGACTCAAAGAAAGATAGAATGATCTTCTTGGTGGCTTTGTGTCTTGGTGGCAGAATTTGGAGAGCTGAAGGTTGATAGGGGGACGTGTGCGATGCGGGAAGATTGAATAGGAGGGGTCATGGCCATCAAAGAGGATCTTCGGCTCCTGGCCGAAAAAGTGGAAGAGTGGAACCGGGCTGTAGAAAAGAAGCTGGAAAAAAACCCGGAAAGGCAGAAGGAGTTTGTGAACGACTCCGGGGTCCCGATCAAGCGACTCTACACCCCGGCGGATCTCGGCGATATCGATTATCTGGAGGATCTGGGTTTCCCCGGGTCTTTCCCTTTTACCCGTGGCGTCCAGCCCACCATGTATAGAGGACGCCATTGGACAATGAGGCAGTACGCGGGTTTTGCAAGCGCGGAGGAATCGAACAGGCGGTACCGGTTCCTTCTGGAGCAGGGGCAGACAGGTCTTTCCGTGGCCTTCGATCTGCCGACCCAGATCGGGTATGATTCGGACAACGAAATGGCCATGGGCGAGGTCGGCAAGGTGGGGGTCGCCATCGACTCCCTGCGCGACATGGAGACCCTTTTCAGGGAGATCCCTCTCGATCAGGTCAGCACCTCCATGACCATCAATGCGCCCGCGGCCATACTCCTGGCCATGTATATCGCGGTCGCCGAGCAGCAGGGGATCGCATCGGAAAAACTCCGCGGAACCATTCAGAACGACATTCTGAAAGAGTATTCCTCTCGAGGCACCTATATCTTTCCTCCCAAGTCCTCGATGCGCATCATCACCGATATTTTCGCGTACTGCGCAAAGAAGGTCCCCCAGTGGAATACGATCAGCATCAGCGGCTATCATATCAGAGAAGCGGGCTCCACCGCTGTCCAGGAGGTGGCTTTTACCCTGGCCAACGGGATCGCCTATGTGGAAGCGGCCCTGCAGGCGGGAATGGACGTGGATGGTTTCGGTCCCAGGCTCTCCTTCTTCTTCAACGCGCATCTGGATTTTCTGGAAGAGATCGCGAAATACAGGGCGGCCAGAAGGATATGGGCGCGGATCATGAAGGATCGTTTCAAGGCCAAGGATCCAAGGTCCATGATGATTCGCTTCCACACCCAGACAGCCGGGTGCACCCTCACTGCCCAGCAGCCTATGAACAACATCGTCCGGGTGGCGTTTCAGGCTCTGGCTGCGGTTCTCGGCGGCACCCAGTCCCTCCACACCAATTCCATGGACGAGGCCCTTGCGCTTCCCTCTGAAAAGGCCGTGCAGATCGCGCTCCGCACCCAGCAGTTGATCGCTTACGAGAGCGGGGTCTGCGACACGGTCGATCCGCTCGGCGGAGCTTACTATCTGGAGGCCCTTACCCGCGAAATCGAAGAGAGGGCTGAATCCTATATCCGCAGGATCGATGAAATGGGAGGCGCAGCAGCCGCCATTGAAAAGGGGTTCATTCAGCGGGAGATCCAGGAAAGCGCCTACAAATTTCAAAGGGAGATCGAAAGGAAGGAGCGGGTCGTGGTGGGGGTGAATCGGTTCCAGGTCAAGGAGGAAAAACCCCGCAACCTTCTGAGAGTGGACCCGGCGGTCAGGGCGTCCCAGCTCGAAAAGATTCGAAAACTCAAGTCCGAGCGGAGTTCCGCCGGTGTCGCAGGCTGCCTCGCCGCGCTCAAAAAAGCGGCCTCCGGCGCAGACAACCTGATGGTCCCCATCCTGGACGCTGTAAAATGTTACGCCACCCTTGGAGAGATCTGCGATGTGCTGAGAGATGTGTTCGGAGAGTACAAACAAGTGAACACCTTTGCACGATAGTGCACACGAAGCAGGGGACAGAGCATGAACCACTCAAGGAAAATAAGGGTTTTGGCAGCCAAACCGGGGCTCGACGGACATGACAGGGGCATCAAGGTGGTGGCCAGTGCATTGATGGATGCGGGCATGGAGGTGATCTACACAGGTCTTCGCCAAACCCCTCGGCAGATTGTGGAGTCCGCGATCCAGGAGGATGTGGACGTGATCGCCATGAGCATCCTCTCCGGAGCCCACGATTACCTCTTCCCCAGGGTGATGGAACTCCTCAGGGAAAAGGGTGTGAACGACATCCTCGTGCTCGGGGGAGGGATTATCCCTGAAGAAGACATCCCGGCATTGAAGGAAGCGGGAATCGCCGAGGTATTCGGCCCGGGAACAAGCACCCAGGATATCGTCGAATACATTCATGGTCGGTTGCAGAACTCGCAGGCTTAGGAAAAATTCAGCGGCAAAGCCTCCACGGCTACGCCCGTATCGTTCGAAATCTTTCATGTTCACCAGCAGGATACATCTCTTGTAAACTGTCTTTTTACATCTGCAGAAAGATCCGGCCGAACTCTTTCAAAACCCCATCCGTCCATTTCGGCGAACTAACCGGGATTCCATCTTTTTTTCTACATCACGCTTGTGATCCGATAATGGAATGATATTTGCGTCGTTGTCCATGGATCGATTGCGGTTTCAAATACCCCCGAGCCCAGAAGAGCAGCCCCGATTCCATCCCCTTAAGCGGTGATCACTTCAGGGAGTCTCGATCGGAAGCTGCACACTCCGGTGACAATGGGGCCCGGTTTGCCCAAGGAGAATATCAGCGCTCTTTCTGTCCCTCGTTCTCAAAAATCAGCCCGGCGCTTGAATTATATGAAAAAGCCCTTACTTATCTTTTCGGAAAAGAACTCATCGAGGCATATATGAACGACATCGAATACATCTTGTGCCCCAAGTCGATTGCTGTTGTCGGGGCTTCCAATCGGACCGGGAGTCTCGGACTCTCGGTCTTCAGAAACCTCATCGATGCTTCCTACCAGGGCATCCTCTACCCGGTGAATCCAAAGGCGAGATCTATCCAGGGGGTGAAGGCTTATAAGACCCTCACCGACATCCCCGACGAGGTGGAAATGGCCGTGCTCATCGTTCCTCCGGAACATGTGGAAAATGTCGTCAAAGAATCCGCCAAAAAGGGAGTGAAGGGATGCATTGTGATCACGGCGGGTTTCAAGGAAGTCGGCGGCAAGGGCGTTGAGCTTGAAAGAAGAGTGAAGTCCATAGCCAGGGAGCATGGGATCAGGCTCCTCGGGCCGAACTGCCTGGGAGCTGCCAACACCAACAAAGACGTCCGCATGAACGCCAGCTTTGCGCGGGGAATGCCGCAGCCGGGGAACATCGCCTTTGTATCGCAATCAGGAGCCATGTGCGTAGCGATCCTTGATTATGCCGCAGGCAGACACATGGGATTTTCGAAATTCGTCAGCATCGGCAACAAGGCGGATATCGACGAGGTCGACCTCCTTCGTTACCTGAGGGATGACGAGGATACAAAGGTGATCATCATGTACATCGAGGATATCACCGACGGCCACTCCTTTATCGAGGTTGCAAGAGAGATCACCCTCAAGGCCGGAAAACCGATATTTGCCTTGAAGGTCGGCCGGTCTCCGGAAGGGGCCAGGGCGGCGGCTTCCCATACGGGCTCCATGGCCGGTTCCGATTCCGCCTACGATGCCATCTTCATGCAGGGAGGAATTCAAAGAGTGGAAGGGGTCAGGGAACTCTTCAACTATGCCCTTGCCTTCTCCACCCAGCCGCTGCCGAAAGGGAACAGGGTGGCCATCGTCACAAATTCAGGGGGGCCCGGCATCATGGCGACCGACACCCTGATCAGACCCGGAATCGAGCTGGCGGATTTTACCGAAGAGACCAGGGAAAAACTCAAAGAGAGCCTGCCTCCCACGGCCAGCATTCACAACCCGGTGGACGTGATCGGGGACGCGGACGCAAAGCGCTACGAGTCCGCCATTCGCTACAGCCTCGAAGACGAGAACGTGGATGGCGCCATCGTCATCCTCACCCCCACAGCAGCAGCGGAAATCCTGGTGACGGCCCAGATAGTCCCGCGGGTTGCCAGAGACATCAAGAAGCCGATTCTCTGCGCCTTCATGGGTCTTGTCGATGTTTCCGAGGGAATAGAATATCTCTCGCAAAACAGCATCCCGAATTTTTCCTTTCCTGAAGAAGCATCCAGAACCATGGTAGCCATGATCCAGTACGCGGATAACATGCGTCAGGGAAGAAGAAGAGAGGTGTTCCGGCTCCTGGAAGATCAGGAGAAAGCCGCGGCCATCATTGCATCCCGGCTCTCCGGGCGCAGGGATTATTTCATGACCGAACAGGAAGCCCATGAACTGCTCAGGTGCTACGGTTTTCCTCTTCTCAAGAGCCGCCTGGTGAGAGAAGTTTCAGAGATCGGCCAGGCGATCGAGGAAGTGGGTCTACCCCTGGCAATGAAGCTGGATTCGCCGGACATCCTGCACAAATCCGATGCCGGTGGGGTTCGCCTTCGAATCAAATCCGCGGCCGAAGCGGAGAAGGTATTCCAGGAGATAGTCGAGAGCGCCAAACGATACAGGCCTTCCGCCATGATCAGGGGGATTCTCTTCCAGGAAATGGCTCGCGAAGGGGTGGAGGTGATTCTCGGCTCCACCAAGGACCCGAAGTTCGGGCAGATCTGCATGTTCGGCCTGGGAGGAATTTTTGTAGAGGCCCTGAAGGATGTTTCCTTCCGGCTCGCTCCCATGTGGGACACGAGCGCGGAGAACATGATCAAGTCCATTAAGGCCTACAGGGTGCTCCAGGGGATCAGGGGAAGACCTCCGGCAGATGTCAAGGCAGCCAAGCTTTGCATCCTGCGGTTATCGGCCATGGTCTCCAACCATCCCGAGATCGCCGAACTGGACATCAACCCCCTCATTCTCTATCCGGAGGGCGAGGGGTGTGTGGTCGCGGATGCCAGGATCGTTCTCTCAAGACGCTGACAGTATACCCTGAGGTCGCAGAAAACCTTCTCAAGCGGCCGTTGCCGGTATGATAGGGTCAATATTGATCGAGCAACCTGCCTGCATGCCTTCCCAAGGGCTGCTGAATGCCTTCTGCCCCTTTCTTCCGGTGCCCGGCTGCCCCGAGATCCAGGCGCGAAGGTCGCATACTGTTTTCGCCTTGTGGGAAGCATGGGAAAAGGAAGCCGGAAAGGAATGCCCGGTGCCTTTCTGGGCTGCGGTCTGGCCGGGGGCCCAGGTCCTCGCCCGTTTTCTTATCGAGCGGCCTGATATGGTGAGGGAGCGCGAAGTTCTCGAGATTGGCTGCGGCGGAGCGGTGGCATCCATCGCCGCCAACAAAGCCGGCGCGCTGAAAGTGACGGCAAATGATGTTGACCCGGTCGCGCTCGAGATCGCCCGCGAAAACGCCGCACGAAACAGGGTGATCCTGCAGTTCGATAGAGAAAACCGCATTGAATCGGGTTCGCTCGGCGCTGCAGAAGTCATTCTCTGCTCGGACTTCTTTTATACAAAGTCAGAATCCCTTGCCCTTGCCGGCCTGCTGGCCGAATGGAGAGACCGATCCATCACCATCCTCATAGGTGACGGCGGCAGAGCCTTTGCCCCTGAGGATTACAGCAAGGTCCTGCATGAGGAATCGGTGGACGTGGATTCGGACCTCGAAGGAAGAGAGAAGAGAACGGTCAGAATTCTCAGATACTGACTTGCCTTCCGACCGGTATTCGGTCAATCAGGGATAAATTCGATTTTGAGCATGGAGAAGTCATCGTCCAGCCCCTCACCCCCATGCATCTCTCGCACGAAAGAGTACAACCGATCCATCTCCGAAGTCTCATCCATTGCCGGGGCTTTGAGAAAGCCCTTCATTTCCTCAAAAGACCACATTGTGCCGTCTGTCTTGGCGATCTCAAAAATGCCGTCCGAAAAGATGTAGAGGCGTGACGGCATCTCCAGATTGACGGACTCGCTCGTATAGGTGATGTCAGGCATTCCCCCGATAAACATGTTCTTTGTCCCGAGATCCTTTGTCTCCGAGGCACTTGACATGAGCAGAGCGGGAGGATGTCCCGCGCAGCCGTAGGTGATCTTCCCGGCGGCCTTGTTGAAGACACCGTACCATAGACTGAAGAAAAGGTTGTTCTGCTTCTCCATGGGAAAGGTCTCGTTGAGTCTGGCAAGCACCTCTTCCGGATTGCGAAAATCCGTATGGGGCAATGTCTGGGATCTCAGCACATTCAGAACGGAAACCGATAACAGTGCAGGACCGACGCCATGATCGCACACGTCGAGAAGATACATGGCAAAATGGTGTTCGTCGATCCAGTGGTAGCCGAGGGAATCGCCGCCGAGTTGTGCGGAAGGAAAGTAGCGCCAATCCGTGCGGATATTCCCCTCTTTCAGGGTCTGGGGGAGGAGGGACACCACATACTCCGCCGCACTTGTCAGCTGTGCCGAAAGGAGCTGCCGGCTCTTGAAAAGCGCCTCGTATGCCTCGTTTCTCTGTAGAAGATTGATGTAGCCGGTCGAGTGGTACCGGATCCGGGCGATCAATTCGATCCGGTCAGGAAGCTTTACGAGATAGTCATTGGCGCCTTTTTCAAAGGCCTCGGCCTTGGTCACAGCCTCTTCCTTGCTCGACAGGACAATGAGGGGGACGTCTCTCAGCTTCTGATGGGCCCTGAAAAACCTCACCAGAGTCAATCCGTCCACCTCAGGCATGACCAGATCCTGGAGGATGACCGTAGGCGAGATGTTCGTCGCCATCTTTATCGCTGCGGTAGGGTCCTGGCAATAATGAAAGACGATGTCCTTTTCGGGCGCGAGCATGCGCCTCACCGCCTCACCCACGATAGGCTGGTCGTCGACGAGAAGAACTGTGATTTCGTGCTGTCCCAGAGCCGCAGACAGATTTGCTTTATCGATGGTCATCTCCATAAACCTTCCTTCGAACGGATCCGTTTGGTAACGGCATCCGCTATTCTTTCAATGGGGAGAATTTCGACTGCCGCCTTCAGCTCCGCCGCTGCTTTGGGCATGCCGTATACCACGGAGGTTTCCCGGTCCTGGGCTATAGTATGCCATCCGGCATTGCGCAGTTCCAGAAGGCCCCGCGCCCCATCACCCCCCATTCCGGTCAGAAGAACCGCGACTCCCTTTCGGGGCCAGTAGCGGACAAGACTGTGAAAGAATGCGTCCACCGAAGGCCTGTAGGGGCAGTCTACCGGATCCGCCACGTAATGAAAGGCAAGGTCAGGCCCGATGACCAGGTGATCGTTGGTTCCCGCCACATGAGCCGTGTTTACTTCCGGTCTCGTACCGCTCCTTGCGAGTGTGACCTTGATCCTGGTCTGGCCGGAAAGCCACTCCACCAAACCTTTTGAGAACTGTATGTCCAAATGCTGCACGATAACCACAGGCGCTCCCGGCTTCTCGGGTAATCGCGACAGAAGATCGGCAACAGCCTTGGGTCCTCCCGTGGAGGCGCCGACCGCGATGAGGGAACCGGTCGCCTTTGCGGCGGCGGCATCGGGAACAGCCTGGGTTTTTCCATTCAGCCTCTCTTTTCCGATCAGCTTTTCGATCATGGCGATCTTGCCGAGAAGCGGCTCCGCCCCTTTGATGCTGCCGTCGGCCCCGAGGGCGGGCGTGCTTGAAGCGTCGACGGCGCCGCTGCCCATGGCTTCAAACACCTTTGCCGCATTCTCTGAGATCCCATCGGTCACTATCAGAACGGCGCACGGATGCTCCTTCATGATCATCCGGGTCGCCCGGGAGCCGTCCATGCCCGGGAGAAAGAGGTCCATCAATACCAGATCGGGCTTTTCCCCGGCGGCGCGTTTCACGGCTTCGGCGCCGTTCGATGCGATCCACGCAACCTGATGGCGGGAGAGCGAGGTGACCACTTGGCGGAGGATCTCCACCGCGAGGGGATTGCCGCTTACGATGGCGATTCGCATGCCCACTAGGCTTCTCCTATGAGGTCTCTCACTGCGTTGTTCAGGCCCTCATCCTGGAAACTGCTCTTTGTCAGGTAATAATCCGCGCCCGATTCCAGACCCTTCAGGCGGTCTTCCTCTCTGTCCTTGTAGGAAACAATGATCACGGGTGTTTCTTTGAGTTTGGGATCGGACTTGATTTTCCTTATGAGCTCGATGCCGTTCATCCGGGGCATATCGACATCGGAGACGACAAGATCGAATCTTTGGAGCTGGAGTGTGTTCCACCCGTCGATGCCGTCCACCGCCACGGCAACCTGATAACCGCTCTTTTCAAGGAGCCTGCGCTCCACCTCGCGCACTGTGAGCGAATCATCCACTACCAGAACGCGCTTCTTCGGCACCTCCGCCTTTTCTCTCTTCCCGCCGACCTTGTGGAGCCTTCCATGGGTGAGAAGGTTGTCTATGGAGCGGACGAGGTCATCGACGTCGAGGATAAGGACAGGGGAACCGTCTTCAAGGATCGACCCTGCGCTCACATTCGGTATTTTTCCCAGGCGGGTGTCGAGCGGCATCACGACCAGTTCCCGCCTTTCCAGGAAACGATCGACAACCAGACCATACCGATTTAACCGATCGCTTATAATCACCAGGCACATCTCCTCTTTGTGAACTTTCGAGGAGGGAAGGCCGATGGCCTGGCACGCATCGATCACCCCCACATGCTCGCCTTCATAGGTGTAGAACTGCTTGTCCTCCAGCGTTCTCAGACAATCAGGCCCGGATTTCACGATCCGGTCGATCCGACTCAGGGGTATCGCATAGGGTTGGGCCCCGATATCCACCAGAAGGGCGCGGAGAACGGAAAGGGTTATCGGGAGCAGGAGGGAAAAGGTCGTGCCGGATCCCGCTCTCGTATCGACACGCACGGAACCGCCCGTCTCCTGCACCATGGAAAGCACCACATCGAGGCCGACCCCGCGCCCGGAAACCTCGGTCACCTTGGCAGCCGTTGAAAAACCCGGCAAAAAGAGGAAATCGAGGAGTTCCGTCTCAGTCAGACCCGCCGCCATTTCTGCGGGTGCATGCCCTTTATCGACGACTCTCCGGCGAAGCTTCTCTATGTCGATGCCTTTGCCATCATCCGTAACCCTGACATGAAGCATCCCGGAGCTGTGGCGCGCCTCGAGGACCACTTTCCCCTCGGCCGGCTTGCCTGTTGCGATCCGCTCTTCCGGTGTTTCCAGACCGTGGTCAATGCTGTTGCGGAGAAGATGGACCAGAGGCGCCTCGAGCTTCTCCAATACGTCTCTATCCACTCTCGTCGATCCCCCGAGGATCTGGAAGTCCACTTTTTTGCCCATGCTCTTCGCGAGGTCCCGCACCATGCGGGGGAAACCGACCACGCCGTCGGAAAAAGACCTCATCCTGATGGCAATGACCTCTTCGTACAACTTGTCTGCCAGCCGTTCGAGCCCCCGGCTGAATATCTCGAAATCAACGATGTGCTCCGCGAGTCCATCGCGCATCCGATCCATTCTCGAAAGGTGTTCACTCAGTCTCTCCTCGATCTCCTTCGGAAGAGACATGGCTTTGACGGAACCATGGAGGTCCTCCAGGCCGCTGACCACCTCCCTGTGCTCATCCTTGATGCTCAAAAGAGAGGAGGAGAAGGGCTTTGCCGATTTTGCCTGCACGAGACATTCCCCTGCGTATCCCATGAGGCGGTTGAGGCTGTCCGAAACCACCCGGACATGGCCCATATCGTCCTTTCTGGCTGAACCGCGCGCCGGCGCCGTCTCTTTCCGCTCCTGGACCGGAGGGGGTGGCAGCTCGGTCTTCTCCGACTGGAACACCTTGTTTTTCTCGATAAGAGATGGGGCGGGCTCCGATGAAAGAACGGCGAGAATCCTCCGGCTGATGTCTCCTATGGTTTCCGTTTGTTTTTCCAGCCACTGGGGAATGGCGGGAACATCGATCTTCGAAAGCTGGAGGAACAGGTCATTGCCCTGAAGGAGCGTGTCGATGTGGTCCGAGCGGAGATTCAGTTTTCCGTGCTGAGCTGCCGAGAGCACGTCTTCCATGGCATGGGCCAGGGTGACCACGAGGTTGAGCCCCACCATCCGGGCAGCACCCTTGATCGAGTGGGCGGCCCGCATGAGAGGCTCTATCCTCTCCGGCGTCTGTTCCTGTTCAACCTCGACCAGTCCGGTCTCGAGAAGCTTCGTGTAGTTCTCAACCTCCGTCCGGAAAAGTTCCAGCATGGAAAGATCGATGTTTTCGGTTTGATCTTGAGTGCTCAACTTCCCAGGCTCCCTTTCAGTGCATGAATCAGTTTATCCTCGCCGAGCAAACCGACCTTCCTTCCATCGAGGTCGAAAATGGTTCCAACCACTCCCAGGGGAGATTTGGCTATGGTCACCGGTGGCTTTTGCAGATCACCGAGCGGGATGCGGTAGATGCCGAGGACCTCCTCCACCGGAAACGCATAGCGCTCCCCCTGCCTGTTGATGACCAGCATCCGTTTGCAGGCCAGGTTTGAAGCCTTTTCCTCGCGGGCGGCGGTTTCCGTCAGGTCCGCCAGGGAAACGCAGAGAAGGAGTTCACCGTTTATATTCACCAGGCCTTTGAAAACCTTGTTCGTCCGGTAAGGCACGTAATGAACCTGGCGGAAATGCGTGGTCTCCTGCAAATAGACCGTCTTCAAAGCGAACCACTCTCCATCGATCCTGAAAACGACCACCGAAACCGTATCCCGCTCTTCCGCCTCTTTGACCGCGGTAAAATTCCTGGTCCATTCGTCCAGGAACTCGCCGGGAATCTCCCGATCGAAGAGTCTTCTTCCGGCGCGGTTATATCGGGAGCAGTTGCGGCAGTGGACAAGGGCCGGGAGTTCGGGACAGGAGAGATCGCCGAAGACACCGATCTGTTTCCAGCAGTAGAGGAGGGAATCTTCTTCCGGTTTCATCATAACGTCTCCTGCGGGTCCGCATGGTTCAGCCGGAAACGCTCTATCCGATCCTTGATTATGGAGGCCTTCGTATGATCCCCCCTCTTCTCATACAACAAGCCCATGTGAATGAGCGTTTCATAGTGGCGTGGATCGAGGTAGAGGGCCTTTTGGAAGAACTCCTCTGCAGCCGTGAAGGAATCGAGGGCGAAGTTGATGAGGCCCATGAGGTAGTAGCCTTCACTGTGACACCGGTTTGCCCTGAGAAATTGTTCACACAGCCTCAATGCTTCGTGGAGTTCCCCTCTGTCCGCAAGGTCTCTGACTTCCTGAAGAGAGGTTGCAGCATGGACGCGCTGAACGGTTTCCGGAACCTTCTCCCTCCTCCCCGGAGTGGGGACGGTTTTCAAATTCAACCGGACCCGCGGCTCTTTCTTGAGAGGGGCAGGCCGCGGTCGCGGTGCAACGACCCCTTGCAAGGAGCAAGTCCCGGTTTTGCGGCAGGCAAAAGACCTCGCGTGTTTGACCGGGAGGTAGCCGTTCTGGAAAAAAAAGACCACCTCGGAATTCCCCGCAAAGAGAAGACCGTCTGCAACCAGTAACCGGTCGATGTTCGCCAGCACTGCCCGCCGTCCCTCTTCTGTGAGATAAATGAGGAGATTCCTGCAAAAAACCACATCGTAGCGCTCCTGTTTGCGGAGGGCATAAGGCACTGCCAGGTTGCCCCGGTAGAACTGAACCAGTCCGGATACCTCCGGGTCGATCCTCAAGCCGTCCTCGCTTTTGGAAAAAAAATGTTCGTGACGATCTTTGCCCTTTTGTCGAAAAGACCCCCTTCCGTACAGACCTTTTCGGGCGATATGAAGCGACTTCGCGCTGATATCTACCGCGTCGATCCGGAATCGTTCGGGGGAGTACCCCATTTCCAGAAGAGTCATGGCAATGGAATAAGGCTCCTGACCGGTTGAGCAGGGGGCGGAGAGAAGCCTGAGAGGCTTTTTTTCGCTGCCCGGGAATCCTCTTTCCTCCAGGTAAATCCTCAAGTAGTTGAAGGTCTCCCCGTCGCGAAAGAACCATGTCTCGGGAACGACTACCCTCTCAAGAAGATCTTCCAGGGTTTCCACGCCCGACCTGAGGACGCCGAGATAATCGACCACTCGCCGGATTCCCAGCGCTTTCATCGCGGCATCCACTGCATTGGCAATGCTTTTCCTCCCCAGCGACTCAGGATCGAGCCCTGTCGTCTCCGAGAGAAACCTCTCGATTTCCTGATACCCTTCTGTGGTCATACCGCTTCTCGTGTATCGGCAAAGAGGAGTCGCTGAACACTTTCGGGCAGCATCTGTCCCGTTTCCAGCCGCTGTATCATGCCCCTTTCATCAGAGACCACTTTACCGAGAAAACGCGCCTCACCGATCGCTATCCCGGTAGTCTTGAAATCCTCCTCTTGCCGTGAAATCGTCTCTGTGGCTTTTTCCGCCATTAACCCCAGAATGTGAGTACCCTTGTCAGCCCCTCTGAAATGGACCAGGACAATGCGAGTGCTGAAAAAAGGCCTTGAAGGCTTTTGGCCGAGGAGAACCGAAAGATCGATTACGGGAACAATGCCGCCCCGGTAGTTCATGAGACCGGATACATAAGGCGGGGCGAATGGGAGGGTCCTGAGACAAAGCAGCGGCGTCACTTCGACCACCTGCGACGCTTCGATGCAATAGCGCGTACTGCCTATTTCAAACAGGAGAAACAGCATTGCACACCTTCATCCCAATGTCGGAACACATTCTACACTCGATATTGTGCGGCCGGCTGCGCCTTTCCCAAGGAGCCGGAGGTTCCGCGTGTTCGATTGATGTTGAAGCGCGACATCTCTTTCTGCAAATCGCTCACCGCCCCATTGAGCTGTTCTGCCGCCTGTCTGAACTCCAGGAGGGAATCCCTGGTCTGACTGGCAGCCTCGTTGAGCTGGGCCATGGCCTCACTGATCTGGGCTGCGTTTTGCGACTGCCTCTGCATCCCCTGGTTGACCGCCACGAATTGCGGCACCAGCCCCTGGGTGTGCTCGATCGCCATCGAGAAGTCGACACTGATCTCGGCAATCTTCTCTGTGCTTGCGCGCGTCTGTTCCGTGTAAGCCGCGACTGCCGCAACCCCGTCTCTCATGGCGCCCTGGGTCTCGACGATCATGCTTTCTATATCCAGGGCAGAGACCGCGGTCTGATCCGCAAGCCGTCTGATTTCACGCGCCACCACAGAGAACCCGATTCCATATTCACCGGCCTTTTCCGCCTCGATCGCGGCGTTGAGCGAAAGGAGGTTGATCTGGTTCGCCACTTTCGTGATGGTCGTAATGATCCGGGTGATATTCTGCATTTTGTCGTCAACGGTTTTGAGCTTTCCGGAGCTCTCCGTAGTGCTCTCCAGCAGGGTCTTCATCGTCTCATTGATCTGGCTCAGGCTCTCCGTACTGTTGCTCGCCAGTTCGGCTGCCCTGGCAGCCATTTCCGCGACCTTCTCCATGGTAGACGTAAACTCCTGCGAAGCAGCGGAAATCTCCTTGCTGGTCGCACTCACCTGGCCGATGGATGAGGCCTGTTCCGCGACAGTCGCCTCGAGCTCTCGTGCCGATGCCGCAATCTCGGAGGAGGAAGATGTCACCTGGATCCCCGATTTTCCTACCTGGGCGAGCAGGGAGTGAAGACTGGAGATCATCAATGCCGTGGCCTTGAAGAGCCGTTCGATTTCATTCCTTGTTTTCCCGGACCATCCTTCCGGCTCTCCGTCTTTGAGCTCCTTCAACCTTCCCATCCTCTCCATCTCTTCCATCGCTTTCTGAAGATCTCCATCCGCGATCTCCCCGGCGACATCGATAACCCTTCTCAGGGATCTTGTAATCCCGCGGGAAACAAAGAAGGCGAAAACAGAAGCAAGGAGCAAGGTGCCAAGGCTCAGGAACAGCGCAATCGTTTTCTTGTCGGAATACTCCTCTACCCTCCGGTTGAGCAGCCCCCGGATTTCCGCCATCGATGCTTCCCGGAGTTTTGTCCCCGCAAGGATCATCGAATTTACAGGCTTCGCAAGCTCTGCCGCTGTGGTTTTGTATTCAGGGTCATTGGCAAACCTGCTCAAGACGAAGAGCAAAGGGGTGACCGATGCCCGGTATTCCTGAAAGAGAGGCGGAATGTTCTTCTGAAGGGTGGTATCGGGGCCGCGAAGTCTTTTGTTCTCCTGCAATGCGGTTTCGATGCTCTCCTCGATATAGGCCACGTCATCCTGGATGGTTCCGGAGAAGGTCACGAATCTGGCGGTATCCTGCCTGTTCAGCATTCCCTTGAAGATGACCGACTCGCCGAAGAGCAAGAATTCACCCAGCTTCTGCTGGTTCTTCTCCAGGGTAAGAAGGCCCGCTGCGATCAGATAATGTGTTTCGATATCGGAATCGAGCGCCAGGTGCGAGGTGTTGCCCACTCTTTTGATGAGGGCATGAATGGGCTTGAGGACGCGGTCATGGACATCGATATCCCAAAGGTCGTCCGACTCCTTCCAGTTGCCTTTGAGGTTCTTCCAGGCTCCCTGGATGTTCTTGACGTGTGCCTGCTCGATCCCGGTCTCCTTCAGGCTCTTTTCGCTGATCTGCAGCGGGCCTTCTAGAACCGCGGCATCCTTCTGCAGGAGCGCGAACTGGTTTTCTATCTCCTGTGCCAGCCTGTCGATCTTCTCCCGCATGGTACTGTCTTCGTGAGCATTGATGCGGGCAAGCAACAGGTATTCCGGAATGTGGCGGGCGAGCGTCTGTAATGGCGTCAGCAGCCGGCACCCGGAGAGTTCGAGGCGGGCCAGCCCGATGCGCTGGTTGAACCCGGAGACCATGTAGAAGAGGAGGACGAAAATGGGCAGGGCGAAAATCACCCCGCAGACAAGGATTTTTTGCAGAACCGTAAGCTTGTCAAAATACTTCTTCATGTTCACCCACGATCCGATCTGAACAGAGAGACTTCGTTTTGAGACTTCGTTTTGCAGGGTCTGTACCGCCGAATTGAGCTGTTCCGTTACCCGTTTATACTCGGAGAGGGAGTCTTTCGTCTGCTCCGCCGCCGTCGAGAGCTGGTCCATGGCCTCGCTGATCTGCTGGGCGCCCTCCACCTGAGTGCGCATCCCCTGGACAACCCCCTCGAACTGGGGGGCAAGCGTTTTTACCCCGTCGATGATAGAGGCAAGCCGATCGCTGACGGTTTCCACCTCTTCGACCGCCCGGCGCACTCCCTCGGCGAATTTGTCCATCTCCATTACCCCCGAAGAGACCGAGGACTGCATCTCTTTGACCATGTACTCTATGTCCCTTGTCGCTATGGCGGTCTGGTCCGAGAGCCGGGTGATCTCGCGCGCTACCACCGAGAACCCTTTCCCGTATTCTCCGGCCTTCTCCGCCTCTATGGCCGCATTGAGAGAGAGCAGATTGGTCTGGTCCGAAATCTTGTCGATCGTCGTCACAATGGACGAAATCTTGTTGGCCTTTTCATTGATGAGCCCCAGCTTAGAGGAAATGTACCCCGTGGCCGTTATGAATCCCCGCATCGAAGATTGCATCAGGCCAAGCTTGCTCCTCCCTTCCTCGCCCATCCTGGCCGTCCCGGAGGCCGTTTGCCCCACTCCCTCCATGGCCTGCATCAGGTTGTCGGAGGTGGTCGAGATCTCCCTTGCCGTTGCCGTCACTTCCCGGATCGATGCAGCCTGCTCGGCAACCGTCGCCTCAAGCTCTCTGGCCGAGGCGGCGATCTCCGTTGCCGAGGAGGTAACCTGAATGCCCGAAATCTGAACCTGCCCGACCAGGGAGTCGAGACTCTTCCTCATGTGCTGAAGATCCCTGAGAAGATGGGCGACTTCATCCGAGCCCTACGCGCTGCATACCCTTCTTCAGGGTGCTCAAAGGGTGGGTGATGCTCTTGGCGATGAGCAGGGAAATCCCCAGAATCAGAAGGGCGGAGACAAGCATAACCAGTCCAAGCTTTATCGCCTTGCTTCGAAACGCCTTGTCGATATCGTCGGTGTATACCCCGGAGCCGATGATCCATCCCCAAGGGTCGAACCCTTTCACGTACGCGATCTTGGGGATGTGTGCCTCGGATCCCGGCTTTTTCCAAAAATAACCGACGAACCCGGACTGGCTGGTTTTCACCTTGTTTACGAATTCTATGATGATCTTCTTGCCATTGACATCCGTCAGATCCGAAACGTCTTTTCCTTCCAGCTCAAAGTAGGGATGCGAAACCATGAAGGGTCTCATATCATTGATCCAGAAGTACTCGTCTCCTTCATAGCGAAGGGACTTCACCAGATCTATGGCCTGCTTCCGAGCCTCGTCCTCGGTGATTTTTCCCTCTTTTGCGAGATTGAAGTAGTATGGGAGACAACCATAGACCGCTTCCACTACGTTTCGCGTTCGTATCTTCTTCTCCTCATGGAGATCGTTTCTCAGGGAGACGAGAAAGAGGAGCCCCGTAGAGACAAGACAAAGCAAGGCTATCCCGACGATCAGCCACAACTTGTATCTGATCTTCAGACTGCTCACGAAGTTTCCCATAGCTGAACCCTCTTCTGCCTTTTCGTAGACGCCGCACTGGCGCATGAATATTTGAACATCGGGCCGGCTTCAAAAATTCTTCCGCGCCGATCCGCTGTAAGGTCGATGCAACGGCGAGAATATCAGGTTCTTAACCAAAAGAAAACACGTCCTTGTCGGCATGGCGGTAATGTAAAGATCCGGGCCCGATGCGAGATCTCTTCAATATTTCGGAACTGCGCCGGGTTCGCATGCCGCGGAGATAAACCCGAATATCTTTGAGTTCGCCTCCTTTGCCATCTTCAGCGGGAATGCCGTGAACATGTGCGCGCCCCCGGGATAGACCGCGAGCTCCGAGCTGTTGCCGGCGGCAAGCCAGCGCGCATGCATGAAGAGCGAGTCGTCCAGAAGGGGATCGAGCGTGCCGACCGTGAAAAGTGCCGGCGGCAAGCCGGATAGATTTGCGTAAAGGGGGGATACGTCGGGGTCTCTTTGTTTTTCGAGCTCGTTTAGGTAATGGCGGTTGAACCACTCGATGGTCGGGGTGGAGAGCATGAATTCTCGATCTCCCCAGTTGCGCTGGCTGGGCGTCATGGATATGTCGTAGCACCCGAAAACAAGGTTGGCCCCATAAAAACCGGTGAAACCGTGTTTGTCGCGCATCCTGTTCAGGGTGACGGCCGCGAGATTGGCTCCTGCGGATTCACCCCCGATAATGAGCCTTCTGGTGCCGAACTCCTTTTGAACGTTTTCCATCAGCCACAATGCCGCAGTCTCACAGTCGTCTGCAGCCGCAGGATAGGGATGCTCCGGAGCAAGCCGGTAATCGACGCTGACCACGGCCACACGGGAGTTCTTCGCCGTTGCAGCCAAAAGCTCGTCAAAGTGGCGGGCCCTCATGAGCACAAACCCTCCGCCATGCATGTGCAGATAGACCCCGTTCACCTCCGGCGGGACCACCATGCGGACGGGCACACTCAGGCCGGCGGCGGAGACCACCCTGTCTCTCGCCTCGGGAAGCTGTTTGAAGCGTCCCATCCAGCCGTTTCCCGACTCGATCTCCTCCCTCAGCTCTTGAGGAGTTCTCGTGTGACTGGGAGGCAGATTCGACATCAGTCTCTCCAGCCCGCTGTTGAATTTTGCCGTCTCAGGGTCTATGGACGAGGGATCGAAGACCCGGGGGTTTATGAAATCGAAAGTAGTCATAGCGTGCCTTTTCTATTGTCGAGTCTTCTGTTTCTTCTATCTCCTGTCTTCTAATTTCTGTCTTCCGCCTTCCGTCTTCTGTCTCCTGTCTTCTGACTCCTGCCTTCTGCCTTCTGTCTCCTGTCTTCTGCCTTCCGCTTTCCGACTTCCGCCTTCCGACTTCTGTCTTCTGACTCCTGCCTTCTGTCTTCTGTCTCCTGTCTTCTGTCTCCTGTCTTCTGCCTTCTGCCTTCCGACTTCCGCCTTCCCCCTTCCGACTTCCGCCTTCTGTCTTCTGTCTTCTGTCTTCTGCCTTCCGCCTTCCGCCTTCCGACTTTCGACCTCCGACTTCTGTCTCCTGTCCTCTGTCCTCTGTCTTCTGTCTTCTGTCTCCTGTCTTCTGCCTTCCAACTTCCGCCTTCCGACTCCTACACCGCTTCGATCGTCGATGGCGGTTTGGTGCCTATGTTGTAGGTGACGCTCACCACCTCCGGGATCTCCTCGACCACTCGGCCGGCGAGCGATTCGAGCTTCTGCCAGGAAAGTCTGGTCGGCTTTGCGATCCTTGCATCGACACTGTCCCAGCAACGGATTTCAATCTGAAACCCGAATCGCCTCTTTCCGGACCGCATGCCCGTGACCCGGTCCTCGTGGAGGATCGCCATATACTGAAAGGCCTTGACAGACCCGAGTTCCTCCTCTGTGATGGAAGTCGCCTTTCTTACAAGACGGATCTTTTCGGGCGTCACCTCCCCTATGACCCTTGCCGCCAGCGCCGGTCCCGGAAAGGGGATCCGGTTGAAAACCGACGCAGGGAGTCCGAGTGCCCTACCCACCTTGCGCACACCGTCCTTTCGAATCTGAACGAGGGGTTCCAGGATCCGATACCCGAACTCCTTCTGAGGATCGATGCCGAGCTGTTCAAAGACATTGTGCTGCCGCTTGATGCCGGCGGCCGTCTCCTCTACGTCCGTGAGGATGGTCCCCTGGAGCAGGGAACGCGCTCCGCTCTTCTTCACGAGCCGGCCGAAGACATTCCTGTAGAACGTCTGTGTGATGGCTTCCCGTTTTTCCTCCGGGTCGGCGACCCCCTTCAGTGCCTTGAAAAAGTCTGCCCGGGCATCGACAATGGTAATCGGTATGCCGAGCCCTTTAAAGATGGCGGCAACCTTCCTCGGTTCGTTTTCTCGCATGATCCCGTTATCGATGAAATAGGTCTTCAGCTGCTTTCCGAGCGCACGGTGCCCCAGGGCGGTAACCACCGACGAATCGACCCCGCCCGAGAGCGCATTGATCGCAAGGCCGTCCTCTACAGCCTCCTTCAGCTCCCGGATCTTTTCCTCGATGAATTCCTTCGGTTTCAGCGCTTCGGTCCTGATCCCCTTGATCTTTATCTTCTTCATATTCGTCCCTCAAAATAGAATGTGCGTGGCGTGCATGGAGTCTATCCGTGCGAGATCCCTTGGTCGTTTGTATTCAGCCGGCAAATTATAGGAACAGGCGTGGGATGTCAACGCACTGCCGATCTGTTGCCGCTCTACAATCGGCGGCTATTCTGAAATCCGGACGTTGAGGAACCGGGTGTTTACTCCTGTTGCAGCATCTCATCGAGCGCTCTTCTGAGCTGCTCCATGTCGTGGTAATGAATTGCCTTCATCCCCTGCGAACGGGCTCGCTCCACGTTGCCGGCGATATCATCGATGAAAAGGACTTCTCCGCAAATCACTCCCATTGTCTTAACCACGTCCCTGAATAGAGAAGGATCCTTTTTCGATTTTTGAAGACGAAACGAATTGAAAACGACATCAAAATGACGCAAGAAACCATATCTGCAATCGAGTTCCTCAAGCCAGTTTGTCTGGTCGCTGAGGATCCCCACAATAAGGCCGTTCCTTCTTAGCTCCTTCGCAGTCTCCATCATCTCCGGGTTGAGGGTAAACCTGTCAAGAATATCCCGCCTGAGCTCTTCATCCGGCGCATCGATGCAGGCTGTCTTCCGCAAGGTCTCCCAGTAAACCTTCTCACTTGCCTTGCCCTCAACGTACCCGGTGGAATACACGAGATCGCGGGCCGTCTCGAAAAAGAGATCAGGATCAAGCCCGTATCTCCGGCCGATCGCCTTCAGACCTTCCCTGAATCCCTCCTGCGCGATTACCCCGCCGAAATCGAAAAGCACAGCCTTTATCATGTGGATCTCCTCCGGAAGTCATTGGCGCCATTGACGACGGCCAATGGCCTGCAACTGTGAAATGGTCTGTTTCCAAGTCAGTGTCAATGCAAAAGTTGCTCTTTTTTGGTGGCATCATTATTGCAAAATGATAATCCGGCAGGACCAGGAAATTTATACAGGAGTCGGTGGGGTATTCGATCCGCACATGCATAGAGTGAGGAGATGAACGTAATGGTTGCGAAAGAGGAAGAGCACCGGGCTTACAACGCAGAGGTTGATCATATTACCGCACTCTATCGCAATGGCGTTATGCCGGACCTTCTCGTAAAAGAGATCATGACGGCTTTTCAAAATTATCATCATCCGGAGCATAAGGCCCATTTTCTGTACATGCTCTCCAAGCTCCTGTTGGACCTCGGCAGGAAAGAGACGGCGTACAACTCCTTTCTGGAAACAGAGAGGCTCTTCCGGGGAACACGATTCGCGCGTGCCTCAGCAGATATGAGTAAGACCATTTTCGTACAGGGGGGTGGAAGCTTCCGGCCCATTCCGGCATTCACCCTCTCTGTCCAGATAGAGCCCACGAATCACTGCAATCTCGATTGCATCATGTGTGACAGGAATAAGCATCGACCAATGGGCCACATGGATCTTGAGACATTTACAAGGATTGTGGATGAATCATTGGCTGCGGGCGCTTACGGAATTCGGCTCTATCACATGGGTGAGCCGCTGCTCAATCCATCCTTGATTCTTTTCGTTCAGTACTTCAGCGGCAAGGTCAAGGAACTTGAGCTCAGCGACGGTTGCATGCCCCGCGGCATAGGAATAATGACGAACGGGACGTTGCTGAACAGCAACCTGGCTGAGGAGCTTATGGGGAGCGGCCTTGAGTCGATCGGATTTTCCATCGATGGGAGGACTCCGGAGGAGTATGAAAAAATACGGAGGAACGCAAAGTTCTCCCGCGTCGTAGAAAACCTCCGGAAGACCAGAAAAATAAGGGACAGTTATCGGTTTTCCACAAAAATATCGGTTTCCGTCCTCGACATCGAGCTGGAGCAGAGTGACAAGTCCAGACTGAACGACTTCTATCTGCAAAATGGCGCGGACTTTGTTTCGTTTATGCCATGCTCCCTGAAGGAGGGGCGGCAAATCGTAAACAAGAATGGCGACCTTATCCCCGCAAAAGAGGCCGTCCAAGCTGATGCTCCGATAACTGCTTTTTCCGGAAGCGGTAACCAAGCGGTGGCTGACGGTGTGCTTGACCGGCTGGTGGTCCTCTGGAACGGGGATATCAAGTCTTCATGCGGTGAGCCTTCGGAGGCTGACATCATTGGAAACGTCAAGGAGCTTTCACTCGCCGAAGCATATCAGATCAAGATGAAGAGGCTTGGCTTTTCATAGCCGGTGACACGCGATACTAGAGAGAATCCAAATACTCTTTGAGCTTCTGAAGCCCTTCCCTGATCTCCGGCAGATTGATTCCCGAATAAGCCAGCCGGATATAATTCCCCCGCTCGCCCGGCAAGGGTCGGCCGAAATGAAGGCGGGTGCAAAAAGACACTCCCGTATTCTTCAGCACGTTTGTGCGAAACACGTTGTAGTCGGCCGTGTTCATCCGCGTCATTACCCCGGTCACATTGGGGTAAAGGTAGAACGTGGCGTTCGGCCGAAAGCAACGTACGCCCTTGATCGCGTTGAGCAGATCCACCGCCGCATCTCTTCGTTCCTTCAGGGTTGCCAGTAAGGCCTTGACTTCGCCCTGATCGCCCGTCAATCCCTCCACGGCGCCGCATTGGATAAAATGGTTGGAGCAGGATTCGTCGTTGACATTCAGCTTGGCGATGACCGCGGCGATTTCCTTCGGGGCCACAGCCGCACCCAGCCGCCAGCCCGTCATGGCGAACTTCTTGGAAAACGTGTAGAGCAGCACCGAGCGTTCCTCCATGCCGGGCAGGAAGGCCAGAGACTGACTCTTGCCGCTGTAGCGGATATCGAAATAGGCCTCGTCCGAAAGGACGTAGAGGTCGTGCCTGAGAGCCAGTTCCGCAATCGCCTCAAGTTCATTGCGGGAGCACTCGTGGCCGGTCGGATTCTGAAAATCGTTCAGGATAAGCAGCCTGGTTCTCGGAGTGATGGCGCGCCTGAGCGAATCCATGTCGAGAGCAAAGTTGTCCTTTTGTTCGACATAGGTATAAGGAACCGCCTTGCCGCCGTGAAACTCGATCTGCGACTCATAGATCGGGTAGCCTGGATTGGGATAAAGCACCTCGTCTCCCGGGTTCATCAGGGCCATGATGAACTTGCCTATGACGGGTTTGCCGCCGGGCTGAATGACGATGTTCTCGGCGGTGTAGCGTGTGCCGTGAGAACCATTGATGTCGGCTGCAATCACCTCTCTCAGTTGAGGCACGCCGGCATTCTGGCAGTAGCAGGTTTTGCCGTCATGGATGGCCTTCATCGTGGCATCCACAATGTTTTGAGGAGTCGGGATATTCATGTCGCCGAGATGGAAGGCGTACACCCGGTGCCCCTGTGCCGCAAAGGCGGAGGCCTCCGCAGAAACCGCGAAAGCGGTCTCCGTTCCAAGACGGGAGATACGGTCTGCAAATGTGGTCATGATTCACCTTGAGCCAAGGGGCCACTGTGTAAGCGATCACCCTTCGCATTCCATTCTTTAAGTACAATTGAGAATATCGTCTTACACCCATCGTTTCAATACTTAAAACAGTCCTGCTATGGCCATCGGATCAACACCGTGAAATTGTGCCCGCTGAACGTTTTCTTCCTTGATGAATCGCTGAAAGAGCGTACTTTTCCGAAGGATTGACCGAAACCCATGTTGGGTATATTCTCGGGCGAAAATAAGGCGGTGTCCCCTCTTTCGGAATTCGACAGTCATTCTGTCCCGGCTTTGGTTCGGCATACGAGGAGCAACACGTGAAAACAGCAAAAAACCGCTGGCTCATTGCGGCATCCGCCGTTGGAATTCATCTTTCGATAGGTTCCGTCTATGCCTGGAGCGTTTTCGCGAAACCGGTTGTCACCCAATTGGGATGGGATTTCCGCGAGACACAATTCACCTTCAGCATCGCCATTCTCTTCCTCGGCCTTTCGGCCGCCACCCTGGGACGCTTCGTAGAAAGGCAGGGACCCAGGAGATCGGGAACCCTGGCATCGTTCTTTTTCGGCATAGGCATTGCCGGATCAGGGCTCGCTATCGAGATGAACAGTCTTCATCTGCTCTATGCCTGCTATGGGGTCCTCGGCGGCATCGGTCTTGGGGTGGGCTACATCGCCCCGGTTTCCACCTTGGTGAAGTGGTTCCCGGATCGACGTGGTCTGGCCACGGGATTGGCCATCATGGGCTTTGGCTTTGCCTCGCTCATCGGCAGCCCCATCATCCAGCGGCTGATTGTGCGGATCGGACTCGCAGAGACCTTCTTCATTCTCGGCGCAGCCTACTTCTGCATCATGTTCGCGGCTTCCCAGTACCTTGCGCCTCCGCCGCCCGGGTGGATGCCCGAAACGAATCTTCAAAAATCCGTTTCATCCAGGGCAAAAGAGCGGGAAAGCGAACTTTTGCCTCTAACCGCCACAGAGGCTCTGAGGACACGGCGTTTTTACTGGCTCTGGCTCATGCTTTACATCAACGTGACCTGTGGTATCGCGATCATCTCCGTGGCATCCCCCATGGGGCAGGAGGTGGTCGGCATGAGCCCGCTTCAGGCTGCAGCCATGGTAGGGGTCATCGGTCTCTTCAACGGGGGCGGCAGGATCGCCTGGGCCTTCCTTTCGGATTATATCGGGAGAGCCAACACCTACACCGCCTTCTTTGTCATCCAACTGATCGGGTTTTTCCTGCTGCCGAAGACCACCGACTCTCTTGTTTTCCAGGGTTTGCTCTTTCTCATCATGACCTGCTACGGCGGAGGATTTTCCTGCGTACCGGCCTTCATCGGGGATATCTTCGGGACGAAACAGCTCGCGGCCATCCACGGCAACATTCTCACTGCCTGGGCCGCCGCCGGTCTCACAGGACCGATGTTCGCCGCCTGGGTTCGAGAGACTACAGGGAATTACTCCGGAACGCTCTCGGTTTTCGTAGCGCTTTTTGCGGCGGCACTGGTGGTTTCATTCCTCATCCGCCTGGATAGCCGCCCCTCGGTCGCACCGGCGTCCCGAACGAGTCTCCAACCCGCTGGAGGGAAGGAAGAGATCGCGTTCCCTGCAAGGATCGCGGTTCTCCGGGAGGTCATGGATTTTGTAGCCGCTCATGCAAGAAAGGCAAAACTTCCTGATTCAAAGATCTCTGAAATCCAGTTGGCAGTGGAGGAGGCGGTCGCCAATATCTGCGGCCACGCCTACGCGGAAGAAACCGCCGTCAACCTGGTCAGCGTTTCCTATCACTCCAAAGCGGACTTCCTGCTCAGGGTAAGACATGAGCCAACCACCTTAGAGATAGACCTCCTGGACCGCGGACATGCTTTCAACCCTCTTTCGGCCGCTCCCCCAAGGATCGATCCCCTGTCGGAGGATACCAGCCTGAAGGGGCTTGGAATCTATCTTATGAGACGGATGGTGGACGATCTCCGCTACCGGCGAGAAAGAGATTTGAATGTCTTGACCCTGGTTGTGCGTCTGGATAACGAAAGATCAGAAGCTGCATCTGGGAAGATAACCGTTGGTTCCTGAGTGACATGGCAACGGCAATCTGCAGGAGCGAGCTCCTGCTCGCGATTTCTCACCGCTGCCGATGAATCGCAACCAGGATCCTGCAGAGGCTCCGGCAACCTGCTATTGGACGGGGGTGAATTTCGGGATACTGAACCCCTCCTTTCTATCCTCCCAGACAACCCGGACAGGCATGCCGCATCGTATCAGGCGATGATCGCAGCCGACGAGATTGGAAAGGAAGTGCACCCCTTCTTCCAGTTCTATGACCGCAACCACGTAAGGCAGATCATTCTTGAACGCGGGGTGAAAGGCCTGGTGGTAAACCGCGAAAGTAAATATCTTTCCTCTGCCTTCCGCCGGAACCCATTTCTGTTCGAGTGAATGACATGCCGGACAAATGATGGAGGGAGGCCACCGGACCAGGCCGCACTCACTGCATTTCTGGAACTTGAGCTGGTGATGTCGGCATCCCTCCCAGAACTCTCTGGTGTCTTCATTCAGGGCAGGCAGCGGCTTCTGATCGTTCATCAGCTATTCCTCCTCAAAACCATGCAACTGTGGGATTGGAGTATCCCTCCGTTGTCACTGCAGAGAATGATCTCGGCCCGTTTGGTATTCGTGTTCGGCCCCAACTGTCGCTCACCGCATCGTCCCATCAACTGCATCACAGCCTCGGTGAGTGGGGTAAGCCCCATGAGGTATGCTTCCGACAGCTGGCCGCCGGAGGTATTTACCGGCATCCTCCCTCCCGGCTCGATCGTGCCCCCCTGCAACCAGTCCCTTGCTTCCCCGGGTCCGAAAAAACCGTAGTCTTGAAGCGTGATTTCCACGGTATAGGTAAAGCAGTCATAGATTTCACAGGCATCCACATCCTCCAGGGTTATACCCGCCATATGCAGTGCCTGTTCGCCTGCCCTTTTCGCTCCGGTTGGACCGGCCATGGACGAGGACTGATGAATCTCACTGGGGAGGTTGTGCTGCCCCAATCCCGTAATGAGCACCGGTGGACTCTTCAGGTCCCTCGCCCTTTCTGCACTGGTGACGACGATCGCCCTTCCACCGTCATTGACAAGGCAACAGTCGCTTAGTCTGAACGGCTCCACGACAAACCGGGTATTGAAATACTCTTCCATGCTCAAAGGCTGTTTGCACATCACGGCATTCGGATTCAAGTTTGCCCATTTCCGTTGTCCCGCAGCTATGTGACTCCATGTTTCGGGGCCGGTGTGGAACTCGTGCATGGCCCTCCTTGCCGCCAGGGCATACCCTCCCACCGCCTCAAAGTGTCCGAAAACGATCTCATCTCCCGTACGAGCAACAGTCAGCTGTCTCATTCCTCCCCCGGACAGACCGCTGTGCCCGTAGGAGATCACCACGTACTTGCACAAACCCGCATCGAGCACGCCAACTGCGTGCTGAAGGTGGCTGCGCCCTCAGTTGGCCTCCTCACTCAGGTAACGGGGCGTCAACCCGAGATGCTGGGCGATTCGTTGAGAAGTCACCTCCGCCTCTCCAGGACAGGGAGGCAAGTGTCGATAGCAGATCAAACCATCGATGTCATCCCGCTTGAGCCCCGCATCTTTTATGGCATTCGAAGCGGCCTCCAGGTGAAAGCTGAGGGAAGTCCTTCCAGGGATCCGGCCCTGCGGTGTATAGCCAACCCCCACAATGGCATATTTATCCTTCAATCCCATCCCGCCCTCCTCTACTCTTCGGATTCATTCCTGAAGCTCTCCTTCGAGATCTCTCTGAACACAAGATATCCTGAACCTCTCCCCCCGGTCCACCCAAATTCCTTCGCAGACCACGCTGTGGAATTCCACATACGATAGCACCTGAACAGGCGGCCTTAGTGATGCTTCAATATTTTTTGGATATGGCAACTGACGGAGGGCGCATGGAAAGTTGACACATGGCAAGATATCTGTACTCGGAGGTGAAGTTCATCAGGATTCCGAATGCCAAGGTCTGCCCCGACCGCTCACTATCCATGTGATCCTTTTTCACTGAAGCCTTTTTTCCAGGACTTTTTTTCTCACCGGTCCCTCCTCCCGCAGTAGACGGGACTGCAAACCCCAGGTCAATCCAAAAAAACCGTTGACTTTCGCCGCAGGTCTGTATATCTGTTGTCATGACACCGTTGTCATTGTAGCTAAAAAGAGGAAGCTATGTACTTTAATAGAAAGACCTTCAAGCGAGAGAACTCTCCAGGGTACATCATCCACCGTTTGGATTCCCTGGCGAAACTGGCGCTCCAACGCGCCTTCCAATCGGAAGGATTCGATTTTACCGCGGAACAGTGGGGGGTGCTCCTCAAACTGTACGAAAACGAAGGCATTCACCAGAGCGAGTTGGGCGCCCGGGCGGGCAAAGACCGGCATAACATCACTCGGATTCTGAACGGATTGGAAAAAAAAGGGTATGTGCAAAGGGTGCCGGACAAAAACGACATGAGACGATTCAACATTTTTTTGACCAACAAGAGCCGTGACATCGAAGACAAACTCACTTTCATCGCCATCGATTTGCTTGAGAGGGCCTTCGCCGGACTGTCGAAAAAAGAGGTCCGTGAAATGCGAAGATTCCATGATCATATCATTGCAAATATCGAATCTCTTCTGGAATAACCTTAAGGAGGTGCAACGATGACGGAGACGAGACGAAGCTACTGCGGACTGTGCCATCCCCGCTGCGGACTCCTCCTCGAGATGGATGGGGAAAAGGTCGTGGGGGTCCGAGGCGACAAGGAGCACCCCGTCACCCGGGGCATGATCTGCCAGCGCGCACAGCTCATGGTGGATCACCTCTACCACCCGGAGCGCATCAACTTCCCCCTCAAACGCAAAGGTGAGCGGGGCAGCGGCAAGTTTCAACGGGTGGGGTGGGACGAGGCCCTGGACGACGTGGCATCTCGGCTGGACGCGCTGCGACTGCGGTTCGGCGCGGAGACCCTGGCCTTCACCCACGGCACCAAGCGGACCTACCACTGGGACGAGCGGCGGTTCAACAACCTCTTCGGTACCCCGAACATCTGCGGGGCCAACAATGTGTGCATGTGCCCGAGCCAGGCCGTGGAGTACGCCACCTACGGCGGTTTTTCCTGGGGGGACATCCTCCAGACCCGATGCGTGGTCCTCTGGGGCATGGGCGCCTCCCAATCCAAACCCGGCATGTTCGGGCAGATCATGATGGCGAAAAAGAACGGGGCGCGACTCATCGTGGTCGACCCGCGCCGCATCCGGGAGGCGGAGATGGCGGACATGTGGCTCCCCATCCGGCCCGGGACCGATGTCGCGCTGATGCTCGGCTGGCTGAAGATCCTGATCGAGGAGGGTCTCTACGACCGGGAGTTCGTGGAAAAGTGGACCGTCGGGTTTGAAGACCTCAAAAAGGCGGTCGAACCTTACAGCGCGGAACGGGTGGCGGAGATCACCTGGCTCACGCCTGCGCAGGTCCGGGATTCGGCGCACATGTACGCGGCCAACCGGCCCGCCATGATCACCTGGGGGTTCGGGATCGACAAGCAGGGGGTGAACGCCACCCAGGCCGCCAGGGCAAGATCGATCCTTCGCGCCGTGTCCGGGAATCTCGACGTGCCCGGCGGGGAGCCCCTCGGATTCGCCGACCCGATCGGGAAGATCCTCTCCTTCAACAAGCTGGAGATGAACGAGGCCCTTTCCGCAGCACAGCGCGCCAAACAGTTGGGGGCCGACGAGTACCCCTTCTTCGGGTACCCGGGCTGGGAGCGAAACGATGCAGCCAACCAGAGGCTCCCCCACGACTACATGCACCCGCCCTGGGCCGGCCAGACCTGCGTGGGACACGCCCGCGCGGTCTTCAATGCCATGCGGTCCGGCAAACCTTACCCGGTAAAGGCGGCCATCTCGGTGGCCAGCAATCCTCTTCTTTCCCTGGCGGATGTGAGAAAGACCCACGAGGCGCTCAGCTCCCTGGACCTGTACGTGGTGGGAGAGTACTACCTCACCCCGTCGGCGGCGCTCGCCGACTATATCTTCCCCATCTGCACGACCGTGGAGACGACCGAGCTCTGGCACGGGACGGATTTTTGCGTGGCCTGCCCGAGGGGGATCGACCCGCTCTACGAGCGGCGAAACACATACGATTTCTGGCGCGGGCTGGCGGTGAGGCTCGGCCAGAAGGAGCACTGGCCTTGGGAGAGCGTCGACCGGGTCTGGGACCACTGCCTCGCCCCGGTCGGGCTGACCTTCCAGAAACTGGCGGAGCAGAACGGCATCTTCGGCAGGCGCGAGTACAAGCGCTATGAAAAGCTCGGGTTCGGCACCCCCTCGGGCAAGGTGGAGATCCGATCCTCGATCTTCGAGGCGCTGGGGTGCGAGCCGCTGCCGGTTTACAGGGAGATGCCGATGAGCCCTCAGGGCGACCCGGAGCTCTACAAGCAGTACCCGCTCGTCCTCATCACCGGCAGCCGCTTCATGCCCATGTACCACTCGGAATGGCGCCAGATCCCTGCTGCACGAGAGAAGCGGCCTGACCCGCTCGTCACCCTGCACCCCGAGACGGCTGCCGGACTCGGGCTGAAGGAGGGGGACTGGGTGCGCGTTTCCACCCCCAAAGGGTCGGTCCGGATGCGGCTGCACGTCTCCGACATGGTGGACTCGCGGATGGCCGACGCGGACCACGGCTGGTGGTTCCCGGAGAGGAAGGACGCAAAGCTCTTCGATGTCTTCGAGTCGAACGCGAATGTCCTCTGCCCGGACGACGCGGAGTACTGCAGCCCCGAGATCGGGGGCTGGCCACACACTGCGCTGCTCTGCAGGGTGGAAAAGGAATGACCCTCTTCCCGGCAGAGAGACACTGCCGGGCCATTACACCTTCGGAGTCGATAGAACCACCAATACGCAGGCGGATCGATGGGAAGGAATGGGAACCAGCAGTGCTGCGTGCAAAGCGATAAGAGGACCTTTATCGGTCTTCTATTGCTCACCTCCTTGGTGCTGATTGTCCTTTCCGTCTTATTGTGGTGGGTGCCGTATGTCGGTTTTTCGTACATCCACCCCAGGCTTCCTCTCATCATGGCATTGGTCTTCCTTGCGGTGCTCATGTTCCTGATCGGCGGGGGCATGACCCTGGTTTTCACGATCATTCGAGGAAAGAATCTCTTCTTCAATCGCCGCATCCGGGGGGTCGTAATCCGTTTTCTGTTTCCGCTGCTTGTTGTGGTGGGGAAACTGGTGGGGATTACGAAGGATCGCATAAGAAGGGCCTTCATCTCGGCAAACAATCTTCTGGTGCTTGGAGAAGCCAAGGGGGTCCGACCGGAAAAGATGCTTGTCCTTCTCCCGCAATGCATTCAGAGTCATGAGTGCGATGTGCGGATTACAGGTGAGAAGGTGGAGAACTGCAAAGGGTGCGGCAGATGCAAAATAAAAAACCTGAAGATCCTGTCGCGGAAGTATGGGGTTTCCATCTCGGTGGCAACAGGAGGAACGCTGGCAAGAAAGATCGTTGCAGAGAGGAGGCCCGATATGATCATCGGTGTGGCATGCGAGAGGGACCTCACGAGCGGCATCCAGGACAGCTACCCTATCCCGGTCTACGGCATCCTGAACAGTCGCCCGAATGGGCCTTGTATCGATACCGACGTGGATGTGGATATCGTCGAAGAGGGCGTGAGGGCCTTCCTGGGAGGAGAAGAACGTTCTGGAGGAGTCTCTCCACAGTCGTTCTGAACGGTCCGTCTAAAGTCCATGCCTTTGCTCTCACGAGTCCAGAGGGTAGCGTGAAGCGAAGGTGATGGTGAGGGGTGAGGTGAGTCCTCGCAGAGCCACTCCCCGAACTGGACCACTCTTTTCTGGTGGCCCGAGGGACAGAAGTGGCGGCGTTTACAGGAGAAGGCAAGAGGTACTCGTGATTGCAGTCCTTGCATTTGACGCGGGCGAAACCATTGTGGAGGATACCGCAGTTAAGATAGCGGTAGATAACCCGATGCACATAGGGACGGAAGAAGCCGTACTTGGCACTGAAGCGCTCGTTTTGACGATAAACAGCGTGACATTCAGGAGAATTGAAAGCCATCCTTCGGCATACAGCCAGAATTGTCGCCTTTCCTGAAATGATCCATGCCGATCACGAGTTACATCTGTTTGCTCCATTTGTCCCCAAAAGGTTAAAAAACCTTTTGTTTCCTTCGGCGTATTTCACTTATACCTCAATTTTGCTGGTCTGGAAAGCCAGGGTGACTGGCCACATTTGAAGTCATATTTCCTACCGACGGGCATTATCAGCGCTCAAAAACCTTTGATCCGTTTTCAGGAATTTTTCACAAGCCGTTCACCTGTTTTTCACGACCGATATCCCATCATGGAATCAGATCATCACTGATCATCAAATCCCGGGACAACAGCCGGAACCGGCAGCCGGGATGACTCAGGAAATCCAAAACACCACGGAGATACCATGAGATCAAAATCCAAAACAACACCCTATGTTTCTGTCGATACGCACAAATGTGAAGCCTGCTGGAAGTGCGTTGATACCTGCAGGACCGGTACGCTTGGGAAAGTGAATTTCTGGTTTCACAAGCATGTGGTCGTTATCAATGCCGAGAGCTGTCGCGGTTGCGGACCCTGTGTCGAGGTCTGCCCGGAAGGTGCTTTTGTTCGAATCGAACGGTCACAGATGCGGTGCCAGGCGCTGAGCTGAAATATTGAGGAGAATACCATGACCAAAGAAACAAACACCAATCAAAAGGCTGCCCGCCAGCGCGCTCTCAACAGAATCAATTTGCTGTCATCCATTCTTGTTTTCGGTACCGGGCTGATTCTGTTTACCCAGTTTCATGTGGTCGAAAACCCTTACCCGACCGAATGGTATGGTCTGGAAAAAAGCATATGGCTGATCATCCATCAGCTCTCAGCCATCGCGTTCTTCATCGGATTGATCCTGCATATACAGCTGCACTGGAAATATCTGAAAACCGTGATCAGGCGCTGGAGCAGCAACCTGCCCAAAAAGACCCGGTCAAAAATCCGCATGCAGATTCTGTTTCTGCTGGTAACGGTTGTTGTCTTGACGACCGGATTTTATCCCTGGATTGCCATGCCGGGTGCAACCATTCAGATGGAGCGCTATGACCTTTGGATCGACATTCATAATCAGGCCGGACTCCTGTATCTGGTCGGAATGTCGGTTCATATTATCAGGCGCTGGCGCTGGATATTCCGGTTTACAAAGGGGACGCAGCACAGTATTAAGAGATATCCGGCTAAAATGCAGCAGAAGACCTGAACCGTTTTTAAAAGCTCTCCATGACGCTACATTCTGCAAAATTGAACGTACTGATTATTGAAGATCACCAGGGAGTTGCCGAAAATGTCGGAGATTATCTGGAATCGAAGGGGCATGTCCCCGATTTTGCCATGGATGGACTGGTGGGCCTGCATCTGGCTGTCACCAGGGATTATGACGTGATCGTCCTAGACCTGTCCATTCCCGGTATGGACGGCCTGACGCTCTGCCGCAAGCTGAGAACGGAGGCTGGTCGACAGGTCCCGGTATTGATGCTGACTGCTAGAGACACCCTGACCGACAAACTCCAGGGGTTCGAATCCGGGGCGGACGATTATCTGGTAAAGCCGTTTGCCCTGGAAGAGCTGATGGCGCGAATCATTGCCCTGTCGAAACGGGCGACGCCGAACCGGCAGAATGTCCTGACAGTTGGTGACCTGGAGCTGGATCTGGGGACCATGGTAGTCAGGCGTTCCGGCAGGACGATCGACCTCAATCGCATTTGTCTCCAGATTCTGACGCTGCTGATGCAGCATTCCCCCAACCTGCTGAGCAAAAGCCAGCTGGAAACAGCGCTATGGGGTGACGAGCCGCCGGGCAGCGATGCGCTTCGCAGCCACATGTATACCCTGCGGAATAAGATCGACAAACCCTTTTCATCGCCACTGCTCCATACCGTTCACGGCCTTGGCTATAAACTGACAGATGAAAAAGACACCGCTTAACGCCGGTATCTCTACCCGCATCATCGTATTTTTCATCGTCTTTGGCATTCTCATGTCCTCCATTTTCGTAGGTACGGTGATCCTGTTGGAGCATCTGCAATCCGAGGAAAGTTTCGACCGAATTCTGAAAACCGAGTATGAGCGGTTTATTGAGGAGTATCGCCACAATGCTTCTGTCCCGCTTCCGCAGACTGAGTACATGAAATTCTATGTCGGAATCGACAGTGTTCCCGAGGATAAACGAAAAAGTGTGGCTGACCTGAAGCCCGGATATTATGAGACCGGCATCCATGGCGGGGTCAAGGGGCCCGGGCATTTTCATGTGGCCATACAGCCGCTGCCCGGAACGGAGGAAAAGGTTTTCATGTTTTTCTTTCCGTACTTCATGGGATTTGACACCCTTACATTGCAACATCATTCTGTGGTCGGTTTTTTCATACTGCTGCTTTTCATTTTTCCGACCAGCATTTTCGTAGCCAAACGCGTAACCCGTCCACTGCGGCGTCTGGTCACCCTGGTGAACAACGCCAATCCTGATAACCTGCCCGGTGGTTTTTCCGATTCATATCACGATGACGAGGTGGGCGCGCTGGCCAGGGCACTCGAAAAATCCATGGAGCGCACAAAAGCCTTCTTGACCCGTGAACATCAATTTACTCGGGATGCCAGCCATGAACTGAGAACACCGATAACCGCCATGAAGGGTGCTGTTGAACTGCTGCAACAGCTGCCCGCCTGTGAGGAGGAAAAGGTGGACCGCCTGGCAAAGCGGATGGACCGGTCCGTATCGGAAATGGAATCCATTATTGAGGCGCTGCTCTGGCTGTCCCGGGAGGGATTGTCTGAAGTCTCCAGCCAGATGTGTGAAGTTGCTCCCATTGTGGAGGATATCATGCGACAGTATCAGGAGCAGTACCGGGAAAAAGGGAACCGAACGGATATGGAAGCGGCGGGTGATCTGAAAATCAAGAGTCCGCATCACGATATCCAACCTGATTCGCAACGCCTTTCAGTTCACCTGCGATGGGGAAATTCGGGTTCACCTGTCAGACACCGGCGTGGAAATCACGGATACCGGAAAGGGTATTACGCCTGACGATCTGGACAGGGTCCGGCAGCCGGCATTCCGGGGAAAGGAGAGTCAGGGCTTCGGATTCGGGCTCGATATCGTCAGCCGGCTTTGCGACCGGTTCGACTGGCGACTGGAAATCGAAAGTACCCCTGGGAAGGGAACGACTGCCCGCCTGATTTTCAGGACGTAGCATGTTGCCGGGAAGCGGAAACCACATCCCTGTCAGCATATTTTTACCCTGCAGAAGTTAAAAACAAGCGATTCTGTCATGTATCGATATCTGGTTCTGTGTTGTGCTGTTACCATGCAGATCTGCCTGGGAGCCACGTATTCCTGGTCGGTTTATGTCAGATGATAAGAACTCGCTTTCTGTGGGGAGGAGTATTGTTGGTCCTTGTGTGTCAAGTTTATATCGAGCGCGCCATCTTGGGGTGCCCCTAGCTCGCCCTCGTGGGCTGGGATCGGGGCTGCTCTCGCTCCGGCTCTTGAAGTGAAGAGAAAAGGCCTATCTCGGCCGCGCTGGGATTCCCGGGAGGAAAACAAGGCGGATCTTACCCTCCGGGCAGCCTCTCGATATCGAAATCGGGCGAGAGAGTCTGTGGTTGATGAAGAGAGAAGGGCTTTGCTATCAGAGGTTGCGTAAACATGGGCAGCTTTTCCTCTACGGATTGAGATATTAACGGCTGAAACAGGATATCCCTTCTCGGAAAACCTGCGGTATCTCCGACGAGGTCCAACTTGTCTCCTGTTACAGATCTGCTCTTCCCCGTAAAACAAGCAATGTTAAAGGAGCTTTTTCATATCTTCTGCCAATCGCAGGGACAGCCAAACTTGGGGGGGGAGCGAATAGTCGCCAGCACTCAGATCAACGACCAGAAGATCCACGTCAGAATCTTGGGTGAACCATTGGTACTTGCGAGGGAGCCAAAAAGGACCACTCTGCTTGCCCCGAGATCGCAAGCAGGAGCTTGCTCCAGGGTCATGGCATGGCGCCTCGGGTCATAACCATTCACAGCTCTCACCCCGCCCCCTTCCCGCAACTTAGGGGGCAGGGTCAAAGGATAAACTGCATTGGTGTCGGCAATTAACGGATTTCTTCCTATTTTTTCTGGTGCGGCATGCCGAGATAGGGAAATTCGTTCAGAACATCCGTGTGCGGTTTGAGGCCGGTCGGCGGGCACTGGCCTTTCGTAAGGAACGCTAGACGGTAGTTGATCACGTCGTCCGTGAAGACGCGCCCATTAGGATATTTCGCGGGCTGGGACGGATCGAAGCTCAGGACATCGGGCAGAGTGCGCTCCTTGTTGATCGCGGCGATTGCCTCCTCGCGCGTGTAGTTGCCTGTATGGCCCATCAGATGCACGAACTGATCGAGCCATCGCTTGCGATCGTTCACCGGCTCACTGGCGTTGTATTCCTCTTTCGTATCGTCAGTATTGAAAAAGCTGCTGACGCTCGGATGTCCCGCACGATCCACATGGAGCAGCTTGCCATCGCGCCGCAGACTGCATCGCCCCCAGATGTGGATCTCAGGCTTGGGTGCCAGTTCGCTCGTCGGCAGTTCGATCGCCATTGAGAACACGTTGGCTTCAGTATTTGAATCAATGCCGGTCCATGGCGATTTTCCGCCCAGGTGAGGCTCGGTGAAATTTCGCTTTCCTCGCGTATCGAACAGGTTCTTGATTCCGTCGTAGTCGAAAAAGAAGGCGTCACTGCGACTGCCGGCAAAAAATTTGATGTTCCCCGCGGTCATGATATTAGACTTGGGCCCAAACGAGACTTCGCCATCCGGGATGATCTTCGTCCCGACCGCTTCCGCTGAGCGCGACTCCGCCCCTTTTGCCATGAATACATTCACCCTCTGTCTGCCGTTCTGCGGCTCGGAGAATACGTAGCTGAACGCCAGATCGGACAGGTAGTCACCGTCGTTGTCGATATTCAGGCGGTAGACGGCTTCTGGGTGGAGGGCGTCGGCATTGGGGTTTGCGTTGAGGATGATGACGGTCCGTTCTGGATCGGTGGGCGATTGAAATGCATAGAGATCGCAAAGGTCGAGTCTCTGATCGCCCATCGGCGGACCAAGCGAGAGGCCGGTAAAATGGTTTGACATTTTCTTATTCCTCCAAAAGATGAAAAGTGTGGGGAACGTCTGAAGACTTGATTGCTTTAATCATAGGGGAGTTATAGCGAAAGGGGATTGGGGTGCACGCTGTATCTTACCCCTGTTGGTAGAAGTATTTTAGACATGAATACGTTCTTTCAGATATTTCTCGACTGCCTGCTGTGCATTTTGGAGGCAGGCGTTGAGGTGCCCGTGGTCACATGCCAATACGGCTACATCAAGATTCTCATCCGCGTAATCTATCCACGATCCGGTTTCATCTTTCATACATAACCTCACCTTTCTGGATTTCCTGCATGAAAGGACCTTCCTCCGGCATACGACGTATCGGGATAACATCCAGCGGAATTTTCTTCGCGACAGAGCGGAGGGTCCGCCTGTACTTCATGGCCAAAGGGTAGTAGCTTTCGTCCGAGTCTTGAAAGATTGCGATATCCATGTCGTGAGGGTCATCAGACGTTACAAATGATCCAAACACGACTACACGCTGCACCTCAGGGAAACTTGCCAGTCCGGCCACAATTTCTTCTTTCAGCTTCTCTTTCACTTCCCGTCGAAGATTCATGATGACATCCCCTGGCGCCTTTTGGATGTGGTCCACACAGGTGGGCAACCTATTGGGTTTCTAGAACAGGCCCTATGAGCTGTCAACCTGAAAGACAAATCCCTCCGGCTCCCCTTTACGAAAGGGGAGAGAGAAAAAAAGAAGTGACCGACGTTGGCTCCGAGCCTTAACCTGGTGATTGCTGAAACCGGGAGCATGCCGCAATTGACAGCCCGTGGCGGCTTTGCGATACTGCCCTGCAGCGGATTGGCAGGGAATTTGAGTTTAAGGAATTTGCCACCGCTTTTCTACTGGTCCGGAACGTGGCTATCGACAGGATCTGCTATCGGGGAGGTGTTTCATGTCCAGAAAGATGTTCGGTGGGGCGCTGGCGGCCGTTGAAGCCGCTCTCTTTTTTGTCCTCTGCGCAGCGGCAACTCAGGCGGCCGAGCCGGTCAAGGCGCGCATGATGCTGGTATTCGATGCCTCCGGTTCGATGTGGGGGCAGATCGAGGGCCGGGCCAAGATCGAAATCGCCAAAGAGGTGATGGCGGAACTGACGGCCGCGGTGCCGGCGGATTTTGAAACCGGCCTGATGGTCTATGGCCACCGCCGCAAGGGGGACTGCAAGGATATCGAGATGGTGATTCCGGTGGGGCCGCACGATGCCGCCACCATGAAGGCCAAGATCCAGGCCATCAGCCCCAAGGGCAAGACGCCCCTGAGCGAATCGGTGCGCCAGGCGGCCGTGGCCCTGCGCTACAGTGAAGAGAAGGCCACTGTGGTTCTGGTGAGCGACGGTCTGGAAACCTGCGACATCGACCCCTGCGCCCTGGCGGCCGAACTGGCCATGAGCGGAGTGGATTTCACCGTGCATGTGATCGGCTTCGACATCGTCAAGGAAGACCAGGCGCGCCTGAAGTGCCTGGCCGACAAGACCGGCGGCCTGTTCCTGGCCGCCGACAATGCCGGACAGCTGCGCGACGCCTTGTTCAAGACCCTGGAAGAGGTCAAGGCGGTCCCGCCGCCGGTGGTGGAAGATCCGGGCACGGCCAAACTGAGCGGGCCGCCCAGCGTGCCGGCCGGTTCGAGCGTCTCGGTGCAGTGGGAAGGCCCCAACAGCCGCGGCGATTTTGTTGCCATCGCTGAAAAAGATTCGCGGGACGAAAATTACAAGGAGTATGCCTATACCAAATTCGGCTCTCCGGCAATCTTTCCGGTGCCCGGCAAAGTGGGGGACTACGAACTGCGCTATGTTCATGCCGGCAGCGGCAAGGTGATCGGCCGCGCCGACATAAAAGTGACACCAGTGCAGGCCACGGTTCAGGTCCCCGCCGCCGCCGATGTGGCCACCCCGATCGAGGTCCGGTGGACCGGACCGAACTATGCGGGCGACTATATCGCCATCGCCGGCCCCGATCAGCCGGCCGCCAGCTACCTGTTCTACACTTACACCAACAAGGGCTCACCGCTGAAACTGCAGGTGCCGTCGGAACCCGGGTCCTATGAGGTGCGCTATATCATGGGCAAGAGCAGCGAACTGCTGGCCAAGTCCGCCATCGAGATCAAAGGCGTGGGCGCCGGCGTGGAGGCGCCGCCGGTGGCCGACGTGGCCACCAGGATCGAGGTGACCTGGAAAGGCCCGGCCAACCAGCCGGACTACATCGCCATCGCCAGGCCCGATCAGGCCCCCGGGGAGTATCTTTACTACACCCGTACCAACCAGGGCTCGCCCCTGAAGCTGCAGGTCCCGTCTGAACCGGGTAA
>PHBH01000047.1:0-58852 GCA_002840535.1 Deltaproteobacteria bacterium HGW-Deltaproteobacteria-15 | reverse complement strand
TTTACTACACCCGTACCAACCAGGGCTCGCCCCTGAAGCTGCAGGTCCCGTCTGAACCGGGTAACTACGAGGTGCGCTACATCCTCGGCCAGGGCGTCCAGCTGCTGGCCAAAACTGCGATCACCCTCAAAGCGGTCAGCGCTACGCTGCAGGCCCCGGCCGTGGCCGCCGCCGGCAGCAAGATCGATGTCGCCTGGCAGGGCCCCGCCAACCAGCCGGACTACATTTCCATCGCCAGGCCCGATCAGGAAGCGGGGCGGTATCTTTACTACACCTATGCCAAGCAGGGCTCGCCGCTGAAACTGCAGCTGCCCTCGGAACCGGGCACTTACGAGGTGCGCTATATCCTGGGCAGTGAAACCAGACTGCTGGCCAGGACTGCCATCACCATCCAGCCAGTGACCGCATCGGTGTCACCGCCCGCTACGGCCGCTGCGAACGCGCTCTTCGAAGTCCAGTGGCAGGGGCCCGGCTATCCCCCCGATTACATCGCCATCGCAAAACCGGGAATGCCCGATAACAGGTATATCCATTATGTCTATACCCGGACCGGCAATCCGGTGAAGCTCAAGGCGCCCGAAGAGGCCGGCACGTACGAGGTGCGCTACATCATGGGCCAGGAGGCCCGGCTCCTCGACAGGAAAACGATCACAGTGAAGTAATCATCAGAAAGCGCCAGGGGTTCGACAACCAGGGGTCCGGAGTCTGGTTTAAACCGACCCGGGGCACTTTCAGATCATCCAGGCATGTGGCGTATGCGATATACTCCAGCCGCCTGGAGGCGCTTATCATCCCTTTTTCAGAATCTGCGAGATTTTCTCTGCCATCGGCCTGCTCGCTTCGTCCGATGGGACCAGGTCGATCTCGGAAGCAGAGGAAGCTCCGAGCCCCAGCTCCACTGCCCTGGCAATCTGTTCCTGTTCGAAAATGGCAGGCTTCATGATAGCGTCATTGCTCCCGAGTGATTTCAGGACCGCGATCCCCACGGCATCGATCGCCACTCGATCCGAAGAGGCCAGAAACACGCCGGCCTTGGCCCGTTTCCCGGTCATGGGACCTTCGTCCACAAAGGCCTCGATCCCGTCCAGGACCACAAGCGACGGCTTGAATGGCGCGTTGATCTCGGCAATCATCTTTCTCTGGTGCGGCGATCCGTGGAGCTCGCTCATGTACGCGTACCCGTTCCTGCGCGTGGGCACCACCCCCACATGAAGCTTAAGGGACAGGGTGAAGACGCCGCCGTACTGGTGCGTTTTCAGGCAGCAGGTGGAGACCAGGCATTCGGATTCGATTATGGGGCGGGCGATTCGAAATCCGTCGGACCAGTGGCTGCCTTTGGGTTTGAACTCGACCCAGTCCCTGGGTTCGAGGTCGTCAAAGTTCTTCACCTCCACATCCAGCTTCTTCAGCAAGGGGAGAACCCTCTTTTCCTCCATGACATCCTTTGTGAGAGGATAGCTTCTCTCCCCGAGGCTGACGGACCTGGCCCCCATTTTCCAGATTTCTTCCGCCAGGCTTACAAGGGTGTCGTTGTGGGTAGAGCCGGGGAACACGTCGGCCGTGTTGAAGTTGGGTTTGATCAGCACGTCCTTGTTTTTCACGGGATTGACGTTCAGGGCAGCGATGGACGCAGCCACGCCCCGCTTCCTGTCCTCAGTGCTCACCAGTGCCACGCGACTCTGCTGGCCTGCCATAGCCGGTCCTCCTGCACCCAATAAAAGTATGCCGCTGCCCACGGCAGAGTACTTCAGGAACGCTCGCCTGCTGATATTTCTACTCATGTGAACCTCGCCGCTATCTCTCCTCTCCACCCCTTTTACTCAAGGAGGAAGAGAGAGGAAAGTAGGGTAAGCAGGTATTTCAATGGTAGGGGCGGACTGCCGGGCGGGTCAGACCACCTGGGCCCGGAAATGGTGATAGGATTCCTTCTAATTTGGACTCGCTCGCTACTTCGGTTCAAATGGCAGCTCATGCATAAGCTGATATCATTTCAAGCGCCTTTCTTTTCCTTTAACGCGAAGAAAAAAGTCGCTCCTTCTCCCGGCTTGGATTCAGCCCATACCCTTCCATCGTGACGTGTGATGAGACGGTGGACAATGGCAAGGCCCACACCCGTTCCCTCGAACTCGCGATCGGTGACCAGCCGCTGGAAAACACCAAAAAGTTTGTCGTGGTACTTCATGTCGAAGCCGACGCCGTTGTCTTTGACAAAATAGACCTGCTCGCCGTCGCGTTCAATGCTTCCGATCTCAATTCTGGGATCTGGGCTCTTCCTGCTGAATTTCACTGCATTTTCGAGCAGTTTTGAAACCACCTCCCTAATGAGTCTGCTGTCGCCCTTAGCGGGTGGGAGGTCGGCGACATGAATGAGGGCTTTGAGGTCGGCGCACGATGTCTTCAGTGTTTCCACAACATCGGCCACAAGACCGTTCATGTCGATTCCGGAGATACTCATCGCAGTCCTGCCTGCATGAGAAAAAGCAAGCAGGTCGTCAATGAGCATACCCATCTTGATCGCATTCTTCTCGATTACGTCGAGCCGCCGCTTGCCTTCATCTCCAAGAGATTCCCCGTAATCATCCGAAATGAGTTTTGCATAGCCGTTCATGGCTCGCAAGGGGGCGCGGAGGTCATGGGAAATCGTGTAGGCGAAACCTTCAAGCTCCTTGTTCGTCTCCTCCAGTTTGCGGGCGTGCTGTTGAAGCTGAGCATGTGCTTTCTGCAGCGCATCCTCTGCCTGCTTTCGCGTGGTGATATCCTCGACAAGCGCAATGATCCAACGAGGCGCGCCCTCAGAGTCGCGCCCCAGCGAAACGCTTTTTCGAACCCACACGGGGTCACCGTTCTTGCGGACATAGCGATTCTCAAGCACGAAATCGCCGATCTGACCCGCAAACATCAGGCTGACGAGCCTCATGTTCTCTGCCAGGTCATCTGGATGAATCAGTCGCCTGAACTTCAAGGTCTGCAGTTCATCGAGTGAATAACCCGTGAGCACGCAAAAGGCGGGGTTGGCATCCGCGAAACGGCCGTCGGGCTTCATGATGGCAAAGCCGGTGGCGGCGTTTGCAAAAGCACTGCGGAGCTTTTCCTCGCTTTCGCGTAGCGCTTCCTCGGCCATTGTGCGCTGTAGTGCCATGCCGATGTTCTGCGCCAGGTTCTCATAGACAGCGATCAGCTCCGGAGTAAACTTCCCTGCGCCGCGCCCGTTCAACTGCAGCAGACCGATGATCTCTCTACCCGATCGCACCGGAAAAAGGCCGACGGATTCGTACCCGGCATGAATGCAGCGGTTGCGGGGATTGGTCCTTGGGTCGTCTTCGGGCGGCAGCGCGAGCAGTTCGTGCGAACTATTTGTCCAAAAGCTTCCGCCTCTGGTGAAGCAGGACATACCGGGGTCGGTCTGCCCGGACAGAACCAGGCCACATGTGCATTCGAGCACGACCCGGCCCTGCGCGTTACGAACGATCTTTCCGTTGTGGTCCTTCCCGCAGAGGAAATTCTCTTCCTTTAAGAATTCCTCTGAAAAGCCATCTTGAGCGAAATAAGGGCAGTCCTCATTTTGCCTCAACCGCATCCCCACCGCGTCGAACCCTGTCGCCTCCCGAATCAAGCGGAGCGTCTCGGAGACAAGAGATTGCAGGTCGCCGCCACGATTGAGAACCCGTAACGCGTTCGTCAGCAGGGTCTGGTTGGCTTCAGCCGCCTTTTTCTCGGTGATGTCCTGAACCGTTCCGAATCCGCCCTTTAGCGATCCATCCTCATTGAACTCCAACTCGGCCTTTTCATGAACCCATTTCGTGGCATCATCAACGATTATGCGGTGTTCGATGTCGTAAGGTACGCCACGCAAGGCCGCTGACCATTCCTTGTCAACATACCCCCTGTCTTCCGGATGGATGGCGCTTAGAAAGCTCTCATAAGTGAGCGGCGTTCCTATGGGAACTCCGAATATCATGTAGGCCTCGTCAGACCACGTCAATTCATCCCGGCGGAAATCCAGCCGCCAGCTTCCCATGTGAGCTACCGCCTGGGCGCGGTTCAGATCTTCCCTGTTTTCTTGAAGGGAAACCGTTAAAGCATCCCGCTCCGCCAGGGATTGGGAAAGCTTTACATTGGTGTAGCTCATGCTCGCGATCATTTCCGCAATTCTGATAAAGAAGGACATGCCTGAGTCCACTTTCCTCCTGCTCAGGCGTGGAACCCCGTCCAGTGCGTCAAGATATCCCTTTTCATCAAACCCGTACTTATGAGCCTGTGATCGAAAGATATCGTAATCGATCGTCTCATCGTCAAAAAAGAATTGCCCTGAGAAGACGTTGCCCATGTGGTGGCCGCCTACAAATATCGGTGTCGCGATGTCCCACATGTTGTTCAGGCACTTGTACAGTCGGAATTCTCCAGCGGGAATGCCTGCGGAGAGATGCAGGTCGCTTTCCATACAGTGCCTGCGGGTTTCCGGGTGGACACGGTGAAATGTTGCGCAGATATCCTGCCATCCCACCCCGACCAGCACCTCCCCTTTAAGATCAATGATGCTCATGGGAACGGTGGCGACACGGTAGAAGTCGTCCATCATGAACTGAATGGCTTGGGTGTCGATGAGATCAGACAGGCTCAGGTTATCCAAGGTTATTTGTGTCCGCATGAATCACGACTCTAGTACGCTGTCGACTTCTCCTACATGGGGTGAAGACTGTATTTCGATGAAAGAAAGAGCGTCTCTCGCCCGCTTCGCTTGAGGGCACAGAGTTCTGGAGAGTGCCAACTTGTCCTGTTTTTTTCAAAAAAACAGGACAAACTTCACCCTTCGGGGCAAGAGCTGTAGGCGGCATTTCGGTTCAGCCGTCGATCGAGTAACAACTCGCTCTGTGGGCTCTGCGAGATAAATGCAAACTCTTTTCTGCTCTCCGTAATAAATGGGTTAGAAGCCGGCTTGCCTTGTCGGCAAGGTAATCACGAAAGTTGAGCCCTTCCCCAGGGTGCTCTTCGCTGTAATTGTGCCGCCGTGGCGTTCTACAATTTTTTTGCAAATGGCCAGACCGATGCCTGTCCCCTGATACTCGTGTTTTCCATGGAGTCGCTGAAACGGCTGGAATATTTTGTCCAGGTATTTCTCATCAAAGCCGATCCCGTTGTCCTCCACGAAGATAGTGTACGCTCCCTCACCTTCCTCACCATAGATCTTGATGAATGGTTTGACCTCGGAACGGTGGTATTTGGCTGCGTTCCCGATCAGGTTCTGGAACACCTGCCGCCATTGGAATGGGTCGCCGTTTATGATCGGCAGCGACCCTATTTCCACCTGAACCCCAACACTGCGTATGGCGACTTCAAGATCACCGGCTGCTTCGTGCACGATTTTGTTTAACTGGACACGGATGAAATCGCACCCTCTTGTGTCTATGCGCGAATACCTGAGCAGCGCATCGAGGAGTTCCTGCATACGGTTTGCCGCCCCGGTCATGCGGGAGATATAATCGTTCTCAACTTCACTGAGACGACCGGATCCTTTTTCCCGCAGGAGTGATCCAAAAACCTGAATTTTCCGCAGGGGCTCATTCAGGTCATGGGATGCCACGAAGGCAAACTCCTGAAGTTCCCGATTTCTCCGCTCGAGTTCGGCGGTCCGATCCCGGACCCGGGATTCCAGTTGGTCGCGCGCCTTCCGAAGCTCCTCCTGTGCTCTGACCCGTTCAGTTACTTCCATTAAGGTGAAGACGAGATTCGTGACTGCACCAGCAGCGTCCTTGACAGGGATCAGGCTCCAGTCCCAGTAAGTTATGCCGCGCTCCGGCCGGTCAGGATACTCGAACGGCTTGGCAGTGATGAAAAGCGGCTCCCCGGTGTCCGCGACTTTTCGAAAAATCGCCTTGTTGCCTTCGTGGGGGTAGAGATCGAAGTGATTCTTGCCAGCGAAGAAGGACTGGTCATGTCGGCCTGCGGCTGCATAGGCGCGATTAACCCAGACGAAGTTGAACTGCGTATCGAGGAGAGCTGCCAGCATGTGGGTGTGCTCCAGTATCCCTGACATGATCTGGTTGGCCTTGGAAAGCTGCGCTTCATGAGTGCGCAGTTCCTCCTCGGCTTTCTTGCGCTCGGTGATGTCCTGGATGGTTGTACGGATTCCATTGATTCTGCCTTCACTGTCCCTTGCAACCTTGCCTTCAAGGACCACGGGAATGGCTGCACCGTCTCTTCGCTTGTAGGTCCGCTCCAGGGCTTTGTTGGGGGGCGCCTTACCCGAGAGAGTTGCCTTGATGGCCTGCTCGGCCTCCTTTTTCTCGACCACGAAGTTCCACAAAGGCTCACCTAACATCTCCATGGCGGTGTAGCCAAGCATTTCCAGTATCTTCTTGTTGACCCTGTCAATCCGCCCTTCGCAGTCCAACTCGACATAGCCCACCGGCGCTTCGTCGTATAAATCCCTGTATTTTTCTTCACTCTCCCGCAACTCATTCAAGAAAGCCCGCTCTTCGCTCTGGTCGCGAAAGACGAGCACCACTCCGGTGATTTCTCCATCCTTGCTGAGGATGGGCGCTCCGCTATCCGCAATCGGGTATTCCTTCCCGTCCAGGGCAACCAGCAAGGTATGGTTCGCCAGACCCGCGACTACCCCCTCACGGAGGACTCGCTCGACCGGGTTCTCGACCGAATTTCGGGTATGCTCGTTGATGATCCGGAAGACCTCCGTTACCGGTTTGCCTCTTGCCTCCCCCTGCCTCCAACCGGTGAGGGTCTCGGCAACAGGATTCAGAAGCTCCACCCTCGCCTCCGCATCGGTGGCGATCACTCCGTCTCCAATGCTCATGACCGTGGCGCCGTAACGCGCCTCACTCTTCCGCAAAGCCTCCTCAGACTCTAATAGCGCGCGGTAATGCGCTTTAGCATAATATTGCCAGGCCATTCCTATCGTCGAGGCCATTGCCGTCATGAGTCCCAGAACCAGAGCCAGAATGATGTAGGAAAGGAGGTGCCAACCGGCCAGAATCTCCGCCTCATCGACCTTTGCCACCATGAACCACGGTGAATCCGGTACGGCCTTCAGGGCAGACAGCACATCGATACCACGATAGTCTTTTCCATCCATCATCCCCTCCCTGCCCAGTACGGCCATCACCGCAGGTACCTCTTTTTCGGTCAAAGGGATGCGCAGTTTCAGTGCGGTTTCTTTTCTGTGGCGGAGGGCATTCAGGAACAGGGCGGAATCCCCATCCCGGCGGACAAGCAGGGTTTCCGCGCTACGGCTGGGAGTAGGCCAGGAAGCTATCAGCGGGTAGAGGAACTGTTGCGCGTCGATCTGCTGCACAACCGCTCCGATGGGCACAGCATTCTTCTCCTCTCCGGAAAAGAGCGGCGCTATGGCTTCCAGACGGGGGGACTGGTCAGGAGAGCCGATGTGCAGATCGCATAGTACGGATCGTCGTTCCCGCAAAGCGGTTTCAAGTGCTTGCACCACTTCCGTGTCAAGCCGGTCGCGTCGGCCCGATAAGCTCAACAGCGTCCGTCCGACAGCATCCACGAGCAGGACATCGTTGAATTTATGATGCTTCCGGAGCGACCTGAACCAGGAGAGGATCTGCTCGGCGTCTTCGTCCTGAGGACTCACCATCCATCGGGCAATGAGGGCTCTGGTGAAGGGCCTGTCCAGCATTTCGTTGGCATCGGCTAAATGTTCCGCACGCCACTGGGAGATCTGGGCCACCTTCAGATGGGAGATGGCCTGGAGGTACTCCTCGGCCTCCGCTCGCAACCGTTGCTCTTGGGCTCTGTAGAACCAGCCGCCCCCGCACAAGAGGACAAGGAACAGAATCGTAAACGCCGCCCATAACCGGTGTGGGACTTTGTTCACTCAGGACCTCGTTCTGAATAATGGATTTCAAGTAAGTAGATTAAAGCGGTAGGGGAATACACCTTAACATTCTATGTGAGGAAAAATCAAGTGAATTCGACAACTCCCCGCTCATTGCCTTGCCGGGCAGCCTCGAAATGAATCCCCTTTTCACCAGGAAGGGGAAATACCAGGAGCGGTGACGGCCCGCAGTGTGGCCGCTATTTGCTGCCCGTGAACGGGGGTAGAGCCCGATCGAGTTGGCAATGCGATTACGCTTATCGCAGCGCGCAGTGAGTCAGTCAACCCAGCGGGGGGAGAAGGTCGTATCTGAAAAAGATCTTCGCTTGGCAGTAATAGATCAATAAACCACTGGACGTTCCGGTCTACACACACAAACCAGAAATGTGAATGCCCGCCACCGGCTTCGTGGCGGCGGGACGAAGAAAAGACACCTTTATATTAATCCCACCAATAGGGGTCGCCTCCACAATCGTCGTCAGGCCCGCAAAAATCTTGTATTGTCGGGCCTTCGCCGTTATCTCCACGCACTTTATCTCCTCCTGCCAGCGCTATCCCTGCGCTGAGAGCGATGAAAAGCATTGCCATGATAATTTTTTTCATAGTCCCCTTCTCTTATCATTTTTGTCCATTCTTGCTTGCCTTACAGAGTAACTGACGCTGGTGCCTTATGAATTCCCTCCGGTTCTATAAAACCCTTGAAAGTATTGCAAGAAAAAACATGGTGACAAGATCTCGCTTTCCATAGGCGGAGGATTTGGCCCTTGTGTGTCAAGCTTAGATGGAGCACCCTATTCGTATCAAGGTATCCAACCCCGGCCGCTCAGGTTTGCTCTGGCGGAAAATCGATGTTGTTTCGCTTTTCAATATGTCTTTTCAGGCGATGCCGCAATGTATTCCGGCTGATACCGAGCATTCCGGCTGCTTTGACCTGGTTGTTCCCACATTCTTCGAGCGCCTTGAGGATGATCGTCTCTTCAACCATTTCAATGATGTTTGCATGGACGGACTGCTTTGAAAGGCGCAGGATGTCGGGCAGGACCGCTTGCAGTTTCTCTCTCAAGTTGTCCATCAATTGCTTATGATTCAGTGTCTGGGGAAGATGCTCCTTCTGCCCGTTCAGCGACTCGATATGCTCTTCCGTGATAATATCGCCGGTGCACAGAAGAATGGCCCTGCGGATACAGTTTTCCAGTTCGCGAATGTTGCCTGGCCAGGGATAGGCGCAAAACTGCTTCAAAACTCCTTCAGAGACATGCCGGATGGGTCTGTCGTATTCGGCCCCGGATCGTGCGATAAAGTACTCCGTCAATTCCGGGATATCCTCCGCCCGCTTTCTTAATGGCGGAAGTTCGATGGTGATCACCTTCAACCGCCAGTAGAGATCTTCCCTGAACAGGCCGTTCTGGACGGCCAAAGCCAGGTCCTTGTTGGTGGCAGCAATGATGCGGACATCGATCTTTACAGGCCCTCTACCGCCGAGCCTTTCAAACTCGCCCTCCTGCAAGACACGGAGCAATTTGGCTTGTAAGGCCATGGACATATCTCCGATTTCATCCAAAAAGCATGTGCCGCCGTCACATCGTTCAATCTTACCGATTCGGGTCTGGTGAGCCCCGGTGAAGGCGCCGCGCTCATAGCCGAAAAATTCACTTTCAAAGAGCTGCTCCGGTATGGCAGCGCAATTGATGGCGAGAAAGGGCTTTTCTTTTCTCCGGCTGTGATGATAGATGGCTTTTGCTGCCAGTTCCTTGCCTGTGCCGCTTTCACCGGTGAGCAAAACCGCCACGTCTTTTTCAGCGATCTGGCCGATGGTCTTATAGACGGCCTGCATTTTCTTGCTCCGGCCGACCATTTTCAACATTCCTTTAGGCGAGGCCGTCTTGACTGCCGATGCGGGATCGGGCAGGCAGACGACCTCCTTCATCCGGCGATTCAATTCCAACCCCTCGCTGACGATACGGCTGAGCTCTTGTCTTTCAAACGGCTTGCTCAGATAGTCATAGGCGCCCCGCTTCATGGCCTCAATGGCTGTATCGGTGCTGCCGTATGCGGTCGTGATAATGATCGGCGTTTTGACCTGGCCTTCCCGGATTTTCGTCAGGGTATCCAGCCCGTTGAGCCCCGGCATTTTGTAATCCAGCAGAATTAAGTCAAAGTTTTCGCCGCTGACCGTTCTGATGGCCTGTTCGCCGCTGAGGCAAATGGTCACCGCATACCCTTTTCTTTTGAAGAATCGGCCGAGGAAGTGGTTCAATCCCTCGTCGTCATCAATGATCAGTATCTTTTCCATAACTGCCGTTCCTGTAAAACCCAGATCTGCCACAAAGGCACTAAGGCACAAAGAAATCCACCATATTCTTCTTGGTGTCTTTGTGTCTTCGTGGCGGAGTTTTGGTTGCAGCCGTAAGGCCCGCATTGGAAGCCTTACCGCTGAGATTTGACCGGGAGAAAAATCGAAACTAGCGCACCGCCTTCCTCTCGATTGCTTACGCGAATTTCTCCGTCGTGTCGTTTGACCGTGTTGAAGACCATGGGCAATCCCAACCCTGTGCCGGCGGACTTGGTGGTGAAAAACGGCTCAAAAATGAAGTCGACGTTTTCCGGAGCAATCCCCGGCCCCGAATCAGCGATGTCGATCCTGATGCACGAGATCGGATTTCCATCGGAATCGAACACATCCATTTCCGCTGTCACGTTTATCCGACCCTTTTCAGGCATGGCCTCCAGTGAATTGATAAACAGATTCACCAGGGCCTCTTCAAGAAGTTTTTTGTCCCCGTTTATTTCCGGCAGCCCTGGGGCCATCCGGGTTTCGACAACGCACTCTTGTTTATTGGCCAGGGGTCGAATCATGGAGACGATATCCGTGATCAGGTGGGCGATGCAAATCTCTGAAAAGATAAGCTCCTTGGGCTTCGTATAGTCCAGCAACCGGTTGATAGCCCCCTCAATACGATTGATCTGCCCCATTGCCACAGTGAAATCTTCTGTATATTCCGGTGAGATTTCGATTTCCGCGTGGATGGATTCCAAAAACAGTTTGAGGGAGGTCAGGGGTGTCCGGATTTCATGAGCCACGGCAGCGCCCAAACGACCCAGTGCCGCAAATTTTTCCGAACGTTCTGCGATGAGTTTGAACTGCTTCAACGTATGGTCGGTTTCTTTGAGTTCTGCGGTCTTTAAGTTGAATTTTTCCTCAAGGGAGTCCTGTCTCTGCTGAATTTTTTGGGCCATATCCGCAAATGCCCGGCACAGAACCCCGATCTCATCCTGACGGTTGGTCTTGATCGGTTCCATGTCAGAATCCGCAGTGGCCAGCTTATTGGCCAATTGACTGAGGCTGCGGACCGGACGGACAATATGGTAGGAGATGACCCAGGTGAGCAGCAATGTGCTGCCGATGGCCAAAAAAATCGTAAAATAGACGTGACGTTTCAAACCATCCATGCTTTGAAATGCCTCATCCCGGTCCTGCTCCACCACGATGTGCCAATCCGTGCCCCCGATCTTTCGGGATGTACCCAGCACCTCTATATTGCGATAGTCCAGATAAGTCCTTTTTCGATCCCGGCTCTCGAAGATGTTCTTGAAGCTTTCCGATTGGGAGATATTTTCCGTCAATATGCGCTGGGGTTCTTTATGGGCCAGAAAAATCCCGTTTTTGTCCACAATATAGCATTCCCCGGTTTTTCCGAGGGCGGCCTGCAGGATAATGGTAATGATCTTGTTGGTGCCCACAGTGCCGAAGACCGTTCCGATGCGATCGCCTTTGTCGAAAATCGGTGCGGCAATACGGAAGCTGGATTCCTTTTCCCTGGGCAGGTAGGTAATGGGGGATAAGACAAGGGCTTCCGGTCCAGTGGTCCAAGCGGTTATGTCCGCAATCGGATCCGTGGCTTGTGTGCTGAAGACGATTTTGTTTTCGGAGGATGCCACGGTCATGTTGTTATAAACCCCATAATGGGCCTGGACCAGTTCAAGATAGGGCGCAATCACCTTCGGATCCATGGATTTGAGCAAGGAGGTGGCCGCAATGACCTGCATGTCCTGTTTCCGTTCTTCCACCCATCGCTCCAGGAGTGCGGCCTTATCGGAAGCGACGTTTTCAAGCTGGCGCAAAACCAGGCTTTCAATCAACGCTTCGGTGGTATCGATAGAAAACATACCGATGATGCCCAGAGGGACAAGGGCAAGCACCAGAAAAAGAAACACCAACTTGGTCTTAAGGGTGAGGAGAGTCTTCATGATTATGTCCAGTAACAGACCAGTTCCTGGGCCACGACATCCGACCGGATGATCAATCCACTGTCTTTCAGATCATATACTTTCACCACATGAGCCAGATCTTTTGCCATCGGAACCGTTTGGGTAAGGCTATTGGGCAGAAGGGAAAGCCGCTCCGTTTGGTACACGACATCGGTGTTTTCCGGATAGACGGCAGCATAAAAGATACCGGCTTCGGCAAGATCGTGAAAAAAATGGGTGCCAAAAGAGAGGTCTGGAATCATACTCCCGGTCTGACAGCTGATTTCCACAACGGCCATCATGTGATTAATCTCCGAAAATGTTACCGGGACTCCCATGGATGGGGTTTTGGTCCCCCACCGCCCAGGTCCCATGAGCATTGTGGGATTGGTTTTCCGGTCTGCAACCGTTCGATTGAGCTTCCCGACCAGACGGGCGACGCTGTATTTTTCCGACATGGACGCCTCGGCATAATTTTGGGGATCCACCCAAACAATGCAGGCAACAGGCAGCGAGACATTGCCGCCCATGAAATTACCCTCTGTCCGGATAAATACCCTGTCCGGATCTATCTTTTCCGGCATTCCCGCGCCTGCCGTTGTGCGGATAGACTGGAAAGGCCGGCATTGCACGAGATTTACCTGGATGCCTCCCTTCAGATCATGGTTGACGGTGAATTCGATTTCTACGGGTATGGCGTAGGAGTTCTCAATGGTCTTGAGCATCCGGCCCATGATTCCGACAAATGGCGTATGGCTCAGGAAATCATCGAATGTCAATATCCATTGGTTTCCTCCGGGCGCGCCCCACCCGCCCTCAAGGCTTTCGGTCTCGCTGTCCCTGATGGCAATGGTGGTCAGGTCGAGATCCAGCCCCTTTCCGGCCAGGTCCCACAGGGAAGCGGTTTTAAGGGTATTGGCCTCCAGGTCCAGAAAGTCAATGTAATGCTGGGAATACTTCTTCATGTCCCGCATGCCGGCCAGGGGCTTGGCCAGTGGATCATCCATTGCCACAATTCGCGGATAATCATTCTCGACCCGGTTGACGGCCCGTGTCCCAAGCCCCATGACCAGCCGCAGCATGCCGGCCTCGGGCTTCATAGGTTTCTTCCAGACGTAGGGGTTTCGCGACAGACCTACACCGGCAAGTTCAGGGAAAAAAAACTTCTTGTGATAGGAGCCGGACACCCGTTGAACCAGTACAGCCATCTGTTCATCCATTTGATCAAGACCGCGCTGGCGCCGATAGGCCAGGGCATCCTCGGACATGATGCCGGCAAATATCCGTTTGACCGCTTCTTCAAACACCTCGTAGCGTTTTTCCGGAGATGCCTGGTTGACGCAGAAGAAACTGTCATACTTACCCGCAAAAGCACTTCCAACGGCGTCTTCCAGAAGACTGCTGGAACGGACAATGATGGGAGATTGACCGAAATATTCCAGCATGAGCTGAAACCGCTCCCGGATATGTTCCGGGAAGATTCCATTGAGGATCCTGTTCTTCAGTTCAGCGGCCCTGGAAAAATATCCTTCCGGCGTTTTATGCGCCATGAACAACTTCCACCAGCCGTTTTGGACGATATAGGAATAGTACACATCCGAGCCGATATAAAAAGAGTCATGGCGCTCAAGAATAGGTTCCCAGTCGAATCCGGAGTCTTTTGTCAAAGTCTGCCTGGACAACAACATGCCCAGGGCCTTGCCCCCGATGAATCCGGTGCCGATCAATCTCTCTTTGATGTGAAGCAGGTCTTCAAGGCTCAAAAACCGTCGAATCAACCCGAGGAGTCTTTTATTGCGGCTTAACACCAGCCGGCTGAGCTGTTCGACTTTATCCTCCTTCTCCCCCGGGTCGGCATCGGATTCCAGCAGGTTTTGGGCTTGTATGAACAGGTGATCCCAGTTATCCAGGATTCGCTCGGCATTGGCGGCCTTCTCACGCAGGAGATGTGAAAACAACCGGGTGGCCTCTACACTGTTGATCACCGGTACAAGCTCGGATTTTTCCTTGATATGGGGGAAAAACATGGTGGGGGAATATCGGTCCTGAACCTTCAGGGGATGGATACACAATTTTCGCTGATAGCTGTACACATCGATGAGCAGTTGTGTGGTTTCCCGTATTCCTGCAACGGCTTTGAAGGAGTGACGATTTCTCAGAATTGCGAAATAGGCGACGGTGTTCAGTTCGAAGAGATACGGGCAGGTCACGAAAAAGAAATTGACGATCATCAGATCGGTGGCCCACTCGTGGAGCAGATCGGATAAGGAATCGAATACGTAAAAAAGATCTTTGCCTTCCCGGGTGATGATGCTGTGGACCTGCGTCGTAAACGATTCAAAGCCCGCCCCCACATCCAGCTCGTATATCCGTATGTTGGGCCGCGGCGCCAGCAACGGGGCATGCCGGGCAAAGCGCATATACACCACCTGCTCATCGTTGGCCACGGCATTGTTGACAAAAAAGGAGACCAGCTTGCGGTAGCTGTCGATATCATCCACCTGCCAGACTACGTTGTCTCCCCTGCGCAGGTGGTCGATGATCGTGTCCAGACTCGCCCAGCCTGTGCTGACTTGCGAGTAGTATGCCATAGTGTATCTTCCGTGGTGTGAACCATACAGGCTGCTGAAAAAAGCCCATCTGCGGCGTTGCCCTCATCCCGTGTCATTGCGGCGTACTTTCATGTACGCCTCACTCCTCGTGATTTCGGGCGCCTTGCATCTGGGCATTTTTGAGCAGCCTGGAAAGATAGTTTTTCAGCAATCTGATAGGGTAAAAGGATGATTTGAGGGACAACAGGTCATCCGAAAAATCATCCCACCTTTCCCCCCCCATCAAGGGGGAGGAAAGGGAGAAGCCACATTCTTCCCCTCCCTTGGCGGGAGGGGTTAGGGGAGGGGGAGCACTTCTTTACCGGTTTGGATGGTTGGACTTTACACGATGCCGTAAGCCAGCATGGCCCGGGCCACCTTCATAAAGCCGGCCGTATTGGCGCCGACCACATAGTCCCCTTTCTTGCCGTAGGCTTCCGCCGATTCCAGGCAGGCCCTATGGATGCTCTTCATGATCGTAAGCAGTTTGCTATCCACCTCTTCCCGGCTCCAGGACATTTTCAGGCTGTTCTGGCTCATCTCCAGGCCGGATGTGGCTACCCCGCCCGCGTTTGACGCTTTTCCGGGGCCATACAGGATGTTGTTTTCCTGAAAAACCCTCACAGCCCCCGGTGTGGAAGGCATATTAGACCCTTCCGCCACGCATCTGCAACCGTTTTTCACCAGGGCTTGGGCATTCTCGGTGTCCAGTTCGTTCTGGGTGGCGCATGGCAGGGCGATATCCACCTTGATCCCCTGTTTCCGGATAACCTCCCAAACGTTTTCGCCTTCGAAACACGCGCACTTGTATTCTTCAGCATACTCCTTGATGCGGCCCCGCCTGTTGTTTTTCAGATCCATGATGAAACAACACTTATCCGTATCGATGCCCCTCTCATCGACGATGGTGGCGTTGGAGTCGCAAACCGTGATGACCCTGCCGCCCATCTGGATAACCTTCTCCACTGCATATTGGGCCACATTCCCTGAACCGCTGACGGCGACGACCTTGTTCTTGAAGTCTAAACCCCTGGTGGCCATCATCTCGGCGGCGAAGTAGACCGTGCCGTATCCTGTTGCCTCTGGCCTGATGAGGCTGCCGCCGAATTCAATCCCCTTGCCGGTCAACACGCCGTCATGGGCATTTTGGATCTTCTTGTAAAATCCATACATATATCCGATTTCCCTGCCGCCGACGCCGATATCCCCGGCAGGCACATCGGTTTCAGGTCCGAGATGACGATAAAGCTCCAGGATGAAGGCTTGGCAGAATCTCATGATTTCCGCCTCAGACTTGCCTTTGGGATCGAAATCGGCCCCGCCTTTTGCGCCGCCCATGGGTAAGGTCGTGAGGGCATTCTTGAAGGTCTGTTCAAATCCAAGGAACTTCATGATGCTGAGATTCACGGAAGGGTGAAACCGGATTCCCCCTTTGAATGGACCGATGGCGTTGTTGAACTGCACTCTGAAACCCCTGTTGACCTGCACAACGCCTTTGTCGTCCACCCACGGGACCCGAAAGATTACGGTGCGCTCCGGTTCGACGATTCTCTCAAAGATTCCCGCCTTGACCAGTTCGGGGTGGCGCTTGGCGGTCGGCTCAAGAGTTTCCAGCACCTCGGTGACAGCCTGATGGAATTCCACTTGTTCGCGATCCACTTGTTTCACACGAGCGATTGTATCTTGAATGACGGACACGAATTTTCCTCCTCTTGTGAGTTGTTGATGGATATTTTTAAGACACCACTGTTCCGTCGGCCCGAAAGATATATATCTTTGCAGACCCCTTTTCGTTCGGCTCCGCTCTCTTCAACTTGTAGTAAGCGATATCGTCGGTGGTGAGGCCGTCGATGCCGATGAACTCCCTCTTCAGTTCTTCCAGACTGTCAAATCCGCTGCCGAAGAAAGGCAACTTGGAAAAATACGGCTGGGGGCTTTTTGTATTCGTCAAAACGGCAAAATGGGTTGGAAAGAGAGGATCCCCAATGACCAGGAGATATCGATCCAAGGATGTGGCGATATTGTAATCCGGGGGAATATCCTCCCTCTTGATCTGAACAAAATGCTCCTTCAAAATTGATCCGGCTGCCACATGATCCACATCATCGGCCGCCAAAAGATCCGTACATCCGAAATAGCCGAAAACATAGAGAGCAATGCTGAAGCCGCTGATTTGCTCATAAATAGGCTGTTCTCTGTCGCACATTTTTGTGACTTCATTCATTCTTTCCAAAGTGAGAGGTCCCTCATGTTCCATGATGGCCCATCCTTTCTTTTGATAAACCGGGAAGCGTCTTCTTTTTTCGAACCGCGGATGTGATTCCATGAACTCATGAAAGGCAACGGTCATGCCAAATGTAAGGAGGGATCCAAAATAGATGAATAGTATTGAAATAAAAGGAAAATTGAATATCTCAGGGAGAGAGACATAGGATGGATCAAACACCCCGGTGGTGAAATATCAGCTGACAACTGTCGTGCAAGAGCCCTCCACATGCCGGGATGGGGTTGATTATCTGGATGAAAAGGGCTTGGTGGAAGGGCTGTTCAACCTTTGAGCAGGAGTGGTGAAATCTTCCACTACACCTTTTGAGAAGATCGGGGTGTCCATATCGCCTGTTTCAAGTATTCAATGCTTTTCACCAAGGACATGTTCCCCTGTTACCACGTGGACACCGTCTATCTCCCCGGGAGTTGCTCCCGTGACCTCCGGCACGAACAAGACATGATGGATTTCCTTTTCCTGAAGTCCCTTGATGGGTGGAATACCCTTCGCCAGGAGTTTCCTTGCCATGGTGCGAAGCCTTGGATTATCCATCGGACGCTCCGACCATTTGACTTCTCCAAGGAGCACACGGCCTCCGTCCACGGTTTGGGAGACGACGTCCCACTCAGGGTTTTTGCCGTGCCAGAAGCGGTGCGCAGGCTCCCAGTCACCCGACTCCCGCAGCACGTGATGCCGCATAGAACCGAAGGAGACCCACTGACGACATAGCTCCTCCCACGCAACGGATGCCAGACCAGGTCTGGCCTTGCGCCAGAACCTTTCCCTTACGGGCCTGGGAGCGTTCGCGAGCAACCCTCGATTCGGCGCAACCACACGAAACCACATGCGGCAAAAGGGGTCGGCAATCTTGTAGAGGGAACGCTTTGCAGAAGCTGAGGAAGAGCCGAAGGGTGTCTCCCGCTGGACGAGTCCCAGTTCCATGAGCCGCTGCAAAGGACGACTCAGGGATGTGGCAGGCGCACCGATTCGTGCTGCAATTTCCGACACCCTGTGAGCGCCGAGGCCGATTGATCCATGATTGAGCGCAGACCCACCGCAGGCGGCAGTTCTTCAAGCAAGAGACGTTCCGGCTCTTCATGCAAGAGACCCAGGGGGTTCAACACCAAATGATCCACGCCGCGGTCCAGGGCCAAGCCGGATTCCGACACCAGCTCCCAATACCGGGGAACACCTCCCCAAGCCGCGTATGCAAGAATCACGTCTCGGGCGGAAGACAACCCCAAAGCCTCTGACAAATAGCCGGCAGGAAGAGGTTGCAGGTGAAAGGCTTCTGTGGCACGCCCGTAGAGGGCCTCCCTCGCTCTCATCACCAGCCCCTGCATCATCCACTGGCTGGGACCCGCAAGGACGACCGCCAGCTTCGAATTCTTGACTTCGTGATCCACCCATACCTGGAAGATGCTCGGCAGCTCGGGGCTTGTGACTGCCAGATACGGGAACTCATCCAAGATGAGCGGACCTCTCCATTGCTGATGCACGGCTTCTGCAGAAATCCTTCCAAGGAGAGATCTCCAATCGGGATATTCCACTTGGTCGAAACCGGGAAACCTTGCAGCAAGAGAGGCTGCAAAATAGCGGCGCTGAATGGGAGCGGCCGACTGGTCGGCAACGGTATAGAGCCCGTCGTTCTTTTTGCACCATTCCAGAAGAAGCCGGGTTTTGCCGATGCGCCTCCTCCCCCAGATGAAGCCCAGACCGCCCGTCTTGGAAAGCCGCTCCAACCTCTCCATTTCTTCCTCTCTGTCAAAGAATTCCATCACGATCTCCGTCCGCTTAGCATTGGATAATAATTATGCACACAAACATAATGCTTTTAAGCATTATGTTTCGTTGCATATGGATCCAAAGAATTCGGACAAGAGATCATCGATAAGAAGCGCGGGGTCCCTCCAGGGAATGTGAGCCTGCTTCCCGAGGCTGAACTATACCAGATCATATTCACAGGTTTTCGGGAGCGTTTGTGATTACGTACAGTAGCAAGCAATCTGGAACTGCCGAACTGCCAGCGAGGAATGTCAGGGTTACGTTTCGGCTAGCGGTTTCAATGTCGAAAGCTCTTGCCAACTCAGGAATCACTTTGCAAAGAACGTCCCGGAGTTCACGAAGTAGTAATCGGGATGCTTTTAGGTTTTTAGATTACTGACTTTCATCGTCGCCAGCCTCACGATCATTTGTCGAAACCTCAAAACCTTACAGCATTCCCCTTCCCAACATAAGCTTCTGCGAATAACCTAGTTTTGGCCGTCAAAAAGATCATTATAGGTCCCTTTCAGAGGCTCATTTTCACAATATACCAAACGATGTCTTATCCTTGTCATGGCGACCCCAAATCGAACAAGATCCAAGGAAAGTTGCCGGCGGACCGCGATACGCGATATCTTTCTTGGCGATGAAATGCTGCAAGTGTGGGTGGTTCATCACATCGAGATCATTGGTGAAGCGGCTTCCCTGATCTCAAAAGAGATGCGTGATCAATATTCAGCTATTCCATGGGCTCATACCGTCTCAATGCGGAATCTTCTCATCCACCAGTACTTCGGGATAGACCTTGATCAGGTCTGGGATATAGTTCTGATCGATCTGCCAAAACTGAGCAATGATATTCGCGATATTCTGAATGATCTTGCTTCTTAATCATTCCAGAAATACCTTTAGTTTGTGCAATTTGTGCACAATGTCATTTCATGTAGTTGTCAGGTTACGGCGCATGGGGAGCTTCGATTACGTGGGTTCCTGAATGCGGGTGAGGGTTCGGGCAAAAATGTCGGAAATCACACGCAGCGCAGGTCTCGGAGTCGCCGCAAGACTGCCAGTGCTGCATTATAGTCCCTGCTGCCGCTTCCGCCGCAACGCAAAGCTCTATATTCGACACCACATTGTCGAAGTGGGTTGCGGCCGCGGTCTGGCTTGCCACGCTGACCGGAATTACCCGAACCGCCCGCCGAAGACGAAAAGGTAGGGAAAAATGCGGGATCGCATTGCCAGGCTGCCATGTGCTGAGCATGTAGGCATCTTGACTCCCGCTAACAGGTACCACGTCAGCGGTGCAGTCGCCCATGGCGCTCTTCAGTTCAACAAGGTCTTCTCGCACCGGCGCGAGTTCGTTCACGTATATCAATACGCCAGCAGCTACCGGCAGCGAGTTAGGCTGTCGGGTCCGAAGCCAAGCATACGTCTGCACTTGCCAGTTATGCTGTTGCCAATAAGAGTTGTTTAAATTACTTACTGCCGGTCGTCTCGATCCCTTGTAATCGACAATCACCTCATAGTTGCCCGTACAGCCGGGGCAGGCTTTCTGGACGGCTTGGCGGATCACGTTCGTTGTCGCCGCAGCGCCTAGCTGGATGTTCGTGAGCACGTCGATGATGCCGTGAAGTTCGTACAGAGCGGATCGGGGTGGGGGTTGCCCCGGTGGGGAAAGGGGAATCGGACGGGTGCCGATGACCTTCTCCTCGGCTACAGAGATCAACGGGAAGAGATGCGGACCCAGTTCGTTGACGGCCCGGTTCGCTCGAATGTATGCATTGTCTCGCACGTCGTAGCTGCGCGGGTTCTTGCCCTGCGCCCTAAGAGTCGCCTCGACCGTTTCGCCGATGGTCCCAATGTCATGAAGCAGCCGACCGGCTGGTGGTTGCTGGTGAGGAGGCGTGGGATTGCAGGGCCACGGAAACGCCGGTGGCTGCGCTGCCGAGCACCAGATGCGGAAGGCACTTTCCATAGTGCCGTGGATGAACTCCCCGAACCATAACTGAACCGGACGAGAGGGCGGCAGCGAACTGCCGTTGTGATAACGGTACTGGAGGCCACACCGGAGAAAAGACAGGAGATCCCCGGTCAGGCTATACTGGGGTACGATTTCTCGATCACTCTTGCGTGTAAGAACCATGACGAGAACCTCAAATCAGAAGTAACGGATGGTTGTTTACTAAGGCTGGGGCAGGTCCGGCGACCGGAGTTCTCCAAGACCAAGTGCCGTCGCTACTCCAGCCAGTGGCCACATGGCGAATGCTTGACTGATAACGCAGACAGGGATCGACACCGACCAGCATCAAGACGCATTCAGGGCGGCTGTAGGCCACGTAGTATAAGCGAATCAAGTCATCGAACGAGCGCTGCAAGCCAGTACGGGTCTGACGAAGGGGGCCGATCTGACAAAACGGGGCCAAGTCATCCTCGACGTTCTGAACGGAAGATGGGTGTTCAGGAAATCGGCGGAAGCGGTTCAAGGGGTGATTCCGCGTGTAATCAGATGCGACATCGACGATCACGAGAGGAAACTCTAGGCCTTTTGCCTGATGGATTGTCATAATAGGGAAGCGGCTGCGGGGCACTTGGGGCATGATTTCCTCATCCACGTCCACGCTGGACTCGGCGATGGGCGCGAGGATGTCGCGGATAGCGGCCTTCACGCTGTTGTCATCGTGCGGCTGCTGACTCGTAATGATCGTCGAACGGTAAGGTGAGAAGGTCGCCGCCTGAGCGATCGCCCGGCTGACTGCCTCCAGGTATACCTGCCCTTCCGGGTCGTCCCGCAGCATCGGGAGCCAGGACATCAGCTTGAAGCACAGTTCGAGCAGTGGCCATTCGGGAGGCCACAGCATGTTCGCACCTTGCACCGTTCGGGTCTGCCATGCTTGCACGAAATCCTCCAAACTATGCGGAGTAGACGGCACTGGGTTTGTGGCAGCAAAATTTCTCGCCTCCTGACGCCAGTGAGCAAGGTATCGCTGGGGTTCTGCTCGCAGGTATAGGGTGCTTTGCTGTGCTCCAATGCCGTCAATGCAGTTCAAAATGGTGCCAAGAAGGTGCTTTACCACGGGAATATCCCGTAACAAACGGCCACGGGGGTTGAAGACCTCCACCGGCGGTTGCATTTGGGCGAGACGAGTACGGAGCAGACGAGGCAGGCGCTCCCTTGGCGGGTTATTGCCGAACTGTGTCGCAAATTCATTGACCGTATGTGAGAGGAGAACGGCGTCCCCGAAGTCTCCTCCGTTCGGGTCTCGGACGATTGTGATCGACTGACCTCCGAAGTTGATTACCCTTCCGGGGCCACGAAATACATCCCCCAGGAAGCTCGTCAAGTCGGTGGCGAGATCACTTACATTGCCACGGAACATGCCGAGAACAGGAACGCCATTGGCCGGACGTTGGGCCACAATCTGCGGCTTGGGCGGCTGAACGCGGGCAGGCTGAAAGTTAGCGTCGTTCTGTATAAAAGTGTTGAAAAACGAAACAATGGAAGGGGTCGAGCGGTAGTTCTCAACGAGGTACTCCAAATGCGGGTAGGGCTGGTTAGGCACTTGCTGCACGAAACGCTGTTGGAAATCACGGAACAATTCAACAGTAGCACCCCGGAAGCGATACAAGGATTGGTCGTCGTCGCCGACTATCGTGAAGGACGCGCCGGTCTGCTGGATGATGGTGAAGTAGATAAGTTCTTGCAACGGATTCGTGTCTTGGTACTCGTCCACCAGCAAAACCCGGAGGTCGTTCGTAAAACGCTGGAGCCTTCCTTGCTGCAGTCGCTGAAGGAACGTCTCCTCCAGTAGAGCAAAATCCATCCGATATCCGCCCGCCATGAACTGCCGGTAAGACATGGCACAAGCTGCAAGGCGTTGCCGTGCTTGTGGGTGGGGCGCGGCCCCTTGGTATTGGTTCATATTCACAAGATCGTGGACGAACCGATCCAAGAACGTACGGCAGATGTCCACCTTCTGGCCGAAATTTCTTGGGGTACTTCCGTCGAAGCTAAACTGCGTGAGGTAGGCGTCAAGGTTGGGATCATTGTGGACTTGATTCGGGAACAGGGCATGGCGCGTGAGAATACCGTTACCGACAAACCCCTCGACCAATACCGGGGCCGGATCGGTTGGATCACGATGGGTTGTCAAGAGTTCCTCACATATGCTGTCCAGAGTGCCGGTTAAAAATCGGTTGATGTCAATAGTGTCTAGCCAGTTGGTGAACCCGACAGGCATCGAATGCGGAGGATTGGCGATTAGATAGTTTTTGAGGCGGAGACCCCACTCGATCAGCCTCGCCCGAAGTTCTTCAGCGGCCTTCCTCGTGAACGTGGTGAGAACAATTTGCTCAGGCATCCAACCATTGACAAAAACGAGCCGCAAGGCTCTAAGGACGAGGACAGTGGTTTTCCCGGAGCCAGGGCCAGCTACGATCATGAGCGGCACGGTGGGGTCGTGAAGGATGCACATTTGCTGTCGAGCGTTCGGAGCATGAGTCTGGAAACGTGGCACGGCGGCGCAAACCAACGCAATGAAATCGTTCAGAAGGATCACTATTTACTCCCTGCTGATCAATGCCCACGAAGAATCTTGTTGTAAAGAACCCACGTGTTATGAAAACCCCGACGCTTATTGCGGCCTGCGCCACGAAAAACGACAATATCAATGCCAAGGTTACGGCACACCTCACAATGACACTTTTCCCAGGGACGATCATTTAGCAGTTGATTGTATTTCTCGAAAAAGTGGTTGTCCTCGCCACGTCGTTGAAGTAGTGGACCGTAGTTGTTGACTGACTCCATTACCTCGAGGTGGGCTTTATGCGAGCCATCGAAGTTGTTCAGGGCGAGAAGACAACGCATCTCCATTTCGCTTAGCCTCTCTTCTGAGATATTTTTCTCCTTCGCGGCTTCTTTGAGCCGCTTTGAAGAACTCAAAGGCACCCGGATTGAGCTGTACCAGCGGCTACCATCAGCGGCCAGGTAATTCTGGTCGGACCGCAGCCACGCCTTCCGTAGGTATGACGCGCTATCAAAGCTCGATACACCCAACAGCCGGAAGCTCGGCTGAATCATTGGGCGCAGAATGCCGAACAAATGAAGCCAGACATTCTCCTTTTCAATACGGGTTCGATTCTGTATGGCCTGTCTAACGGCGCTGCAGATTGCTAGGATCTCGGAATCTGGCTTCGGCACCAGACCGCCCAGAGCTATGTGTTGGTAGCCCATATCGAGATACTCATGCACATAGTGGACATAAGACTCAGTGTTCAGGCCTTGAATCACGCCGACAGGAACGAACTTGTACCGATGCCTCTTGCAAGTTGCAAGGAACGCCTCGGCATTCTGGGCGGTGAGTTGCATACGGCATCGCCGTTTACTTTTCGTGAGCACCTGACGGACTAGTTCACCTTTGTCGTTCTTGATGACGATCTCAGCGAGGGGGATGTGATCAACCGATGCGCCTACATCGAACCCAAAGCGGTGGTAAAGACTCGCAGCCTCCTCAGGAGTGAACGGCGGTTTATCTTTGGAGGCATAGGAGAAGGCTCCGCAATCTCCGAACAGAAGGAGCCGCTCGGGGATTTTCATTGCTTTCCGGAGGTCGGTCTTTTTTACAGTATCAGCCTTTAGTCGTGACAAAGCGCCCTTGCCAGTATAGAGTTGGGCCAAGCTGACTAGCATACCATCATAGGGTGTGGCGTCGGCCCCGAAAACCTCATGGGCGTACTGCTTCGTCTTCTCCAAACCGGACTCATTCTCAGTCTCATGAAGGAATGGCTCAGTCACGTAGTCGTCCCAATCGGGGAAGAAGTACAGGTAGTGCCGGCCCGAGCCCACGCCGGGGAGCGTGGCCGTCTTAGACGGAAGGCTATTGAGCCACTGCTTCATCTGGGCCATTTTGCGCCCGATTCCACCCACGGCATGGACGATCCTTTTCTTATCGAACAGATGCTCGATGCCTTTAATGGCTGGCAGGTAGTCCTTTCCCAAGTTGACAAAAACAGAAGCAGCCTCGCCGAAGTTGGCAAAGGATTCCATAACCTTGGAGTTGATGTTGTAGGCGGTTGCTTGGTCGAGCCGCTGGTCGTAATGTTCGACCTGGTCTGTAGCTTCAATCAGGCCGTACTTTGCGGAAAGGATCTTGATACACAGGCCGGGAGGCCAGCCGTGTTGGTTTAGAAATGCCCGCACTACGCGGAAGTTCACGCCATCATAAAGCTCAAGCGCCGGTACTCTACCTTTGACTTGGCGCTTACGGCTGGAGCAACCCAGCACGAGCAGGTAACCTGCTCGCCTGATCAGACTCGGTGCTTCGGTACGTGCCGTATGCTTGGAACCACTTTCGACCATCGAATTCTATCATCTTTCGGTTCTGCCGAAAGCCGGAAGAAAAAGGCTCAATTCTCATCCAGAAAACCGGGCCCGGCATTTTCTCCTACAACGTCAAACCCGCTATTCGCGGATTACCTGAAGAGTTTGTGAGAAGGAAGGAATTAACCTAGACCTCTCAGCTTCTTATGTCAAGCTATAGTACTGCGGTCCTATGCTACGGGCCGCACTACGAACTGTGGGCAGCGGTGGGACGCCTTAAATTTTCCATGAGATGAAGGGGCTTACATCTTGAATTGTTAATTTGTTTCCACCTGGCAATAAAATAAACCCTGTTGTGTAAATGTATGCCTGGACGTAGAGCCTTTTCACGTTTCCTTTCTAAGAACAGCCATAACAAGAGATGTGCCAAAACCATTCTCTTATCTATCTATGTCTATGAGCTCACGGAGCAACGTCTCGGCAAGATGATAGGACAGACTTCTGCAAAAGATGAGATGGTATAATCAGACTGGGCAACGTCACGCGATTCCCATGAAGGCCTGAATCCTCCAGGAAAGTAGATCGTTGCATAGCCTGATGCCTTCGCTGGATGAATGTCCCGTCCTAACTGATCGCCAACTGCGAACTTGAGGTGTGGGTGATCATATGTTTCAGCGATATTAGAGAACAAGAGCCTGGTTTTCTTCCCTTCCACCACTCGACTCACAAAAGACGAAAATCCATGGTGTGCAAGAATCTTTTCGCATTGCACAACTTTACCCTCAGTTGCAATAACTATTAGGATCCCCATACTATGCAATAGGGGCAATGCCTCTGCTACCCCCGGACGAAGCTCTGGAAACTGATCCTGTACATGATGCAGAAAAGATCGTACCAAATCTTGGACCGGAAATCTGAAGCTGCTTGGAGATGTCCTGATTGCTCGTTGGGCGGCTTGCTTCGCACTAACTCCAGTCAATCCTTCTGCGATACCAATCACAAGCATCTCTGGCGGATATCCAAGCTCCTGGTTATGTAGAATAGTAAGTTCTTCATCAATGGAACGAACGAAGGCAAGGCGATCAGCAGCCCTGGCTACTCGCTGCAGATATATCTCGATACGCTCCAACAAGTAGAGTTGTGCTTGTGCGTACAGGGCATTCGTATCCCATAGTGTGTTATCAGCATCGCTCACAAGCAAAGCACTAAAAGAGAATTGACGATTCGATGACACAGCGTCTCCAAGAATAGGGTGTTCATCTCACCAAAAGAATAGCTTGACAGATGTCGCTTCGACGACGCCCTTTTGCGATTTCGCCAACCTAGAAGATGCACTCTAAAAGTTATTCTATCTTTATTAGCATTCTATTAAATCAGTCTAGTAAAAATTATCCATCCAAAGATCAAGATCCAGAATGCAAGCGCAAGTACTGCAATTTGTAGTAGCCACATCCCTGCTTGCAGGGTTTTAAGCTTGATACGAATCTTGTCTGCGACGAGGTACGATTCATGAATGTAGTTCTTGATATATTGAGTCTGAATATCACTAATGGTCTGTTTAGTAAAGGCACTTGCCCACTCCCGTGGTTTCACAGCGAGAATCTTCTCGAAGAACAGAAAAGATGAGGGGATTTTAAAGCTTTCAACTTTGGCTTTATTCGATTTTTGGCTGGCCTCCCATCCTTTAGGGACGTTAAATCTTGGGCGAACCGAATTGATTACCAACAATGCACCCAGAATTGTCATGAGGCAATAGATACCGAAAACTAGATGATACAAAATCACCCAAGAATCTTTAGTTACCGTTAGGATACCTGCGGTCCTATTCCCCTGCAATAGGCCAACGTATAGGACACCTGCCAATGCGCTTAAGAACGCTATTGCCGTCAGGATTCTATTCGCCTTCTCATCTTCGTACTCTGTTAGGTGTTTTACTTCGATAAGAGATCTCTCGCTCATTTGAAGCAGAGTCATTAACTGCTCAGTGTCAGTCGGCTTCCAGTCATTGAGGACGTCTAGTATTTCACTCGAAATCGATTTAGTGGGATTCGAGTTTGGCATTAATTTTCCTCCTCTTGGGACAAAACTTCATGCTGACGACCAAACCCTTACTCACATTGATTAAAGGCATTCAAGCGTCGCGCCTTTCCTTAATTGACGTATGAAATATTCGTTAGCGTTTGGAACACATAAACTGGAGTTGCTGCGTTTACTGTGAAGCGCTCTGATTTAAGAAGCTACGGGTTAGGTCTCGTGTACTTAGGAATTAGCATTACGTTGGAGTATATGCTATCGGTCATCTCTTATTCATACCGGGTAGGATCCGGGACTCCGACCTGGCGAAAGCCCTTTTTCCTTATGCTGCAACTATCGCATCGTCCGCATGCTGCACCATTGTGGGCAGGATCATAGCAACTGTGAGTGATTCCGTAATCAATTCCTAATGCGATCCCTTTCCGTATAATTTCAGCCTTTGTCATTTGAATCAGTGGAGTCTGAATTCTAAACCTTATCCTCCCTTCTACGCCTGCTTTCGTCGCCAAGTTAGCCGTCATTTCAAAAGCCGCAATGTATTCGGGCCGGCAATCAGGATAGCCACTATAATCAATAGCATTCACTCCAATAAAAATGTCGGGCGCACCAAGCGCTTCAGCCCAAGCAAGGGCGTAGGACAGGAAGATGGTGTTTCGAGCAGGAACGTAGGTTACGGGGATCTCCTTCCGCATCTCGCCTTGAGTCCGTCCTTTTGGCACCTCGATTTCGGCAGTAAGCGCAGATCCACCAATCCTCTTGAGATCAATATCGATGACCAGGTGGTCCTTGGCGCAAAGAGCTTCGGCGACCTTCTCAGCGGCTCTGAGCTCGAACACGTGACGCTGACCGTATCGAAAGCTCAGACTATAGATCTCATACCCCTCGGCACGAGCAATCGCCATCGCAGTGGTCGAATCGACGCCACCACTTGAGAGAACAACCGCTTTCATCTTTCCTCCACCTGACATGAATCTTCTTTACTATACCCCTCTTCTAGCCGGTGACCAGATGATCTTATGAAGTTGAACTTGAAGCCTCACCTCAAGATGGTCATTCAGGATCCACTTTGCCAACTTTTCCAACTCCATCTTCCCGAATACGGGTGAGAAGTGGATATGCCTTCTTGTGCGCACAGGCTTCGGGATGAGGCCGAGCATCCCTTTGGCATATTCGAAGTCTTCCTTGCTCCCAATGACGAACTTGATTTCATCCTTTTCCGTCAGTCTCTTTAGGTTGCCGACATCGTTCTTCTGTGCCTGACCACTGGAGGGGCATTTGATGTCGACTATCCTCACGCACCGGGGATCCACTTTGCTGATATCCTGGGTGCCATTGGTTTCTAGTAAGACGTTGTAACCCTTAACGAGCAGTTCACTGATGAGAGAGGTGGTTTCTTTCTGGATCAACGGCTCCCCTCCAGTGACTTCCACCAAAGGGCACTTGAAAGAAGAGACCTTTAGGGCGATCTCGCTGATCGAGAGGTATGCTGCCTCAGAGTAGGCGTAGGTAGTATCACAATAGGAGCACCTGAGGTTGCACCCGGTGAGACGAATGAAGGTGCAGGGCCATCCGACGTAGGAGGATTCACCTTGAATGCTGTAAAAGATTTCGTTGACCTTCAGGGACAACTCACTCCTCCCGGTAGAATGCCCCAGCGCCTGGGGTTTCAGATACCTTTACTCCGGAAATCCTGACAACTTCTGAGTTGAGCACCCTACTTAACTCGGTGTACAAGAACTTGGCTATATTCTCAGAAGTAGGATTGACCTTCGTGAATGCAGGGAGTTCGTTCAGGTTGAAGTGATCAAGGCCTTCCAGGACCTTCTTGACTGCCTGCTTGATGTCTCGAAAATCAACACCGATGCCGATCTGGTTTAACTCCTTGCACTTAACATAAGCTTCTATGATCCAGTTGTGCCCATGTGTGCGGGCACAATCCCCCGGGTACCCACGAAGGGAATGCGCCGCCGAGAAGTGGGTCTTTACATAAACCTCGTAAACTCCAGGCATATTTATTCCCTCAGTTGTGACGAGTCCTTGATTGAGTGTCAATATCCGAGAGCAGCAAGGCTTCTCATGGTCTAACCAGAAGCACAAAACCCCAATACCATTTAAAGGAGTGGGGTCTGCTATTCTTCTTGTTGAGTAGGTTATGGCGGTTCCCCTGCATTCCTCCCCTGAACCTCACAGGACGGTTGTAACGGGCTTAACCTATACCCAACCTGCTCAAAGAGCAACCAGTTTTGTCCGGCGTGTAAAGAGGCTCCTGGCTCCCTTCGTGGAGATTTTGGGACGTTGTTTCAATGTTCACTTGTTAGAACAATACCGCTGCATGTCAACACCGAAAATCCTCTGCCCCTGTCCACTCCCGAACGCCGCGGCTGCTTCCACTTGCTAGCACTTAGCTCACGAACAGAAGACCCTGGGGGCGTATTCGAAGAAGAGCTGCCCGCATCCGCATCGACCCTTCTTTGGATATATTGCTGCCTTTGGGACGCACCGCTCCAAAGCAGCCGAGGCCCAGCGCCTCACCTGCTCGCCCTCGCCCTTGCTTGTACCGCTCGCCGTCTCCCCCCTCGAGTTCAGCGTGGCGCCTGAGGAAGTAGGCCACGAAGTCGGCTACCTGAAGCAGGGGGACATCGCGCGAGTCCGCGAAGTACGGGGCGTCAACTATCTGGTCTAGAGCATCCTGCTTCTTCCCCCGGTTGTAGTAGGTGTCGGTCCACGGCGGCGGGCTCAGAAGAAGGTCAGTGAATCTTGTCCGCTCACGCTCCTCATTATCGAAGATGATGACTGTATTTCCTTTGTTCTTCTCGAATGCCTGGAAGTGCTTTTGGATTGAGAGAGTAAGGTGCAACCCGAGGAATCGCCAGACCGTCTTGACTTCATCGAACCGCGGGTCTGCAGGGAATTCGGCGTGGAACTTCTCCTTGTCGACTGCAGCAAAGATGATTGAATGCTTCCGCTCACCGAGCCATCTCATCACCGAGCCAATTATCTCCGCGCGCTGCCGCCCGTCTATATCACGCCATGGACCATTCCCCGCATAGAAATCTCGCGTGTGGATCTCCTCAACGGATTTGCCGACAACGCTCTCGAGGTATCTCAGCAGGCCGTCCCAGTCCGCCTTGGTAGGACGCATGCGGAGCGCATCGACAACGATCCCGACCATGACAGCGTATGGCTCATCTCCTGTTCCACTCTCGTCGACGTAGCAGAACTTCATAAGGCCCCCCTTGCCACTTCAATGGCTAGCACTACAGTTTCTGAAGCCATGATTGCCGGTATGATCGCTCCCGGCAGGTGCCCCATCGATCAGCGGATCCTGTTTCGCTGGATCAGGCATGGTATGTTAAACTCAAGTTACTTATTTTGGGTGTCCCGCTACAAGTATGAATGGCAAAGAAATCGTCGGCCTATTTGCCGGAACTTGATTAAGAACTGCCGCGCCGACGAGGGCTATGTTTCCATTCTCATGATGTATTTTTCCGCTGTTTGGGTCAGTCATTGCGGAAGGCATCGCCTTTAGTCGAACGGGCCAAAGCGAGTTCAACGATTCGCTCTATGACGCGGTTAACATCCTTCCACTTCATGACAAGCTTGCCTGGGTCCATGCCATACTGCGCAACGATATCGCGTAGCTGGTCAAGAGTGAGCGTGCTGATTTTATCTCGTAGTGCGATCTCTCCTCCCTGACGGGCAAGTTCCACGGGATCAAGCACAGCGGGAGTACGTCTTCCCTTCCTTTGCCCCATTGCTCCCTCTGTCCCCGCTTGCGGCTGTGGCCCGCCTGGTGAAGCATTGATTCCAAGTGCACGCTCGACGTTAGCCCGAAATGACTCGTTTTTCTGGGCCTCCTCCATAATGGCAGAAACGAGAGCGGAAAGTCTTTTCTTAAGGGTCATTCATCCATCTCCAACTTATCGAGGAGTTCCTTTGCCAGGTCGATGCAGCGCTCTGCCAGATCAGCATATCCATATTTCTGTTTTAGCGTCCGCCGGCCAGCGGTTTGAAACTCAGCGGCGGCGGCATACTGATCGGCCTGACGAATCACGGTGTCAAATACTTCCGGATCTCTCTCCTTGCGAAGGTTGCGGGAAACGTTCACATGCGTTGTTGAGTTCGCTTGAAACTTCGTGATGACAATGCCGATCGGTGTGATATCCTCCGCAATCTCACGGGAAAAATTACGCACTCGTTTGGTGATCTGCGGGATACCGTAAGTTGACAGTATGTCGGGCACAGTCGGGATGATATATCCTTCTGAGATGCGAAGCCCGTTGAGTGTGATGATGCCAAGATTTGGAGGACAATCCACCAGCACTAAGTCGTAGTCTTCCAGCTTTGCCTTGACAGCGAGGCGGAGCAGATCAATCGGAGTTACCGAATAGAACTGACCGGTGGGGGCACTGGCCAGTCTGTCCTGAACATCTATCAGATCAAGGCTAGACGGCAGAAGGTCAACCTTTTCCGCGCCCTGCACGTCGGACACCTTCTTCTGTAGGGTGTTCTCCAAGTTGAATTTTCTGTCCTCCGGGTCTAAAGCGTCTTTGAACAGGGTGGCGAGAGTCCAGCCCTTTTCGTTGAGCTGCTTCCAACGTTTCTCCCCGAGCAGCATGACTGTGGCATTGGTCTGCGGGTCAAGATCAATGACCAGTACACGTTTTCCGAACCGGGAGGCAAGTGTTTCGGCCAGGGCAACTGTGGTCGTCGTCTTTGCTACGCCCCCCTTCAGATTGATGAGAGAAATGACACGAGCCATAGGGAATTTCCTCCTTCTAAGCCAGCCTTGGATTTGTCTCGCCCTGAACACCGGCCCTGCCCGGAGCTCGGCAACGGGCTTCGGGAAATCAGGGAAGCGAGCGCGCCAATTGGCTACTGCTTGCCGCGATACTCTTGCGAGTTCAGCGATCTCGTTAATTCCTACCAGGTCATCTTCCGGAAGAGCCAACCCATACCTCTGTGTGCTTCGTTAACAAATATTGTGTACCACGTACACATTAATTAAGGCAAGCTTTTTTTCTGCAGAAGACGAATTTTTTTACCGACCCTTATTTGTCTTTACTGTGATTGAGGGTCGGGCCGCGAGAAGCATCTGAATTGGGCTTCTGGGACGTTCTTGGCTTCGTGCACATTTGACCTGACAATGAACTCCAGCGCCCGCGAAATGGCCAGACGAGTCCAGAAGATTATTGAAAAGGCGTGTACCAAAGGAAAAATCAGTCAAGATGTTCTGCTCGTAGGTAGTAGGAGACGAGCGGTATCGACATTGAGAGCCGGACTTGCGAAAATCCTCGTAGAAGAAGTGGGCATTTCCATGGCGGAATGTGCTTGACGGCTTGGAATCACCACTTGTGGCGTGGCGCTGATCCTGAGGCGCAAGCGGTAAGTAAAGGTGGCAGTAAAGAACGTCCCGCCGATGACAGGTATGCCCGGTTTCCATCCCAGCCCGCTGGCCTAGGAAAGGATTGTCAGTCTGATTTTCACACTCATGCCGGCTCCTCTATGCTAAATACTACTGATGGAACCATCTTGACGATATCCCCGTGGAAGAGAGGGACGTTCTTGATTTATTGACATGCCATAGGAAAATGGCTGCCCGCTGCGGATTCGCATAGAGAGGCGAGGCAGAGAGAGCTGCATAAAGACATGACAGCAGTGATAAGTCAATGAATCAAGAACCTCCCTATTTTCACGCTCATACCTCCCCTGGCCATCAGTTCCATTATCAGGCGGTTCCGGGGCTTGACCATCTTGAAAATGACCTCGTCAATTGTGTCCTTGTCGATAGTATTCCACCGAGAAGGAGCCCTGTTCCGGAAGCGTCGCTTCATCGCCGGGGTGTCGCATGATTGCGGAATTCCGGGTCAAGGTTGTTCCTGTCATGAAATTGAAAAAGGCAGAGAGGTGAGCGTACCGAACACGCCTGGTTTGCGGTTTCTTGCCCTCGGTGACCCTGTTGGAAGGAGAGGATTTCGTCGGTGGTGATTTCTCCGATCTGCCTGTCCGTGAACTGGGCCAAGAACGAGGCCAAGGCCGCGTGGTAGGATTTAAAGGTGTTTTCCCAGGGAACCGAATCGAGTGAGCCCGACCCGCATCCTTCTGCGGGGGCGGTGAGTGATTCAAAACAAGATAAAAGTCCTCGTGAGGTCGAAGACTTCCTGCAGCTTTATGCAGGGATCTTCAATGGGACCGGTGGTACTCCAGCCAAATGGATGCAGCTCGACTGACTTGCATGGTCATGTCCTCCTTTTCTGAGGTTAACAGGAAAGAACGTCCACCATGCAAGTCCAGCCATCGGGCGAGGTTCAGGACTTTAGTGTGGGTCTGACTGCAACGATTTGTCCTCTGGCGGGATTGACTCCGTCACAGGCGTCAACTTGAAGATCCGGGCGAGTCTCGAAGCTGCTTCGACATCTCCTCTACGCAATGCATCCCGGACGTCGTCAAGCTTGTAAGCGTCTTCGAGGGAAAGATATGGCGACCAGCCCTCATCAGTTTCGATCAGGTCGACATCGACCTCTGCAACGTACTTCCCTTCGTGCACAAGTTTGGTGCGTTTTCTCGTTCTCATCCCTTCCTCCTTCGAAAATCCCGTCCCCAGCGTTCAGGGTCTGGGCGATACGCCGTAACCAATACGGCTGGTGCCGGAAAGCCCCGTGGGATGCCCCAAACGACGTGAACAGGATTTCCCTCTTTGTCTTCTTGAATGGTCAGGACGGAGGGGCCTTTCGGATAGGACGGGTAATCTTCCAGGACTTCGGCATTCAAAGCCCCGGCCATGATCTCCCGAACAGCAATACCATCGGCCGCAAGTTCCTCATAACCGTGTTCAGAGACCCGGACCTCCCCTTTCCGGAGAAGTTCGAGGATTCTGTTCCATGTTTCACTCATGAAGCAACTCTAACATCATACAGCATTTTCATCAAGATGACGTGCCTCGGCCGGGAACGGCGGGGAAAAACCTAGAAGCCTATGCTGTTACCTATCGAAGCCCCCTTGGAACTCCGGCGGGACGCCCTTCAGGTTCTAAGTTTCATAACGAAAGATACTACCCGTAGCAGTGAAATCCAGATTACTGCTCAACCACAAATCCGGTGAGAGTTGAGAGATGCTAATGGTATTTGAAAGGGAGTGTTTGGACGGAGAATTCTTATCTCAGTCAAGGCAATGTTGAGGGTTGGCAGCTATGCATCCCAGGCGCCCCTCCGCTCATGCAAGGCTTCGCGCCACTTGTTGGCTGGCCCGGTATTTCTGCTTGCTGCTGCAGGGCATGTTCGGGATTGTAAAGGGCAAGACTCCAGATGGTGGTGAACCCTGAAATCCAAAGATTGAATCCGAATGTGCTTACGATTCCAGAGCTTCGAAAAACGCTTCCAGTCTCGTGCGGGCCTGCTCCTCGGAATAGGCCCCTTGAATCCGTGATGCGTCCCTATTTTTACAAGAGCTCTGTGGCCGGGCTTAAAAGATATACTTTCAACCGGTCGGATATCGAGGACGGTCTACATCAAAGGCAATACCCGTGCTCGGGCAGTTGTCTCATCGACGCTGACTAGTGCACCCGCTGTAAGGGCCTCTTGGAACTGGCTCAGTACGCGGAGGATGAAGGGAACAAGGTAGGAAGGGGTGAGGTTCTGCGTGCGGATTTGTATGACACTTGGTGAATCGGATTTTGAAACTGCAAGGATTGAACCGAAATCTAAGTCATGGGTTAGAAGAACGTGGTCGTTCTTCCTGGCCCAGGACATGATCTCACGATCGGAAGCATCCGGACGACCTATCCTCGACCAGTGGGTCGCTGGCCACCCTGCCGAACGAAGCGCATCCTCCCACTCAGGAGAGAGGTTCATGTCGATAAGAATTCTCATACGGCAGAGGACAAGACGGGAACCTCGACTTCCTCGGCACGCCAGGCAGCATAGGACAAAGCCTGATCTATATCCTCCGCCTCAAGGTAGGGATAAAGTCGAAGAAGATCATCCTTTGTCTGCCCAGAGGCGATCATGCCTACGATCATTCCCACGGTCACCCGCATGCCGCGGATGCAAGGTTTTCCTCCCATGACCTCTGGATCGAATGTTATCCTTGTCAATGTCTTCATTGTCTTCCCTCTCCCATTTAATCCGGCAGGCCCAAAAAGGATTACAGCTCCATGATTTCTCTACTTTATCAAACGATACTCGAAGGCTTGGGATCAGGCAAGCCCTTTCCTTGCCCGGGTACGTACAGCTGCTCTCTGGTCCTGCTTCTGGGCGAACCCAAGATCCTGAGAGATGATGTTGGTATATGAGGTTTTTAGGGGCGAGGTGCACGAAGACCTCACCCCACCTTGGGTCAGGAATAGAGGTTGTCAATCCATGGTGTCCGGCTGGGAAGTCAGTTGTTTGCTGGCTGATTCCGCCAGGGTTGGCAATCCTTCAATCGCCTTGCCCGACTTCTGCTCGGCGATTCGGAGATCATACAGCTTTTGCAGATTCATCCAGAACTCGGCGCTTGTCCCGAAGAAATGCCCAAGGCGAAGGGCGGTGTCGCCGGTAATGGCGCGTTGTCCGTTCAGAATCGCGGTTATTCGATTGGTCGGCACTTTAAGCTGGCGCGACAGTTCTGCCGCGCTCATGCCAAGCTCTTCAAGCTGCTCGGCTAGATGTTCGCCTGGATGTATGGCGTGTCGTCCCATATCAAACCTCAATGATAATCCACTATTTCAACATTGACGGGTCCCGGGCTTCCCTTCGGCCATTCAAAACATATCCCCATTGATCATTTATGCGGATGCTGTACTGGCCCTGGCGATCACCCCTTAGGGCTTCGAGACGGTTACCTGGCAAGGCCAGATCAGTGAGGGAAGTGGCCGCCTCCAACTGATCCAGCTTCAATTCCGCCTTACGATCAAACCCGGCGAACGCCTTGACCCGATTACCTTCAGCAAATTCCCTCGTTCGCTTGTCTCTGTAGCTCACGATCATGAGAAATCTTAATCTGCATTATGCTTTACGTCAAGCGTAAAGATAGTCCTGTATTGGGTCATGGGTGTTCACTTGTGATTTTTCTCGGAATTCATGCCAGAAGCAGATTCCTTGCACTTTTTGAAAGCTCGCCGAAGAATCCCCCCTGGTCGGCTTTCTCGATCTGTTCTAAAAAGGCGGGAGTCCACGACCTCAGGTGGTCCAGCAGGAAATCGATGCTTTCCCCCACTGACCACCCCCACCTGGCCTCCCCCATCCCCGCCTGTGGCGGGATCTTCGACAAGGGGGAGGAAAGTGGACCTTCCAGGCCAGAAGCCATGCTGAGGAGCGCGAGGAATTCCAGTTCGACGGAGATATGGTCCGGCATCTCATCCGTATGGAAACCGTGGCTCGCATACAAATCCCTCAACCGGATGGTGGTGTCGCCCATCAATGTGCCTTCGAGATAGAATGAACCGTAGGGCGGGCATGGTGTTTCCGGGAGCGCGTTGATGAAGAGCCTGACATACTCCGCCTGAAGGGGTTCAAGTCCTCCACCGTCCTGAAATTCCGCCGCCGCCTTTTCCATGCCGACCCTTTCCAGGTCCTGCTTGTCGGGAGCTGTCTGGGGGTAGGCAAACAGCCTGGAGAGGGCCAGGATCTTTTCGGTTTCTACAATCGATTTGCTCACGACTCCACCTCCCGCATCACGACAGGCAGCCGATCCATGGCCAGAACCAACAAAAAGCACATGTAGGCGAACACACCCAGGAAGACGACGATCTCCACAGCACTGGGGAAGTAATGCCACTGGGTCACAAAGGTGTCCAGGGCGGGATCGTAGTCCCCTGAAGCAATGGGGACCGACCACTGCTGATCCTGGAGTCCCAGGGGGTTGATGGTCAGGGGAACGCGGTCGAAGGCGCCGGGCATCAGCAGGAAACGATGCATGAAGACACCCAGGATAAAGACAAAGCAGCAGGCAATCACACCGGCCGCGCTTCTTCTTACCCTGGAATTCAAGAGGAGAATGACCGCTGCCAGAGGGGCCGCCACTTCAAAGGCATGGGCCGGACCGTATTCCTTGAAGAGCACGGAGAGGGGTTCGAGCGCGTGATCGGCTCCATACCACGTGTGGATGAAGAAATCGTTGTACATGAGAAAGAGGTGGATGAAAAAAGCCACACTCATGAACACAGCCATGGTCCGGTAGGCTTCCTGGTAGCGCTCCCGGGTTCCATAGGCAATCATGCACACCAGGTAAACGAGCGCCGTTCCCGATGCAACGGCCACGGAAATGAAATCGGGTGCAAGGGCCGCCGAATGCCACCAATCCCTGGCGCCCTGAGTCGAGAAGACCCAGGCGGTGATCACATGAATGCCGACGGCAGCTACCAGTGTGAAGGGGGCGAGCCGCTTCGCCCATTTCTCCGAAAACGATTCCGGGTCCTTGATCATCCGGGTCAATCTCTTGAACACGCCCTTGAAATCGGGGAGCATCAGGAGAAAGAGGTACAACAGGGAAAGCAGCGCATAGAGGTTCAGAATGGCCACATCCCAGATGAGGGGGGACATGATCTGGGGGTTGAGGATCATCTGATAGAGCCTGAGGGGGTAACCGATGTCCGGCAGGATCGCGAACATGGCGGCCGTCACATTGGCGAAGGCTGTCAGAGCCCCGATCCTCGCGAAGGGTTTGAGGCTCTTTACCCCGAAAAGGTAAATCAGGGAGCTGAGCACAAGCCCTCCGGCCGCGTTTCCCACGAAAAAGGCAAGCCCGGAGACATAAAGCCCCCAGGAATAGGAGTTCCGCATGTTCGTGACGACAAGCCCCTCTCGAAATTGGTAACCCCAGGCGGCAAGACCCGCGATCATGAAGAACCCCGTGACAGCGAGACCCGTCTTCGTGCTCCTTTTCATTCCACTCCCTCCTTCCGCCTGGGCGGCAGATAAAACACGCTCGGTTTCGTTCCCTTTTCACCAAGGAGATTGAACCCGTTCTTGTCCCGGATCAGGGTGGAGACGACGCTTTCCGGGTCATCGAGATCCCCCACATACCGGGCCTTCCCGGGGCAACTCCTCACACAGGCGGGGTCCAGTCCTTTTTCCTGGTAGTGGACGCAGAAATTGCACTTCTCCACGACCCCCTTGAACCGTTTCTTCATGTACACCAGTCTCCCCTTCAACCGGTAGTCTTTCGGGTACCCGTAGGAGTAGCCGTTTTGATACCCGTATTTGTCGAGAGCCTTTTGGGGATCTTCCCAGTTGAACTGCCGCACACCGTAGGGACAGGCTGACATGCAATACCTGCAGCCGATGCACCGCTCAAAATCGACCAGGACCGACCCGTCGTCCGAGCGATAGGTGGCCCCGACCGGGCAGACCTTTTCGCAGGGCGCGTTCTGGCAGTGCTGGCAGTGCACGGGAAGAAAATACTCCCTGCCCTTGACCGGCGCCGTGAGATGGAAGTCGCTCCCGGGGGTCACCACACGGTTCCACCAGGTGCCTGCCGGCTGTGCATTGTGCTGTTTGCAGGCCACGGCGCAGGAGCGGCAGCCGATGCATTTTTCGAGATCGATGACCATTCCCCTTCTCATCCTTTTACCCTCCTGACATCCACCAGGCACTCGTTCCATGCAGTGGTCGGAGACCATATGCCGGGGACAAAGTAGATCTCATGAAGAGGTTTGATCCAGGGCATGGTGAGTGAATTGTAGGAATCGTTTTTCAGATACCTTGCCCACCACCCCTGTTCGAAGATGGCCGTGCCCTCGCGGCACCCCGGATCGATGACGGCATAGCAGGAGGTCTTTCCCCTGCCGTTGAAGATCTCCACCAGGTCGCCGGTCTTGATGTCTCTCTCCGTGGCGTTCTTCTGGTTGAGGAAGACCTTGGGTTTGTGCCCCTGAAGCTCGTTGAGCCAGACGTTGTTGGAATGGGTGGAGTGAACCCGGTACAGGGAGTTCTTGGTGACGAAGCGGAGCCTGTACTTGTCTCTTGCCTCAGGATCCACCCTGTACTCCGTTTCCTCAAAGGTCGGTTTGTAACAGGGCAGTTCCTCTTTCGTCTCGAGAAAGAGATCCTCGTCCTTGTAGAACTCGATCCTGCCGCTTCTGACAAACTTCGCCGTGGCTGCCAGGGGTGAGGGATAACTCCTCGGCGGGAACGGCACCCTTTCATGGAGCTGTTCATAGAAGGGGATCTGCCGGTCACCGGGGGCACTGGAGTGGAGCCGCACCGGGCCTTTTCTGAGCATCTCGAGTGTGATCCCCTCGGTCTCGGAGCCTCCTTTTTTGAGTAGCATGTCGATGATCTTTAGAGATGCCTCGTTCTGATCAAGCTCCGGGAAGAAGTGTTTTTCGAAATCCGGGTTTAATCTTTTTCCAAGCTCTCTCATGGCCCACAGGCCGGTCCTGCTCTCGAACAGGGGTTTGATGGCGGGCTGCTGCAGTTGAAGATAGGGGTGGAGAATGGTTGCGGTGAGCTCGTAATTCTCATACCAGCTCGTTGCCGGCAGGACCACATCGGACCACTGGCAGGAAGTAGTCATCTGAAAATCGAAGGTCAGGATGAATTCGATATCCCCGGAAAAGGACCTCTTTCTGAGCTCGTCGGCCATGTTGTGCTGGTCAAAGGGGTTCCCCCATCCGCCCACCATCGCCTTGATGCCGTTCCTGGGATAGCGTTTCCCCTTTCCCTGCAGGAAGTAAAGATAGGGCACCCAGTTGAGTTTCCCTCCCGGCGCGGACCACCACGAGGAGAGATCGAATCGGATCCTGTATTGCCCGGCATAGGTCGATATGCCCCCTCCGCTCTTTCCGATGCTGCCCGTGAGCACAGGGATCAGCGACAGGGCGCGGCCCTTGAGATCGCCGTGGTACCACTGGTAATTGCTCGCCCCATAGATGAGATGAACGGGCTTGTTCTTTGCGGCCTCCACGGCGATCCGCTCTATCTGCGCGGTGGGGACTTCCGTGATCCTGGATACCTCTTCGAGGGAATAGTCCTTCAGCCATTCCTTGAGGCTGCTGAAGACGGTTCTGGCCTGAACCGTGCTCCCATCGACCAGTTCCACGGAAAGCTCGCCCTCGAGATCCGCATGGCTCGGCTTCAGGCTTTCCGGATCGAGGATGGCCAGGCCGTGCCGGTTGTGAATCACATAGAGCTCCCGATAATCCGGGATCTTCCACTCCCCCACGCGGGGTGCCAGCCCCTTGACCTCTCTTGCCAGGAGTCTCTTGCCGCTATCCTTCCGGACCAGGATCGGCATGTCGGTAAAGTCGCGCAGGAACTCCTCATCATAGAGCTTTCTTTCTATGATGACCCGGGCAAGCCCCATGCCCATGGCGGCATCGGTATCGGGTTTCAAGGATACCCATTCATCCGCCTTGGCTGCCGTGGAGCAGTAATCCGGGTCGAAGACCACGAGCTTCCCCTTTCTCTTGGCCTTCAGGAGATGCTGCGCATCCGGGAGACGCGTCTGGATCACGTTGGAGCCGAAGATCATGGTGTAACCGGCGTTCGGCCACTCCAGGGATTCCATCTCCTCGGACTGTACGCCGAAAGTCATGGGCCAGAACATGGGCAGATCGCCGTTCTGGTCATAGCCATGATGGATCGACCAGTGGGCGAGTGCGGCCAGCCGGACAAAGGCTCCCTTGTGGACATACCCGGTACCCGGGACCTGGACGGTCAGGCCCACGGCCTCGGAGCCATATTTGTCCGTGATCCCTTTCAGCTTCCCTGACGCATAATCCAGGGCCTCTTCCCAGCTCGCCTTGCGGAACTGGCCGCTCCCGCGGGGGCCCGTTCGGATGAGCGGGTATTTAAGACGATCCTTCCCGTAGATCAGGTTCATCATGGAAAGCCCCCTCAGGCACCCCCGGGGGTTGTATTCCGCTTCCGGATAGTCGGCGGCCTGGATCAGGGTAGTGATCCTCCCATCCGTGACATTCGCGATCATGCCGCAGGCGCCTGTGTCGTTGGGTGAACAGGTGGACCTGATCGCCAGTTCTCCGCCCTTCTGTTCGGAAGCCGCCGCCTCCCCCAGATAACGGAAGAATCTGAGATTCGGCGAAAGAGCCGCCATAGTGCCGGCAGCCAGGCCCGCCTTTAAAAATGATCGTCTGCCTACTTCCATGTCCGAGCCTCCCTTATCGGTGAAAAGAACGTCTTTCCACTCTTTCTGGAGCCAGAACATAGCAGGAAGCAATCGGGGATGTACTTGACTCAAGTCAAGAGAAGGAAAAATAACGGGCAGGCGTCCAGCTGAAGCAGTGCTATGGGCTATTGGGAGGCGGTGTCCGGGACAGAAATCCGGGAGAGCCCAGGGGAAGGCAGTTGACCTGCACGACCAGGTTCCATGGGCTCTCGCGCTTGGGCATGGGAACGCATGAGATAAAAGAGCAACAATTTGGATGAGCGTCCTGTAATAACTCTTCTCTGTGATGAATTTACCAGCATTATAATTCAATTTATTGTCCAAAATACCGATGTCAGCCCATTTAAGCGGCATAAGGAAGTTGTAATATTTTTGAGCTATTAAAATTATCATCCTACGGGAGAGGAGGCTGCAGGTCTTCCCCGTAAGTCAGGGGGGTGTATATGAATGAAGGAGAACAGGTAAGAGGGCGTTGGGCTGTAATTGCACATGTGTCCTGGGGAGCGATTTTCGCGGGAGCCGTTGTCGTTCTGGTTGTTCAGTTGACACTGGCAATGCTCGGACTGGGAATCGGCTTCTATGCGATGGACCCAGGAGCAGGTCCTACTGCCGGCCTGGGAATCGGGGCACTGATCTGGTGGGTGGTCAGCGCCATCGTTGCGCTTTTCCTGGGAGGCTGGGTTGCGAGCAGGCTCTCCGGGATTCAGACCAGAACGGACGGTATGCTTCACGGGTTCGTAACCTGGGGGCTTGCATCGCTTATGACGGTTTACCTCATGACGAGTACCGTGGGGGCGTTTATCGGAGGCGGAATGTCTCTAGTCCAAGGTTTGGGGAGTGCCGCGGGTAAAACCGCGGAAATATCCCCTGAACTGAGGGAAGAGGTAGAGAAACAGTTGCGGCAGTATTTTCCAGACCGGCAGCCCCAGGTGTCACCGGAACAGAGACAAAGATTGCAGGATCGCGGTGCGGAGACCGCTGAACAGGTGAAGACAGGTGCAGCGAGGGGTGCGCTGGGAAGCTTCGTTATGCTGGTTTTAGGGGGACTTGCAGCTGCTTTCGGCGGTGCTTCAGGGAGGACAAAAGGGCCGGTGATCACCTGACGCACGGCAAGAAATATTCCCAGCAAAAATATTGGGAGATGAGTTCCGGATGATGCACAAGGACTATTTTTCAGATGGGTCCGGAGACTACTCCCAGGGAGACATGAAGGCCGCCCGTCAGTTTTTCAGTTTTCCTCAAGGAGGGAGGAAAAGAAAAGCCGAAGGGTATGGTTTTGCCTACTCGCAGCTTGGACAGACCAGGTCGTTTCCGCACTTGGCGCAATACGATCCATGGGCATCGCCCGTTTGGAGCGCGGCCCTTTTCAACCAATCCCTGGCTCTCGATACATACTCTTCCTTCACCGCTTGACCGCTCAACGACATTTCGATGATTTCCCTGGCTTCTTCCATCAACTCTTTCATAGTGTCGCCTCCATCCGTCACTCAATTCCCAAACCGTGATTAAGAACTTAGACATGAATACGGGACGTTCAAGATGGCGTTCAGAGTTTTTGACCGCCCTTCACTTTTGAAGTTTTGGTCAAGAGAGGGGGTTCGGCCTACCTTCGCCAGAACTGAGTCATGTGGTGGAACAACCTATTCACCCGAACATGGCAGAGCACGACAAACGAAGTCTACCCGCCTATGACAGATTGAGCGGGTTCATCCATGGCCATTAGACCGGGCACCTGTTCTGTGGTTATGACACCTTGAGAATTTCGGTGGTAAGATCCTTTACCTTGTTGGCGACTAATTATTTACTTTTTTACGGACGCCGAGTACAACACATCATCGAGCTATCCACCGATGGGCCGCGGGCGGAGGGTTCAGTTTTGCCCTGGCCTGCCACATCCGGGTCGCCGACCCGACCGCCAATTTCGTTGCCGCATACATCAATCTCGGCCTGAGCGGTGCGGTCATGGGCAGCAGCTTTCATTTCCCCCGCCAGGTGCCTCTGGGAATAGCCAGCGAATACCTCCTGACCGGGGAAACCATGGAAGCGAGACAGCCTACCGCCGGGGTCTTGTCAACCACCTCGTTCCTGAAGAACAGTTGATGCTGAAGGCGCGGAAGCCGGCCGACAAGATGGTCACCAAATCCGTCCTTCGCCTGAGGATGACCAAAGAGGCTATCAACCAGAACATCGGATCGGCAAGCCTCGAGGCTGCCCTGTCTCTGAAGAACCGAAATCAGGTGCTCTGCCTCGGATCCAACCGTATCGTGAATCTGCTCAAGAAGCGGAGCAGGAAAAAGGGAAAGACGCAGTAGATCAGACGGTTATGCAAATGGAGGAGAACGTCATGAAAGCCCGATTTCAGTTCATTCACACAGCCTGCCTGATTTTTCTTGCGCTGGTGATGCAGGGGTGCGCAACCAAGAACGAACTCACCTTTTCACGGGTCGATCCGTCCATGGGCCGGCGGGTGCAGGTGGCGCTCGAAGCCGCTGTGGCCGAGTACAAGGTTCCAGGCGCGATTTTAGCATTGAGGGATATGAAGGGAGACTCACGAATCTGGACAAGCGGCCTGGGGAATCTCGAAACTGGAGAGCCAATGTCTAAAGACCTGTATTTTGCGATAGGGAGTGTCACAAAATCCTATGTCGCCACGATGGTTCTTCAGTTGGTTGACGACGGGCTGGTGAAACTCGACGCACCCATCGGAGAATACCTGCCCGGCCTCGTCCTTCGGGAGAATGAAATCACCATCCGGCACCTGCTGGAGATGCGAAGCGGCCTGGGCGACTATGGACTGAATCCCCAGTTTTTCACAATGCTGGAAGCCGAACCTCTCCGGGTTTTCACCCCGGAACAGCTGGTCAAGTTGAGCATCGACAAGACGGGAGACCCTGACCGGGAATTCTGTTACACCAATGCCAACTACATCCTGCTGGGCATGCTGATCGAGAAGGTGACCAACCGTTCTCTTCAGGATGAGATGAAACGAAGAATTCTTCAGCCCCTGGGGATGTCCCACACATTTATGCTCATGGAGATGAAAATGCCCGTCCCCTATGCACACGGCTACTACTATGAGGAGGGGAAGGTGGTCGATGGTACCTATTTGTGCCATCCGTCCGCGGCCTGGACCGCGGGCGGCATCGTCTCCACCGCTGCCGATCAGCTTATCTGGGCAAAGGCCCTCGTCGAAGGTCAGCTTCTGTCGCCACGATCTCATTCGGAACAGTTCACGATGAAGCCGGCCCCCTCAAAGCATGTGGACTATGGCCTTGGGGTGATGAACCTGAACGGGCTCGTCGGACATGCGGGCAACCTCAATAATGTCTACACCTCTTTTGTCGGACGATATCATGGATATGACTGCGTGATCCTGGTAAATGGCCAGAGCGGAGATACCGGAGAAAAGACCTGGAGCTACAGGGCTGGAGATATACTGAAGAAAGTCATTAAAGAGACGCGATTGTAAACCCACCGGGCCTTTTCATTCACCTATTGCGATTCCCGTTCACGGACTGCTGCCATCTTCTGCAGGGGCAAGATTGGGCTGCTGGACTGGCGTCGTTATTGGCCGGACCAACTTCACCTCCTGCCTCGTGTCTTGCAGACCGCATCACGGATACATGTTCTCTCCCGATGATTCCTTGCAGCTTTTCAGCGCGTTTTCTGCTTTACTTTCGTCTCCTCAATGGAATAATGCGAAAAACTTGAGAGCTTCACCTCCCACTAAGCCCGGCAGGAGGTCTCCATGCCCTGAGGATTCCCAATCGAAGCCCGATTCGAAATATCTCTAGCAGACCTGCGCTGAATACATGTCACAAGGAGGAAGAACGGTATGGCTTTTCATGTCAGAAGACTCATGGCTCTTGCATCGATTGCTCTTCTCCCTTTACTGGGTTGTTCCCTGGGACCGGCCGCACTGAAAGGCAACCGGTACCAGTACAATCTGAGTGTTCAAAAAAGCAACAGCGAGGAACTTCTTGTGAATCTGGTACGGGCAAAGTACCTGGAGCCCTTGTTCTTCCTCCAGGTTGGTGCCATTTCCTCCTCCTTCAACTATGAAATGGCGGTGGGCGCAGAGGCCACCTTCTTCGACAAGGATAAAGCGCCTACAGGCCCCTTCTGGACCAGCAGGGCTACAGCCGGCATTGCCGAGAGACCGACGATTTCTTACACGCCCGTTCAGGGCGAGATGGTTGCCAAGCATTTTTTGGAGGAGATTTCCATAGAACGGTTCCTGCTGCTCACGCGTGCCGGCTGGAGTATTGAAGCTCTTATCTGGGTCATGGTGAACAGGATGGGGGATCTGGAGAATTTCAACCCGTCGGATGCCGGAGGTCAAAACTATTCCGGGTTTCTGCGGGCCGCCCGAATCCTGCGCAGCATTCAGGAAAGGGGGGATATGGAGATCGGTACTCTGGGAAAAGAAGGGAAAGGGCTTGTTCAGATGCGATTCGTCGATTCCCGGGAGGCGAATGAATTGGAGGACCTCCTGGGTGTGCGTCCGGAAAGGGTCAGCAGTCCCGATGGAAGGCCGATTTACGCAATCACCCTCACAACTGTCCGCGACCTTGCCGCCGGGGCGAAGAGGGAACGGGGCTATGCCGAAGTCCCCTTGAAGCTGAAGAGTTATTTCGAGGTTCTTTATGACCTCGCCTGGTCTGTCGATTGCCCGCCCGACGACATCGACGGCGGTGTGGTCCTCAAGCCCTCAACGCTTCCGGACGACCTGGCCTCGAGGAGAGGGCCTCATGCCGGGCTCCTAAGGGTCCAGTTCAGCAATATGCATCCCGGTCCCGCCTATGTCTCGGTTCCTTATCGGGGACTGTGGTTTTACATCTCTGATGGCGACACCCGATCGAAATTGTTTTTTAGACTCCTTGGCTACCTGTTTTCCCTGCAGGCAGGAGAGATCCAGCCCGTGCAGCCGCTGCTCACCTTGCCTGTAAGATGAAGCATTGGATAGGGCGTGGCGAGAAGGTGGGAGTGTATTATCGTCATTTCCCGAAAAGTGGGCCGAGGGGTATTTCCCTCCACTCCTCGAAGCCGGGCACCTTGATCCACATCTTCAGGTCTTTCGGCGCGGCGACCACCTGATAAATGGTTTCCGGGACGGTTGCCCCGCCCTTCTCAAGAGGAACGTCCAACACCTTCATCATGACCTCGGGGGTGAAGGTCCCCTTGTGCCTTGCACCCAATGTGACAAGATTTCCCTGTCTCTGGCCGCTCTTGTCCGGCTCGATGCTCGGGTCAACGGAAGACAGGTTCCACCCGGGGAGAAGGAACGCGTTGGCAGCAGCGAGGAATCCTTCGTCGTCCTGGTCTCGCCGCCGGGTATCCCAAAGGGAGCACTCATAGGAGCAAGCCCGCTTTTTATCGGCCACATTGATGATCGCGCTGATGTCTACCAGTGTGGAGCGCATCGCCCTGTCCAGTTGAGGGATATCGCGGTACTCCTGGAGATAGGAAAATAGGGTGGTGAAAATGGAGGTGCGCTCGAGGGAGAATCCCATCCATGGCCCCGAATTGAGCTCTATGAAAAGCCCCTCCGCATTGATGCCGGTTGCGTTGTAGATTACCCCTGCATAGTTGACCAGGGCCGTGGGAATGCTTCCGTCACCGGGCTTGAAAACGGCTACCACCATGTGCCGGGCGAAATCGCGGTAGAGGATGTCGTCGTCGTTGTTGCGTCCGAATACCACGTCTCCGTCCGGGCTGTAAGGCCCCCAGGCGGCTGCGCCCGAACAGCGCCCGTAGAAGAGATGGTTTATCTTGGGGAACCACTCGACGGCATTGAGCAGGATGATGCCGTCTCGCCCCAGACCGGATGTCTCGGCCATTCCGTGGAGGATCTCCTTGTATCTTTGCGGGTAGCGGTCGTAGACTGCTCCGGCGATCGCGGCCATGCGTGTTGGGGACATCTTCATCTTCTTTATGAAGACTTCTTCGATTTTGCGATTGAGCGCGAGCAAATCCTCTTTCAGGAGAGACCCGTATTGCCGGCCCATCTGCCGGTAATCCCCCTTGAGTTCCACCACCCGGATCTCACCGGCACGATAAAGCCTTCCGTTCTCAAACGAGGAGTGAAATGTCAGGGCTTCTGAATCGGAAGCCGGAAGGGTCGGTGGAAAACAGGCGAACAGCGCAATGAGCAGGAAAGCAGGCTTCATTCTCATGTCACATCACTCCTGTTAGAAGGAATCCCTCTCAACGGCACTCAACAGAACTTCTCTCCCCCTTCCGCACTCGTTCTCCTTTTCCTACTTGGCTGGTGCGGGGTGCGAAACACGGTAGAGTTCACGAGCAAGTCCGTAAAGAGCCTCGTTCGCCTTCCTGTCGCTGATGTTGGTGGAGGTCACCATCGCGAAATCCGTCTCCGGGTCGAGCCAGATATGGGCCAGGTTCATGCTGTTAGAGCCGCCGTGATATATGAGGGGACGCTTTGCCCATTCCATTGTGAGCTCCCCCCAACCGAGCGCGTATTTTCCTCCCGGAGGTGTTCCCGGGGGCGGATCCTTCCTTTCAGGCATGGTGACGACTGGGGTATGGAGCTTTCGCATGGTCTCCGGCTTCACGAGAAAGGGTCCTCGCCTGCCTTCGCCCGCATTCCATCCTGCCCAGGCTGCAAAATCGAGAATCGACATGTGCGCTATGCCGGCAGGTCCGAGAATGGGAGGGACATCCCCGTTTGCCCCGGAAAGAAACGCTTTCACTTTGCCGTTGATCCGGACATGCCCCAGAGGCGCGTCTATCCTGCCGACGGTAGCCTGGGGTCCGAGACCGGCCGATCTCAGGTTCAACGGGGTGAAAATGCGTTCGACCACCAGTTCCTCCCAGCTTTTGCCGCTGACACGCTCAATCATTGCTCCGACGATCGTATAGCCGACATTCGAATACGCAAAGCCGACTCCCGGCTTCATTTGCAGCGGCCGCTTGCTCCACTGGAGGAAAAACCAGTACCGGAGCTCGTCCAGATTGCCGTCCTGCTCCATGGAGCCCTTGAGCACTTCGAAGAGGTTCTGGTCGTCGCTGGGTATGCCGCTCGTGTGCGTGAGCAGCTGTTGGAGCGTGACGCGCCGGAAATCCGGATCCATGCTGTCCGCGACCTCCGGGAACACGCCGCCAACGGTCGCATCCCATCGCAGCCTCCCATCCTCCACCAGCATGGCTGCGAGCAGGGAGGTCATCGCCTTCGTGTCCGAACCCAGATGAAATCGATCACTGAGGGTAACGGGTACGTCCGTCCCGTGTCTTCGCGTTCCCACCGCCCCGGCTGAAACGATCTTTCCGTCTTTGACGACAGCCGCCGCGAGGGCGGGCAATTCATACTTGGTGAGATAAGGCGTGAGGATCGAATTGAGCGAGCTATCGGCCCTTGCGGTCACGCAGAAGAAGAGCGTTGAACATGCAAACCATCCAGCAAACAGGAACTGCAGAATTCGGGTCATAATGCTGCCTCCTGAAGCGGTGCGGGCGCACGGTCCCGCCCCTTTTTGTCCTTGCCCCGGCCGCCAGAAAAGGTCTTACGGAGGCCGAGCCGCTTTTCCCGTGAAAGCTGCCAGATCTCACCTCTTTTGTCAAGATCTCACCGGTGGTTAGTTTGACAGAGGCTGCATGACAACTGTTGGATTAGCTCAGTGAGGGTCTGACTGCAATGACTTGTCTTCTGGTGCAAGGGAACGGCCCAGGGGCATCTGGGACGCCATGGCCGCGAGCTCGACAATGCCACCGAGCAGTTCGTCGACGACACCCGCATGGGAGTCGCCCGAGTAGTTTGATATGCAAGGTTTTGGAAAGTCCAAGATCGATTCGATGGCGCTGCTCGTCTATCTACCTTCCATATTTGCGTTTGCGGTCTGAAGTGATCTATCATGCATCTATGGGAGATATTCCGATGTCTTTGCTTCCTCCACCCACCACTCGTGAAGAAGATCGTCCGCTGAACGAAGATGTTCGCATGCTGGCCTCGACACTGGGCAACGTTATTCGTCGCATGGAAGGTGAAGAATGCTTCAACGCGGTGGAAAATCTAAGAACCGCCTGCAGGGAACGGCGGCATGGCGACCCCGCCGCCTCGAACCTTGAAAACCTTCTATCCCTCGTGGATACCTATTCACTGGAAATAGCGGCCAAAGTCGCCCGCGCGTTCGCGCTCTTCTTCCTGCTGATCAACACCGCCGAACAGGTGCATCGAGTCCGCCGCCGCCGTGCTCATCAGAATAAGCCGGATGCACCTCCCCAGCCGGCGTCCTTTCTTTGGGCAATCAAGCAACTTCATCAAAGAGGGTATGACGCCGAGCAGGTAGCGGAGGTTCTGTCCCGCATGGAAGTCAGACCCGTCTTGACCGCCCATCCCACCGAGGCGACACGCAGCAGTGTCCTGGCTCTTCAGGCCCGTGTCGCTGACAAGCTTCTGGCTCTGGACAGGGCGTCCCCTTCAGAACGGGAGGGATTGGAAGAATCCATAGAGGCGGAAGTGGAGCTTCTGTGGCTGACATCGGAAGTGCGGCCCGGGCGCCCCTCGGTGCTTGAAGAGGTAAGCAGCGTGATGTGGTATTTGAGAAACCGTTTCTCGGATGCAGGTGCCCGGCTGGTCGACGGACTCGGGCGTGCATTTGAACAAGTGTATCACAAGAAACTCGATATCTCCTCGCCCGTCCGCCTGGGAAGCTGGGTGGGCGGCGACCGCGACGGCAATCCTTATGTAACTGCCGAGGTCACCGTTCAGGCTGCACGGCTTGCTTCCCATACGGTTATCGACATGTATCGAGACACCGTGGAGTCCCTCATCTCGACCCTTGCGCTTTCTACCCGTGTCAAGCCTGTCCCTCATGATCTCGAAGAGTCGTTGAATGAAGACAGGGAGAAATTGTCCGAGGTACACGAGGCCGATCTAAAAGGAAACGCGGATGAGCCTCTCAGGGTGAAGCTCGGTTACGTTTCCGCGCGACTCAAGAAGAACCTCGAGCTCTTATCTTCCAAAACCGGCTTCCGGTCTGCCGGGAACGGTGTCGCCTATCCGGATGCGGAGGGTTTCGAACGGGACCTTGTACTTATTCGTGACGCGCTGGCGGGGGCGGGGGCGGATCGTGCAAACCGTACTCTTCTCGATCCGCTGCTTGCCCGTGTCCGCATTCTCGGTTTTTACGGTTTCATGCTGGATATACGCGATGATTCAAGGGTGCATGCCGAAGCAGTGGACGACGTTGCACAAACAGTGGGTTTGGGATCTCTTGATCGTGAAGCTTTGCAGCGGGAGCTTCTTGGCCGACGTCCTCTGATCAGCGATTTGCTGCCCATCGAAGACCGGACGAAGCGAACGATCGAAGTCTTTCGCGCCGTGCGCCGGGTACAGGATGAAGTGGGACCCAGGGCGGCTTCAACGTACGTCATCTCCATGGCCTCCGCCGTTGAAGATATGCTGCGCGTGTTGCTGCTGGCTCGCGAAACAGGGCTTGTAGATTTGTCGTCGGACCCTCCACGCTCCCGTTTGGACGTGGCGCCCCTTTTTGAAACAGGCAACGACCTCACGCGGGCCCCCGAGATCATGCGCTCCCTCTTTTTCGATCCCGCCTACAAGCGTCAACTGAAGGCCCGTGGAATGCATCAGGAAGTGATGATCGGCTACTCCGATTCAGCAAAAGACGTAGGGCTTATCCCGGCAACATGGCTGCTGCACAAGGCCCAGGAGAATCTTGCCGAACTTTGTCGTGATGCAGGCGTTACGCTTACGCTTTTTCACGGCAGAGGCGGAACCGTGGGCCGTGGGGGTGGTTCGCCCGTCTTTCGCGCTCTCACGGCGCTCCCTCAGGGGACTGTCAATGGACGCATCAAAATCACCGAACAAGGGGAAGTCGTGTCGCAAAAATTCGGCCTGCTGCCCGTTGCGGAACGCACCCTTGAGGTGATGCTGACCGGCACCCTGTTGGTTTCCTTCACCGACTGGTGTCAGGAACTGGAGCCTCGCGATGACGCGATCTTCCACCAGGTGATGGATCGCCTTGCCGAGCTGGCTTTGCCCGTCTACCGCAATCTGGTGAATGAGGATGATCGGTTGTTTCACCTCTTTCTCGATGCCACGCCGGTCAGGGAACTGGCTCATGTTCATTTTGGGTCTCGCCCTGCTTATCGGGAAACCGGCGCCGGCACTATGAAAGGCATTCGTGCAATCCCATGGACATTCGGATGGTCGCAGATCCGCCTGAACGTCTCCACCTGGCTGGGAGTGGGGACAGCTCTTTCAAAAGTCTCCAAGGAATCCGGGGGACTTGACGTGCTTCGCCGCATGGCCCGAGAGTGGTGTTTTTTCGACGATCTTCTAGGGAAAATTGAAATGGTCTGCGCCAAGACGGACCTTAGAATTGCCCGTATGTACATCGAACATCTGAGCGAAAAAAACATCCCTCTTTTTAGCGAGCTTGAGGCTGAGTTTCAACGCACCGTCGACGCCATCCGAAACATTCGCCAGTCTGAATACATGCTCATGGATCAGCCATTGCTGCAAACCGATATCGCCCACCGCGACGCTTACCTTGACCCGCTCTCACTTCTGCAAGTAAGCCTTCTGCGCCGCAAACTCACGAGAAATAAAGACGATCCCAGTCGGGCGCTGATCGAGGATGCACTGGGCACGACCCTCAACGGCGTGGCTCAGGGGCTGAGGAACACCGGGTAGTCCATTAGTGGTGCCTGGTCAATCGGCCCTGCCCGTAAGCTGAAATGCGGCCCAAAAATACGGGTGTGGAAAAGACTTTCGAATCCTGATCTGGGCTTCAGACAATGCCTTGTCTTTGCTCATGTTGGTGAGATTCTCGTAAAATGTTCTCATGAGTTCCGCCGTCGACTGATCGTCGACGCTCCACAGGCTTGCAACGATGGACCTGCTGCCGGCAAAAAGGAATCCCCGCGTCAACCCGACTACGTCGTCACCACCGGCAACCTTGCCCAACCCGGTCTCACAGGCAGACAGGGTCACCAGGTCGGTATCCATGCTCATCGTGTAAATCTCGCCGGCCGTCAGCATCCCGTCGTTCTCGCCATCTTTTGCCAGATAGAGCCGTGATTCGAGCGGCGACTCTGCCTGGAATTTGCCGTGAGTTGCGAAATGGAGCCGATGGAAGGACGGCGAAGCCTTCCTGAAATTCGTTTCCGAGGCTTCCCTGCGAATCATCATGCGGGAGTCAGGAGAGAGTGTTGATACGGCCCTGGCTTCGCTCTCGGCAAAATGCAGATCCAGGGCGGCATCGCCGAGATCCGGGTTGCCTAGAATGAGGAGCCTTGGACTTTGTGTCGCCATTGCCGGCCGGAGAAATTGGAGGATGCTTGCGCTGGGAAGAAACCGGATGTGGAAATGCTCAATCAAGGGACTGCCGTCCGCTCTCAGCAAAGCCGCAAAGGGGAGGTAATGCAGCGACCCGTGGGGCACGAGGATGACGCGCTTTTCGGTGATCACCCCTTCCAGGGGTTTCCAGAGCCTGGTATAGAGCGTTCGGGCCGAGTCCTGCCACGCCTGAGTGTCCACGTGCTGAATGTCGTTTCGGAAGCGCTGAATCTCTTGATCGATACCGGTTGCGTCCTGGGTCAACATCCGCAGCCCGTCGCGGTTGAGGACGAAGACAACCATCCGGGTCCCTTGATAGTAATACTCGACCAGCGTTTCGCCTTCCCGGACAAGACTTCTGAGGGTTTCCACGGGCACAGAGGAAACCGTGACCAGACTGGAAAGGTCCGGGGAGGTGCGTTTAATCTCCTGCAAGGCAATCTGAAGACCGCGCGCGCCCGTATTCCCGGGGGGGTTGCCAGACTCGACCTGGACCCGGGAGCCCATTTCCAGGGCTTCCAGCTCAGCCAGCAACTGCCTTGTCCTATGCGGATCAAGCCCCTGAACAGCGAATTCCTTCCTGGAGGCGAGCATGTCTACCAGTGCCCTCGATTTGGAGCGCTCGACATAGTCGAAGGCTTCAGCAACCCGGTTCTGCTCTGAAAGCAGGGCGATGAGGCGTGCGTAGACGGTTTGCTTGTCCCCGACAAAACCGATCTTGTTAACCTCCGAGTGGATGGTCGACCGTTGTCGCTCGATCACCTCGATCGCATTGGTGTAAAAACTGATGGCTTCGACGAAGTTGTTCTGCTGCTCGGCAACCCTCCCCCTTTCAAACAGGGTGAGCCAGTAGAGTTCGCCATTGTCTTCAATCCGCACGTTTCGCAGGATCGCGTCCAAGGTCCGCTTCGCTTCATCCATGCGCCCGATTTCCGAAAGGCACTTGCCGCGAATGAACAGCTTCGGCAGCGTGACATGGATCTCCGCGCCATCTCCCCCCGAATACCCCCAGGCGGCATCGTTGAGGAACCACACCGTTCGGTTCCATGCGCTGTCTTCGTCTTTCACGTACTCGAAGGCCTTTCCATACTCACCCAGGGCCATGTGGATTCTGGCCAGCACATTGGCCCGTAAAGGGCGGGTGAATGCGCTACCGACAAAGCCCAGCGAGAGGTCTTCGATCTGTTTTGCCGTCTCCACAGCATTCTTGCGGTCCCCGCCGAGAGCATAAGCCAGCCCGAGGGTGCCCATGATCGACAATCGGTACCGCTTCGGCGACCACAACCCTGCCACCATTCGATCCTGTACCCTCCCTAGGGCGACTTTGGCCTGCTTGACAGCGCCCGGATAGTTACCGAGTTCCATCAACGCCTCTGCGCGAAGCATGTTGGGCATCGGTGTCCCGTCTGAATTCGAGATCATGGCCTTGTCGGTTGTTAACACCGTATCCCCAGACTGGATCTGGGCTTCGAGTTGGTCCAGGCAATTGAAAAGCTTGTCGTACCGCTTGACTCTGGCGTAGGCGAGACACAGGGGACCTTGGACCGCCGTTGCAGTTGGATTTTGAGCACTCAGTTTTCCTTCCGCTGCCTTCTCCAGATCACCAAAGCGGCCTACCATCTCAAGGTCCGTGAGGCTTGTACTGGTTCCTGTGGGTGAAGGCGACGTAGCGCAACCGGCCGCCAAGCCGAAAATTGCACACAGGGTCACAGCAAGAAAAAGACGATTCCTTTTTTTCAAACGTAAGTTCATGATACCCTGCCTCCTACAGTCTCGTGAGCGCAAGCTCAGTACGGTTCATAGGTGGTGGAAAAGTGTAAAGCAATTCTTTGTCGCGAGTCCACGCGGACTGGATGAACATAAAATTCTGGTTATCTGCTCTCTCGTTCAGGATCGGGGAGATGTGCCGAAAGTCTTTGAGATCAAGCGAGTTTAGCAGGAAATGAAGTGGATAAGAACATCGACAGGGTGTACCAAAAAATGCACATGAACCGAGAGAACTCGGTCCAGGTTTAATCGCCAGCTTGCGCAAATTGGTCATTTTTGGGAAATCCTTCCCATGGCATGCAAAATGCTGCATTCTGATGCGTAGTACCATTACGTATTGGGTACCAAATGTCAAAAAGTCCAAATGACCGAAACAAAAGTTTTTCCTTAGGGCAGTGAAGTTTGACGGTCTCGAAAAAAGTCGTCACCCCGGTTGAATGACGAAAAAGGGCGTTTTCCGACTTTTTACGAGGGTGTCAAGTTTGGGGTCTCTCTACGCCCTCTTCACCCCGGATCGGTCGAACCTATCCGGGTCCTCCACAAAAAGTGGGGGGAGGTTAGCGGCAACTAAGCGGGATTCGGGGGAGGAACTCTATGATTCGATGGAAGGTTCTCGTTTGCATTTCAGTCATCTTGTTGACCGCAGGCTCTGTTTCATCTGATGGCGGTTACATGAGCGTTCAGGTGAGGACCGGTCAGGTCCGATCGACGCCATCCTTTCTGGCGCCTGTGGTCGAGCTTGTCTCCTATGGCGCTCAGGTGTCCATCCAGCAGCGGAAAGCCGGTTGGGCGGAGGTCAAAACGGCCAGGGGGCAGCAGGGTTGGATTCACGAGTCTGCGCTCTCGGACAAGAAGATCGTACTGAATCCAGGGAAAGGCGATGCGCGGGTGGATGCTTCCGGGAAAGAGATCACGCTTGCCGGCAAGGGATTCAACCTGGAGACGGAGAAAGAGTTCAAGTCCAAGCATGCAGGGGCGGATTTCGCATCGGTGGACAGAATGGAAGCGATAAAGATGACTCCGGCGCAGATCCAGAGCTTCCTGAAAGCCGGCTCATTGAAATCCTCTGAAGGAGATGTGCGATGAGAGTTCAGATCTTTGGATTCAGGACCACGATTTTCGGTGCGATCACGGCAGTGCTCATGCTGTCCATGATCGGTTGCGAGTTGCTGGAGCCTGCACTGCAAATGGCTACCGAGCTTGGTGTCGAGACCGGCTATGTTTCAAGGGATCAGGCGGATTCGATCAACAAGAGCGCAGCCGCTGCCGGCAAGACGGTCGAGGATATTACGCCTGAGCAGGAATACTATATCGGGAGGTCCGTAGCCGCGACAATTCTCGGCAGGCATCGCCCGTACAACAACGAGGAGGCGAACCTCTATGTAAACCAGGTCGGCCAGAGCCTGGCCCTGGCATCCGATCGGCCGTATACGTTTGGCGGCTATCACTTCCTGATAGTCGATTCACCGGAGATCAATGCCTTTGCTGCTCCGGGAGGGCTTGTCCTCGTCACACGGGGCATGCTGAAGCTCTGCAAAACCGAAGACGCGCTTGCAGCGGTGCTGGCTCACGAAATCGGCCATGTGCAGGCTCAACACGGGCTCAAGGCTATCAAGACAGCCAGGTTGACTTCGGCTCTGACCCTCATTGCGACGGAGAGCGCCAAAAATATGGGTGTTGCAGAGGTGGCTCAGGTTGCCGAAGCTTTCGAAGGGTCAATCAGCGACATTACCTCTACGCTTGTAAACAATGGTTATGGGCGGCTGTTGGAGCAGGAGGCGGACAGTTCTGCCGTCATAATACTCAAGCGGGTGGGATACAACCCGCAGGCCCTGGTGGAAATGCTCACCGAAATGGAAAAGCAGCTGAAGCCTGGAGGACTGGACTTTGCCAAGACCCATCCGGACCCCGAGGATCGGATAGCTTTTATTAGACAGGCTATCGGAAGCTCTCTTTCGGCCGGCGCCGCCCCTGCCGTCAGGAAATTGCGGTTTGAGTTAGCCATGGGCCAAGTGTATTGAATAGTTCACATTCACTGGCGGGTAAACAAGAAGGTCTCTCGCACGCTTCGCTAGAGACCGCAGAGTAACAGAGGAGAGAGCGCCATTTGACCTGTTTTTTGATTCCAAAAAACAGGTCAAGACCTCTTCGGAGCACAAAGAAGCTGCTGCCGGATTTGCAGGTAGCACCGCAACGTCAAGCCACCGCTTTGCTCTGTACGCTCTGTGAGAGAAGAATGCAATCTATTTCTTGATCTCCTCATTGACAGGAAAGCGGAATTGGCGACGAGGAACTTAAAAAAAATCGTCTATGTAACCCTCATCGGAGCCGGTTCGGCGCTCGTTTCGCTCCTTTTGTGGGCGACGGGGGCGCTGGACCGGCTGGAGTTTGTCACCTGGGCATGGCGGGTCAATTATTTTGCCGCTCCGGGACCTGCCACCGGCAGGATCAAGTTGATTCTGCTGGATCAGAACAGCCTCGATTGGGGAGCGCGGGAGAATGGTTTGTCCTGGCCCTGGCCCCGTGAAGTCTACGGGCCCGTAATCGACTTTTGCACTCGCAGCGGCGCAAAAGCGGTTATTTTTGATGTGATCTACAGCGAGCCTTCTGTGTATGGAGCATCTGACGACGCTTCATTGGGTGAGGCCATCAGACGTGCACCCGCTTTTGTCGGCACCCTCTTCGGCGGAAAGGACACAGGCAGCGCTGCAGTCTGGCCGAAAGACGTTCGAAGACCACGGCTTGTTTTTGACCATCTGGATGAATGGCTAAAGGATCCGGGACGCGAAAGCTTCGTGATGGTTCATGCCTCCTTCCCCATTCCGGAAGTTGCAGATACCGCTTCATTTCTGGCCAACGTTATGGATGGGCCGGATGTGGACGGCGTCTTTCGCCGTGTGAGCCCGTTCAGGGTATTCGATGGGCAGCCGGTGCTGTCTCTCGGTATCGCCCCCTACTTTGCGGCAGATGCATCCGGTCGCGGACCCGCATCAGCCCGCATCGACGACCACTTGCTGCAAATCGGCAGCGTCACAGTCCCCATAGACCGATCGGGAAAGGCTATCCTTCGCTTTCGCGGTCCTTCGTCCACGCATCCGACATATAGCGCTGCCTCGGTTATTCAATCCGAGATGCGGCTCCGCGCAGGAGAGGAGCCCACAATAGACGTCGGCGTTTTCAAGGATTGCTATGTCTTTTTCGGGTTGAGCGCTCCGGGGCTTTACGATCTTAAACCGACGCCGGTCGGCAATGTCTATCCCGGGGTCGAAATATACGCTACGATGCTCGACAACCTGCTTTCGCGCGATTTCATGGTCGATGCCCCCAGGCTGCCGGTGATATCGGCCACGCTTTTCCTGGGCTGGATCAGCGCTTTTGCTGTCGTGCTTTTCAGCCGGAAAGCATGGCACACCCTGCTCATCATCACCATCTTCCTGCCCGTGCCGGCCGCGGCGGGCATGGCGGCCTACGCTCTGGGCGTCTGGTGGCCCGTGGTTGTCGGCCAGAGTGCGGTCGTAGCTTCATTGGTGGGTGGCCTGGTTTTCAACTATGCCACTGAGGGGAGGCAGAAGGCTTTCCTGAAGCACGCTTTCAAGCACTACCTCAGTCCGGTGGTCATCGAGCGCATACTGGACGATCCGTCGAAGCTAAAACTCGGCGGGGAGCGGCGAGAGCTCACCATCTTTTTTTCCGACTTGCAGGGTTTTTCGTCCATTTCCGAGAGGCTGGGTCCGGAGGACCTTACCGGTCTACTCAATGATTACCTCTCGGATATGACGGATATCATACTGGAGGAAGGCGGGACTCTGGATAAGTACGAGGGAGACGCGATCATAGCCTTTTGGAATGCTCCTCTTGAACAGTCCGATCATGCTCTCAGGGCGTGTAGAGCCGCGCTTAGATGTCAGCACAAGCTGGAAGAGCGGCGTGAGGAATTCAGGCAAAGAACGGGAGAGACTCTTCGCGCTCGTATCGGTATCCATACCGGAACGGTTGTTGTCGGCAACATGGGCTCGCGCAGCCGTTTTGACTATACCGTGCTCGGAGACGCAGCGAACCTGGCATCGAGATTGGAAGGGGCGAACAAGCCCTTTGGCACCTACCTGATGGTGTCCGAGGTGACGTGGGCGCAAGTGAACGGGCGGCTCTCAGGGCGAGAGATCGGTCAGCTGCGTGTAGTAGGCCGCAAGACACCCGTCAGGGTGTATGAGCCCCTCGGATTCGAGAACGAACCGAACACTGCGGCAATAGAGAGCTTCCACCAGGCGCTGGCTTACTGCTACCGAAAGCAATGGCCGGAAGCCCTTGCAATCTTTGAATCGCTCCCGGACGATCCCGTTGCGACTGTTTACGCTCACCGCTGCAAGGCTCTCTCATGCGATTCAAGCTCTTCGTGGGACGGAGTGTGGAACCTAACCGAGAAGTAGCTGTCCCCGGTGAGGTGAGGTGATAGGAACTCGCCGCCATGATGGCTGTTCAAACAAAAAGGCGGGTTGCCCCGCCCTTGGCTCTCTGCCGCGGTAAGTGTGTTTTACTCGTTTTTCCAGACCGCTTTTCTCTTTTCCAGGAATGCCTTCAGCCCCTCCTG